>JACDEU010000085.1 GCA_013816245.1 Actinomycetota bacterium | reverse complement strand
GCCGAGGTGCTCGCTCACCTCGGCTACGAGCGCGGTCAGGCTCCGCCCGGCGGCGTCGGCAACGCCCGCAACGGCTTCAGCGAGAAGACGGTGCATACCGACCACGGCTCGGTGCGGATCGAGCAGCCGCGCGACCGCCGTGGGAGTTTCGAGCCGCAGATCGTGCCTAAGCGCCAGCGGCGTTTCCATGGCTTCGACGAGCGGATCGTCGCGATGTACGCCTGCGGCATGAGCGTGCGTGACATTCAGGCGCACCTGCGCGAGCTGTACGGGGTCGAGGTCGGCCACGACCTGATCTCGCGGGTGACCGACGCGGTGCTCGACGACGTCAGGGAGTGGCAGGCACGGCCGCTCGAGGACGTCTACCCGATCCTCTTCCTCGACGCGCTGATCGTGAAGGTCCGCGATGGCGGCGCCGTCCGCAACCTCGCCTGCTACGTCGCGGTCGGCGTCAACCTGGACGGCGAGCGGGACGTGCTCGGGCTCTGGTTCCAACGCTCGGAGGGCGCCAAGTTCTGGTTGGCGGTGCTCAACGAGCTGAACAGCGCGGCGTCCAGGACGTGCTGATCTGCTGCGTCGACGGGCTCAAGGGCTTTCCCGAGGCGATCGAGGCGGTCTTCCCGCAGGCCTGGGTGCAGACCTGCATCGTGCACCTGATCCGCCAGAGCTTGCGCTTCGTGCCCGACAAGCACCGCCGCGCCGTCGCCAAGGACCTGAAGCCGATCTACACCGCCGTCGACGCCGACGCGGCCGCCGAAGCGCTCGCCGACTTCGAAGCCAACTGGGGCGAGCGCTACCCGATGATCGGCCACACCTGGCGCGAGGCCTGGGAGCACGTGATCCCCTTCCTCGCCTTCCCGTCCGACGTGCGCCGCGTCGTCTACACGACCACCAACACGATCGAGGCGCTACACCGCCAGATCCGCAAGACGATCAAAACCAAAGGACACTTCCCGACCGAGGAGGCCGCCCGCAAACTCATCTACCTCTCGATCATCAACGCACAAAGAACTGGAGGCCCGCCTACAACTGGAGCGCCGCACTGCTTTCATTCAAAATCCACTTCGGAGACCGACTGCCCTGACACACAGAAAGTCGGACAGCCTCTTTAGATCGTGCATGTGCTGCGGGGTTCCCCTCGTCCCGCACGCATATTTCTCCCATCCCCCAGCAGGCGTGTTCAAGAAAATCCAGCTAATCCCAGGTGGCTGGGTCGACCCCGCCGCCTACAACTTCTTCGCCCCCTGGTTGTCCTGTGCAGGCGCCATCGACCACGGCTGGTTCTGCGACCCTCACTTCGAGCGCGAGTTGCAGCGGGCGCACTCGCTCGAGGCGACGAGGCCAAGAACCGCGGCCTCCCTCTGGGCCAGGATCGACCGCGAGGCCGTCGACCAAGCCGCCTGGGTGCCCCTCGTGAACCCGCGACAAATCGACTTCGTGTCAGCCCGTGTGCGTAACTTCCAGCACCATCCCTACTGGGGCATCGTCGCCGACCAGCTTCGGCTCCGTTAGCACTGGCTCAACGCACAGCACCTTTAACCACTGCCCACCGGTCATGCACACAGTCGTCGGGATCCGCACCGCGCTCGCCAGAGAACCCGACGGCGCACTCCCACCGGCACTGCACGACCGCCTCGAGCGCACGCTCGAGGCGGCACGCTGACCTATCCGCTCGACGCCCGATCGAGCTCGCGCAAGAGAACCGCCACAGGCGGCCGGTCATCACGACGCTGCGGCCGCGCATACGCCACCACACCGTTCGAGTCGATCACGAAGTCGCCGCCCAGTTGCAACGTGTCTCTGCCGCTACCGCGGTAGCGCTCGCCTCCCCGCACGAGCAGACGCCCGTAGCTGAGCCACACGCGCGGGGACAGCCAGGTGGCAAAGAGCGAGCCGCGCCCCAGCCCCCAGGCGTCATAGAAGACCCGCTCGATGTCGACGGCGATCGGGAACGGAACATCGAGGTCTGCGAGCATTGTCCGGCGAACAAGCTCCGGCTGGTCGTGCACGACGAAGATCGCCACGGCGTTCAGATCATCGAGACGCTCCTTCCGACTGAGCACCTTCACGAGGTGCGCACGGCAGATCAGTCAGCCGGCATGCC
Source organism: Actinomycetota bacterium (assembly GCA_013816245.1). GTDB lineage: Bacteria > Actinomycetota > Thermoleophilia > Gaiellales > Gaiellaceae > 3-1-20CM-4-69-9. Next base: position 5,399 of record JACDEU010000085.1, on the reverse strand, counting down.
GAAGAAACGACACGAGCACGGGCCTGCCGCGATGATCCTCGAGCCTGACTCGGCCGCCTCCGAGAGCCGGAAGATCGAACGCCGGAGCCACAGCTCCCACAGCCGGCACTGCATCGATCTCGGTCGCTCGAGTCATATCGGACCACCTTCTCCTCGATTGGCCTTCGCGACACGCGCGACAGCACGACGGTGCGCCGGACCGATCCCGGCGACGGGCGGAACGCAATCACCGCGGGCGAGAGGCCGGGCGGAACGCCTCTCGCCCGCGGGCGAATTAATTACTGGCGGCCAGGGGCCTGGCAGGTGGAGCCCATCTGGTCGGGCTCGCGGCAGCCGCCGCGGCTGATGATCTCACCCGGCCCGCTGGCGACGGCCTGGCGGGTCGCCTGCAGGACCGGCGTGCGGGCGTCGCCGGCGAGGCGCAACTGTGCGATGCCGAGCTTGGGCAGGCTGACGAAGGTGTTCTCGCACCTGCCGCCGCCGTCTGCATTTGCTCACGAACGTGCAGATGCCGCCCCGGCTGAAGACGAAGACGCTGTAAATCGTGTCCGGCGCGAGCCCGGCGAAGTGGAAGGACGACGTCCAGACGGTGTCCGGCTCGTCGGTCGATGCCCCCTTGACCCACGGACGGCTACAACGCTTGTGCGCGGCCGCGTCCTCGTCACGGGCGGGGAGTTCAAGCCTGATAGCAGGCTCAATTCGCGCGTCGAGCGCGAAGCAGAGGCCTGCAAGTCCCCCGCCGCCGACGCCAGGCCTGGAGCGTGATCGAAAGGAGGAGCGCGCCGAGGCCGGCATAGAAGGTGACTGCGTCGGCTTGGGCGACGCCATTGGCGTGGTTCATCGCCGTCATCGTCATTGAGCCTCTGCCGCCGTCGCGTCCGCGGGCGAGCTCGAACATGCTGAGGTAGAGCAGAAGCGCCCCCGCGGCGGCGAGTGTGGCGACGATGCGGGAGCAGGTAAGCGCTCCGGCGATGAGTAGAACGGCGGAGGCGATGAAGAGCGGACGCGCGGCACTGCCGAGTGTGTCGACGAGGGCGCTGCTCCCGGTGATGCCGAGCGATCCGACGACGCCAGCGATGCCGGCGGGGAGCGACGCGGCCATGGCGGTGCAACCGAGGACCGTTCCGGCCGCCCCCAACAGCGTTAACGGCGGTCTCGTCATCGCCTCGCGAGGGTACCCTCGGTGGCGAGATGGCGGGAAGCAGCGACCTCGATCGGGGCAGCGCGGCGCTCGTCGTCCAGCGGCTGACGAAGATCTACGGGGATGGGACGAAGGCGCTCGACGAGCTGAGCTTACGTGTCCCGGCTGGCTCGTTCTTCGGACTCCTCGGTCCGAACGGCGCCGGGAAGACGACACTCATCGGAGCAACCGCTGGCCTCGTGCGGGCGCCGACGGAGCGCATCTTTGTGTTCGGCCACGACGCGGCGCTCGATCTCGAGTCGCGCCTGCTCGTCGGCGTCGCGCCGCAAGAGGTGCACCTCGACCGCTTCCTGGCCGCGCGCGAGCTGCTCGCCTATCACGGGCGCTACTTCGGCATGCCGAAGCTCGAGGCGGAGCAGCGCGCCGACGAGCTGCTCGAAGTCTTCGATCTGACTGCGAAGGCGAAGACGAAGCCGAACCGGCTCTCGGGTGGGATGCGCCGCCGGCTCTTGATCGCCCGCGCGCTCGTCCACCGCCCACGGCTCGTGATCCTCGACGAGCCAACCGCAGGCGTCGACCTGGAGCTACGGCACGAGCTCTGGCGCTACCTGCGCCGCCTGCATACCGAGCAGGGCGTGACGGTTCTCTTGACGACGCACTACATCGAGGAGGCCGAAGCGCTCTGCGAGCGAGTCGCCTTCATCCGCGCCGGCCGGATCATCTCTGAGGGTGCGCCGACCGAACTCGTCGACCGCTATGGCGGCGAGCGTCTCGAGGATGCCTACGTCGAGGCGATGCGGCAATGAGCACGACCGAACTCCGGATCCGCCAGCGCCGCGGCACCACCGCGCTCGCGGGCCGCGAGACGCGGCGCGTCCTCGCGCTCTGGACGCAGACGATCCTGCCGCCGATCTTGACCGCCATCCTCTTCCTCGCCGTCTTCGGCGGGGCGCTCGGAAGCCGCATCCACCACGTCGAGGGACTCTCCTACCTGACGTTCATCCTCCCCGGCCTGCTCGTGATGACGGTGGCGGGGCAATCGTTCGCGAACTGCTCGACGAGTCTCTTCCAGGCGAAGAACGAGGGCTACATCGAAGACATCCTCACATCACCGCTTCGCCCCTGGCAGCTCGCGATGTCTTACCTGAGCGGCGGCCTCGTCCGCGGTCTCCTGGCGGCTCTCGCCGTCGCGCTGCTCGCGCTGCCGTTCGCGCACGAAGCGGCCCACCTCACCCTCACCACAGTCGCGCTCCTGCTGACCGGGCTCGTGTTCTCGTCGCTCGGAGTGATCACGGGGATCTGCGCAGAGACGTTTGATCAGCACGCCTTCGTCGCGAACATCGTGATCACGCCGCTCGCGCTTGTCGGCGGCGTCTTCTACTCGGCGCGCACCCTCGACGAGCCGTGGGCCACCCTGACACGGATCGACCCGCTCTATTACCTCGTCGACGCCACGCGCGCCGGACTCACCGGCTTCCACGAGGCAACCATCTGGGTCTCGGTCGTCGTCGCAGCCGCGGTCGCAGTCGGAGCATTCCTCATGGCCACCGCGGTGATCGCCCGCGGCTGGCGGCTGAAGCCGTAGCTCTCGGCCTTGCCAGCGAGCGCATGGCTTCTGTCGTCTTTCCACCAGAAAGCGACGGCGCTCGCGTCGACGGTGTTCTTCAACAAAGGTCCCTGGCCATCGCGCACGCGCTTGATGAGACGAAGCGGCGGGCTGAAATCGGCTTCTAGCGAAACCGCGAGACCTGAATCTGTGTCTCGGCCCCCCACTTCTAGCGAAACCGCGAAACCTTTTTGCCGTCTCGGTTAATCTCGGCAATCCGCTCTCCTTGTTTGCGCGCCCGGCCGCGAGGCAAGGTAAGGAACGAGTACGACCGACAAGTACGAGAAGGGAGGAGACCGCTATGGCACACCACCTAAGCGCGGAGCACATCAGCAGTGAGCTGCACGCGTGCATCGAACGCTGCTCCGACTGTCACGACGTCTGCCTGGCAACGGTGACGTACTGCCTTCAGCAAGGCGGAAAGCACGCCGAGGTGGACCACATCCGCACGCTTCTCGACTGCGCGCAGATCTGCGACGCGAGTCGGGACTTCATGCTGCGCGGTTCCGGCCTCCACCACGAGACCTGCCGCGTGTGCGCAGACGCCTGCGAGCGCTGCGCCGAATCGTGCGAGCAGATGGGCGACGACGAACAGATGCGACGCTGCGCGGAGGAGTGCCGCCGCTGCGCCGAAAGCTGCCGAGAGATGGCGGGCGCCGCGGCGTGAGGAAGTAAAGGGCGGGGCGGCTCAGCGCCGTCCCGCCTTGGCTAGCGCCGCGCAGGCTGCAGGAGGAGAGTCCGCGCAGGCGCAGCGCCGGCCGCGCCTGTCGCCCTTCGGCTCTACTGCGACAAGTGGCGCGGGCGGAGCCGTACGCAGACGCTGGCGGTGCAAGCGCGACTGCCGCGTGATCTCGTCAGCATGAGAGTTCTTGCCGCCGCAACGTTGAACTGACGCATCGAGCGCGCTGCTTCTGATATTCGCGCGCGCGTCCACCTAAACCATGGTGCTGTGGGTGACAGCGGGTTGGGACATGACCTGTCAGCGGTTGTCGCACTTTGTGGAAGAGCGACAGAAACCCGCGCTCGCTCACGCGGCACAGAATGTGGGCACGACGTCCGCCCCAAACTCGCGGGCTCAGCGACAAATCAAGCCATAGGTCATCTACTTCGAGGCGTGCTGTAACTAGAGCCGTTTGGCGACGTGAGCGGAGGACGAGATCCCACGAAAGGCGAGCTCACGTTGAAGCGAACGGCGAACACGCATAGGATCGCGCGATGACCACTGTCGGTCATTCAGCGCCGCCGCTGCGTGCGATTGACGCAGTTTCCGGAATAGCAGCGAACGCGATGGCTGCGTAGCGGGCGCCCTGCGTCTGGTCGGGCGCGTATTGGGCGTAGATCAGCGTGGTGCGAAGGTCGCTGTGCCCCATCCATTCCTGCACCGATCGGAGCGGCGCGCCTGCAGCGGCCATGCGCGTCCCGAAAGTCCTACGCAAATCGTGGAAGCGGACCTTGCGGACTCCAGCGTCATCTCGCGCTGCAACGAAGCGTTTGCGTAGCTTTGAGGAATCGAGCACCGTTCCGAGCTGCGGGTGGGCGAAGACGAGATCGTCGTCACCCGTGAACCGAGAGCGCTGGAAGCGTCTGTCGAGTTCTGCCGCTAGTGCGTCGGCGAGCGGCACCGCGCGACTCGATCGGCGCGACTTTGGCGTCGTGAACTCACCTCGAGTGTGGTTACGACACACGCGGATCACGCCGGCTGTCCAGTCGACGTCCTGCCAGCGCAGCGCGAGCAGCTCACCGCGCCGAAGGCCGGCCATTGCAGCGGTGCGGTAGAGAACGCGCTCGACCGCGCCGACCTCGTCGTCGGGAACAGCGCGGATGAGTGCCTCGAGTTCCTCGACGGTAAGGAAGCGAATCTCGGTGTCGCGTTGGATGTCGTGTGGTTTGTCGGCGAGGGCGACGGGGTTCGTGCTGCACCAGCCGCGTCGGATCGCGAAGGCGAAGATCGCATGCAGAAGACCCGTGTAGTTCAACACCGACTTCGGAGCCCGCCCTTCGCGCAGCCTCAAGTGGATGAACGCCTCGACGAGCTCGACGTCGATGCGGTCCACCGAGCGACCGGCGAAGAACGGTGCCAGGTGGACACGAAGCGTCGACTCGTAATCGCCGAGCGTCGTGCGTTTCCGCCCGAGTGTCCCTAGGTGAAGCAGGTACCGGCGTCCCGCTTCGCCGACATCAACGCGCTCCGCGAGTGGCGGTCTCGCAAGTTCTGCGTCGATCCCCCGCCGGAGTGCGGCCTCGGCCTGTGCCTGCGTCAGCCCGTAGGTCGACCCCGGCTCGCGCGCCGGCCCAAGCTTTTGCATCACCTGCCGGCCATTGACCTGGAATGCCGCTCGAGTCGCCTCCATTGCTTCGGCCGGCGGGGGGATGTCGGTGTCGAGGTTCTCCATCCGCAGGACCTCGGGATCGTCGCCGGCCGCCGCCGCGACGCGGTCGATGTTGAACCCGGGAATCTCCTCGAGACGCCGGACGCTCACTGAAACTCCTAACTCTCGACTGCCGCGAGCCTAACGTCGAGCCGCAGGCAACGGCGTCCGGCGTGGTCGCATACCGCTTGGCGGCGCGGGGCCCAAGGCCGACCAGCAGATCCTAGAAACGTGGGTTCGTCCCCTGTCGCTTTCTGGTGGAAAAGCGACAGAGAACAATCCA
>JACDEU010000034.1 GCA_013816245.1 Actinomycetota bacterium | reverse complement strand
GGCAAAAGCCGACGCGACGCCACCCGACTTCTGAAGCGCTACCTCGCCCGCCACCTCTACCGCGTACTCGACCAGCAAACACCACTGATCGCTTGACACGTCATAGGAGCATCATTCCCGAACTCAATGTCACCCTGAAGGGGTGTCGTCTGGTTCGAGTTTGAGAGTTCGGTTGGCGGCGGCTGACTCGATTCCCGATTGTCGGCTGGGTGCCGGTTTGCCCGTGTTGTGTCGCCGCCGTCTTCCCGAGATCGTCGAGTGTGGCCTGATAGAAGCGTGGCCGTTGGCCTCGATTGAGGTCTGTCCGCTCGCCGGTCGCCCCTTCCCGTGTTGGAGGCGATGTCAATGATCGTGATCGGGGTGGACGTCCACAAGCACTCGCTGACGGCGGTTGCCTTTGACGAGATCGGGCGGCAGCTCGGTGAGCGCAGCGGCCCGGTAGAAGACGGCGAGGTTGTGTCGTGGGCGGAGGCGCTTGGTGAGGAGCGTTTGTGGGCGCTCGAGGATTGTCGGCATGTGACGCGCGGCTTGGAGCAGCTGCTCATGGAGGCTGGTGAGCGGCTGGTGCGGGTGCTGCCACGGTTGACGGCGCCGCAGCGTCGCCGCTGCCGGGTGCGCGGGAAGTCAGACCGGATCAATGCGCTCGCGGTCGCGCGGGCGGCGTTGCAGGAGCCGCTGCTTGACGGTCCGCGTGTCGGCGAGGAGACGCTGCGGGAGTTGAAGCTGCTCGTCGACCATCGCGACGACCTTGTGGCGGAACGACGTCGCTGCCAGCAGCGGCTCCGTTGGCACCTGCACGAGCTCGACCCGACCCTGGGGGTGCCGCTGGGCGCACTCGACCGGAGCGTCTGGCTCGACCGGCTCACACGTCAGCTGGCCCGGCGCGAGCAGACAACCCAGGTGCGAATCACCCGCGACCTGCTCGGCCGCTGCCGCACGCTGACCCGCCAGGTCGCCGAGCTCGACCGCGAGCTGCAGACACGGACGCAAGCGCTCGCACCACGGCTCCTCGCACTGGCCGGCTGCGGACGATTGAGCGCCGCGAAGCTGCTCGCCGAGATCGGCCCGATCGACCGCTTCAACAGCGACGCCCAGCTCGCCCGCCACGCCGGCGTCGCCCCGCTCGACGCCAGCTGCGGCAAACACCAACGCCATCGCCTCGACCGCGGCGGCAACCGCCAACTCAACTGCGCTCTGAACCGCTCCGGGTTTCATGCAGGCTGTTTGGTTTGAGTCTCGGCCTGCTGGCCTGAGTCTTTCTGACGATGGTGGAGCTCTTCGAACTCGGCCGGCGGGATCTGCCCGTGGGCTTCGAAGAGCCGGCGGTGGTTGAACCAGTCGACCCATTCGAGCGTGGCGTACTCGAGGTCGTCGAGGCCACGCCAGGGGCCGCGGTTGCGGACAAGCTCGGCCTTGTAGAGCCCAATGATCGTCTCCGCGAGAGCGTTGTCGTAGGAGTCGCCTTTCGAGCCGACCGAGTTCACCGCGCCGGTCTCGGCGAGCCGCTCGGTGTAGCGAATAGCGAGATATTGCACGCCGCGGTCCGAGTGATGCACAAGCTCGTCAAGGCGCTGCCCGCGCCCGGAGCGGGCCCAGATCGCCTGCTCCAAAGCGTCGAGTGCGAGATCAGAACGCAGCGACCTGGAGGCTTGCCAGCCGACGATCATCCGCGAGTAGACGTCGATGATGAACGCGACATAGACGAACCCCGACCAGCTGCGCACATAGGTCAGGTCGGCCACCCAGAGCCGGTTCGGAGCGCCGGCGCTGAAGCGTCGATCGACGAGATCCCGCGGCCGGCCGGCAGCGTCGCCAGCGATCGTCGTGAACTTCGGCTTGCCACGCACAACGCCTCGCAGCCCCAGATCCCGCATCAGCCGAGCCACCGTGCAACGCGCGACCCGAGTGCCCTCGCGGTTGAGTTGCGCCCAGACTTTGTCGACGCCGTAGACACCGAAGTTATCGCGATGGACGCGCACGATTTGCGGCTTCAGCTCTACGTCACGCAGCGTCCGTGCCGAAGGCGGCCGCCTCTTCGCGGCGTAGTAGGTGCGTGGGGCGAACTGCAGCACACTGCAGATCGGCTCGACCCCAAAACGATCACGGTGCTCATCGATGTAGACGCTCACCTCCGCGTTCGACCGTCGAGCTCGGTCGCGAAGAAAAGCGACGCCGACTTCAAGATCTCATTCGCCCGGCGAAGCTCGCGATTCTCACGCTCGAGCTCCTTCAACCGCAGCCGCTGATCCGAGCTGACGCCATCGCGGCGGCCCTCGTCGACCTCGGCACGCCGCACCCAACTCCGCAGCGTCTCCGACGTACAACCGATCTTCGCCGCGACCGACACGATCGCGGCCCACTGCGACTCGTGCTCGTGCTGATGCTCGAACACCAGCCGCACAGCACGCTCACGAAACTCCGGCGAATACCTCTTCGATGTGCTTGACATGACCCCATCCTCTCAAGGGCTGGAGCCTGCAACTTTCCCGGAGCGGTTCAATCCGGTAAAGCGCGCAGTTGAGTTGACGGTTGCCGCCGCGGTCGAGGCGATGAGCTTGCTTGGAGTGGCGCGAAGCGCGCGGCGGAACTGTACGCGGGGATGGGATCGTCGCCCGACGAAGCGAGCGCGCGCCTGTTCAGCGGCGAGGAGGCGCAGGTGCGACGCGCCCTCGACTTCTATCGGTCAGTCGGCGCCGCTCGGTGGGTTCGGGAGGCGGAGTCGCTGCTGGCCGCTTCCGCCTGACGGGAGCGGGCCCTACCGCTTTGCGTGGCTTCAGGTTTTAGCGGGGGACGAGAGTTAGGTAGAACGTAGGAAGAATGGATCAACCATTCGGACTGCATGCGCGGCTTGCGAACAAGCGCTTTTGCAGCACAAACGTCTGATGGAGCTAGCCGGGCTCGAACCGGCGACCTCCTGGGTGCGATAAGGGCAAAGGCTGGTTCTGCTGGTCTTGCGCGGCTTGTTCAGGCCATCCTGGATGACCTTGGTTACGTTCGGTTCTCTCAGTTCGGTAGACCGGTAAGTAGATCGGCGAGGGCATCAGGCGAGAGCAGTCTCGGGCACGCGGCGGCGTGCTCCCTTCAAATGGATCGTCAGTGACGCACGCAGGATGGGCGGGTTGACCTGTGAACCCCTGTAGCCGAAGCTACCTTGGGTGAGCATTCTCGTCGTCGGAGCGACCGGGTTCCTCGGGGCGGAGATTTGCCGCCGGCTCGCTGATAAAGGGACACCGCCGCGCGCGCTCGTGCGTGAAACCTCCGATCCCGCGCGGGTCGAGGCACTGCGGCGCGAGCTGGGAGCGGAGATCATCGTCGGTGAGCTCCGCGACCGAGAGTCGCTCGACAGCGCCTGCGCCGGCGTCGATGTCGTCTTTTCCACGGCGACCTCGATCATCCGCGAAGGTGAGATCTCGGCCGTCGACGGTGAGGGTCAGCTGAACCTCGTCGATGCTGCGCGTGGCGCGGGCGTGACGCGGTTCCTCTACGTCTCGTTCGAGGAGCTCGGAACTGGTGCGCCGCTCGAGCACGCGAAACGCGCGGTTGAGGAGCGACTGCGCGCGAGCGGAATCAGGTACACGATCCTTCGAGCGGGACTGTTCCACGAAACCTGGCTCACCCCCGCGACAGGCTTCGATGCCGCAAACGGCACCGTCAACGTTTACGGATCCGGCGAGGCGGAGCTGAGCTGGATCTCCCTCTCGGATGTCGCCACCGCTGCCGTCAACTCACTCGAGGAGCCAGAGACGGAAAACGCCATCGTCCCGATCGCGGGGGAGCGGCTGAGCTACACAGACGTGGTCGCGGCCTTCGAAGATGTAACAGGCCGGTCGATGGCCGTCCAGCACGTGCCGGCGGAAGCGCTCGCGGCGCAGCGCGATGCGTCGTCGGACGAGCGCGAGCAGTCGTTCGCGGGGCTGATGCTTGGCGTGGCCGCCGGCTCGCCGCCAGGCGACGGTGTGACGTGGCTGCGCCGCCTCGGCGTTGAGCACCCGCATACTGTCCGCGACGTTGCCGCCCTGGTGAAGTAACCGGACTCTACGGCGGCTTGCCGGCAACGAAGACGTACTCGCCGGCTGTCATCGCCGAGCTGCGCACCGTCACCGGACGCTCGATGCCGATCAACCAGAGCACCCGCGACTACTTCGGCGTCGGCGATCGGGAGAAACTCGCGTACGAGGAGAAGCTCGAGCGCTATCGCGAGCTCGCCGACGCCCACCTCCAGGCCACTGCCTTCGAGGACTTCCGCGCCACGGCGCTCCCGAATCTCGACGAGGCGATGGTCGAGTACGTCGAGAGCGCCGAGTTCGACGAGCTGCTCGTCCGAATCATCCGAGCCGAAGAGCGGCCCGAGATGCAGGAGTTGCTCATCGAGCGCTCCCGAGCCCTCGTCGGCGCGTGGGCTGCCGAGGAGCACGCCGCCGAAGCCGGCCGCTAGCGAACTCGCCTCGCCGGGCTCGGCGCAGCGCTCGAACTTGTCGGTCCCAACACTCTCTGGGCTGCGCAAACGTCTTCTTCTTCGAAGGCGACTGCGCGACCGCGACTGTCGGCGCACTCTCGACGACCAGCAGCTAGTCCTCTACCTCGGGCCCACGGACTGGCTGCTCGCCGTCAAGCGTGCGCGTGCGAGCGGTCGTGCGCGTGCTTGCTCGTCATCCCCAACACTGGTCCGGCGCAGATCCAAGTCCCTTCAGAACCCGAGCCCGATCCCGGTCCGCCGGTGGGCTTGACGCGCGGCCTGGCTCAGGTCGAGCATCCCCACCGGCCGCGGCCGTTATCCACTCGCGGACGCGCGCCTCGTTCGGGTGGACGCGGCCAGCGAAGGCGCTCGATGATCGCGCTCGACTGTAACAGCCGCCGCCGCGACCGACATGGCGGGCGCGGCTCGCTACGGCCCATCCGGGAACCTATCCCGCTCGGAAATCGTGAGATTTCCGAGCGATCATCACCGAGCGAGACGCGAGACGGCACCGTAGCTGGACACGAGGCGGGGTGTCGGTGATCATCGTCGCATGAACGCACAGCTCCCCGCGGGTGTCGTCACGTTCCTCTTCACCGACGTGGAGGGCTCGACGAAGCTCCTTCACGCGCTCGGCGACGCGTACGCGGCGGCCCTCTACGAGCATCGCCGGATCCTTCGGGAGGCGTTCGGCACGCGTGACGGAGTCGAGGTCGACACCCAGGGAGACGCGTTCTTCATCGCCTTCGCGCGCGCGTCGGACGCAGTGGCCGCCGACGCCGACGCACAGAGGGCTCTCGCCGAGGGGCCGATACGCGTCCGCATGGGGCTCCACAGCGGCGAGCCTGTCCTCACCGACGAGGGGTACGTAGGGCTCGACGTCCACAAGGGCGCCCGCATTGCCGCCGTCGGCCACGGCGGGCAGGTGCTGCTCTCGGAGGCGACCCACGCGCTCGTGGACGTTCGGGCGAAAGACCTCGGGCCCCACCGTCTCAAGGACCTGACCGCCCCGGAGCGGATCTTCCAGCTCGAGATCGAGGGGCTGCGCTCCGAATTCCCCCTGCTGAAGACGCTCGACACAGGCATCACCAACCTCCCGTCCCCCCGGACGTCGTTCGTCGGGCGGAGGGAGGAGCTGGATGAGATCGACCGCAGACTCGAAGATCCGGACTGCCGTCTCTTGACACTCGTCGGCCCCGGGGGCATCGGGAAGACGCGGCTCGCTCTCGAGGCCGCCGCTCGCCGGCTTGACCACTACGCGCACGGGGTTCACTTCGTCCCGCTCGCCTCCGTCGCTGCGCCCGACTTCCTGGCCCCGACGGTTGCCGACGCGCTCCAGTTCCCCATCGACGCCGCACACAGCGGCTTCTCGGTTCAGGACCAGCTCGTCGACTACCTGAGCGAGCGCTCGATGTTGCTCGTGTTGGACAACTTCGAGCACCTTGTCGAGGGTGTGGGACTGATCACGGCCGTGATCGAGCGAGCGTCGAACGTCGAGATCCTGACCACGTCACGTGAGCGACTGAACGTTCAGAGCGAGTGGGTACTCGATGTCGAGGGGCTAGGCGTCTCGAGCAACGGCAACGGCAACGGCACGAGCGCCGACGGAGCTGTCCGGTTGTTCGTCGAGCGTGCCAGACAGATCGACCCCGGCTTCGAGCCCAGCGACGAGCAGCGGCAGAACGTGGTTCGCATCTGCCGGCTCGTCGACGGCATGCCGCTCGGGATCGAGCTGGCGGCGGCGTGGGTCTCCGTGCTCCCGTGTGCGGAGATCGCCGACGAGATCGAGGCGACGATCGGATTCCTCGAGACGTCGATGCGAGACGTCCCCGAGCGCCACCGGAGCCTCCGTGCCGCTTTCGACCACTCGTGGCGCCTGTTGACGGACGGGCAACGGCGCTGTTTCGGGCAACTCTCGGTCTTCCGAGGCGCCTTCACGCGCGAGGCGGCGGCCACGGTTGCGGGCGCGGAGCTCGGAATCCTATCCGAGCTCGTCTCCAAGTCGCTCGTGCGGAGGCTCGAGCTCGGCCGGTACGAGCTCCACGAGCTCTTGCGACAGTACGCCGCCGAGCGACTCGCGGAGGAGCCCGAGGAGCCGGCGGAGGTGCGCGAGCGCCACGCCCGGTTCTACGCGAGCAGACTCGCCGATCGGCAAGAGGCGTTCTTCAGCCCACGCATGAGCGAAGCCCGCGACGAGCTCCGCAGAGACGTCCCCAATCTCCGCGCAGGCGCCGACTGGGCCGTGACCCACTGGCCGGAGGACGAAGCACGACGCTCGCTCGACGCCTTCTCTGCGTTCTTCAACGCACACAGCTGGCCCGAGGGCCTCGAGACGTTCGAGCACCTCGCTCACACGCTCGGCTACTCACCGGCAACGACCTTCGACGCGGCCGACACGCCTTCAATCCTGCTCAGCGCGCTTGCCGGCCAAGTCGCCTTCGCGGCCACGGTCGGCCACGACGAAGCGCAGGATGCGCTGGCGCGTGCGATCGTCGCCGAACTCCGCGCGCGCGGGCTGAACCAAGAGCTGGGAGCGTGCCTACTCGCGCTGGGCACCAACGCGTGCTACGTCGACGTGTACCCCGAGGCGGCGACGTTCCTCGAGGAGGGTATCGCCGTCTCGCACTCGGTCGGAGACGAGTGGACCGAGTGCGCGAACCTTTCGTGGCTCGGGTTCGTCAGACTGCTCCAGGACGAGCTCGGAGCCGCGAGAACGGCGTTCGAGACCTGCCACGCGATCGCACGCGAAGGGGGCCAGCCGCTGATGCTCGCCTTTGCGCTGAGCAAGCTCGGACTCCTCTCCGATGCCGAGGGCGATTACGCGGAGGCGATGCGACTGCACATGGAAGCGAATGCGTGCTTCGAGGCGGTCGGTGACCGGGGAGGCGCCGGCTACGCGCTCAGCCGCGCGAGCGCCAGCTCGTACTGCCTCGAAGAGTACGAGGAGGCGCTCCGGCTCGGCCGCGCCGGCCACGACGCGTTTGCCGACGTCAACCATCGCTGGGGCATGATCGGCGCTGCGTCCCGGGTTGGGTTGGCCTCCGTAGCGCTCGGAGACCTCGACGCCGCGCGGGAGCGGTTCCGCTGGGCGCTCGAGCAGGCACGGGCAACCGAGACGAAGTCGCTGGCGCTCTTGGCGTTGAGCGGCGTCGGCGTGCTGCTTGCACGAGAAGGGGAAGAGCGTCGCGCGGCAGAGCTGCTCACGTTCGTCTTCGGCTATCCGGGCTTCCCGCCGTTCTATTTCATCACCGCGAAACCCGAGCTCGAGCGGCTCGAAGCCGAGTTGCCGCCTGAGAGCTCTCCGCCGTCCGCGAGGCAGCAAAAGCATCAGACATCGAGACAGTCGTAGCGACGGCCGAGCACGTCCTCGGCGGCGCACTTGCCGGACGCCGCTCGTAGCCCGCCCCAAAGCGGGCGTGGCCAGACGGGCGAGGTGGACGCTTCAGGGCTCGAACCTCCACACCCGGCTCACGGGAGCCGGGGTTCGTACAACGAACCTAGGGAAGAGACAGCGGGGCACGTTCGAAACGAGTGGAGCTAGCCGGGCTCGAACCGGCGACCTCCTGGGTGCGATAAGGGCGAAAGCTGTTCAGGTCGGCGTTTCAGGGCTTGTTCAAGCCGTCCTGGGTCACCCTCGTTATGCCAGGTTCTCCCAGTTCGGTAGACCGGTAAGTAGATCGAGCGCGGCCTTGTCGGCAGCTTCCGTTTATCCCTCTCTGGCTAGAACACTCCCTAGTCGCACGCCTGTGGTTTCGCCGTCGTCTACGGCAAGTTGGCCTGAGACGAGAACGTGCTCAAAGCCCTTGGGATGCTGGCAGGGGTCTTCGAAGCTCGACTCTTCGCTCATGTTGTCGAGGTCGAAGACGACTACGTCTGCAACTGCCCCCCGCGTGAGTTCACCGCGGCTCCGGAGGCCGAGACGCCGGGCCGGCCACGTGGAGAGTTTTGCGACGGCCTCTGGGAGATCGATCAAGCCTTCGTCGCGTACGTAGTGGCTCAATAATCGTGCGGTGTAAGCGAAGTTGCGCGGGTGAGCGTAGGTGGAGGAGTCCGTAGCCATCGTCCATCCGTCGCTTGCGACCGTCGAGAGTGGATGCGTGAGCACTTGACGAACGTCGCTTTCGGCCATCCCGAAGACGACCATTAGAGCGTCCCTGCCGTCGAGTTCGACGAGTTGAAGCAGAAACTCCGAATCGGATACGCCTTGTTCCGCGGCGGCCGCGCTCAACATGCGTCCAGTTAGCTGTGGGCGGGAAGGCGAGTTCGCGATCAGGACGGTGTCGAGTGAAGCGAAACTGCTCTCTTCTACGTGTCGACCGATCCGGGCTCGTTCGGCCGGGTTCGCCAGCCGGGACTTGAGAGCCTGCTCTCCACCATCTAATTCTTGGGGAGGGAGCAGTGCCGCGAGCGACGTGGAGCCCGCGGTATAGGGATACACATCGATGCAGACATTTGCGCCATCATGATTGGCGTTCTCGATTAGGGAGAGCGTCGCGTTGACCTTGCCCCAGTTGTCTCGGCCGAAGACCTTGTGGTGTGAGATCTGAAGTAGGCAACCTGTCGCCGCGGCGACATCAAGCGCCTCGGTAACAGCCGCTTCTAGCTCGCTGCTCTCGTTGCGGATGTGAGTGGCGTAGAGGGCACCGTATTCGGCAACCACCGCCGCGAGAGCGGCGATCTCCTCCTTCGCGGCGTAGCTCCCGGGCGGGTAGATCAGTCCGGAAGAAGCTCCGAACGCTCCGGCACCTAGCTCGCGTGCGAGCACAGCGCGCATCTCCTCTAGTTGACGTGCGCTGGGCGCTACTCGGGCCTCGCCCATGACCGCTAGCCGAATCGCTCCGAGGCCGACCAGCGGAGCGACGTTGATCGCGGGTCGTGCGTCTTGGAGGTCTTCTGTGAAGTCGCGGAGCGTGCACCACCGGTCAGTGAGGGTGCTTTCGAAGAAGATTCCGTGGCGACGTGCCGCCTCATCTCCGTTAAGTGGGAAGGGCGAGAAACCACAGTTCCCCGTGATGTCTGTAGTTACCCCTTGCAGGAGCTTTGCCTCGGCGGCAGGACGGATCGGGAGCGTGAAGTCGCTATGGGTATGGAGATCGACAAAACCAGGCGCGACGATCTTGCCGCGTGCGTCGATAGTGCGCTTCGCGACTCCGAAGCCGTTCCCGACTCCCATGACGCGCCCCCCATCGACCGCCACGTCGGCCACAGCATCGTGGCCGGCGCCATCGATCACCCGGCCTCCGCGGATCAAGATGTCGGTCAACGCGTCTCCGGTCGCGGTTTCACTGTACGAAACACAGGGTCACTGGTTGAGGCGACCATAGGAGCGCCCCTGTCGCCTGTCAAGGAGGGCCGGTTAGCGAGGGATGGTTAGCCGTCGGCGTTTGTCTTAGTGCCGTCGCCAACAGCTTGATCCGCTTCGCGCCAAGGACGCGCTCCGACCGCGATCTCCAGTTGCTCGCGAACCTTCATCAATTGTGTTCCGAGCGCGCGCACGTAGTCGTCATCCAACCTCTCATTTGGGACAATCACACTGACAGCGGCAATCGGCTCGCCGTGCGCGTTCGTGATGGCGGTTGCCACTCCGCCGATGCCGTTGAAAAACTCTCCGCCGTCTACGCAGTAGCCCCGCTCGGCGGCGGCGGTCACTTCCGCGAGGACTCTGTCTTGCACGGTTTTGGGCAAACGATGCCACTCGTCGACGTCGAGCCGACCCTCCCGCTCTGATGGTGCAAAGCGTGCAAGCGTTGCCTTGCCAGATCCGCCAGCCCACATCGCTGCCCGACTGCCGAGACGCGCGCTTACCCCATACGCCTCTGGGGAGTCAAGCCGTTCGAGGTAGATCATTTCGGATCCTTCGGGGACTGAGAAAGCGACCGCCTCCCGGAACTTGGTGCGCAGTGCGCGAAGTTGGCTGATCGCCTCACGCCGGAGCTCGAAGCGCCCGAGGCGGATCGTGGCCAGAGTCACGGTTCTAGGTCCTAGGCGCCACGAGTAGTCGTCTCGATCGACGAGCCCGATGGCTTCCAGACTCTGGAGCAGGCGATACGTTGAACTCTTGTTCAGGTCAATAGCCCGCGCGCACTCCGTCAATGTCAGCTCGGGTTGCTCGAGGCTAAAAGCGCCGAGGATCTGACCAATCCTGTCGACGACTCTGATCACAGTTTGACCGTGGTCCGCATTTGGTTTTGCACCGAGATACGGTGTTCCATCAGTCGGACTATACGAGGGAGAACGAGCCAGCTATGCATCTCGGGGATTCGATAGCGCTTGGCCCGCCGAGGAAAAAACGGTGACCGAAGCCGAGGTCTCCGCCAAGTCGGAAGCCGCGATCACGCTGCCGATACCTCGTTCCTTCCCAGAATTAGACACCCCCCTCGCGCTGATTGAGCACCCGACCCTTCTCCGGAACATCGGACGCGTCGCTCAAGCTGCCCGGACTCGAGGCCTCGCGGTTCGACCTCATGCAAAAGCACACAAGAGCGTGGACCTCGCACGCCTACAACTCGAGCACGGTGCTACGGGAATCACGGTTGCCAAGTTGTCCGAGGCCGAGGCCCTCGCCGCCGGGGGTATCGATGATCTCTTCGTTTGCTACCCGCTGGTGGAACGAACGCGAGTCGAGCGCCTGATTGCACTCTCGCGCCGTGCACGGATCTCCACGATCGTTGAGTCAGAGCCCCAGGCCCGCCTTCTTGCGGAGGCAGCGACAGCCGCTGGCGTTGAACTCGACGTCACTATCGACGTCGACACGGGACTCGGACGAGTCGGTGTAGCACTGGGGCCACCGCTGGAAGCGCTTGTGCATCTCGTAGAGCGACTCGACGGGCTCCGGCTGCGCGGACTCTCAACCCACGAGGGGTTCGTCTACGGGATCGCCGACCCAGCGCTGCGTCGGGCACGCTTGACGGAGAGTCTGTCGGCATTCGTCCTGGCGGGCCAGGCGTTGAGCCTTGAGACGATCTCAGCCGGCGCGACGCCGACGATCTTCGAGAGCATGGAAGTCTCCGGGCTGACCGAGGTCCGACCCGGCAACTACGTCTTCTACGACGCGATCCAGGTCGCATTGGGTGCGGCATCGCTGGAGGATTGCGCCTTCAGCGTGCTCGCCACGGTCGTCAGTGTGCGCTCGGGTTCTAGCGCCATCATCGACGCGGGCTCGAAGGCGTTGAGTGCCGACGCAGGGGTACACGGACTTGCGCTGCTGTCGGGCTACGGAATCGTTTTGGGGCGACCCGACGTGAGCGTCATTGGGCTGTCCGAAGAACACGGTTGGCTTAGTCTTGACCCGCAGGGTGACGGGGTCCAGGTCGGGGATCAGCTGCGGATCATCCCGAATCACGCGTGCGCCACCGTTGCGAACTTTGATCGGGCGTACCTCTGGGAGGGCGAAAGCGTGATTCAAGAGATCCCGATCAGTGCCCGCGGCGCGTTTAGCTGAGACCGGGTCCTACTGCGAAAAATCCCAAGCGGACTGCTTATGTCGTGAACCGCTTGACATGCCTTCACCGGCATCCTAGGCTCGGGCGCGCATGTTGTGAGATCCTGTTTCACCAGATGAAACTGGCCCGAACGACGGACACGTAACCCTCAGAGCCAGCTCAGTGAGTTAGGCCCTGCCTGACAGGGAGGAGAAGCATGGACGACTGGGATAACACCGATTTGTTCAGCGGGTCAACTCAAGCCGAACGTGAAGACTTGACTCGACGTCAATTGCTCGAGCGCGGAGGGCTGGCGCTGGCGTTCTTGGGGGCTGGACCATTCCTCGCTGCGTGTGGTGGCAAGAAGAGCGCGGCGCCCACCGTCACTAGCAACGGAACTCCGAAGGCCCCGAACGCGAGCGGCCAGATCGCATTCATCTCCTGGCAGGGCTACGACGCCCCCAAGGCTATGGCGTCGTGGAAGAAGGCTCACCACGTGACGCTGAAGGCGACTTACATGGGCAACCACGACGAGATCCAGACGAAGATCTTGGCAGCCCGAGGCTCACACAGTTTCGACCTGATCACTTACGCACAGGCGTACAAGCCCCTCTACAAAGAACTGAACATTCTGACGCCGATCGACGAGAACAAAATCCCGAACTTGAAAAACCTTATTCCGTTCTTCGCCTCTGACTACAAGAACTTCTGGGTCGACGCTGACGGAACGCGGACAGGCGTACCACTCAACTGGGGATACGTTGCGTTGGCATATGACTCCGACGCGATCAAGCAGCCCCAAACTTACCGCGACCTACTGGATCCGAGCCTGAAGGGCAAGATCGGGATGCCGGACGACCTGATTGGGGTCGCCCAACTCGGCGCCCATGTCCTCGGCATCGACATCACCAAGATGAGCAAGGCTGACTTCGGCGAAGTGAAGGACTTTCTCCGCAAGATGATTGCCCAGACCAAGGGCGTATCGCCCACCTATGGCGACCTTGCCAGCCGGTTCGCGGCGGGAGACGTCGTCGCCGCTTTCTGTGGGTGGCCACCGATTGACCAACTTGCGGCTGGCGCCGGCAAGAAGACCATCAAGACCTATCTCCCGAAAGACGGCGGCGTCGGCTACTGCGACTCGATGGCAATCCCGACCCATGCACGCAATACGGACACCGTCCACGCCTGGATCAACGCGACGCTCGAGCCGAAACTCGCAGCTCAGATCGACGATTCCCTTGGGACGGCGACGCCAGTGAAGCCGGCTATTCCCCTTCTCACTAAGGACCTACAGGCCGCATACCCCTGGAACTCGCTCGACGGTTTCTTCAAGAAGGCCCCGCTCTATGCCCTCGCACCTTTCAAGTCCGACAAGTACGTGACTTGGAGCGACGTCGTCGCAGCCTGGCAGCAATTGAAGGCCGGCGGATGATCCCGGCGGTGGAGAACTCCACACTGTTACCCAGCGCAAGCTGGAGCCGGTCCCCGCACTGAGCGCCGGCGCCGTCCCTTCGCCGGCCACTAAGGCGCGCCCCGCCCTGCTCCGGCTTGGTTCGATCAGCTTGAGTCTTCCGGCCGCGGCAGCACTGCTCCTCCTCCTAACGGTGCCGCTCGCCACGTTTGCGCTCTACAGCGTCCTGACCGCGGGGCTGTTCAGTGTCTCGGGGCCTCTCACGCTGGAGAACTACCGTGCGGCTCTCGGATCAAGCCTCAACCACACGCTGGCCACGAACTCGCTCGTCGTAGGTGTTGCCACCGCGTTGATCTCGTTGGCGCTTGGGCTCCCGATCGCATATTGGTTGCGATTCGCGGCCGGCCGCTGGCAGCAGTTCGTGCTCTTTCTTGTCGTCGCGTCGATGTTTGCGAGTTACTTGGTGCGAATCTACGCGTGGCGGACGATCCTGGGAGACAACGGCGTGATCAACCGTGCACTCGAGGGGCTCGGATTGACCTCACAACCACTTGGATTCCTGATCTTCAGTCGCGCCGCCGTTGTGATCGCGCTCGTCCACATCCTTCTTCCCTACGTCATCCTCGTACTCTTCGCAGGTTTCCGGCCGATGCCGGTGGCAATCCTCGAATCCGCGCAGGATCTTGGCGCCAACAGTCTGACCCGCTGGCGCCGAATTATCCTGCCGCTAATGGCCGCACCCGCAGTCACCGCCTTCCTGTTTGTGTTCGTCCTATCCGCAGGGGACTACGTGACACCGCAGTTTCTTGGTGGCACTCGCGGATCGATGCTCGGTGTTCAAGTGCAGGCAAGCTTTATCGAAGCCGGCAACTGGCCACTTGGCGCCGCGACCGGATTCGTGATGCTTACTGGATTCTTGCTCTGCTACGGGCTGGCACTTTTTGCGCTACGTCTGACACGCCTCGACCGAGTCCGCTGGTCCTAAGCCCGATGAGTTCACGCAATGTGCTGCAGAGGAGTCCGATCACAGCGCTGATCACCATCATGGCGCTGTTGTTTCTGTTCCTGCCGCTCGCGGTCGTGGTCTTGTTCTCCTTTCACAAGACCGGAGGATTATCGTTTCCATTTAAGGGTTTCTCGCTTCGCTGGTATCGCCAGGTTCTAAGCTCGCCCGAGTTCCGAGCTTCCGCCGAAAACAGCCTGATAGTGGCAGCCGCCAGCTGCGCGCTCACGTTCGTCCTCGGCACCCTGGCCGCATATGGCATCAGCCGTTCCTCGTCACGTTGGCGCGGCCCTCTCTCCCTCCTTTTCTTTCTTCCGATCACCCTTCCTGGCCTGTTCGTCGGACTTGCCCTGCTCGTCTTTTTCGCTCGACTGAAACTCGAACTGTCGCTCCGCACCGTTGTCCTAGCTCACTTCGTTTACGTGTTCCCGTTTTTTTTCCTGATCGCCCGCGCCGCCTTCGACCGAATGGACATCGCGCTCGAGGAAGCGGCTGCTGACCTAGGCGCCAACCACTGGAAGGTTTTCAGGCGCGTAACCCTGCCGCAGGTTTGGCCGATTCTGGTCGGCGCGGCTGCACTAGCGTTTGCGCTCTCTTTCGACGAATTCATCATTACGTTCTTTGTAATCGGGCCGGATTCGACGCTCCCGCTCTTCATCTGGTCGAGCCTCCGCCGCCACGTTGATCCATCGATCAACACTGTTTCGACGTTATTGATGACCGTCACTTTCGGGCTAAGTGCGATCGCCTTCCTATTCGCCTTGCGCGGTGAACGGGCTCGCGCGCGTACGCTCGAGCTCAGCCTGCGGGGAGAGATGGATCCGGGGCGGAGCATCTGATGTCCCTCGAACAGCCGGCGCCCAGGGTCAGCGTCCTGAACGTCAGCCATCGCTACGGCGCAGTCACCGCACTCAGCAACGTCTCACTCGACATCCACCGCGGCGAGTTCGTCACATTGCTTGGCCCGTCAGGGTGCGGAAAGACGACCCTGCTTCGGGTAATCGCGGGGTTCGAGGCTCCCGCAGAAGGCCGAGTGCTACTCGGCGGCAGAGACATCACCAATGTGCAACCACATCGACGCCCAGTCAACATGGTTTTTCAGCGCCCCACGCTCTTCCCGCATCTTGATGTATTTGAGAACGTCGCTTTTGGTCTACGTATAGCTGGAATCGGTCGGGCCGAGGTAGCGCCGCGGGTACAGAAAGCCCTGGCTCTCGTCAGGCTGGAGGAGTTCTCCCACCGTCGCAGTCACGAACTTTCCGGCGGGCAGATGCAGCGTGTTGCTCTGGCACGCGCGCTGATCAACCGCCCTGAGGTGCTGCTCCTCGACGAGCCACTCTCGGCACTCGATCTAAAGATCAGACTAGAGATGGAAGCGGAGCTTCGTAGGGTGCATCGCGAGACAGGCGCAACGTTTGTGTATGTGACCCACGACCAGCGCGAGGCGCTCTCACTGTCGGACCGCGTCGCAGTCTTCAATGAAGGACGCTTAGAGCAAATCGGGGCGCCCGATGAGATCTACTATGCACCGACAACGCCGTTCGCCGCACGCTTTGTCGGTGATGCCAATGTCATCCCGGTCGAGATCACCGAGACAACAGACGGACAGTCTCTCGTTGCACTCGCCGGCACGAACCTGCGCGTCCCTCAAGCTCTTGGATTGGAAAGCGGTCCTGCTTGGCTGGTCGTACGGCCTGAGATTGTCAGGCTCAACCGCCAGGAACAGGAACCCGGCCTAAGGGCTTCAGTCCAGGATGTCGCTTTTCGAGGTAGCGGCTTCAGCTACCGCCTTGCCGTTCCCGGCCTTGCCGATCCGCTCAAAGCTGAGCTACCCGCCAACGGGTCAGCCGGGCCCCTCCCAGTTGGACACGAAGTCAGCGTTCATTGGGACGCGACCGGCTGTCGGATCCTCCCCCGCAACCAAGCGGTTGAACCGATCGCTCAGGCATCTCACGAGGAGGACACATGAGCACTCTGCAGCTCCACAGTCCCGTCACAGGTGAGCATTTTGCGGAAGTCAAAGAAGCAGGACCTGCTGCAGTCGACAACGCGCTGATGGCAGCCCGGAATGCGACCCAGGCTCTGCGAGCGTTGGGTGCGTGGCAGCGGGCCGATCTGCTCCAACGAACGGCGGACGCCCTGCTGACCAGAAGAGCCGTGGCAGTCGAGGAGCATCTGCTCGAGCACGGCAAGACACGCGCGCAGGCAGAAGCAGAGTTCGACGTTGCTGTCGGCGGGCTACGTATTCATGCCGAGTCTGCCCGCAGGCTAGACGGCCGGGTCACGCCGACCGCCGATCTAGGCAAGAAGGCGATTACTCAGCGCGAGCCGCTTGGCGTGGTCGGGGCGATCACTCCCTGGAACGTGCCCTTCATGGTGCCGATCGAGTATGGAGCTCCAGCCTTGGCGATGGGAAACGCGTTTGTCTGGAAGCCAGCCGAAAGCGTCCCGCTGACATCAAGGCACGTTCAGGCAGCGTTCGACGAGGCCGGTTGGCCGGACGGTGCAATCACGATGCTCGAGGGAGGGCCGACCACAGGCTCCATGCTCGCGCACCAATCTGACCTCAACGCGCTCTGCTTCACAGGGTCGAGCGAAGTTGGCCAAGAGATCGCGCAGATCGGCGGGCTGAGAAGGCTCATCCTCGAACTCGGCGGCAATGGGCCGACCATCGTCTTTGCCGACGCGGACATTGAAGCTGCTGCCGACCGGATAGTCGCAGGCACCTGTTTCTTGTCGGGACAGAGTTGCGCCGCGACCGAGCGCATTCTCGTCGAGAAGGATGCCCAAGACGAACTGCTTGACGCGCTGGTCGAGCGTACGCGCCGGGAAAAGGTCGGCGACCCACGCGACTCGAACAGCACCCTCGGCCCGATTCATCTCGATGAAACCTCAAAGAAGGTCGAGCGGCATATCGAGCAGGCGCGTTCCACGGGCGGCCGCGTCCTGATTGGGGGAACCAGCCTCTCGGACGCACCAACTAACCGGTACTGGGAGCCAGCTGTGCTCTCCGGAATCACACCTGACATGACGGTGTTCACCGAGGAGACCTTCGGGCCAGTCATGCCGGTTACGGCGTTCTCGGACGAGCGCGAGGCTCTCGACCTCGCGGTTCTCGGAGGTTACGGCCTCGCCTCCGCGGTCTTCACCCGCGACATTGAGCGAGCTTTTCGCGTGTCTGACCAGCTCCCCGCTTCATTCGTCGTCGTTAACCACACATCCAACTACTGGGAGATGCAGCTTCCCTGGGGCGGTGGACCAGGAACCAAGAGCGGAATCGGTCGTCTGGGCGGCGAGCACGCTCTGATCGAGCTGTCAACGACAAAGTCGATCCTTATCGACCTCACTCCTACGAGACAGGAGCAGACATGAGCCTAGAGAAGCCGCCGTCGATCACCCGCAACGAGTTCGAGCAGCGCAGGAAACAAGCGGCAGAGGACGCGTCTGCGCGCGGCCTCGACGCGCTACTCGTTTGGTCGGTCGGAGGTTCGCGAGTCGACAGCTTCGCTGACGTCTTCTACCTCACCAACCACTACTCGACTGAATCGCGCTGTCACGACGTCCGTCCACTCATGACGGGCTTTGGCCACGCGGCGGTGGTCGTACCCGTCGACGGCGAACCCGCGCTGCTTGTGCACAAGCCGGACTGGCGCACGGATCTGGTGGCGATCGACGAGGTCGAGTCCGACCACGATCTCTATCGGCTCGTGGTCGCGTCTCTACGCGCAAAGGGGCTTGAGCGAGCCCGTATCGGCCTCGTGCGCGAGGACTTCGTTCCGCTCCCGCTCTACCGAGAGCTGTGCGAGGAGTTCCCCGAGGCGGAGTTCGTCTCGGGCGGCGACGTCCTTGAGCACCGTCGTATGGTCAAGAGCCCTGCAGAGATCAAGCATATGCGCCATGCCTCAGCCGTCAGCGTCGAGATCATGAACGCAATGTTCGCGGCAGCCGAAGTCGGAAATACCGACGGTGATCTCGCCACGATCGGCTTTAAGCGTGCGACGGAACTCGGGGCAACACCATGGGACTTTGCCATGGCCTCTGGTCCCCACTCGACGCACGTCTGGTGGGGACGCCTCCCTTCCTTCGATGCCAAACGAAAGTACGCCAAGGGCGACATCATCCACCCAGACGTCTACGGGTGCGTTGACGGATACTTCTACGACTTCGTGCGCTCGATCATCGTAGGCCGCAGTCCAACGGACGACCAGCTCGCCCTGGTGGAGGCGGGTATCTCGCTAATCCATCACGTGTGCGAGCAAATCGGCCCCGGAGTCCGCGCATCTGACATCTACGAGTCGAGCATTGCCTGGATTGGCGAACAAGGCTGGCTCGATGAATCGAGTGGGGTAACGCCGACGATGACGCCACTTCCGTTCCTCGCTCACGGGATCGGACTGGGTTGGGAGGGGCCGTGGATCAGCGCAGACAACGAGACCACGTTCGAGCCTGGCATGACGGTGGCCGTGGAGACGACGCTGTCGCTGAATGGCGAAGGGTCCGGTTACGAGGAAACCGTCCTCGTAACCGATGACGGCTACGAGATTATGACCGCGGCATGTCCTGCGCGTTGGTGGTAGGTCCGCGGCCCTACGCTGCTGAACTGCTAACTAAGAAGAGCATGACTCGGTCACAACGGCCTGTGCCCACTCTCGAGATCCCGACGCTCGCCGACGTCTTCGACGCGCGCAAACGCATTCGGCCACATCTACCTCGGACACCACTCTACGAGTATGACGCTCTTAGTGAGCTCGTCGGCACGAGGATCTGGGTCAAACATGAGAATCACCAACCGGTCGGGGCTTTCAAGGTGAGAGGAGGTGTCAACCTCGTCAGCCAGTTGGACGAGGACGACCGAATGCGAGGAATCATCACTGCCTCTACCGGAAATCACGGTCAGTCGATCGCGTTTGCGGCCAGACTCTTCGACGTGCAAGCCACCGTCTGCGTGCCCGTTGGTGCTAATCCAGTCAAGGTCAACACGATCCGGACACTTGGCGCCGAGATCATCGCCCATGGAGCTGATTTCGACGAGGCGCGAGAACACTGCGAGCACCTCGCGGCTAAGCGCGGCCATCGTTACGTGCATTCAGGCGACGAACCGATGTTGATTGCTGGCGTCGCGACTGAGACACTCGAGATCTTCGAAGACCAGCCGACGGTCGACACGGTGATCGTCCCTATCGGGGGCGGTAGCGGAGCCGCCGGCGCCTGCATCGTCGCTAAAGCAATGCAAAGCGGCGTAAGAGTGATCGGGGTCCAGTCAGAGGCGGCCCCCGCGGCCTACCGCTCCTGGAAAGCCGGCCAGTTGCTGGAGGACAAAATGGAGACCTTTGCAGAAGGACTCGCCACTCGTGTTGCTTTCGAACTGCCTCAGCGGATCCTTCGCCAGCAGCTCGACGATTTCGTTCTTGTCAGCGACGATGAGATCCGATCCGCGATGGTTTCAATGATCACAGTGACACGTAACCTTACCGAGAGTGCTGGAGCGGCACCGCTGGCCGCAGCGTTTCGATTTCGCTCCGAGCTCAAGGGACGCAGCGTCGCACTTATCTGCAGCGGTGGGAACATCAGCCCATCTCAGGCCTGTGACGTCATCGCCTCAAGTTCAGCTCTTAGCGGAACCTGTTAACACGTTTCGGTCGGTCTAGGTGCGTCTCTTTTGCCACCCACTTGCCGCGGACATAAAGCTTTAGCCGCTACACAGCCCCAAAACCCAAACCCTCCTCTCTCAGCACTGGCAGCAAACCCGCTTCCAAGACGACGAAGAACTCGTCTTCTGCCACCCGCAGAAAGGAACAGCGCTCGATCCCTCCAAGTTGTCGCGCGTCTACCTAAAGCCCGCACTACGAGAAGCAGGAATCAACAAGCCAATCCGCCCCTTCCATGACCTCCGCCACACAGCGCTCACCCACGAAGCCGCGGCCGGCAACCCAATGGCATACGTCCAACACCGGGCAGGCC
Source organism: Actinomycetota bacterium (assembly GCA_013816245.1). Lineage (GTDB taxonomy): Bacteria > Actinomycetota > Thermoleophilia > Gaiellales > Gaiellaceae > 3-1-20CM-4-69-9. The sequence continues at coordinate 8,777 of JACDEU010000034.1, read as the reverse complement.
ACTCCCAAAGCGCAATCACCGAGCGCTACATCCACACAGCCCAGGTTCTCTTCCCGGGAGCCGCCGGACGTGGCGAAGCAGGGCTCTTTTCCGAGACGCACTCCCCGGGTGCAAGCGGGCGAAATGTCGTTCTCGGCCGGAACGTCAAGCGGCGGTCGGTAGCGGTAGATCTCGAAGCCCCCGAAGAGGTGTGATAGGTAAGGCCGCTGCCGGCCCGGTCAGTGCATTTCAGACCGCCGGGCAGGTTTCAGGGGGAGTCCCGATGCACTCCGCGCTGGCGGTGGGCCTTTCCGCTTCGGCAGGACGCGCCCGATTCTGCGTGCGTCCTTTTCGCTGCTCATACGGCTGCGTGCACTTTCGGGTGGGAGAGCGCCTGCTCGAAGTCGGCGATCAGATCCTCGATGTCTTCGCATCCGACGGACACGCGGATGAGATTGTCGCGTTTTGGCATCGGATAGACGAGCGTGCGCAGATCGCCGAGGCTGACCGCAATCGCGCCAAGTCGCACCGCGTTTACGAACGTGTTCATCGCCTCGGCGCCTCCGTGCAGCTTCATCGACAACATGCCGCCGAACCTGGAGCCCATTAGGCGCATGGCGACCTCGTGGTGCGGGTGGCTGGGTAGCCCGATGTAATGGACAGCCTCGACCTCGTCTCGGGCGTCGAGGTATTCGGCGAGTGCCTGCGCGTTGCGGGAGTGTGCCTCCATGCGGAGCGGGAGCGTCCGAACGCCGCGGAGAACGAGCCAGGAATTGAACGGGCTCGGGGCCGAGCCAAGCGCGTCGAGCTCGTAACGGATCGCGTCGATTCGCTTTTTGTCGCCGGCGACGACGCCCGCGACGGTGTCTCCGTGGCCTGAGAGGTACTTCGTTGCGGAATGCAGCACGAGATCAGCGCCGTGCTCGAGTGGGCGCAGCAGGTAGGGCGACACGAAGGTGTTGTCGACGATCAGAGGAATGCCGGAGCTGCTGAGCAACTCGGCGAGCGCCGGGATGTCGGCAAAGTCCATGTGCGGGTTCGAGAGGGACTCAATAAATACGGCCTTCGTGTTCTCGCGGAGAGAGGAGCGCACGGCATCCACGTCGGTCACGTCCACGCGCGTCACGTCGATGCCGCGGCGGCCGAGCACGTCGTCCAACAGGAAGCGCGTGATGATGAATACATCCTTTGACGCGACACAGTGGTCACCCGCTTTGAGCAGGCTGAAGAGCGTGTTGGCAACGGCGGCCATACCGGACGCAGACACAACGGCGCTCTCGGCGCCTTCGAGCGAAGCGAGTTTCCGCTCGAGCGCATCGGTAGTCGGATTGCCGGTGCGCGTGTAGAAGAACGAGGCCGGCTCCCACGCCATCGCGGCGTCGACCACAGCCTCCTTCTGCTCCGCTGAAGCGAAGGCGAACGTGGCGGTTTGGTAAATCGGCGTGTGCGCGCCTGTACTGGGATCGGCCGACTCCCCCGAATGGATTGAGCGAGTGGCGAAGCCAGCGTCGTCTGGGACATTCATGTTCCTGGGTCTCCTTTCACGGTGTACTCGGGCAGAACGTCGGAGGTCGCTCCGACGCTTCCCGTGGGGGTCAGCACGCGCGCCAGGAACTCACGTGTCGTGGGATTCTTCGGCGCGCTCAGCACCTGCTCGGGGACGCCCTCCTCAATGATCACTCCCTCGTCCATGACGATGACGCGATCGCCTACTTCTCGGGCAAAACCAACCTCGTGGGTCACGACGACCATCGTCATTCCATCGGCTGCGAGCCCTTTCATCACCTCGAGCACGTCGCCGACAAGCTCGGGATCCAGCGCGCTGGTGGGCTCGTCGAAGAGCATCAGGCTCGGCTCCATGGCGAGAGCGCGCGCGATCGCGACTCGCTGCTGCTGTCCTCCTGAAAGCTGCGCAGGGTAGGCCGCAGCTTTGTCTCGCAAGCCGACACGGTCGAGCAATCGGTACGCCCTTTCGACCGCCTGGGCCTTCGGGAGCCTGCGGACCCGCATCGGCGCCTCGGTGAGGTTGCGCATTACCGTCATGTGTGAGAAGAGGTTGAACTGCTGGAAGACCATTCCAATCTCGGCGCGCTTCTCAGCGACCTCTCGCTCGCGCAGCTCGTAGATGCGGTCGGCCTTCTCGCGGTAACCGATCAACTGGCCGTTGACATAGAGGAGGCCGCCGTCGATCTTCTCAAGGTGATTGATGCAGCGCAAGAATGTCGACTTGCCGCTCCCCGAACGGCCGATGATCACAACCACTTCACCAGGGAAGACGTCAAGGTCGACCCCGCGGAGAACCTCGAGGCGACCGAAGTTCTTACGCACCCGATGGGCGCGTACGACGGGAGTCCTTCCAGTCGCAGTCGTCAATGCGCAGCCCTCCGCAGAGTCCAGATCCGCCAGCCAGCGGTCGCCTGCGGGGTTGCGCGGCTGCGGCCGACGTAGCGCTCTAAGTAGTGCTGCCCGATTGTCAACGCTGTCGTACAGGCGAGGTACCAGATGCTCGCGACGACGAGGAGCTCGAGCGTCCGCAAGTTTGTCGAGTAGATGCGCTCGACCGATCCGAGGAGCTCCTCGACCGCGATCACGCTGGCCAGCGCGGAGTACTTGAGCATGCCGATGAACTCATTGCCCATCGGCGGAATAACCACGGGTACGGCCTGCGGCAAAACGACTCGTCTCATCACGGCGGAGCGGCGCATTCCAAGCGCGGCGGCTGCGTCCGTCTGGCCTTTGCCCACGGAGATGATCCCGGCGCGGACAATCTCCGCGACGTAAGCGCCCTCGTTGAGCCCCAGCCCTAGGATCGCGGCTGTCAGCGGCCGAATAGCATCGTTGGTGGGCGCCGACCAAAGCGTCAGGTCAGTAAAGGGAATTCCGAGCCGGATCCGGGGGAAAATGATGCCGAGGTTGAACCAGAAAATTAACTGGACGAGAACCGGTGTCCCGCGAAAGAACCAGATGTAGGTGCCGCTGGTTGCCTTCAAGACCGGGTTCGGCGATAACCTGAACACGGCTGCGATCACACCGAGCCCGATCGCCACCGCCATCGCGATCACCGTCAGCTCGAGCGTCGTTTTTAAGCCCGTGAGGATGACGGGATCGAACAGATAGTGGGGTACAAGCCCGAACTTGAAATTCTTGTTGCGAGCGACGGCGAAGCCCAAGTCGAGCAGCAGGAGCAAGACCGCCGCCCCTCCTAGCCAACGCCCGTAGTGCCTCACCGGGACCGCGACGATCCGATCCGCGTTACTTTCGGGCGCTAGGTTCGGTGCGTCGGGCGTGCTCACCTTCGGACCTGGCCTTTCTTTACGAAAGGATCGATGACTCGATGCGAAAACGGGCGCTCCGCCGGTCTTGCCACCGGCGAAACACCCGCTTCCGGCATGGCCACTACTTCAGCTCCAACCGCTCGTGTCAGCTCGTCGCCGCGTTGGTGGCCGACTTCTTGATCGCGTTGTTCACGACTCCGTAGCGAACCATGATCTTCCGGTACGTCCCGTCCCGGATGACCGCGTTCAGCGTCGCTCGGATCGCCTCACGCAGCCTCGCGGACTTCTTGGGGAAGATGATCCCGGCGAACTGCGGCTGATACACGCCCGCCAGGATCTGGAAGTCCTGACCGCCATTCTCGGTCTTGGCTGCATAGGAGCCCGCCAGCGTGTTCACGAGATAGGCAGTCGCCCTTCCGCTTTTGAGCGCCAGCCGCGCCGGAGGATCGTCAGGCACCAGAAGCTGATCAATCTTCGACTTTCCAGCCTGCTGGCATTTGTCACTCTGCGCGTTCGCAATCGGGATCTGAACGCTCCCCTGCGTCATCACGACCATTTTTCCGCAGAGATCGCCGAGGTTTCGCAGCTGGTCCGGATTTCCCTTCTTGACCAGGATCGAACTACCGTCCCGGAATTCCGTAATGAAGTCGACCACTTGCTCACGCTGCTTGGTGTCATTCAAGTCAGTGGCGAAGTCGTACTGGCCCGACGTGATACCGGGAATGATCGCCGAGAAATCGATCACCGCCCACCTGATCTTTACCCGTAGCTTCTTTGCGACCGCCCGCATGATGTCTGCGTCGAAACCAGTCAGGGTCTTGCCGTCCGCCTTGTAGTAATCGACAGGCGCATAAATCGACGTTGCGATGCGAATCGTGTTCGACTTCCGGATATTGGCCGGCAGCTTCGCGCGCAGTTGCGCTGTTGTCGGGCCCTTCGGCTTTTTCGAGGGTGCCGAAGGTGATGCGGCCGCCACCGCTGCGAGTAGTAGCGCTACAACCGCGACGAACGTTGCTTTCCAGAAGACGCTGTTTCCCTTGCCCATCAGGCCTCTCATTCGATCCTCCTCTTCGTTAATCGGACGTTGATCAGCAACCAGTCCCTCAGATGCTCAGCCCCCCACCCCCTCACTCGCCGCGGTGACGACGGACCGACGGCTCAACCGGCAACCCGCGCCAGACGCGTAGCCGCCGGGCGCCGATGCCCGGTCGACACCTCGGCCGCGGCCTGTTCGACCGCGGCGATCAGCGACTCCCGCCGGCTTTCGAACATGTGCGAGAAGCCAGCAAGCCCTAGCGCCCCGACAACATCGCCGTGGTGGTCGCAGATCGGAGCAGCCACGGACGTGACTCCGTCCTCGAGGTCATCGGTGCCGAACGCGTAGCCGTGCGAGCGAACGTCTGCCAAGGCCGCTCGCAGGGCGCGGCGGCTGACAATCGTGTTGCGCCCGTAGCGAGAAAGTCCAAGACTCAAGGCACGCTCGAGACGATCGCTCGGACCGAACGCGAGTAGCACCAAGCCTGAAGGGCACGCGTGGTAAGGCATCGTGTGCCCCGCCTGCCCATAGAGATCGATCTGGGAGAGGCTCCGAACATGCTCGAGGCAGACGACGTCTCGGCTCCCTGGGACGTTGAGATAGGTGGGCATTCCTGTGCCGCTGGTCAGCCGTTCCATCGCGGGACGGGCCGCGCTTCGAAGATCGATCGCCTCTGAGGCGGCCTGCCCAAGCGGAATAAGACCGGGACCGAGGCGGTAGAGCCGAGTCTCCGAGTCCTGCTGCACGAGCCCCAGTTCCGCCAGGGTGCGGAGCAGCCGGAAGACCGACGCTTTTCCGATTCCGAGACCTCGCCCTAACTCGCTGACTCCGACGCCGCCGTCTGCGTCGGCAAGCGCCTGCAGCACGCGTACCGCCCTCCGCACGGCGTCGATCTCGTAAGAAGCCACTAACCCACCGCGCCCGCGGCCTGGCGGATGCGCGCAAGCCCTTCTTCGAGCTCAACGGCATCGCCGGCGAAAGAAAGCCGGACATGCTGCGCCGCGTTACGCCCGAATGCTGCGCCCGGCACCATTTGTACGCGCACTCGCTCCCGAAGAGCGGCCGCTGGATCAGGGCCAAGCAACTCGAAGCACGGGAAGGCATAGAGCGCGCCAGAGGGAGCGGCGAAGGTCACGCCCGGCAATCCGTCCAGGGCGGCGGCAACAAGGTCGCGGCGCCGGCGATACTCAGCGACCATTTCGCTCACGGGTTCTTTCGGCCCGGTGAGCGCAGCCAGGGCCGCCGCCTGCGAGACGGAGGATGGGCAACCGATCAGGTGCTCCTGAACTTTCGCGATCTCGGCGGCGAGTGGAGGCGGAGCCACCACGTAACCCACACGCCACCCAGTCATCGCATACGTCTTGGAGAACGAGTAGACCGAGACGGTTCGTTCACGCGCCCCGGCACAGGCGGCGAATGAATGCTGACTTCCGGTGTAGACGAGCGCCTCGTAAGCTTCGTCCGACACGACGATCAAGTCATGCTCCGATGCAAACTCGGCGAGCGCCTCCAACTCGGCGCGCGCCAGCACGGCACCGGTCGGGTTCGACGGAGAGTTGACAACGAGAATCCGTGTTCGAGGAGTTACCGCACGTGCCAGTACGTCGAAGTCATATGACCACCGCTCACGTAGAAGCGGCACAGGCGTTGGCCGCCCGCCCGCAAGGATGACCTGCGCTGAGTAGTTCGCGAACCCGGGATCGGGAATGAGCACCTCGTCGCCTGGGTCGAGCAAGGCCTGGAACGCAGCAGCAAGACCATTAAGGCCACCCGCTGTCACGACAATCTCCAGCTTCGGGTCGACCGCGGCAAGATCGTTCTCGAGTGCAAGCTTCCGCGCCAGGGCTTCGCGTAGCCCGGCCTCGCCACGGCCGTGTGTGTAGTGGGTTTGTCCACCTCGAACCGCCTGCGCAGCTGCCTCCGAGATATGTGCAGGTGTCGCAAAGGAAGGATCGCCACCCGCGAGATCGACAACGTCGCTCGCCGGCGCCTCAATCGCCGCACGGATCCCGGAGCGCGGAACTTCCGACAGCCGCCGGGCAGGAGAAACCGACGCCGTGGCTCGCGTCAAGGGCCAGGCCGAATCGTCAATTCATCACGCCCCTCGGCAAGAATCGTGTTACCGGCCGCGTAGAAATCATCCAGCTGTTCGGGAAGGACTTCCGCAAACAGATTCCCGCGGATGCCCGTCTCGGTCACGATCCGCAAGTCGCCGGGGCCGTACCAGATCGCGACCTCCGCCGTGTCGACGTCGCCCATCCTCTCCTTGTGCACGTGCATGCTCGCGTACGTACGCGACGGCAAGAAGTAATAGACAAGCTGGCCGGGCTTCGGGTACACGATGTGGTTCTCGAGCGGAACATCCACCGAGGGGCAGTACAGGTAGAACTCGTGTCCCGAGTAGATCGAGTGATACGTCACCCCAGCGATCGGCTCCCGCTCGAGCATCGATGCAACCGTCTGACAGGTCAGAGGCGCGTCGTCCCACAACATGCGCGCCGTAAAGCTCTTCCCTTGCTTCTTCAGCTCCAACTTCACCAGCTCGATCCGCGCCAATGGGCCCCCAATCGATTCCTCGGGTCTGCCGTTTCGCCCTTCGAAACAGCGTTTTAGTAGTCACGTTTTTATACGCCCCTGGCTGGGCGAAAGTCAAGGTACGACGCCCCCGCCGGCACCGAAAGAGCTACCGGTGAGCCAGCTGCACGTCCGCGATTCTCGCATCCTTCGCTAGCCGCCACTCATATGCCGAGTCCTGCGGGTTTACGGGCGACCGACTCTCTACGCTAATTCGGCACACAGAACGTCCGACACTCAGGGGCAAAGCCGACGTCGTGAGGGAGCGGTAGAGTCTTTCGGGGTTGTCTGCAGCCATGATCCAGTTCGACTTAAACGGGCGCAAGCTTGCACTCGATGAGACCGTCGTCCAAAAACTGCAAGCAGAAGCCCTCGCCAAAGCTGGCTCCTCGACAACCCTCAACGACCTTGCGGTGATCCTCTCGCGTGCGCTTTCCCAGCGAAAACCGATCACGCTTCGAAGAGCGGAGTCGCGGGCGCTGGAACAACTGCTGGCGCAGTAAGAATCGGCCCACGCATTAGGCAACGCTGCCTGCTCAGGATTTGAGTCTGCGACTCCGGGTTTATGCAGCTGACTTGACGTAATCACGCCTTATCGTGCATTGCCTTCAACGAGGCTTCTCTATGGTGCGGAGAGGTTTCCGGTTTGAGGCGAGGAGAGCGCCGATGGCAGTAACCGAAGAAATGCGAATGCGGCTCGAAGAGTCACGCCTCGTCCGAAAGCGTGATCGATGTGCGCTCGAGGAGCGCGAGCGCACGAAAATGTGACTAGATCGCCCGCCGGGAGGGTCCGCGAAGGGCTCCCTCCGCCGGTCAGGGGCGGTTGAGCAGGCGGTCGTACTCGTGGAGCAACATGGCTGTCTGGAACACCGCAGCTCGAGCATCCTCGAATGTCAGGCCCCCGCCGGGCTTCTGATCTCCATGCTCCTGCCGCTGCACCATTTCGTTGACCGCGTCCTGGTAATCAATCAGGGCCTGCAGAAGCGACGTCTTGGCAGTGCCCAGCTCCTCGCGGCGCATCTCGATCACCGCGCGTAGTCTGTTCTTAGTCTTCGTTGGATCGCCGTCGACGTCCTCGGGGCCGTGGCGATCCAGCATCGCCGTTGCGAACTGCTGTACCGCCTCGCGCAGTTTGTGACCGATGGTTGTGAAGTTGGGCGACGGGTCTGATTGCCAAAGCATCTGTTCCGCCGCCTGCAAGCGCTCGTATGCTGCGGGGAAGCGCTCGGCAAACGTTCCGTCGAGATACCGCTGAACCTCCTCTTCGACTGCATTAAGCGTGTCCTTGCTTCGGTCTCGCAGCGCCTCGTAGTGGTGGAAACCGTCGGCGGTGATGGTGAAGGGGATGGCGGAATCGCCCCAGGCGTGGGAGCCGTAGCGGATGTATCTATGGGCCGAAAGCTCCACCATATCGCTCCCGAGCACCTGCAGTTGACCGTCGATCGCATCTCCAATGACCGAGTCCATCGAGCCGATCTGCTGGTCTGTCGTGAAGCTCATGTGCATGAACTGCTGTTGGTGCCTGGGGACCTTGCGAGCTGCTTCCACCAACGTGACCAGCAGCTCTTCTTGCTCAGGCAGGAGCGCCATGAGGGGATGCTAGATCCACGGTGCGCTATGCCTGAAGGGTGTCAAAACTCCGATTCCGGCTTGGACCTGGGTTTGGCAGCCGTTGCCCGCTCGCGGCCAGACTGGGGATTGTTCGACTTCCGCTCTTCTTGTTTGCTCGCGTTCACCTCTATTGAAGAGTTCACGCGCGCGCGCAAATAGCAGAAACGGCGGAACGGCGCAAGAACCGCCGCGGGCCTGAGCGAGTGTCGAATCACCGAAGGTTCGCTGGCCCTGGGAGGATCGGCTGATGCTCCTCTCCTTCGCCTATCTTGCCTTCTCTGCTGTCTTGAGGCTGCTTGTTC
>JACDEU010000084.1 GCA_013816245.1 Actinomycetota bacterium | reverse complement strand
AGCTCCAGTTCCCGGCGAGTGACCTGCTCCGGAACTGCACCGTGCCGGAGCCACGCCAGTGCAGCCCCACGAGATCGAACTCGGGCGCCGCCGCCGCGAGTGACCGCTCACCGTGCAACGGCACCTCACGCATCGTCAGGGAAGCGCCTGCGAAGGCCGCGCCGGGCGCGGCGAAGAAGAGGACAACTGCGACAAGGAAAGGTTTCATAGCGGCGGCGACCTTCTGCCAGGGTGCCTTAACCTGCCTTCGGCCTCAAGGGCGGACGCCCTCCCCTGATAGAATCCTTACGAGTTGAAGAGGGCCTTTTTGCGGGGACTTTTGCTCGCCGGAGCGCTACTCGCCGTTGCCCCTTCGGCGTCAGCAGCGGTTCCGCGCGTGTTGGCGATCCACTTCGACGCCGACGTCAATCCCGTCACGCAGAACTACCTCTGTCACAACCTGAGCCAGGCCAAGAAAGATGGCTATGCGGCGGCGGTCATCATCCTCGACACGCCTGGCGGCCTCCTGGAGTCGAAGGACAAGATCGTGCTCTGTGAACTTAACGCGAAGGTTCCCGTGCTCGTCTGGGTCGGCCCCGACGGCGCGACCGCAGGCTCGGCGGGCGTCTGGATAGCCCAGGCGGCCGACTTCCTGGGAATGGCCCCTCAGACGAACATCGGCTCATCCACTCCGATCGACTCCGGCGGCACCAACATCGGCTCCGATCTTCGCCGCAAGCTGATCAATCACGAGGCGGCGTCGCTGCGCGCACTTGCTCAGAGTCACGGGCGGAATGTCCAGTGGGCCGACCGCGCGGTTCGGGTGGCCACCAACGCGACTGCGCAGGAAGCGCTGGAGCTGCACGTGATCGAGGCGGTTGCTCCGACGCTTCCGTCGCTGCTCGACCAGGCAGGCGGCGTGAAGACCAAGCCCAGGGGCTACACGCTCGAGCTCGCCGGCGCGGAGATTCACCATGTTCACCTCGGCTTCTTTACACGCCTGCTGAACACGCTGATCGATCCGAACATCCTGCCGCTGCTGTTCCTCGCCGGGCTCGCCGGAATCGGCTTCGAGATCTTCCATCCGGGAGTCGTGCTGCCGGGCGCACTCGGCGCAGTCGCGCTCATCACCGCTCTCTTCGGCTTCTCGATCCTGCCCATTAGCTGGGGCGGTCTGCTCCTGATCCTCCTGGGCGTGGCGCTGCTGGTCGTGGACGTGCACGTGACGACGCATGGTGCACTCACGGTGGCCGGACTGATCAGCGTGGCTGTCGGGTCGATCATGCTGTTCCAGAACGCGCCCGGTTACCACACGTCGAAGCCGCTCGTGATCGGACTCGCGGTCGCTCTCGGCGCCCTCTGGGCCTTCGCGATGACCAAGGCCGTCCAGGTGCGGCATCGGCCGGTCGCGGTCGGCCCCCAGTTGATCGCGGGCTCGGTCGGCGAGGTGCGCGGTCAGAACCTGGTCTACGTGAACGGCGAGCTCTGGCAGGCGCGTACTCCCGGTGGCGAGGAGCTCCATCCCGGCGAGCGGGTGCGTGTCGAATCGCTCGACGGGCTCGTCCTCACGGTGCGCCCGGTCGGCAGCGCGTAGGATTGGGCCTGTGAACGCCGCGCTGATCATCGTCGCGATCGTCGTCTTGCTGGTCGTCCTCTTTCTCTTCTCGGCCATCAAGGTCGCGCGCGAGTACGAACGCGGCATCGTGTTCCGCCTCGGACGCCTCTTGCCGCAGCCGAAGGGACCCGGTCTCTTCCTGCTGATCCCCGTCGTCGACCGGATGGTCAAGGTCGACCTCCGCACGATCACGCTGACTGTCCCACCGCAGGAGGTCATCACCAAGGACAACGTGCCCGTCCGCGTGAACGCCGTCGCGTACTTCCGCATCGTCGATCCGAAGTCCGCGATCGTTCAGATCGAGAACTTCATGGTCGCGACGTCGCAGATCGCCCAGACGACGTTGCGCTCCGTGCTCGGCCAGCACGTGCTCGACGAACTGCTGTCGGAACGGGAGAAGATCAACGCGATCCTGCAGGGCATCATCGACGAGTCGACCGCACCATGGGGCGTCAAGGTCTCGATCGTCGAGGTAAAGGACGTCGAGATTCCGTCGTCGATGCAGCGCGCGATGGCGCGGCAGGCCGAAGCGGAACGCGAGCGGCGCGCGAAGATCATCAACGCCGAGGGCGAGTTCCAGGCCGCGGAGCGGCTCAAGGAGGCCGCCGCGGTCATGAGCGAACAGCCCGTCTCTCTTCAGCTCCGCTATCTGCAGACCTTGCTCGAGCTCGGATCCTCGCAGTCGACGACGATCGTCTTCCCGGTGGATCTGATCCGTCCGTTCCTCGAGAAAAAGACCGGCGACACGACCTGAGCGGCGAGCTCCGCCGCGACATCGACTCGGGCCGCGTCGCGGTGATCGCACCCGGCCGGGCGAAACGTCCGGGAGCAGCGCAGCCGGTGCTCGACCCGCCGTCTCCCGACGAGCTCGCTGTGTGCCCGTTCTGTGCGGGCCACGAGGAGATGACGCCGCCGCAGACCCTCGTCCTGCCGGAGGCCGGGGACTGGCAGGTTCGGGTCGTCCCGAACCTCTATCCGGCACTCGAGCGGCAGGAGGTCGTTGTCCACAGCCGCCGCCACATTCGTTCGATCGCGGCGGCGAGCGACGAGGAGCTCGAGCTCGTTGCCGATGCATGGCGTCGGCGTACCGCCGACGAGCCCGGCAACGTCTTCCCGCTCGTCAACGAGGGCCGTGGCGCAGGCGCGAGCCTTACGCACTCCCACTCGCAACTGATCTGGTTGCCGGAGCCAACTTCCGAGCTTCCCTCACCGCGCGGGGAAATCGTGCTCGAGCGCGACGGCATCGTCGTCACCTGTCCGTGGGCTGCTCGCGTCCCCTACGAGACGGTGATCGCCCCCTTTGAAGCCGAGACCGATGCGCTGACCAGCCCGCTCCTCGGCGTCGCGCTCCAAACCGTGGCCGCCCTGGTGCGTCGGCTACAGGAGCTCGAGGGTCAGGTGCCGCTGAACGTCTGGCTCGAGCGCAGCAAAGCGGACTGGCGTCTGGTGCTCTTCCCGCGGCTCAACATCCTGGCCGGCCTCGAACTCGGCCCAGGAATCTTCGTCAACACTCTCGCGCCCGAGGAAGCAGCGGCAAGGTTGCGAGGGGGCTAAAGCTCAGGTGCGCTATGCGGGCCCGATATTGAGCCGTGCTTCGTTGACTGCACCTCGCGGAACCGGCGAGCGGCGTCGATCGCAGCACCGAGGTTGAGACCCTTGTCCTTCGCCTGCTTGATCAGCATCACGGTCTCGAGCGCGGCGATGTCATAGATGCGCTGCTTCTTCCCCTTGGTGGGAATCTGCGCCTTGTTCGTCCAGTAGTCGAGCTGCATCTTGGAGATACCCGCGATCTGGCAGACCTGGCCCAGATAGAGCTCGACCTTACCCAGGTGCTCCGCGAGATCGATCGGCTCGAGAAGGTCGACCTGTCGACTGACAACCATGGCGTCCTCGTCTTCCTGTGCGGTTGGTACCCCTCGTTTCAAGGTATACCGCTCATCGTCGTTATTAGGAAGAGGTGGTTTCAAAATCTACCCCTTTGGGGTACTGGTTCGAGGAGATTTGTGGCGACAGTTTTAGGGCTGCGGGATAGCTTCAGGGGTGTCCGTGGCCTCGCTCTTCTCCTCCGACTCGACGACGGGCGCGAGGCTCGAGACGTGCTCGCCCTCCCGGAGCCGCATGACGATGACACCCTGCGTGGAGCGTCCCGACTGCTTGATGTCGTCGACCGCCATCCGGATGACCGTGCCGCCATCTGAGATCAGCATCACCTGGTAGCCGTCGCGCACGACCCGTGAGCCCGCGAGCTGTCCCTTCGCCTCGGTGAGCTGCACGGTCTTCACGCCGAGGCCGCCGCGGCCCTTGACCGGATAGTCGCGCACCGGCGTCCTCTTGCCGTAGCCGTTCTCGGTCACCACGAGCACGTCGGCGTCGTCGTGCGCGATGTTGACCGCGATCACTTCGTCGTCGGCCCGTAGGCGCATGCCCTGCACCCCTGACGCGTCTCTTCCCATCGGCCTGACGTCGGTTTCATGGAAGCGGATCGCCTGTCCCTTCCGGGAGACCATGAGGATGTCGTCCGTGCCCGAGGCGTGCCTTACTCCGACGAGCTCGTCGCCCTCGCGCATCTTGATGGCGATGATCCCATCGGAACGCAGAGGCGTGTTGTACGCCGACATGCGCGTCTTCTTGACAACGCCGTTCTTCGTCGCAAACACGAGATGCTCGGCTTCTTCGAAGTTCCGGGTCTGCACGACTGCGCGTACCTGTTCGTCCTGGCGGAAGGGCAACAGGTTCTGGATCGCGCGTCCCTTCGACTGGCGTGAGCCGAGCGGCAGCTCGTGCACCTTCAGGCGGTAGACCTTGCCGACGTCCGTGAAGAACAAGATGTAATCGTGCGTAGAGGCGACGAAGAGATGCTCGATGTAGTCCTCGTCCTTCAGGTCCATCCCCATGACGCCGATGCCGCCGCGCCGCTGCTCGCGGTACGTGGTGACCGGTAGCCGCTTGATGTAGTTCGAGCGGGTGATCGCGATCACCATGTCCTCTTCCGCGATCAGATCCTCGAGCTCGAGCTCGTCCTCGGCCTGCACGATCTCCGTGCGGCGGTCGTCGGACTTGCCGTAGATCTCGTTGAGCTCGAGCAGCTCCTCCTTGATCACGCCGTCGATGCGGGCCGGATCGCCGAGGATCGCGCGTAGCTCGGCGATGCGCTCCTGCAGGTCGCTCCACTCGCCCTGGATCTCTTCGCGCGCAAGCTTCGTCAGCCGCGACAGGCGGAGGTCGAGAATCGCCTGCGCCTGGATCTCGGAGAGATCGAAGTCGCGCATCAGGCCTTCGCGTGCACTCTCCGTGTCCGCAGCGGCTCGAATCAATGCGATCACCGCGTCGAGCGCGTCGAGCGCCTTGAGGTAGCCGGCGAGAACATGCGCGCGATTCTCGGCCTGGCGCAGCTCGTACTTCGAGCGGCGGGTAACTACCTCGCGTTGGTACACGAGGTAGTGGCGGATCAGCTCGAGCAGCGACAGCGTCTTCGGGACGCCGTCCACGAGCGCGACGGCGTTGTAGCCGAACGTCGTCTGCAGCGGCGTGAGCTTGAAGATCTTGTTGAGCGCGACCTGAGGGACCGCCTCACGCTTCAGCTCGACGTAGATCCGCATGCCTTCCTTGTCGGAATGGTCCTGCAGCGCGTCGTCGGACATCGGCACCTCGGTGAGCGTCCCAGCCTTGACGAGGTCGGCGATCTTCTCGATCACGCCCCCCTCGCCGGCCTTGCGGACGCCGTACGGCAGCTCGGTGATGATGATCGCGTTCTTACCCCCGCGGAGCTGCTCGATGTGCGCACGTCCGCGCACGTAGATCCGTCCACGGCCGGAGCGATACGCGTCGCGGATGCCGCCGCGACCGACGATGGAGCCGCCGGTCGGGAAGTCCGGCCCCTTGATGTGCTGCGAGAGCCGCTCGACGTCGATGTCCGGGTCCTCGATCATCGCGACGATCGAGGCGACGACCTCGCCGAGATTGTGCGGCGGGATGTTCGTCGCCATGCCGACGGCGATGCCGGACGAGCCGTTCACGAGCAGGTTCGGGAACCTCGCGGGAAGCACGGTCGGCTGACGCCGCGACTCGTCGTAGTTCGGCTCGAAGTCGACCGTGTCCGCATCGATGTCGCGCAGGAGCTCCGTCGCCATGCGCGAGAGCCGGCACTCGGTGTAGCGCATCGCACCGGCGGGGTCTCCGTCGACGGAACCGAAGTAACCCTGGCCGTCGATCAGCGGGTAGCGCATCGAGAACGGCTGGGCCAGCCGGACGAGCGCGTCGTAGATCGCCGAGTCGCCGTGCGGGTGGTAGTTGCCCATCACGTCGCCGACGACGCGCGCGGACTTGCGCGTTGGGCGGTTCGGTTGCAGCCCCGCCTCGTGCATCGCGTAGAGCACACGGCGGTGAACGGGCTTGAGCCCGTCTCGCACATCGGGCAGCGCGCGGCTGACGATCACGCTCATCGCGTAATCGAGGAAGCTCGTGCGGACCTCCTGGTCGAGCTCGCGCGTCTCGATGCGACCGGCGCCGAGTGGTTCGGGTGTCAGATCAGACATGGGTCGCCTCTCGTGCCGAGCGTGCGTTCACGCGCGCGAAAACCGGGCGATCGGAAGGACGCAGGGAGGGCGCGTGAGGCGGCCCTAAACATCGAGGTTTCTTACTTCCAGTGCGTTCTGCTCGATGAAGAGGCGGCGCGGCTCGACCTCGTCGCCCATCAGGCGCGAGAACCAGAGATCGGCGGCGGCGGCGTCCTCGACGTCGACGCGGATCAGCATGCGGCGCGACGGGTCCATCGTGGTCGTCCACAGCTCGGTAGCGTTCATCTCGCTGAGGCCCTTGAAGCGTGTGATCTGCAGCCCGCTCTTCGCCAGCGTGATCGCCCCATCGCGGAGCTCTTCGAAGGTCAGCGCCTCCATGTTCTGCTTTCCGTGCTTCATGGAAAACGGCGGCAGGCCGCCCACGATCTCGGCGAGACGGCCGTAGGTCTTCCGCACGCGGTCGTAGATCGGGGACGCGAACAACTCCGCCGGCACGACGATGTTCTGCATCGCGCTGGTCTCGATCTCGATCACCTGGATGCGGAGCGCCTCCGCGCCGGCTTCCGGCCGCAGCGTGTAACCGTTGGCGGCTGCGGCGTCGAGCGCCGTCACGGCCTCGGCAGGAGTGCACGCCTCGCTCTCGACCAGGCGGTGCGCGAGCACGAAGTCCGCGGCCTCCGGGCCGAAGTCCGCGCGCAGTCGCGCTGCCCAACCCTGGTATTCCATCAAGGTGCGCGCGAATCGCGCATAACGCGCCTGGGTCAGCTTGACCTCGGCTCCATCTCGGGCCTGGATCTCTAGATCGCCGAAGCGCTCACGCACCAGCAGCTCTTCGAGCTGCGAATCCTTCTCCAGATAGTTCGACTGACTGCCGAAGCGCGCGAGGTAGAGCGGCGGGACCGCGATGTAGACATGCCCGCGCTCGAACAGCTCCGGCATGTGGCGGTACAGGAACGTCAGCACGAGCGTCCGGATGTGCGCGCCGTCGACATCGGCGTCTGTCATGACGATGACGCGGTGGTAGCGCAACTTCGCGATGTCGAACTCCTCGCCGATGCCTGTCCCGATCACCTGGACGAGCAGCTGCACCTCGGAGTTCGAAAGCACCTTGTCGATCCGGTTCTTCTCAGAGTTGATGATCTTGCCGCGCAGCGGGAGGATCGCCTGGTTCGACTTGTCGCGGGCGTCTTTCGCAGCACCACCCGCCGAGTTGCCTTCGACGATGAACATCTCCGCCAGCTCGGGGTCGCGGACCTGGCAGTCGGCGAACTTCTTTGCGATCTCGCCGCCGAACGCGCCCTTGCGGCGGGTCAGGTCGCGCGCCTTGCGCGCAGCTTGCCGTGCGCGCGCAGCCGAGATCGCCTTCTGGATGATCTGCTTGGCGTCAGTCGGGTTCTCCTCGAGGAACTCGGAGAGCTTCGTGTTGACGCTCGACTCGACGAACCCCTTCACCCACGGGTTGCCGAGCTTCGTCTTCGTCTGCCCT
>JACDEU010000083.1 GCA_013816245.1 Actinomycetota bacterium | reverse complement strand
ATCGTCGTCTTCGCCGAGCGCGACCTGGACGCCGTCCGTCCGACCGCCGGCGGCGCAATCGTGACGCGGGTCCCGCTCACGGTCGACATCCCCGAGCAGCCGCTCGACCCGGTCGGCAGCGAGCCGCCGACTATCGTCTTCGTCGGCAGCTTCGGCCATCCGCCGAACGTGGACGCGGCACTCTGGCTGGCGGGGACGATCTTCCCGCGCGTCGCCGAGCTGGTGCCGGAGGCGCGGCTGGAGCTCGTCGGGCATGCGCCCGGAGACCAGGTTCGGGCGCTGGCCCGCGGCGCGATCACCGTCCACGCCTCTGTTCCCGATGTGACCCCGTACCTCGATCGAGCCGCCGTCGTGGTCGCGCCGATTCGCATCGGCGGCAGCATGCGCATGAAGGTGCTCGAGTCGCTCGCCGCCGGGAAGGCGCTCGTCGCATCGCCGCGGGCGGCGGAAGGGGTCGAGGAGCTGGCGGGGGAGCAGCTACTCATCGCCGTGGACGCGGACGAGATGGTCGACGCGCTCACGTCGCTCCTCCTCGACCCCGCGCGCCGACGCGGCCTTGCGGAGAGCGCCCGCCGCTGGGCGGAGTCGAACCTCGGCTGGGAGCGTGGTGTCGCCGCGTTCGAGGAGCTCTACGACACGTTTGGCGGCATCCGCGGACGGTGAAGCTCGTCGCTGCGAATGCTGTGCTTGTGCCGGCGGACTCGACGAGTGTTCGGTCGCGCGTGCGCCGAGGTACTCGAGCCGGTTCGACGAAGACGCGCCGCCTCATGCTCGAGCGGTTCCCGGCCGACCATATGGCCCGGTCGTTTCCGCCCGCTCTACGATGACCTGCTCGGGTGAGCCTTCATCGCATCGATCCTCGCTTCGTCCTTCCGCATCGGGTGAGCCGTGCAGTCGTGTTGGGCGGGCTGGAGGAGTGGCGGGCCGGGCTTGTGTCGGCAGGGATCGAGGTATCGGACGGATCGGGCGATGGCCCGCCCCCGGACGTCGTGGTGACCCCCGCGCGGCTCGTTGGCGAGGCGCGGTACACGAAAGCTCGGTCGATCATCCTCGAGGGATCGCGTGAGCGATCGTTCCGCAGGGGCGACTACCAGGCCCGGCGGCTTCTTCTTCGGCCGACGCGGGAGCGCCCGACGCTTGCGCTGCCGCTTGACCAGCCTGCGTCCGTCTCGTACGCGCTGGAACGCTGGAGCGTCGTCGACCGCCCTTGGAAGACGGCGCGCATGCGGGCTGCGCGAGTCCTCCTCTCGCGCGGGCTGTTCCCGTCTTGGGCCTCGCCGCTGGTCACCGTCGCTACGCAGGTCGCGGGGCCGCCGACCTTGGTCGCCGCCGCAGCCGACCTCGGCATTCCCAGCGACGTGAGCTGGTTCCTGACGTTCGGTCAGGGCGACGCCCTCAGCAGGAACGCCTTCCAGCTTTTTCGAGCCGGCTCCGACCAGCCGGAATGGGTCCTGAAGTTCGCGCGCGTCGCCGGTAACTCGAAGCGGTTCGACAACGACGAGCGGGGTCTGCAGGTGGCGCACGCCGCCGGAGATGTCATAGCCGCGCACGCGCCGCGGCTGGTCGGCCGCTTCGACGTCGACGGAGTCGATGCATCGCTCGAGGCCGCCGCGGCGGGTAGACGGCTGCGCGACGTTCTCCGCACGCCGGGCGATCGAAATGTCAAGCTGAGACTGATCGAGCGGATCGCCGGCTGGATAGTTGAGCTCGGGCGGCGCACGGAGACCTCGCCGGAGGCAATGGGCGCGGAGCGCAAGCGACTCCAAAGCGATGTTGTACCGAGGTGGAGCGAGCTCGGCGTGCACACAGAACTGGTGGACGAGGTGCCGCCTCTCGCGGCCGTGGCGCAGCACAACGATCTCGGTACCTGGAACGTTGTCGCGGACGACGGCGACTTCGTGGTGGTGGACTGGGAGAATGTCAGGGAAGCAGCCTTACCGCTCTGGGATCTTTTCTATTTCCTGGGCGACGCCTTCGTGCTCCTCGATGGGTCGGATGCTCCCGAGCATGCTCCCGAGCAACTGCCGGAACGGATAGTGCGCCTCTTCGCCGGCGGGGCGCTGTCCTCGCCTCTGCTCTTCTCCTGGGTTCGCCGTGCGGCCGAGGCGGCGGCCGTTCCGCCCGAGGCCGTCGGCACGATTGCCACGCTCTGTTGGCTGAGTCATTCCCTTTCTGCCGGCGCTCAGAACATGGACCTCGCCGCCCTGACCCCTCGGGATCCGCCGCGGTTGCACGGACTCGAAGGCGTGGCTCGGGCGTGGATGGCTAACCCTGCGCTCGGGCCGAGCTGGAGCGTGTGGCGTGGGTGACGCGCTCTACCGTTTGTGGCTCAAGTCGTCCAAGATGTGCGAATGGCGCCTAGAGCCAGTCGCCGGAGGTGGCGGACGATTCCTCGGCGCGCGCTGATGCATTCCGGGCTCGGGCGCCGGCTGTGGTGGCGAACGCGTAAGAACAGCGAGGTCGACTTTTGGGAGGCGTGGCTGGTCGGGGCACCCGGGACCGAGGAATGGAGGAGCGACCGCGAGGCGCGTTTGGCTCCCGACACGGAGATCAGGGATCCGCTCGTGCGTGCGGAGCTTGAACGGAATCCTGCCGAGGAGATCTCGATCCTCGACGTGGGGTCAGGACCGCTGACGGCACTCGGCTACCGCTATCCGGATAAGACGCTCACGATTGTCCCAGTCGATCCGCTTGCCGACGAGTACGATCGGCTGCTCCGTGACGCCGGGCTCGATCCGCCGATTCGCACGATCCGCGTTGCGGGCGAGGCTCTGCTCGAGCACTTCGGCTCACGCAGGTTCGACATCGCATACGCGATCAACTCGCTCGATCACAGCGCCGATCCCTTCACGATCATCTCCAACATGGTCGCCGTCGTGCGCACCGGCGGGATCGTGCTCCTGAGGCACAAACGGAACGAGGGCGAGAGCGCGCGCTATGGGGGCATGCACCAGTGGAACTTCGACGTCGTCGACGACAGCCTGCTCCTCTGGGACAATGCCGTCGAGTTGAACATCGGGTCAGAGCTCGAGGGGCGTGCCGTCACCACCGCTTCGATCTCGCAGGGCGAGGTGATCGCGCGCCTCGTCGTAAGCGAGTCGGACTAGGAGCGGCTCATCGCCTTCCTCCAAGATCCACGGCTAGTTGATGATTCGAAAGCGGTCAACCCCGACGCGCAGACTCTGTGACCGGCCGTTGTCCCACCGGACGAGGAGCTGTAGCTGGTCTGAGTAGAAGACCGTGCCGCAGACGCGGATGCCCAGGTGCGTCTGGAGGAGCTGTATCCGGTCGCCCTTGCTCGGAATAGGGCTCGATTTCTCGGGCTTGCCTGCCGCGCTGGCCATCCCCGGTTCATCGGCGTCGCCGTGTGGTCCCTTGAGAGGGCCTGGCCCCGTCAGACGGAGCTGCTACCTTCGGACCGGCCGTGGTGCCCGAGCCCGTCAGCCCCGAGCTCGTCCTCGTCGACCCTGAGTTGGGCCGCCGCGAGCGTGCCAAGCTAGAGGAGCGTGCGCAGCTTAGAGCGCTAGTGGACGTTCCGACTCTGCGGCGCGCAGTCGAGGCCGCAGCTGTTGAGGTTGTCGAGCCTGCTGCCTCGTCTCGTCACCGCTGGCGTGAGATTCAGTCCTTCTCACGACGACGCATCTTGCCGGCCACGCTTCTATGCAGCTTGCTTGCCAACGGCCTCTTTGTAGCCCATCTCGTAGCCCGGACTGACGCGCAGGCTACGAGCAACGGCGTAGCGGTCCCGGTGCGGATGGTGACTCGCGCGGATAGCGCGACCTCGACTACGCAGTCCAATTCGGTTGTTCCGAGTCTTCCGAACGTTCCGACTGCGGTCGGTCGCCGCCCGCCTTCCAAACGACTACCGAAACCCGCTGGGTCACATGCTCAGCGCGCGGCGAACGCGAAGTCTTCCATTGAGAGGAGGATCGTGTCGCTGATTCTGTCGGCTCCCGCGCAGAAGCTGCCCGCTCCCTTTGTGGACCCTGCGACAGGACTGGTGAAGAACAACATGCAGGTGATTTGCAATCCGCGCCCGAGGAGCTCATTCCTCTGCGTCATCCGACTCGCGGGCGCGGCACCGAAGGAGGGTCTCTACGTTCTGTATCGCAAAGCTCGTTCCGGAAGCGGTGTATTCACGTGGTACGGCTACAGGAAGAGATCGCAGCAATAGTGAGCTTCGTTGGCTATTCGAACAGCTTTCGTCAAATACGTGTAACAAGAAGTGTGTCTACCATCACAAAGTGGACACACCACCGTCCGTACTTGATGCTTCCCTACCTCTGTGCTCGAGATCAAGGTCACTCAAGAGCACGTCGACCGGGCGTTCAGGATCGCGCACTGGTACGGCAGGCGGGCGCGGCGCGCGGAGATCTCCGATCTCGAGAGCGCGGCACTCGAGGGTCTCGCCAAGGCTGCCCGAGACTGGGAACCCGAGCCTGCGCCCAGCCGGGAGTTACGACGACGTCGTAAGCGATCTTTCTGGAGCTTCGCGTTCATCCGGATTCTTGGTGAGATGAAAGACGAACTCCGCCGCTTCGATCATCTGACGCGCGACCAGCGTGCGATGGTGGCCGAACAGGCGAACGGCGATCTCGCACTGGATCAGCAGGAGTTGAGCTGGATCAACCCTGAGGCGCCGATGGCGCTCGATGCGGTCGTCTGTGTTGAGGGCGAGAACCCGCGTTCGATCGTCGACCTCGTCGAAGAGCCGCGCGACGCGATCGAGGAATTCGAATTACGGGACGCGTTCTGCCGTGCCGGTGCCGCGCTGCCAGAGCAACAAAAGTTCGTCGTCGTCAAGCGCGAGATCGAAGGTTTCACCAACACCGAGCTCGCCGATGCCTTCGACGTGACTGAAGGGCGCGCGTCGCAGATACGCGGCGCTGCACTCGATCAGATGCGGGAGCAGATCGCCGACTCGTTTCTTGACGCCGCCTAGCGGTCGAAGAAGTCGCGGATCGAATCAGTGACCGTCTCGATCTGATCGGGCGTCAACTCCGGGTACATCGGAAGTGATAGCGAGCGCCGCGCGAGCCGCTCGGTGTGCGGGAACGTTCCGGCACCAATCCCGAGATCCGAGTACGCCTCCTGGAGGTGAATCGGGATCGGGTAATGGATTCCCGTCTGGATGCCTCGCTCGGTCAGGTGGTCGCGGAGCGCGTCGCGCCGGTCTGTCTCGGCAATGAACAGGTGATAGATGTGCGTTGAGTTCTCTGCGCGCCCCTGGAAGGTGAGGTCGCCGACACCCGAAAGTTGAGCTGTATACGCAGCCGCGTGCTGCGAGCGGGCCTCGTTCCACGCGGCAAGGTGTCTGAGCTTCACGCTCAGGAAAGCTGCCTGGAGGCCGTCGAGCCGGGAGTTGACGCCCTTGACGACGTGCTCGTACTTCCGCCGCTCTCCGTAGTTGCGCAGCCGGCGAATGCGCTCGACTGCGGCGGTGTCGCCAGCCGTGACCATCCCGCCGTCACCGTAGGCTCCGAGATTCTTTCCCGGGTAGAAACTGAAGCAGGCCACCTCTCCGAACGAGCCACAGGGGCGCTCGTCGTATCGGGTGCCGTGTGCCTGGGCGGCGTCCTCCACGACCTGCAGGCCGTGTCGATGAGCGAGGTCCAGGAGCGGGCGCAGGTCCGCGGACTGGCCCGCGAAGTGGACCGGTAACAGCGCTCTTGTCCGGGGCGTGACCGCCGCCTCGGCCGCCTGCGGGTCGATGTTGTACGTCGTGGGATCGCAGTCGACGAGGACGACATCGGCGCCGACTTCGCTCACTGCAAGGGCGGTGGCGATGTACGTGTTAGCCGGAACGATCACCTCGTCGCCAGGCCCGATCTCCAGGCCGAGCAGTGCCAGACGGAGAGCATCGAGGCCGCTGCCGACGCCAACCGCATGTTCCGCCTCGACGAACTCTGCAAACTCGGCTTCGAAGCGTTCGACCGGGGCGCCGAGAATGTACGTGGCCGACCTGGTGACCTCGTGAAACGCCTCGTCGATCTCGCTGTGTATGGACTCGTACTGTGCGACCAGATCGACGAAGGGGACGATCGCTGTCACCTTGCGCGAGCCGGTACGCCAACCACGACTTCGTTAGCCGGGACATCCCGCGTGACCACAGCTCCCGCTCCTACGAGCGCGCCGGCGCCGATGCGAACTCCGCCGAGCACGATCGACCCGGAGCCGAGTGACGCGCCGCGCTCCACAACGGTACGGAGGAGTGTCCAATCAGCGTCGCTCTTCGGCGCGCCTGACTCCGAGGTCGCTCTTGGAAACTTGTCGTTCACGAAGAGCGTGCCGTGACCGATGAAGACCTCATCCTCGATCTCGACGCCGGCGCAGATGAAAGTGTGGCTCGAGATCTTGCAAGCTGCACCGATCACGACGTCGCGCTGAATCTCGACGAACGAGCCGATTCGAGTATTGCTGCCCACACGGCAGCCGTACAGATTGGTGAAGGACCAGACGGTGACGTTCTCGCCGAACTCGACGTCATCGAGGATCCGGAATGGTGCCTCGTTGACAGGGTGGTTACCAGGGCTCTTGCTTGTGTTGCGCTGACTCATGGCTGAAACCTACGCATCGCACGGCTTCGGTGCACCCGTCGCGGGACTGGACCGATCGACGTCGGAACGTGGCCCCCGGAACTTGAGGAATCAGCCCGGATCGCGCGAGGCGGATCCGCTGACCCGGCGAGCCACGTCGGAGCACCAATACTGGCTCCGTCAGGAGGGCTGACACCGGCCCGAGGAGCCTCTTGCCCGGCCCGTAAAGATCCCGTAAAGGGGCAGGACACAGCCTCCGGTGCCTGGGCTACGATGAGCCTCCCGGCAAGGAAAGGATCAGTTTGTTCGAACGATTTACCGAGCGGGCCCGCCAAGTCGTCGTTCTCGCCCAGGACGAGGCTCGGGCGCTCAAGCACAACTACATCGGCACAGAGCACATTCTGCTCGGGCTGCTGCGCGAAGAGGAAGGCCTCGCCGCGCGCGTGCTCGAATCGCTCGACATCACGGTCGAAGAGGTCCGCGCCCAGGTCGCGCGAATCGTCGGCCAGGGTGACGAGGTCACAACCGGCCAGATCCCCTTCACGCCGCGCGCCAAGAAGGTTCTCGAGCTTGCACTGCGTGAGGCCCTTTCGCTCGGCCACAACTACATCGGCACCGAGCACATCCTCCTCGGCCTCGTCCGCGAGAACGAGGGCGTTGCCGCTCGCATCCTGCTCGACTTCGACGCCGATGCAGACAAGATTCGCAACGAGATCATCCGGATGCTCTCCGGCCCCGGCCGCCGCCAGCAGGGTGGCGCCGCAGCTCCGGGCGAGAAGGCCAAGAGCTCCAAGCTGCTAGACCAGTTCGGGCGCAACTTCACGAAGCAGGCGAGCGAGGGCAAGCTCGACCCGGTCGTCGGTCGTCAGACCGAGATCGAGCGGATCATGCAGATCCTCTCGCGACGCCAGAAGAACAACCCGGTTCTGATCGGCGAGCCCGGCGTCGGCAAGACGGCGGTCGTCGAAGGCCTCGCACAGCGCATCGCCGCCGGTCAGGTGCCCGAGCTTCTGAAGGGCAAGCAGATCTACTCGCTCGACCTTGCGGCGCTCGTCGCCGGTTCCAAATATCGCGGCGAGTTCGAGGAGCGCTTGAAGAAGGTCATGAAGGAGATCCAGCAGCGCGGCGACATCATCCTGTTCATCGACGAGCTCCATAACCTCGTCGGCGC
>JACDEU010000008.1:48366-74749 GCA_013816245.1 Actinomycetota bacterium | reverse complement strand
GGCCGCGGCGATCGCGCCCGGCACCGCGCGCCGCTACCTCGAGCGTCTCGAGCAACGGACGGGCCAGTCTCGGCTCGCACTCCAGACGCGCGGGCGCTGAGCGGTCAGCGCTGAGGCAAAGGGCTTCTGAGCCGGTCGTCCCCCCGGCGAGCCTCCCACCTCTCGAGCGCTTTCGCGGCAGCACGCGGGGCGAGCGCAGCAGCTAGAGCAGCGGCCCGGTACGGAAATGGGACGCCGGCGGTGCGCGCCGCCGCCAGGGCCGTCCTGCGCGCGCCGGGTGAGCGCAGGCGCAGTGCAACCTCTGTCTCCGCGAGCGCGAGCGACGTTCGGTACCTCGCGACGGAGCGGACGAGCGCTGACCGTTCATGATCAGCCAGGACCTGAGTTTGTCCGACACGCTCGAGAAATTCGATTCGCTCGCGCAAGGTGGACAGTCGATCGGCGGTCAGGCTCCCGCGATGGATCCGATAACGGTAGAGCGTTTCCTCGACGAACCCGGCCGCAGCGCCGCTGTGAATCAGGCGGATTGCACATTCCCAGTCGGACCCGCTCCGCATCGACTCGTCGAATCCGCCGACGCGGATGAGCGCGGTGCGGCGCATGGCCGGAGCCGCGCAGAAGCAACGATCCAGAATCGCCGTGCGCTGATCAGAGACATCGAACGGGCACGTCTCCTCGAAGCGACCAACTGATCGGCCGTCGACCTCGTAGACGAGGTCTGTGCAGAGCAGATCGAGGTCCGGTCGCGCAGCCGAGAGGAACCCGAGCGCCTTGAGCCGCTCCGGCAGGTATGCGTCATCGGCTCCGAGGACCGCGAAGAATTCGCCTTGCGCGAGCTCCAGTGCTGCGTTCATCGTGGCGGCGACGCCGCGATGCTCCTGGCGAAAGTATCGGATCCGCTCACGGTAGGGCTCGAGCGCAGCCGCCGTCTGGTCGGTCGAGCCGTCATCGACAACGATCACCTCGAGCGCCGCCAGTGTCTGCACGAGCGCCGACTCGACGGCCTCGCCGATCGTTCCGGCCGCGTCGTGCGCGGCGATAACGACGGAGAAGGTCGGCGCTGGTCCTGGCTCGACCTCGCCGGACGGGGGCGGCACCCGAAGAATGTGTCGCCCCGTCGCCGCCGTCACGTGCTGATCATGCCCACGAACCCGACGGTGCGCAAAAGAGGCGGTAACGTCCGTCTCGTGAGGACGCGGCCTACGACGGGGGAGCTCGGTGCGGCGCCCGATCCGCTTCGTTGGCGGAGACGACTGCAGCGGGTACGGCACCCTGCCTGGCTCGGGACGATCCGCCGGACCAAGCCGCTCAGCGATCACTACGGTCGCGACCGCGGTACGCCGGTCGATCGCTACTACATCGAGCAGTTCCTCGCCGCCGAGCGCTCCGCGATTCGCGGCCGTGTCCTCGAGGTGATGAACCGCGATTACACCGAGCGTTTTGGAGCCGCGGTTGACAGTAGCGACGTCCTCGATATCGATCCTGGCAACCCGGACGCGACAATCGTCGGTGATCTCGCCTCCGCCGATGCCGTACCGACGGGCAGCTTCGACTGCTTCATCCTCACGCAAACTCTCCAGTACATCTACGACCTGAAGGCAGCCGTCGCACACGCCCACCGAATTCTGGGTCCGGGCGGCACGCTTCTCTGCACGGTGCCGGTCATCAGTCGCATTGACCGTCGGGAGCTCGAGTCCGAGTACTGGCGGCTGACGGCGGCGTCGTGCTCACGGCTGTTCGGCGATGTGTTCGCTTCAGACGACGTGGCTGTCCAAGGGCGAGGAAATCTGCTCGCGGCAGTCGCCTTTCTCGTCGGGATGGCGGCGGAAGAATTGTCGGCGCGCGAGCTCGAAGGAGACGATCCCTTCTTCCCGCTGCTCGTAACGGTACGCGCCACGAAGGCACACTAGGGAGCAGGCGGTTCGCCCGCATCTCGCGACACGCGGGTGCCGCCTCCGCCCGTCCACGCGCTCGCCGCGCGGCGGCGCATGACACGCCCCGCGACGCCCGGCGCCACCGCGATGAGCGCCAGCTCGAGCCTGCGCCGCACGGCCATCTTTGGCGCGCGAAGCAGAGAGAGAGCGCGCCGGGTCGTGCCTGCTTCGCCTGCCGCGACGGCCGCTCGCAGGTCGAGCAGTGCCAGATCGCGGCGGTACGAGCGCAGCGACGCGACGAGCAGGGGCTGCTCCTTCTCCCTCAACCCAGGGTTCGCCCGCGCCTTCTCGAGCGTCGTCAGCTTGCCGAGCAGCAGGCTTCTACGTTGCGCGGTCAGGCTCGTCTCCCGCAGCCGGTAGAGGGCTAGCGGCTCGTCGACGCAGCCGGCCGATGCACCCGCAAGGATCATCCGGAGCCAGAGGTCCCAATCGGTCGTCCAGCGGATGGACTCGTCGAAGCCGCCGTGTTCGAGGAACCGCTGGCGGCGCACCGCCGCAAGCCCGAAGACGAAGTTCCGTTGCAGGATCGCGCTGCGCTGGTCCTCCACCTCGAAACGCCAGGAACGATCGTAGACGTGGCGAACCTCGACGCCGTTCGCGACGATCAACGCGTCGCTCGTCAGGATGTCGAGGTCCGGGCGCAGCTGCGCCAGTTCGCTCAACGCCTCCAGGTTGTGCTCCAGATAGACGTCGTCGGCGTCGAGGATCGCAACGAAATCGGCCTTCGCGGCGGCGGCCGCCGCGTTCTTCGCCGAGGCCTCGCCGCCGTTCGCCTTCCGGAGTAGCACGATCTCGTCCCGGTAGGGGGCGAGCGCCTGCGCGAGATCATCTGTGGAGCCGTCGTCACAGACGATCACCTCGAGCGGCGCGAGCGTCTGACTCCGGATGGAGTCGAGGGCTTCGCCGATCACGTCTGCCACCTGATACGCGGCGACGACGACGGAGAAGGTCGGCGCCGGCCCCGGCTCCACCTCCTGCGTCGTCGGTGGCGCCAGAAAAGGCCTCATGCAGTAGACGATTGTATCCTCGGCCGCCCATGAGCCGGATCGTCGTACACGGCATTGCAGGCGTACAACCGCCGGTCGTCGCGCGAGTCTCCGGCGACCGCGACGCCCTGCGCGAGGCCTCCGCCGGGTTGCCGGAGGGCGCAGCGAGCCCGGAGGCGATCGCCGTCCGCATCCGACGAGCCGGAGGTGAACTCGAATGGGGAGAGCCGGAGTTGCTCGGCGACGCTCGTTCGGTCGCGCGCTTCTGCCGTGCCCGCGGCGCGTCGTCCGTCGAGATCGTGCGCGCCGAGCCCACGCTCCTGGCTGATCTGCAGCTCGGGTCCTACTTCGCCGCGCCCGCCTCGAGGCGCTTGCTTCGGCGCCTTCTGCTGGCCGCCCACGCTACCGGGCCGGTGCCGCTGGAGATCGCCGCCGACGCCGCCTTCTGGAGCGGAGTCCGGAGGATGGCGACGCCACGCGAATGGCAGCGGCTGGCGCGGAGCTCGTACGTCGGCCTCTACTACCACCGCATCGCTGGCGATGGGAAGCCGGGACAAGAGCGGCTCGACGTCTCGCCGGTCGTCTTCGAAAAGCAGATGCGCTTGCTCCGCCGGCTGAGGCTCCGGCCGCTGGCGCCTGAGGCGCTGATCGCCTTCCACACTGACCCGCAAGCGACGCTGCCGCACCGCTCGGTCGTGCTGGCTGCGGACGACGGCTTCCGCGACGCGGTGGTCGCGCTCGGCCGTCACGCAGACCTGCGGCCCTTCGTCTTCATCCCGACCTCCGCCGTCGGCGGGAGCGCCTCGTGGGTCGACGGCGAGCCCGTCGCCAGCTGGTCGGAGCTGCGCAAGCTCGCCTCCCGGGGCGGGGTGATCGGGTCGCACGGGCTCACCCACGTTTCGTTTCCCGAGCTCGACGCGACGGCGCTCGCCGCGGAGTTGAGCGACTCGATGCGAGAGCTCCGCGCCCAGATCCCGGACGCCGCCCCACTCCTCGCCTACCCCCACGGCCACAACAATGTGACCGTGCGAGCCGCGGCCGACGAGGCCGGCTATGACGCGGCCTTCTCGAGCGAGACCGGCCGGAACGGCGCGGGCACCGACCGCTTCGGGCTGCGTCGCGTCGAGCTCAAGGAATGGGACGGGCCCGCGGCGGTGATCTGGAAGGCGTTGACCGGCGAGCTCGTCCCGTGGCCGATCGAGCGGCGGCGCCTCAGACGGCGCGCGCGGCGATCGCCCGGCG
Source organism: Actinomycetota bacterium (assembly GCA_013816245.1). Lineage (GTDB taxonomy): Bacteria > Actinomycetota > Thermoleophilia > Gaiellales > Gaiellaceae > 3-1-20CM-4-69-9. Next base: position 70,587 of record JACDEU010000008.1, on the reverse strand, counting down.
GCTAAGCAAGAGCGACGCCAGCTCCAAGAGGCCGCTCGAGCGCCGCCTCGAGACCTTCCGCGAGGCCGGTTTGTGCGTGCCAGTCGAGCTCCAAGTGCGCGAGGCGACAATCACTCGCCAGCACCGGACGATCGTCGGCACGAACTCGCTGTCGATCAACTACGACCTTCACATCGCGACCGAGCGCGCGGCCGATCAGCTCCACAATTCGCGATCCCTCGACCGCCTCTTCTCGGCCGACGTTGCACGTCAGGAGACCGCGCTCCCGACAGACGTCGCCGAGCTGGGCAATCGCTGCGACCACGTCGCTGACGTAGACGTAGTCACGACGCGTCGACAGGGTCCCAACCCGGATCGTGTTCCCCTGCATCAACTGCAAGATGACGCTCGGGATGAAATGCGGGTTCGTCTCGCCTGGTCCGAATGTATTGAAGAGGCGGGCGATCCCGACGGCAATGCCGGTCCTGGAATGGAAGAGCCCAGCGAGCTGCTCTGCCCACTGCTTCGTGTGCCCGTAGGTATCGGTCGGGCCGAGCGCATCCGTCTCGCGATGTGCCGTCGTGTCAGGCCGGTACACGGCACCCGAGGATGCGAGTACGACCGAGTGGATCGAGCCCGCCGCCGTGCACGCCTGGAGCAGTGCCTGTGTCCCCTCGACATTCGTCCTGATCGCGTTGAGCGGATCCGATTCGCAAAGAGGAATGAAGTGGACGGCCGCGAGATGGATCACCTCCTCAGGGCGAGACTTCCGAAGAAGTCGAGTCAGAGACTCGACGTCGCGGATATCGACGGTCTGGACGTCAACCGCCCCTAAGCCGAGGGCCTCGAGATTTCCACGGCTCCCGACGCTGAGATCGTCTACGACGACGACGTCTTCGCCCCTCTGCATGAGGTGTGCGCAGAGGTGCGCGCCGATGAAGCCGCAACCTCCGGTCACCACCGTCTTTCCAGAGCGGGGGCTCACGCGAGAAGCTCGCGGTAGAGATCGCTGAAAGACCGCGCCATGTGCGCTGCGGTAAATCGGCGGAGCACGAGGCTCCGACCGCGAGCACCCATTCGCCGCTGCAGCTCATCGTCGTCGAGCAGTTGCCGGATCGCGGCGGCCAGAGCACCCGCGTCGTCAGGCGGCACCAGGAAGCCCGTCTCGCCCGTGATCACCGCTTCGCCGACGCTGCCGACATCGGTCGCGACGACGGGTTTCTGGGCGAGGAGTGCCTCGAGCACAACGAGGGGAAATCCCTCGAACCGCGAGGGCAGGACGAAGACGTCGAACGAGCGCACGTGGGACCGGACATCGTCGCTCCAGCCGGCCCAGATGGTTCGATCGGCCATGCCCAGGCGTCTCGCCAGAGCCTGCAACTCCCCGCGATCCTCTCCATCACCAACGATGACAACCGTCGCATTGTCGATATCGCGCATCGCCTGGAGAAGAACGTCGAAACCCTTCTGGAAAGCGAGCCTTCCGACCGCTCCGACAATCGGCCCGGCCGTCGGCCTGGGGGCTGCCTCCGCCTCGACGTCGGGCACGCCGTTGTGGATCGTTCGGACTGAGCCGACCCGGAGACCGATCAGCTCCTCGACCTCGCGCGAGGTCCGCACTCCAACGCCGACGTGGCTGTCCACCGCTCTCGACGTGACCCGCTTCGTCCACCGCTGTCGCGGGTTCACGGGTGGCACAGGAAGCTGGTACACGGCAACCACGCGCGGCCGTCGGACAAGCGCAGCCGCGGCGATCGCATACTGGCAGGACCAAGGGCTCGCCAGGCTCGCGTGAAGGACGTCCGGGCGGAGCGTTCGCAGGGCCGAGACGTGGCTGGCGAGGTTACGCCAATCGTGATCGTTGTGCGGACGCGGCACGACGAGCGTCCGTGTCCCGGGACGTGCGGCGGCGATGCGGTCGACAATCGGCTGGGTCACGCCCACGACCGTGGCGTCGATGTCCGGCTCGAGGCTGCCGAGGAGATGCACGAGACTCAGGTCGGCGCCGCCCAGCTCCTGCGTATCCGTGTAGGTGACGAGCCTCATGAATGGGCGGCTTTAGCCCAGCTCGCGATCTTTATCCTGGCGTGGGGCACCGTGGAAGGATCTTCGCACGCGATACGCCGGTTGGCGTCGTGGTCGTGTGTGCGCCATCGGAGTTGTAGTGGCAGTCTCTTCGAAAACATCCCCCGTCCGGACGAACGAGCTGTCAGCTTCCGGGCGGCAACTGGCTATCACATCGGCGAGTAGCCCTGAATCCGCTTTAGGGAGAGGCGACGGCTGCCGGTAAGGGGTTCGGGCCCGTATGGGCGTCCGTCTTACGGGAACCGTTTACTACTCGGACCAGCTCCAGATCCTGGTCAAGTGGGACAACGGCAATTCGCAGAGCCTGCGGGTCGGCGTCGACCGCTACAGGATTCTCCAGTAGCGCCTGCCCTTCGGGGATCGCCGCCCGCGGCGGATATCGGGGGCATGACGATGTGGGGATGGATCGTAGTGGGCGCAACTGCATTCGCTGGATTGTCGATCGCGGGTCGGCCTCGTCATCGCAAGGATCCTCGGTTCGATCAGCGCCGGCCTCAACCAGATGCTCGAGGACGAAAGCTGGACGTCGGCGCCGTTGACGCGTGCCGCCGCTCCGCCAGTGGACGACCTCTCGCCGCGGCGCGCGAGGCGCGCGACGCACGGTTCGAGAACGGGAAGCTAGCCCGCCCCACCAAAAAGAATCTAAGACAGGTCGCAACGCGATCTGACGACACGCGCGTCGGTCCCGTGAAGCGAGCGAAGCAGTCCGCCTCGCGAGGTCTGACCCCAGTCCAGCGCAACGGGAACGCTGAAACTTGGATCTTCAAGACAGAGCGCGGGAGAGGAGACTGAGGGATCGGCGGCTCAGCCGCCGACGGAGGAGCGGCTCGGTCCGACCGCGACGTTATCGAAGTCTGCGCGCACGTCACCATTGAAGGCGGCGTGGTAGTTGTAGATCCCGTACGTGTTGTAGGAGAACGTCCCGTCCGGATTCGAGAACAGCGTCGGGAAGCTTTTAGAGCAAATCTGGACTCCGTCAAGCCACCATTCCACCCGGCCCACATTTGAGCTTGTGCTCCAGTAGATGTGCTCGACCGAGTCGTACCAGTGGTCGTAGAGCAGTGAGTTCACCGGCAGCGCGCAAGTCTCGTTATAGATCGGCGCCTGCGAGTTTCCGCCTGCGAGCCTAAGTACGAGACGTGGGTTTTGTCCGACCCCATTTTCCACGACCGGATAGTCGGTAAAGACGCCCAGGGCGGTCGAAACAGCACCGTATGAGGCCGTGTGGCTGTCGTCGTGCCATTCAATAAGCCAGTTCCAATGCCCCGTCGTCGGCGTATACGCCCCGCCTGGGAATCGGAACTGCTGGTGATACCAGCGGTCAACACCGTTGACGGCCCGGCCGAGGCTGGCGTCCCACCCTGAAAAAGCGTTAGCCGCGGGCAGCCACAGCGAGGTCAACTGCCCGGTGTTCGGTGTGTAGCTGCCCGCGGTGGTCTGAAGGCCGACCGAGTTGCTTCCGTTCCCCGGCTTGGTGGCGAACAGCCCGGTCGAGCGCGCGGGCGTGGACTGCCACAGGCTGGCGATCCCGCTGTCGAAGTTGTCGGAGAAGTACGGGCTATCCCCAAGAGGGGTTGTCGTCGTCGTCCCCGCCGTTGTCGTGGTGCTTGTCGTCGTCCCCGCCGTTGTCGTGGTGCTTGTCGTCGGCGTCGTCGTCGTAGTGGTGCTTGTCGTCGGCGTCGTCGTCGTGGTGCTTGTCGTCGGCGTCGTCGTCGTGGTAGCCGTGGTGGTGGTCAATGAGGTCGTCGTGCTCCCCGTTGTCGTGGACGTTGCGGCCGAAATAAGCGCTGTCGGATCCGACGTCGCTAGAGCTGAACCGTTCTTGTTACTTGCGGCGACGGACACGCGCAATGTCGTTCCGACGTCGGACGCAGCAAGGAGTTGAGTCTGCTGGGTTGCCCCGGCGACTGCCGAGCAGGCCGCGCCACTCGAATTGCAGCGCGCCCACTGGAACGAATAGTTCTGGGTCGGGCCGTTCCACGTCCCTGTACTTGCCGTGAGAACTTGTCCCTCGACGGTTGTTCCGGCGATGCTCGGAAGCGTCGAACCTTCGGGTACGAGCTTACCTGGGGCTGTTGCGGATGATCCCTGAGTGCCGCCCGCTCCCGCACTGCTCACGGTGGCTGCAAAGACGAGGGCAACAAGACAAAGTAGGCGTTGGCGGCGCATACGCAGGCTATCGACGCAGCCGACACTCTCCTGACAGCATTTCCCTCGACCGAGGGACGCATTTGCCCTCTTCTGGGGAAGCTTTCACCCGAAGCGGTATGGCCCCTCCGAACCGGTGGTGGACACCGCATGTGACCGGAGCGCGCCCCGCCCATGCGAATCAGTGGAGCGCGGCATGGCTCGCGGCGCACTATGCGACGCCAAACCAAACCCAAGGCGTGCGGCATCGTCGTTGCTGCACACGTTGGTATGACGCCCCTTGTCGCGCTGATCGCGACTAGAGAAACGGCGGCACGCCCCAGAACGTAAGGCCTCGGCCGCCCACGAGCAGCGGGCTTGCGTGATTTATCGCTTCGTGCGCACCGTGATCAACCGCGGGAGGTAGCGGCCATCTGCCCATTCGACGCAGATGCATAGATTCCAGGGGCCAACCAACCCAACACTCTCGCTTCGGACGTATCAGACCTCACCTAGGAGCAAGCTCGGCGAGCCATTGACGCTATCGACGCTACTTCGCCACTGCCCGGCAAGACGCCCCGGGGGCTGCTCAGCTCGACTACAAGCTAGGAGGGAGCTACCCGGCTCGCCTAGCCACCGACCGAGCTGCGCGAAGGCCCAATCGTGACGTTGTCGTAATCGATCCGGGAAGTCCACGATGCCTTCAGCCGGTAGTTGTAGAGCCCGAAGCTGTTATATGACTGGGTGCCATCGGGGTTCGTATAGAGCGTCGGGAAATGAACCGAGCAAGCCTGCGTGCCGTCAAGCCACCACTCCGCCAAGCCGGTCGTGGAGCTCTTGCTCCACACGAAATGGAATAGCGCGTCGTACCAGTGGCCATACAAAAGGCTATTCGAGGGAAGCTGGCAGGTATAGGTCGACGGGGAACTGGCATTCCCACCTGCCAACCGCAGAGCGAGCCGCGGGTTCTTGCCGACAGCGTTGTTCACAATTGGATAGTCGGTGTATACGCCTAGGCTGATCGACATGGCACCGGAGTTCAGCGACATGGTGTGGTTGTCGTCATGCCATTCAACGACCCAGTTCCACTGGCCCGTCGTAGGCTGGTACAACCCGCCGGAGGGGAAGCGGATGCGGACTCTGTACCACGTGTCTTGACCGTTGACGGGGCCGTTCGACCAGCCGGCGTGAGCGAGGTTGTAGTTGCCCGAGAACCAGGCCGCGGTCATCTCACTGGAGGAGTTGGGCGCAGCGCTTGTGCCGGTCACGACCAGACCAGACGCTCGCGTACTGTTGTAACCATCCACAAGCGGGAACAGGCTTGGAGTATTCGCTGGGCTCTCGACCCAGGGCGACTGAATTCCACTCTCGAATCCGTCCGAGAAGTACGGTGCCGCGCTTGATGTAGTCGTGGTCGAGGGTGTTGTCGGTGTCGTCGTTGTGGTCGGTGTCGTCGTTGTGGTCGGTGTCGTCGTTGTGGTCGGTGTCGTCGTTGTGGTAGGAGTCGTCATTGTGGTCGGTGTCGTCGTTGTGGTAGGAGTCGTCGTGCTGGACCGCACCACCGCCGTGGCGAGGGACGTAGCGATAGCCGAGCCGTTCTTATTCGTCGCGATCACCGCGGCCCGGAGTGTGGATCCAACGTCGGCGCTGACGACGAGGTAGGTCGCGGCTTTGGCGGTGGCAATAGGACCGCATAGTGCGCCGGCGCTATTGCAGCGGTTCCACTGATACGCGTAGGTCTCCCCCGGCCCGCTGCTCCAGCTCCCAGTGCTCGCGGTCAGCGTGTTCCCCTGAACGCTTGTCGCGCTGATCGTTGGCAACGAGGTGTTGATCGGCGGCAGTTGGCCAGGTGCAAGGGCCGACTGGGTCGACCGCCCAGAAGCGGACGCCGCAGCGAGCACGACGATCGACAGGAGCACGGCTATGGTCGGAAGCAGGCGGCGCATCCACTGATGGCTATCGGCGGTTCGACGGAAAGCTTTATCCCCCTTTTGGGGGATATCCGTCGCCAGAATCCAGCTTGTTGACCCGGAACGCGGCACCGGGAATCCGCGATCTAGTCGAACGCCAGTTCGTCGAGCCGACGCTCGTCAAGGAGGACTGTCGTACCTGCGCGACTTCTTGCCGCTAGGAGGCTTCTGCGAAATGCGGAAGCCCGCCCAGGCAGTGGTGTCGTCGACGTCGAAGCCTGTCCCTTACCCCACAACAGAACAGCGTTTACCCCACGACGTGAGGTTGCGGTTCCTGGCGGCCCTCGGGTGAGACGCTCGCCCACGACAGCGTCCTCTCCTGGGTCGGGCTTCGGGGCTGATCGTCGACGCCGTCTAGGACGGACGCATGTGCCTAGAGCGGCGTGAGCGTTGCGCGTCTACTGACTAACAACAACGCCCCCAAAGACGGGGCGTGTACGGGCCGCGATATTGGCGATACTGTCACCGAATGGCGGCGGCGCGGCGCTCGAACAACTTCGACTTCTTGCGGCTCTTCGCGGCCGCCTCAGTCGTCATCACACACTCGATCGCCAACCTCGACGGCACGTCGTTCCTATGGCTCGACGGCGACCAGCAGGCGTTTTTCTATGACGGCGTGCCGATGTTCTTCATCCTCTCCGGTTACCTCGTCTACCGAAGCGCGCAGCAGAACTACGACGCGGGCCGCCCCAAGCGCGCGTATTTGCGTAACCGCGCCCTACGGGTACTGCCCGCTATCGCGGTCTACTTCGCCATCGTCGTCATCGTCGAGTTGTTGTTCTACGGGGTGCCAGCCGTGTCCGCGTTGAAGTGGCCGTCGTCGCTTTGGCGCGGGATCCACTTCCCGAACGGGTCGCTCTGGACGATCCCGGTCGAGATCAGCTTCTACCTCGCAGTTCCGGTCTTCCTCTGGTTTGAGCGCCGCGCCGGCACCGTGCGGCTGCTGCAAGGCCTGCTTGTGCTCGCGTGCATAGGCGCGATCTTCCCGCTCGCCGACGAGAACGGCCTCAGCAACAGCATCACGTATCACGTGCGGTACAGCTTCACGTCCTGGATGACGTTCTTCCTGCTCGGGATCGCGTGGCTCCGCTACGAGCACAGGATCCGACTGAACGCGACCGGTGCTGCCGCCGCTCTTGCCGTGTACCTCGCGCTTCGTTCTTTCGACGTCCTCGGTGTGCACGAGCGGTTCGGGCTCGTCGCGTCCGAGCTCGTCGGTGCGATCCCGTTGGCGTACCTGGTCTTCTACATCGGTTACCGGGGCCCTTCGTTCCTGGCAGGGTTCACACGCCGGATCGGCGACCTGAGCTACGCGACGTACATTTGGCACGTGTTCGTCATCGACGTTCTCGTCCAGACCGGGGCGGCGGCGGCGTGGCCGAAGGCGGTCGAGCCTGTCGCTGTGTTGGGCATCACGCTGGCGATCGCGCTGGTGTCGTGGTGGACGATCGAGGGTCCGTCGCTGCGGCTCAAACGTTGGACGTCGCGCACCGTCCCGCTGCCTCAAGACGTCACTGCGGCGGAATCTTCGCAGCCAGCGCCCGCTGCGGGCTAGCGTGGCGGTGCCAACAGCACGCGCGACCCTGAGTAGATCCGTCCGCGCGGCGTCAGGTTCTTCGCCACCTGCGCGAGACCCACCTGCTGGACTAGCACCACCGCTTGCACCGCTCACACGGCCGTTGTCGGCAGCGTGTTCAAGATCGAGTCGTTTGTTGCCGTCCCGAGGCTGCACGAGCGGACTTTCCGCCCGTACGCCCTCGTCGAGTCCCACGACGCGGTGCAAGCTCTTTCAAAGCGACGACGCTTCGGCGCCCGGCCAAGTTGCTCTGCTCATGCGTCATTCGCGAACGCTAGCCCAGGCCAGAGACGGATTGGAGGTTGGACGTGGCACCGTCGTGTGTTTAGGACCGAGCGCGCGGCCGGTTTATGTGGATGGCGACCCCGGTGGGATACGTCGTCGCGTCTACCAGGTCGAGGTGCAACGGGGCGGCCAGGTTTTTGAACGTGGGAGTCCGGCGCCGAGCGCGGCGGGCTGAACCATGAGCCTGTACTAGGCGACCAATCCGAGTCGTGACAGCGCCTGGTCGAATGTCGCGCCGCCGTAGGCGATCAGGTCGTTTCCGGCTCTCGCTTGAGACGCCCGACCTCTGCTGAGATCGCCGCGGACTATTTGCGTCTCTGGCCCGGTGGCGTGCTGTAGCGTCTTCGAGAACACAACCTTCGGGATCTTGTTCATCGGCCGCGCTTACTCGCTCGTGGACGTGGGTCAGACCGCCGCCATCTCCTCGTACGTGACCCGACCCATCACGTGGGCGCCCGCGGCCCGCACCGAGTCAAGGATCCAGCGCTTGACACCGTCGTCTTCGCTGTCATCGACACCCACGGGTGCGATTTATCAACTGCAGCTACATACGCGCCGATCGAAACCCCGTCTGAAGAATGAGTCGGCGCATCCAAACCCCCTTTTCTCGTTCCTCTGTCGACTGGTTGAGACGTCCAACCTCAATCGTCGTCAGGCCGACGTCTGGGCAGTTGCCCCGAGCTTTGGCGGCGCCGGGTTCGAGGGGCGCCGGACGAGCCATGATCGAGAGCTGCACGGGCCAGGATGGCCTCCGCAACTCCCTCGATGACTCGCGAATCCTGGCGAAGCGGGTCGAGCGATCGGTGTCGCCGCAACAGGAGATCCGAGAAGTCGAGGGACGACGCGAGCAGAGAGAGCCGGCCAGTCGAGGCGAGATATCTGTCGACCGCCCCCACCTGGCTCCGGAAGATGCTGTAAGCCGGCACGCCAAGGAACGCTGCTTCTCTAACAATGGTGCCGCCCGCCGAGACCACCACGTCGACCGCTTTCAACAGTTGGACGATCGGGACGGGTTTCTGTAGAACGATGGGGTCTCTGGGCCACCGCGGAACAGCGTCCAGGTAATTGATCTGGTGCTCGTAGCGCGGCGAGTAGACGACCTCTGCTTCCTCTGCGGCGAGATGCCGAAGGAGTGCCATCGAGAGCTCGAGCGATTCCGAGCGGTAATAGTGACTCTCCTCGGCCGGAGGCCTTACGAGGACGCGCACGCCCGATCCTGCACGGCCGTTCACGAATGGATACGGCTCCACGCTCGGGAGGTCGACGTGCGCGAAGGTCAAGTCCTCCTTCAAGCCGTCGAAGGGCAGCAGGCGACGCTCTGAAACCCCCCGATCTCGTAGAAGCGCGGCGCTGATCACGCTTGGGTAGACGAAGTGCGACCGAGCCCAGCGATAGAAGAAGAGGTTGACGTACTCGTAATCGAGAATGATGAAGCTAGGTAGGCCGAGCGTCCGCGCGGCGGTCGTCGCCGCGCGGGATGCGGTGACGACAAGGTCCACCCGACCCTGATGCCTGACGAATTCGATCAGCTTGCGCGTTCTTCCGATCAGGCCGTGGGCCTTACGCAGCGATCCTTTACCGAAGGTCGAGCCGATCGTGTGGAACCGCGCGGCTTCGCTCTCCAGAATCGCCAGCGTCTCGTTTGAGGCGCGGGCGGTGAGGAGGGTCTCGCAGCCTAAGCGCTCGAACTCTCGCGCAAGCGGCAGGAGATACCTCGCTTGCGGCGCATTGTCCATGTCGATCCAGACCTTCACAGCGCCTCGGAGTGCCCGGTCAAAGCGAACGAAAGTCGGCTCAGCCCGAGATACATGTAGGCGGACGACCAGCGCATGTAAGGGATCCTGACGAGCCGACGGCGGCGGCACTGATAGGCGAAGTGGCCATCGTCACACTGCATGTTGTTGATCGTCCATTCGGCAACGTTGGCGGCCGTCGCAACATCTCCAAAACGGCAGAGCGTAAGCAGTGACTGTGCACACGCAGTCGCATCGACCGGAAACGCGGCGTGTGAGTAGTACTTGGGTATTCGATCATCGAAGAAGAAGTTGGCCCTGTAGAAATGCCATCCCTTGTCCATAACGACTCGAAAGCGCTCGTCCTTCGTCAGCTGCTGGTATGCATTGAAGGCATCGAGAACGTATGCGGTATGGAAGTTGTCAATCCAAGATCTCCGATCGCTGACCGCGTAGGGCCACGAACCGTCAGTTCGCTGCTGGCGCGCGACGAACGTCGCGGTGCTCCTCGCGGCATCCAGCAAGCTCTCCTGGTTCGTGACCGAATGAACTTGAACACAGAGTCGAGCGCCTTTGAGCGTCGCATTCAACACCTGCTGATGATCCGTTGGATAGTAGGCCCAGCAGAAGTCGCCTCCCTTGCCGGGCAGGCGAGGCAAATCCTCGATTACAAATCTCGCAGCGCTCGCACACAGATCGAAAGCCCGGTCCAAGCCAAGGAGGCGGTACGCGACAAACAGCGCATTGGTAACGAGTCCGGTCGCGACGACAGTGGGTGTTCCTGAGGGCAGGCGTCCGTACCGCGACTCCCAGTCGAAGTCGTAACCCCAACACGCGCCGTGATAGCCGGCGGTTTGTAATCGCTCGAGTTCTGAGACGCACTGCGCGGCGCGAGCGTGGTGCTCAACCTGGCGTTCGGGCTCAGCTAGAGCCCGGTACGCGGACGCCTCCAATACAAACGCGAGCGTCACTGGGTTGTAACCCTTGGGAATCCGAAGCAACGGCCGAATGTTGTAGGGACTACGTTTGAGCAGCTGCTCCGCGGCTATGCGAATCCATCTGGACGAGCGTAAGACAGGCCAGCGAAAGACCGGAGACGTGAGCGCGTCATATGGGTCATAACCGCGGTACCGTTCTGCCACGACATAGGACTCGAGACGAGTTAGGCTCGTCGAGACCGGGTCAGTGCTTTCTGTCGCGTTCACAAGCCCATTTGCATTGCCTGCTGCCGGCAAAACGAACCCTCTCTGGGCGAGTTACGGAGACCCCTCTGCGAAAACTGACCCGCCAAGTGGGAATCTACGTGGAAAGCACACCTAGAATCAGCTCATGGTGACCCTTTGTGCAGTGATCCCGGCGACAGATGCACGCGATACGTCGGATCGCTGCATCCGGGCCGTCCGGGAGGCCGAGCACCCCCCCGAAGAGATCATTGTGGTCAACCGGCCAAGAAGGCTTGGTCCAGCAGCTGCGCGGAACAGAGGCGCTCGCCAGGCGACGGCGGACGTTCTCGTCTTCGTCGATTCTGACATCGAGGTTCACGCCGATGCATTCGTCAAAATCAGGAAAGCGTTCGCAGAAGATCCGGGTCTGGCGGGTGTGTTTGGCTCATATGACGACAATCCGGCAAGCGGTGGTCTCGTGTCGGGTTTCCGGAACCTGCTTCACCACTATGTGCACCAATCGGCCGCAGGCCAGGCCAGTACCTTCTGGGCCGGACTCGGGTCGATCAGACGCGACGTCTTCCTCAGGGCGGGTGGGTTCGATGAGAAACGCTTCCTCGCTCCCAGCGTCGAAGACATAGAGCTCGGCATGCGACTCGTCTCGAGTGGCAATCGGATCCTGCTCGATCCAACCATCCTTGGGCAGCACCATAAGCGCTGGACACTGGGCTCGATGATTCGTACGGATCTCCTACGCCGTGGCGTGCCGTGGGTGCAACTGCTTCTCCAGCGCGACGTAGCCTCGACGACCCTGAACCTGGGCTGGCGCCACCGCGCAAGCGCTGCAGCAAGCGCCGGATGCCTCGTCGGCGTCCTCACTCGAAAGCCAAAGGTCGCCGCAGCCTCGCTTGCCGTCGTCATCTGCCTGAACACCGAGTTCTACGCTTTGCTCTACAAGAAGCGCGGCCTAAGGCAGACCGCGGCTGGTCCGCCGCTTCACGTCCTGCACCACCTCGTGTCGGTCGTCGCCGTTCCGATTGGCATATTCCAGCACCTTCGCCGTAAGAGCCCCTGACATCGCCGAGCGCTAGCCGGCCAACGTCCTCTCCGCTCGTCGCGTGTTCAGCCATTCTGCGGCGAAGCCTGCCGCCGTTGCGATCTGAGCCAGACACACGAGAACACCCTCAAGGGGCCCTTCAGCGAATCCGCGCCGCACAAGTTGTCCATAGAACCGCGGCTGCTCGAGTGGAAGTCGCTCAGTTCCCAGGCGACGGAATCTGAATGCGCCGCGCCCATAGCGAAGCTGTTGTCGAAGGAACGACCGGACATCGAGCTCTTGATGGTGGACGACGACGGCCGCCGGCTCGTACTGCAGACTGCATCCCGAGCGTAGGAGTCGCGCGCACCACTCCCGATCCTCCCCGGCGGCAGTCGGGTAACGGTCGTCAAACGAAACGGCAGAAAGCACCTCCGCCCGGCAGGCGAGGTTGTTCGAAGGAGTGAAAGTGAGACCGTCCGCGGGCATAGCCAATGCCGGGGCGCGAGCGATCAGCTCTGAGGCACGCTCCATCGCGTTCCCATTGCCGGGAAGCGTTCTCCCGCCCACCACGTCGGCCCCGCTTTCCAGAGAACCGACAAGACGTTCCGCCCAGTCCTCGACAGGCGCGCAATCGTCATCGGTAAAACAGATGAACTCGGCTCGCGCTGCGCGTACACCTGCGTTTCGCGCAGAAGCAGGGCCCGCAGGCGCCTGGCGAATTAGCCGCGCGGACGGCGCGTCGGAAACCACCTTCGCGACGCTTGCTCCGTCAACGGACCCGTCGTCGACGACTATCACCTCGAGCCGATCCTTTACGGTTTGTGCAGACAACGCCCTGAGACACCGCCGCAGCGCGTAGATACGGTCGCGCGTGGGAACAACTACGGAGATCAGCGGGCGGAGGTCGCCAGGACCGTCGCTCGACGTAGGCGAGCCGCTAGGCGACGTGCTCGACGGGACCGGCATCCGCCGCGCTGAATTCGAGGAGCGCCTCGACGAGCTCACCCTCTTCCAGGTAGTCCGCCTCGGTGTTGACACCCCAGACATCGTGGGCCGCGCCGTCGAGGATGTTCAGAGTGGCGAGGATCGCCGTCCACATCGAGTGGTCTTGGTTGTTGTATCGATGCAGGCCATTCCGCCCGCACGTCTGGAGATTCTCGAATTGCTCAACGTATGTGCGAATGGTCTCCACCGCCCCCTCGTAGGCGGCGTCGTACATCGGGTATGCCTTCGGAACGAGGACCTTGACGCCGTCCGTGACCTGGCTGGGATCGATGAGCCCGATTCGGGCGAGCTCACCTTTTGCCAGCTCCACGGCTTGCTCGTCGGTCATATTCCAGATCTCGTCACCCTCGAAGCAGAAGTACTCCACACCGAGACACGTGGTCCCGGGCTGCACCATTGCTTCGCTCCACACACCGAAGTTCTGCACCCTCCCCGCCTTCGTCCCCGGGTCGTGCAGATAGATCCAGTTGTCGGGGAACGGCTCGGGCTCCGACGACATGAGAGCGACGAGAACGAAATCGCGATAGCGCAACGCCCCAGCAGCCTCCTGCACTTCGTGCGGCGCCGGCGGATCGAGATTCAGGATGAGTTCTTTTAGAGGAATGCTCGAGACGACGGAATCAACGGAGTGCTCGGTGGTATCGCCGTTCTGCCTCACGACAATGCTGTCGACATGGTGGTCCGAGTGCTTTATCGCAACACACCGTTCCCTGAGGTGGACAGGGATGCCGTTTTTTTCCGCGTTCGCAGCGAAGGATTCCCACATCTGTCCCGGCCCGAGGCGCGGGTAGAGGAACTCCTCGATCAGAGTCGTGACGTTCCCGCGACCGAAGCCGAGAATGGTCAGAATCGCCCGGCCAAGCGAGAAGTTCTTGATCCGCTGAGCGGCCCACAACGAGCGGATCTCGGAGCCCGGGATTCCCCACACTTTTTCGGTGTACGAGGAGAAAAACGTGTCATAGAGCCGCCGGCCGAAACGCGTCGTAACCCAATCTTCAAATGTGTGGGCCTCGTCACGGCGGTGAGGGACCGCCCGGAGATAAGAGAGCGCGCAGCGCATGGATTCCCACAGACCGAGCCGCGCGACGACATCCTTTGCCGTGATTGGATAGTCGAAGTACTTACCGTCGTAGTAAATGCGCGAGAGCCGAGGCCGAGTCAAGAATTCCTCGCCGAGCATTTCTTCCCAGAGCTTCTGCACCGCCTGCAGTTTCGTAAAGAACCTGTGACCGCCGAGATCGAAGCGAAAGCCGTTGAACTCGACGGTCTTGGCGATGCCGCCTACCGTGCCGTCCGCCTCGAAGACCGCGCCCGGCCGTCCGCGACGACCGAGAATGTAGGCCGCGGTCAGCCCTGCTGGCCCTCCTCCGAGGATGGCGGTTCCGACGGACTCCCCCGGCGTCGCAGCTGCCTTCTCCGCGTCTTTCTCAACTACTCGAAACGGTTCGATCCGAGAATGAAGGAGGTCGGGAAGAAGGTCGGCCTCTCCTCCTTGCACCCGGACCGGGATCCCTCCCTCCGCGAGCGAACGATCGACCGCCTCAATCGTGCGCACGACATCGAGGCCGACTGCCGCGGACGATGCAGGCAGGGTGCCTTCGACGATCGCGTTCGCGAAATCGGCCAACTCGAGGGACAGCGGCTCGGTTGCCTCGATCCGCGGGGAAACGATCTCGCCCGTTCGGTAGCTCAGCTGATACTCACCGAATGTCTCGGGATCCGGCATCTTTGCGCCGGAGTCGAAGATGCGAACGGACTCGCTCGACGTGTCGTCGTAGACGACCATCTTCTCCGAGCCGACGATGGTAGTCCGACGAAGCTTGCTCGGCGCCAGCCACGAGAGCTCGACATGGGCAACAGTTCCGGACGGGTACCGGAGATTGATGAAAGAGACATCAGGGACGTTGGGCAGAAGACAACTGCGACTAACGGCCGAAACTTCCTCCGGAAGCGAGTCGAGCCAGTAGCGAAGGATCGAGAAATCGTGCGGGCCGAGATCCCAGACGACGCTGACGTCGGGTTGGTGCAAACCCAGGTTCACCCGGCTCGACGAAATGAAGTAGATCTCGCCGAGCTCACCGCTGTCGATCAGGCTTTTGATGGTCGTCACGGCGGGGCTGTAGAGGAATGTGTGCCCCGGCATCAAAACGAGGCCGTTCTGCTCGGCGACGTCTGTCAGCTCGATGACCTGTTCGGACGACGCCGCCAGGGGCTTCTCGACGAAAACGTGCTTACCAGCTTTCAGCGCTGCCATTGCGAGCGAAAAATGTGAAGAGACGGGTGTTGCGATCGCCACGGCGTCGAGGGCATCGTCCTCGAGCATCTCGTCGAAGCGTGTCGTGCAGGCAACGCCCGGGTAACGTCGAGCGAGTGCTTCCAGCGGCTGGGCACGTAGGTCACAGAGATAGGAGAGGTCGAAGCTCTGTGTCTCGGAGAGGTTCCGGACGAGATTCGGTCCCCAGTACCCGAGTCCGACGACACCGATACTCAGGGCGCGGCCCTCGTCGGTTGAGCGAACTTTACCGTGCTGTTTCCCCTTCATCAGCCGGTCTCTCGCTTCCGCAACATCACCAGAGGGGTCCTCAGCAGGAGCCGAAGATCCAGCCCCAGCGACCACCCGCGCGCGTATGCAACGTCGAGGTCGAGCGCCTCGCCAAAGGTGGAGTGAGCCCGGGCCTCGACCTGCCAGAGCCCAGTGAGACCGGCCGGCACGAGGAAGCGCTCGAAGTGATGTGGTGAGAAGAGCTCGAGCTCGTAGGGGATCAGGGGCCGGGGCCCCACGAGTGACATATCTCCACGCAAGACGTTGATCAACTGCGGCAACTCATCGAGACTCGTCTTCCGCAACAATCGGCCGACCTTCGTGATCGAGTCGTGGCGCTCGAGCTTGTAGAGGTTGTTCGAACCGGGAAGGGCATCCGATTTCATGATTTGTCTGATGTATTCGCGGTGAGGAGCCTCATCGGTTCCCTCATGCATGGTCCGGAACTTCAACAGGGTGAATTCCTGCAGATTCACCCCGACGCGGACCTGCCGGAAAAAGACAGGCCCCCGACTGTCTCTGCGGATCAGCAACGCGATCACCAGCATCACCGGGGCCGAGAGCGCCAACAGCGTCGCAGAGCCGAACACGTCGACGACTCGTTTGAGAAAGCGCGAAGATCTCGAGGTCCGGCTCGCTGGGAGGCCGACCAGCGGCAGACCCTCGATCGTGTGCATTCCGACATTCGCGCTGACTGCCTCGAACAGTCGCGGCACGAGGTCGACATGCACGTCGTGCTTCCTGATCGCCCGCACGAGTTCGAGCATGTCCTCGTGCCCGTCGCGGGAGAAGGCGACGATCACGCGATCCACTCGCTGCGCGCGAATGATCTCACCGATGTCCTCAGGCGAACCCAGGATGGGCAGGTCTCCGAGGTCTTGGCGCTTCTCCCTGGGGTCCGCATCGACGAAACCAAGGAGATTGATCCGATACTCAGGGTGCTGGAGGAGCTTGCGGCCGATCAGCTGGCCGACCTCTCCTGCGCCCACGATCAACGCGTTTTGAGAATACCCCGACTGCCGGCGTGCGAGCGTTCTCGCTCCTACGCGTGCCAACACGACAGACACCAGCGCGACGAACCAGAACGTTGCGAGCTTGGCTTGGTCCGGACTCGAAAGACCCACCAGCCATGAGGTGGCGAAGTAGAGCCAGACCCCGGCGGTAAGGAGATGGAAGACGCCGAGGACCTCGTCGGCGGTCGAGTGCCTGGCGCTCTCCTCGTCGCGGTCGTACAGACCGTAAAGCTTGGCCACAAGGACCCACAGCGGCAGGAGGCACAGGAAGATGATCGTTTCGACGCCGGTTCCGACCTGGCCGACGAGGTGGCCCTTCCCAAACAACGCTTCCACGAGGGCGAATGTGACCGTCAACGCGAGGAGATCGGCGGCGAGGAGCATGCGGCGAACGAGCCAGCCCCGCCGGATTCGCCGAGAAGGAGCCTCGGAAGCAAAGAACTGCCGCCATTCCGGCAGGTCGAATGGCTCGAATGCCGCGTCGGCACTGGGCACCCCCGCCCCGTTCTCGGGCGCGCCGGTAGTGGGCGCCGCTCTGAACGCCAAGGCATCGCCGCTTTCTCGGGTGGTCACGAGTTCGAGCCCGCCAGCGGGGTAATCATCGCCGTAGAGTCAGTCGAGTTCGAGGTCACTCGAACGCGACCGGTTGCCGCAGTGCCACAGATCTTGATCTCCTCTCCCCATACCCGTGCTAGTACTTCCGCCAGTAATACTCTAGCCGGGACTACTCAGGCCGCAAATACCGCAATAGGGGGATTAGGTAAACCTTCGGTTAGGCCCAGCCCGACGCCTTCTCGGACTGCTCCGAAGCGATCGAAGGGGCAGCCGAGCCCCCTGAAGCCGACTCGCCTTCGAGCTCCGGCCGAAGACGGGCGAGCGTCCGGTGGAGTGCCACTTCGACAGCGTTCGTCTTGAGGCCGAGGATCTCCCCGATCTGCCGCGCCGACAGATCCGTACCGTATCGTAGCGCGACGAGGTCACGCGAACGGTCGTCGAGCCCCTCGAGGGCTGCTGCAACCGTCAAGCGCTGCAGTACGTCGGTTTCGACATCCTCCGGCGAAGTCACATCGGGCTGATCACCTGATTCTGGACGCCGCCTGACGAGGGCCTCCTCGACGCGGCGGCGGGCAATCCCGATCAGCCAGGCCAGCGGCTCCCCCCGGGAAGGGTCGTAGCTCCCTCGGTAGCGCAGCGCACGTTCGAAGACCTCGCTGGTCACGTCTTCGGCGTCCGGACCATCCCCCACCCGGTACGCGACGTATGCGTAGACGCGACCAATGAGCTCGGGTGCGTTCGCGAGTGGATCTCGACGTGCCACAGTCAACCCACTCTAGGCGCGAAGGAAAGAGCCGTCGAGGGTCTCATGGATTTGCCCCCTTGCCACCTGCGGCAGGCAGAAGCTCCGCTCGAGGGATGAGACGCGCGGCGTGGCGGAGTGCATCACGCCTTTGTTCTCCCCTGCTCGCGCTCGCAAGTCGATACCAGAGCTCCCAGTCGCCCGAGTCCATCGAGATGCCTCGGAGGAAGCTTTGCCTCGCCTCCTGGAGCTGGCCGGCCCCGAGCTGTGCCCGACCGAGAGCCTCCCACGGTTTTGGAGACCAGGGCATCCAGCTGTTTGCGCGGCGGGCGTCGCGTGCGGAGCGTTCCCAGTCCTGGCTTTGCCGGGCCAAATCGCTTCGGCTGAGGGCGGTGTTGCCGACGAGACCCACGGCAGCGGAGCCGGCAGCGAGGATGACGAGGCCGACGCCAATCCAGCGAGCCTGCGCCCGGAGCGGAGGCGAACGGTGCGACCGTCGGCCGGCGATGAGGATCGCGGTGCCGCAGAGGAGCCCGGTGAGCGTCACCGCAGGCAGCTCCCAGTCCCAGTCGGCACCGGTATGCACGAGATACGCCGCGTACGCACCGGCCGCGGCTGGAACGAGCGGATTCGTGCGGGCGGCCGCGAGCACTGTGAGCGGCAGCGCGAGAGCACCAAGCAGCAGGAGGAGTCCAACTGGCCCGAGTTCCGCCAGCGTCTCGATGTAGAGGCCGTGGGCGTCGCGCACGCGACTGACATCGGATGGTTGGTGGGCGAGAAAGTACCGCTCATACGTTCCAGCGCCGGCCCCGAGCACGGGATGCTTGGTGGCGTCCTCCCACGCCAGTTGCCACAGGTCCGCACGGCCGTTTCCGGAAAAGTTGAGCAGACGCTTCTTCAGGTTTCCTTCGACGTGAGGCGGTGGGGCCTTGAACGCGTCATAGCCCTTTTGCGCGATGGTGGCAGGCCCCCCGTAGCGGCTGAAGACGACCGCGACGCCAAGGACGACGACAAGCGCGATCGCGACGGCGAAACCGCGCCTGAGCGCGGCGGGCGGGCTTACGCGACGCTCTACGAACGCGAAGGCCAGTGCAGCCACGGCATTCGCCACGCCGAGAAAAAGCAAGACGAGAGTCAGGCGATGGCCGTCGTGGACGGCGCGACTCAATGTGACTCCGGCGTGTGTCAGCCCCGGCTCGCGTGAGGAGGCCAGCACACTGATTGCGGGCAGCGGGGCCAACACGAGCAGGGTGGCCAGGAAGTGCAACCGCCGGGGGTCGACGACTATCGCGGTGAGGAGTCCAGCCCCAAGTGCGACCCATGCGCCCCTCCCGAACGTGAAGTAGAAGGTCGGAAGGAGTAGGACAAGCACGCCTGCGCAAGCTGCCCGTGCCGCAAGCGAGCGAGCGCGGCCCGCGAACGCCAGCGCCAGGAGAGCTCCCATTCCGGCAAAGACCGCGAGCCCATTCCAGTATCCGATCGGCTGAGCCAGCCGGTAGACCGAGCTCGCCTCATAGACTCCGACGCGGTCTGGCAGGAGGCGTGTGGCAAGACTGAACGCCGAGATCGCGCAGATCGCCCCGAGCAGCCCTCCCAGCAAATGCGAGACGTTGCGGCTCCGAGAGAGCAGCAATGCGGCACCGACTCCGGCGACATACAAGAGCGCCCGCTGAGACTCGAGGATGCTCGGAGCGGAAGCCGCCGACCAGGTCGCCGACAGCAGCGTCCACAGCGTCAGAGCGACCAGCAGCCCGATGAAGATCCGCTCTGAACGACTCAGCCGGATTCGCTCGCGAAGCGCGAGCGCGAGGGCCGCCGCCCACAGGAGGGGGAACGTCGCCCACCCCCAGGCGCTCGAGAAGTAACCACCTTGTGCGCCGGCAAGTCCGACGACGGGCGCAAATCCGATCAGGACGGGGACAAGTCCGGTCGGAAGTCTGAACGCCAGCCTGCTGTTTGCGGAAGGCCTTGGAACCGCCTCGAGCGTCACATCAGCCCCCTTGCCGCAAGCGTCTCAGAGGGCTTCTAGACGCGTTCTTTTTCGCTCTTCAGCCCGCGCGCGTAGAACTCGTACGCCTCGTACATGTAGCGGTAGCTCTCGCTGTGCTCGACGCCGGTCACGACGTAGCCGAGCAGGGTGGCCTGGCAACTCTGGAGCTGGCGGACGAACTCGTGCAGGATCGGGCGCTGAACCCGACTGAGGCGGGTGATTGCGAACATGGCGTCAACCCGCGAGCTCAGAGTCATCGCGTCTCCAAAAGCGAGCAAGGGGGGCGCGTCGATGAGCACGACGTCGAACCTGGAAGCCAACTCGTCGAGCACGGAGAGCAGTCGCTCATCCTGAAGAAGCTCGCCCGCCGACGGCGGGATGGTGCCAGCGGGCAAGACGTGCAGCGTGCCCTGCGAAGGCGCGCGACCGTTCGACGCTCCGCCGTGTCCGTTCTGGCTTGCCAGGTCCTCGACCACGCTCACGAGCCCGATCGGTCGCAGAGCGTCCTCCAGGGGCGCGCCCCCGATCGAGACGTCGGTGATCCCCGGACGGGCCCCCACATGGAAGAGTCTGCTCAGATAGGGACGGCGAAGGTCGAGATCGACGAGAGCGACGCGGCGGTTGCCTCTGGCAAGTGCAATCGCGAGGTTCGCGATCGTCGTCGACTTGCCCTCCTGCTCAACTGCGGACGTGACCATGATCGTCCGCGCGGCGCCATCGGGGTTGACGAATTCGATGCTCGTTCGCAGCTTGCGGAACGTCTCGGCCTGAGCGCTTGCGGGCTCGCAAAGCATCACGAGATCGTTTGTCTTCTGAAGGGCGCGCGGAGGCCGAGGAATGCGGGCGAGCAGTGGCAGCCCGATGGCTTCGTCGATCTCATGCTCGTCACGCACCCGCCGGTCCAGCGCCTCGGCGAGGAAGGCGAGAGCGAGACCCAGGACGGCGCCGAGCAGGAAGCCGAGAATGGCGTCCCGCTTTGGTCGCGGCCGAATCTTCGCCGCGCCCTCTGCGGGTCGCAGCAGGCTGGAATTGCCGGCAAGCAGCTTCCCGAGTGTTGCGAGCTGACCCTGCTGCTGGATCAGCGTGTCGTAGAGGGGTGAGTTGGCGGGGAGCGAGTCGATCTTCTTCTGTAGCGAAGCGAGCACCTCGTCGATGTAACTCGTGGCACGCTCTTTGCTGAACCGAGTGAACTCCGTCGCGTAAGTGTTGGCCACGCGCGCGGCCACATTTCGATCACGATCATTGACGGTGATCGCGATCAGGTCCGCGTCGCTCGAGGGCGCCACGTCCGATTCGTCGAGCACCCGCCCGGCCGTCATCCCGGGAACGCCGGACGCCGTCGCGACCCTCGCGGCCAGCTCTGGAGCACGCGCGACGCTCGCCTGGGTTATGAGGAAGCGGTTGGGGTCGACAACCTGATTCACCTGCAATAACTGGTTCACGACGGACGGAGGGTTGACGAGTACCTGCGCGGTTGCGCTATACACCGGCGATTGGCCCGCCGAAAGCACGTAGGCGGCGATAGCTGCGACAATCGGAGGGAGGAGCACCACCCACTTCCGTCGCCGGAGAATCACCAGATAGTCGGCGACCGTGGTTGGACGGTTGGAAAATGCGTCTTTCATTGAGCTGTTTAGTCCCCCGCTCGCCGGTTTCACGCGCAGTTTGCTGCTGATAGGTCTACCTCGCCGGCTGAGATCTTGGCTGGCTGAGGAGTCTCTTCGAGGGTAGCAGCGGTTTTCCGCCTTTTCCAATCTAAACGTAAGGTTTTGACCCCCTAAAGGGGTATAGGGGGTGAAGCTGTTTTTTTGACCCACACCTTGACCCACACCAGAACTTGAGGAGAGGAGTCGTTTCATATGCGGAGCTTTAAGAGGTCGCGCCGACGCCAGTTCGACGCCGAGGAGATGCTCCGGAGCCACCGGGCCGAGCCGCGGGAGACGTTCGTCAGGAGCCTCGCCCAGCAGGTCGACGCACATCCGCCGGCCCGCGAGCGGACGGCATGGTCCCGCCTCGCCTTCGCCGGCGCTACCTCGACCATGATCGTCGGGATGTTCGCGTCCTTCGGCGGCATCGGCTATGCCGCCTCTGGGGCGACCTCGACCTACTCGGCCGTCAAGAAGGTGGTCGTACAGCACAAGCTGAGCGTCGACGTGCACCAGTCGTCCGCGGCAGACCAGTACAAGCCCAAGCCCCCGAAGCCCCCGAAGCAGAATGTCGTCGGCCAGGCGGGCGAGTCCAAGGGCCAGGCGCTCGGTGCTGGTGCTGTTCGAGGGGCGGGCACCCTGCCCTTCACGGGTATCTCGCTCGCGGTTACTGCTCTGATCGGAACGCTGTTGCTCCTGACCGGCGTGATGTTGCGCCGCCGCGAGCGAAGCGAATCGTAACCGGCTCCAACCACGATCCTGAGAAGGCCC
>JACDEU010000008.1:0-48356 GCA_013816245.1 Actinomycetota bacterium | reverse complement strand
GGCCCGCGCATCGCGCGGGCCTTCTTTTTTGCAGGGCTAGATCCGATCACGGTTGTCCAGCCGGACACGGAAGCACGACCGACTAGCTCTACCTCAGCGCTTGCTGGCTAAATGTTCGAGTCGACCGGAGCATTTGCGCTCTTTGATTACTTCCGCGTCCCGTACGAGCAGAAAGAAAAGGAGGCCGCCGGTCCTAGCTTCGCATCCTTGTCGGTGCGCGGAGAGTCCGCCGCCCTCTCTTGGCCGCTAGAAGCCGGGTTCGCTGAGCCAGCCGCGCAAGCAGCTACTTTTTGGGCAGCACCCCAGAGGCTGTGGGCCGCCGGCAGCTACTTCAAGCCGAGGGATCTGCTGTCTGACTAATGTGAGCCGCGGTTGGACACCTTCTCGATCACGTTCGTCTGCACCGGCAATCGATTCCGTAGCCCTCTGGCGGAAGCGTTTGTCCGGCGGCTGACGCGCGGCCTACCCGTCGCTACCGATTCGTACGGCACCCTTTCGCTCGAACAAGCCCCCGCCTTACCGGAGGCAATCGAAATCGCGCAGTGGTGCGGCGTCTCGCTCTCGGACCATGGAACGCGTTTTATCGATAACGCGCACCTTCGAGACGTCGACCTGCTGCTCGGCTTCGAACCTGCGCATGTCCGGCAGGCGGTTGTCGACGCGCACGCACCGCGCTCGCGCTCTTTCACATTGGGCGACTTCCTTTCGATCCTTCCGGATGCCGACGCAACCGCCTCCGACGAAGGCCCTGTCGAGCGCGCACGTTCGCTCGTGTCGCTCGCGGGCGAGTGTGCTCTGCAACAGTCGCCGGCTGCGAAGTCGAGCGTCATTCGCGACCCCTTCGGGGGCCCATGGAAGATCTATGTGCAGACGGCCTCGGAGGTTCGTGACCTCTCCGTCACGCTCGTCGAAAAACTCTTCGGTCCGACGGAAAGTGGAGCTCTTCCCGCGATTCCCCAGAAGCTGGGTCGCCTCCGTAAGACGCTCCGGCGCTAGGGCGTGCCGCTACGACATAGGCCACAACGGCTTCCCCCAATAGTTCATCGTCGACACCCACGACCGCGGCGAGCCGGACCCCCTCTACGGAGTGGAGCACGTCTCGACCTCGACCTCACGGACCTTCTCGCCACGCGTCTTGATGATGTCGTCGCGCAACCGGCGTGGCGGGGTTGCCTGCACCATCGTGAGAGGCGGGACCGAGCGGGCGACGACGCTACCGTGATAGAGACGATTTCGAACGTCCGGGCATGGCAGGCGCACGAAGCAACGGCTATAAGAGCTCGCCGAAAACGTCCTCGATCAGCCCGTCGAACTGAGCGGGGAGCGCGCCCTCGGCCGTGGCGTGCTCCCGGAGGAAAAGAGGTAGGTCCGCCACTCCTTGGCTTTCTCCGGCGACGCGTTCTCCTGTGCGTCCACCGCGAGCTGCAAATCGCTCATGTTTTCCAGGCTCCGGTTCGGGGTGTCGGCGGCGCCTGAGGCACCGGCTCGGAGACCAAGACCGCCGGTTCAGGCTCTGGCGGAGGCGTGGCGGGAGGCTTCCCGAGTTCCCGTTTTGCCGCATCGACCTCGACCGAACGCGTGCTGAACTCGTGCTCTTGCGCGGAGAGCTTCGCCTGGCGTTCTTCTACCTCTTTCTCCCGGGCGGCAAGCTTTCCCACGCGGCCTGCCACGGCTCGTTCGCGGTCGTTCACGCCCCTCAGGCGGTCCTTGCGGTCGGCGCCTCCGAGCACGTGTGCCGAGTCCAGCGTCGCCGCATGGAGCTCGGGTGTGCTCGCGAGCTCGCGCAGGTTCGGGAGAATCGGCCGCACCGAGGCCGTGCCGGCGGGCGAGGAGATCAGCACCGACGCCTCCGCCTTGCGCGTTCCCGACTGCAGCCCGGTCACGAGCACACCGGCGAGCACTCCCAGCACGATCGCGGCGGCGAGCGGCTACCAGCGGCGGGCTGCGTTCCTGTTCATCGTTCGCGAAGCGCCGGGAAAAGGATGACGTCGCGGATCGTGTCGCGGCCGGTCAGGACCATCGCAAGCCTGTCCATCCCGATGCCGCAGCCACCCGTCGGCGGCATCCCGTACGAGAGCGCCTCGACGTAGTCGGGATCGCCTTCCTCTGCGTTCGCGTCGCCGGCCGCCTTCTCGTCCGCCTGCATCTCGAACCGCGCCGCCTGCTCTTCGCTGTCATTCAGCTCGCTGAAGGCGTTCGCGAACTCCATCCCTGCGACGACCGCCTCGAAGCGCTCGACGAGTCCGGCATTTTCATCCGTGCTGCGCGCAAACGGTGACATCTCGATCGGCCAGTCGACCACGAACGTCGGCTGGATCAGCTCGGGCTCGACGAAGTGTGAGTACGCGTGATCGACGAGCTGCGCCCATGTCTTGTCGTGGTTCGTGTCGACGCCGGCTGCGTCGAGCTTCGCTCGCAGCTCGTCGGCATCGCGCGACCAGGTGCCTTTCTCCTCGAGCGCCTCGACGAACTTCACGCGCCGCCAGGGTCGAGCCAGATCAATCTCGTGGCCGCGGAAGGTGACCTTCGTCCCGCCGATCGCTTCCTGTGCGGCACGCTCGACGAGCGCTTCCGTGCGGTCCATCGTGTCGGCGTAGTCCGCGTAGGCCTCGTACCACTCGAGCTGCGTGAACTCGGGCGAGTGCTTGTACGAGACGCTCTCGTTGCGGAAGTCCTTCGAGATCTCGTAGACCTTCTCGAGGCCGCCGACGATGAGGCGCTTGAGATAGAGCTCGTCCGCGATCCGCAGGTAGACGTCCTGGTCGAGGTAGTTCGAGTGCGTGACGAACGGCTGGGCGAACGCGCCGCCGTACTGCGGTTGCAGGATCGGGGTCTCGACCTCGACGAAACCCTCCTTGTCGAGGTACGCGCGGATCGCGGCGATCATGCGCGAGCGGACGAGCGCATCGCGGCGCGAGTCCTCGTTCATCAGGAGGTCGAGATAGCGCTTGCGGTAGCGCTGCTCGGTGTCGGTCAGGCCGTGGAAGGTGTCGGGCAGCGACCTGCGAATCTTGCCGAGGAGGACGAGTTCGCGGACGACGAGCGACGGCTCGCCACGCTTGGTCTTGGTCGCCACGCCGCCCACCCCCACCACGTCGCCGAGGTCGAGGTCGACGCCGCCGAGGTCGTCCGGGCGGACGAGGAGCTGGATCTTGCCGCTGCGGTCGACGAGGTCGAGGAACATGAGCTTGCCCATGTCGCGGCGGGCGAGGACGCGGCCGGCGAGGCGATGCGTGGTCTCCGCCTCCAGTCCGGGTTCGAGCTCGGCCGCCTCGGCCCGGACCGCGGCGATCTCTTCCCGGTCTGGGAAGCGTTTCGGGAGGGCCACTACGAGAGCCTAACGGCCGCGCAGGCACGCGAAGAAACCACGACGGCCCTTCGGGGTGGGACGCGTAGGGAAATCGCCGCCACGGACGATCGCACCAGGTACGAGCTCGGTCAACCAGCGCGCAAGCTGTGGATCGCCGATCGCCTTGCAGGCCCCCGAAAGGCCGACCTCCCGTACACCGGCCATGTGGGCGTCGCTGCCGACCATGTCCGCGAGCTCCGCCGCGATCAAATCTCGTGCGCAGTTGCGTGCACGCGAACCAAGCCTGCCGTCGAGCGAGGCGGCCGTGACCTGGATGAGCGCGCCGGCCCGGGCAAGTTCGGCGACCTTCTCGTTGTCGGCTTGGACGGCGCCGTTTCGCTCTGGATGCGCAATGACCGCTGTCATGCCGGCCACGCCGAGTCGGTGAACGATCTCACCGAAGCACAGCGGCCAAGCGGAGTAAGGGGTCTCCACGAGCAGGTACTTCGGGTTACCGCCGAGGCCGAAACGGCGCAGCTCGTCGTTCGACAGGCGGTCGATCTGCTCGATCGAGACTTCGCCGCCGGGTAGGAGCTCGAGGTCGATCCCCTCCCTCTCGATCTCGGCGCGGAGCTGCCTCACACCGTTCTCCATCGCATCGGCCGTCGTGGGGTAGTCCTCGCGAACGTGCGGAGTCGCGGCGATCACAGAGATCCCGTCGGCCGCGGCGGCGCGAGCAATGTCCAGCGCATCGTCGAGATCGCGTGCCCCATCGTCGAGGCCGGGGAGGATGTGGGAATGGAGGTCGATCACGAGAGCTTCACCTCACGAGAGCTCTGAGCAGCGTCCATGGAACGTTGTGCCGACGATAGAGATCGAGCCGTGGAGCTGCATAGTCGTCCGACCACGAACCGCGGAGCGCATATGCCCGTCCGTACCCCGCGACCCGGGCCGCAGCCCGAACACGCAGATCGTGCTCGCCGTAGGGATAGGCGAAGTCCTTGCACGGTCGCCGGAGTCTGTCTTCGATCTCCTCCCACGACCCGTTCAGCTCATGATGAAGTTCGTCGCCCGACAGCGTCGTCAGATGTGCATGCGAAACGCCATGGGAACCGATCTCGACGCCGCGATCTGCGTGCTCCCCCAGCTCCTCCCAGTTCATGGTGGATAGCTCGTCGGGATCGTCGCCGGCCAACTCGGGGATAGCGAGGACAGAGCCCTCGCGCGCGTAACTAGTACAGACAAAGATCTGGATCGGCACATCGAGGCTTTCGAGGGTTGGGAAAACCGCCGCAGCGCTGCGAAAGGCGTCGTCGAAAGTGGCGTGGACGTTCCAGAACCGGGAAAGCGCCCGAACCTGCCCGAGCAACAAGTCCGGCCGAATGCAAAGCCGGTGCTCCCAGGACGGCGAAACACCGTGGTAACAAAGCACCAAAGGTCGAGAGCGCATGACACGAGGCTAGCGTCCGCCGCCGAGGCGGGCTTTGCCCGACTCGGCCGCTACGGCTCTAGGGTAACGGCCCGAAGAACGTCATCATGGCGCGCGAAGCGCGCCGGACGTTCTTCGGTTATGCGGCTTTGATCTCGAGGATCTTGAACTTCATCTTGCCGCGCGGTGCGGCGACCTCGACGGTCTCGCCCTTCTTCTTGCCGATGATCGCCTTGCCGACTGGCGACTCGTTCGACAGCTTGTTCTCCGACGGGTTCGCCTCCGCCGAGCCGACGATGTGGTACTCGATCGTCTCCTTGGCGGCCACGTCGCGCAGCTTGACCTTCGAGCCGATGGAGACAACGTCCTTGGCGATGTCCTTCTTAGAGATGACGCGCGCGTCGCGCATGCGCTCCTCGAGCGTCGCGATGCGGTGCTCGAGCAGCATCTGCTCGTTCTTCGCGTCGTCGTACTCCGCGTTCTCCGCGATGTCGCCGAACTCCCGCGCGATCCGAATCCGCTCGGCTACCTCGCGGCGCTTTGTCGTCGAGAGGTCCTCGATCTCCTGCTTGAGCCTCTCGTAGCCCTCGGGTGTGAGGATGACTTCCTTCACAGCTTTCGTCCCCTTCTCATGAAAAAAGCGCGGCGCAGAGGCGCCGTCGCGGGCGCGTATGGTAGCGACAGCCGCGAAGGGCGTCAACAGCCCTTGGGGGTACTATTTCCCGCTCTGTGCAGGTAGATCTTCGTGAATCCTGGTGGATTGGGTTGGTAGAGATTCCGACCCGGCTGGTGCTCGCCCCCATGGCCGGGGTGAGCGTCCAGGCCTTTCGGCGCCAGGGAAGGCGCTACGGGGCCGGCCTCGTGTGCTCGGAGATGGTCAGCTGCGCCGGGCTCGAGCACCGGAACGAGCGCACTTTGGGGTATTTGCGGGTCGGCCGTGACGAGCATCCGCTGGCGATCCAGATCTTCGGGTCAGAGCCGGGCGTGATGGCCGAGGCGGCTCGGATGGTGGTGGCTGCGGGTGCGGACATCGTCGACATCAACTTCGGCTGTCCCGTGCGGAAGGTGACGAAGACCGGCGCCGGGGCGACGCTGTTGGACGACGTCCCGCGGGCTCGCGCGATCGTCGGTGCGGTCGCTGCGGCGGTGAATGTCCCCGTGTCGGTGAAGATGCGGCGCGGGCTCGAGAACGGGTCGCGTGCGTGTCTCGAGGTCGGGCCTCAGTTGGTGGACGCCGGCGCGGCGACCTTGACCCTCCATCCGCGGTCGGCGAAGCAGATGTACACGGGGGAGGCGGATCACTCGCTCACCGCGGAGCTGGTGTCGCTGGTGGATGTCCCGGTGATTGCCTCGGGCGATGTGACGTCGCGCGCGCGGGCGCAGGCGATCCTGGCGTCGACGGGCGCGGCTGCGGTGATGGTCGGGCGCGGTGCGCAGGGTAATCCGTGGGCGCTGCGGGAGATCGTCGACGGTGACGCGAGGGAGCCGACGCGCGAGGAGGTTGCGGCGGAGCTGATCCTGTTCGTGCGCGAGACGGTGCGCGAGCTCGGTGAGCATCGGGCCGGCGGATTCTTGAAGAAGTTCTACGGGTGGTATCTCGGGCGAGGCAGGTTCCCGCGACCGTTCAAGCAGGAGGTCGTGCAGCTCGAGACGACGGACGAGGTGATCGTCCGGCTGTTCGCCGCGGCGCCGGGCGCCGCCGAGATCGTCGAGCGGCTGGAGTCGGAGCTGCCGGATCCGGGTGACGAGATTCTGCTCGACTCGATGGCGATCTCCATCTACGGCGGCGGCTAGCGAATGAAGTGAAGGCGAGGCGGACTAGCCGCCCCGCCTTCGAGTAACGCTAGGCCGGCCGCGGCGTCGTCTGTGTGCGAACGTCCTGTGTCTGCAAATCCTGCTTCTTGTCTTGTACCTCGGTCTTCGCCCGATCGACGCCCTGATCGAGGTCGCGCTTGAACTGCCCCTTGTTCTCCTGACCCTTCTGGTACGCCCCCTCGAGCATGCGGGCCGCGACGTCGCGGCCGCCGAGGCCGAACGCGAGTGCCGCACCGAGAGCGATTGCACCGAGAAGCAGCGTGTAGGTCGTCACGACGATGTCGTGGGCGATCTTCAGCTGCTCGAGGATCATGAACGTCGCGATCGTCATGACCAGGATCGGCACGACGGTGGCGACGATCCGGCCGAGGGCGATGTCGCCCATCGTGCGCTTGACGAGTGCGACGACTCCACCGGAGATCGCTCCGGCCACCAGGAAGATCAGGACGGCGGCGAGGACGTTCGGGAGATAGGCCCAGATCGCTCCGACGAACGCCGTCAGCGCGGCGATGCCGAGCACCGATGCTGCCAGGGAGACGGCGCCGAGGAAGATCGCCCAGAAGACGATCCGCCCGACGAGCCACGACGGAGCCGGAACGGCACGCTGGACGAAGTTCCCGCCGGTGCCGGTGTGGAGCGCCTTGTCCAGTCCTGCGCGGTGCGTGGCCTTCCAGGCGAGCTTGCCGAGAACCTTGGCGACGATCCAGCCGATCAGGAGGACGGCGATGAATCCCAGGACGTGTGGAACCCAGCCGAAGAAGACGGAGAAGCCGTGGTCGATGCTCCCCCGGATGCTTGCTACGTACATGTGCGTTAGACCCCCTTGCATAGAGACCAGGAAGAGGCGGAGTTCCCGTGCCTGGGCGCAAGAAACCTGCTCGGTCGGCGTTTCAGCGAGGAGCGTCGGAGCACCCGCGGAGCCCGACGGTTCCTCAGGCGCGGTGTCAGACACCGTCGCCTTTGTGTGACGCATGCGTGACGACACCGTCCGCGGACATTGCGGTGCGGGGCGGCAGGGCTACGGTGTTCGCGTGGCACGCAAGCTGCGCCTCGAGGAGCCAAGCGGCATCTACCACGTCGGGTCTCGCGGCAACAACCGTGAGACGATGTTCTACGACCACATCGACCGCATGGAGTGGTTACGGCTCCTGGCGAAAGTGTCCGTGAAGTTCCGCTGGATCGGCTGGTCCTACGTCTTGATGGGCAATCACTTCCATCTTCTCGTCCAGATCCCGCACGGCGGCCTGTCACGCGGAATGCAAGAGCTGAACACTCGATACTCCGTGCGCACGAACAAGCGTTACGGCCGCTCCGGTCATCTCGTTCGGAACCGGTTCTACTCCGACCTCGTGGACGACTCGCACCTCATGCAGGCGGTTCGCTACATCGTCCTGAATCCTGTGCGCGCCGGCCTCTGCGGGACAGCGGAACAGTGGCGCTGGAGTAGCTACCGCGCGTGTGCAGGAACCGAGCTTGCGCATCCGTTCCTCGCGGTGGATCGGGTTCTAGAGCTCTTCGGGACCCGTCCCGAAGCTGCTCGAGACGCGTTCCGCTCCTTCGTCCAAGAGGGCCACGGCCAGGTGTCAGACGCCGGTCTATAGGGACGCGTGACTCCTACGGGCGGTTGCGCTCCCACACGAGTCGAAGCCCCTCCAGGGTGAGGAAAGGATCGACCAGCTCGATCGTTCCGGCATGGGGCGCAATCAGCTCCGCCAGGCCGCCCGTTGCGATTGCGCGCGCCGGCGTGCCGAGCTCTTCGCGGATTGCCTTCACGATCCCGTCCACCTGGCCGGCGAAGCCGTACACGACACCCGACTGCAACGCGGCCACCGTGGTCTTGCCGATGACGCTCGGCGGCTCCACGAAGTCGACCTTCCGCAGACGGGCCGCTCGCTCGAACAGGGCGTCCATCGAGATCTCGATCCCCGGCGCGAGCACGCCGCCGACGTACTCGCCATCTGCCGAAACCACATCAAAGTTCGTCGACGTGCCGAAGTCGACGACGATGCAGGGCGCGCCGTAACGATCTGCCGCAGCGACGGCGTTCGCGATCCGGTCAGGTCCCACTTCACGCGGATCGTCGTAGCGCACGGGAATTCCGGTCTTCACTCCCGGGCCGACCTCGAGCAGCTCCGCGTCCGTGTAACGGCCGGCGAACTCCTGGTAGGAGCGGCTCAACTGCGGAACGGTGGAGGACAAGACGATCCCGTCGACGCGCTCGAGGTCGAGGAAGCTCTTGTAGAGCACGCTGAGCTCATCCCCACTCCGGTTTCGCTCCGTTGCGATCCGCCAGTGCTCCGTCAACGCAGCACCGTCGAACAGACCGAACACGGTCTGGGTGTTCCCCACGTCGACCGCTAGGAGCACGCGTACCTAGATGTCGTCGTCAGACGAGAACTCGCCGATCTTCTCGGCGAGCGCCTCGGCGGTGAGACTCGGCTCGTCGCCCTCGCTGCGCAGCTCCTCAACCGTGACGTCACTCGACGTCCACACCTCGGTGCGCGGAATGATCCTCGTCGGACGGTTCTTGTCCCACACCCAGACGTCCTCCATCTTCAGGTGGAAGAACGGGTAATGCGGCTGCGAGACCTGCGCCAGATCGAGCTTGTTGCAGAGGTACGTCGCGTCTTGCGTGAGAACGCAGTAGCGGAAGAGCCCGAAGACGGCCGTGTACTCCCGCTTGAGCTGCAGCTCGAGCTCGGCCTCGAATTCGTCCAGCTCGTCGAGGTGACTCATGCTCCCGAGTCTAGCTTTGCCCGGAGAGCCTGAACGGGCCCCAGACCGGGCACTTCCAGGGCGGGATCCAGTTCCGCAAGCGGCTCCAGGACGAACTGCCGCTCGTGCAACCG
Source organism: Actinomycetota bacterium (assembly GCA_013816245.1). Taxonomy (GTDB): domain Bacteria; phylum Actinomycetota; class Thermoleophilia; order Gaiellales; family Gaiellaceae; genus 3-1-20CM-4-69-9. Next base: position 38,974 of record JACDEU010000008.1, on the reverse strand, counting down.
GGGATGCGGGATCGTCAACAGCGGCTCGTCGATCGTCTCGTCTCCATAGAGCAGGAGGTCGAGGTCGAGCGTCCTCGGGCCATGCAGCGGGCCGGCGCTTCGATCGCGCCCGAACGCCCGCTCGAGCTCGAGGAGAGCACCCAGCAGCGCCCGTGCCGTCAGGCCCGTCTCGAGCTCTACGGCCCCGTTCAGGAAGCGGGGCTGGTCGACGTAGCCGACCGGCTCGGTGTCGCGGAAGGACGACACTCGCTTCACGTCGACGTCCGGCAGCCCGCGCAAGCGCCCGATCGCCGCGCGTAGGGTCACATCCCGCTCGCCCAGATTGGACCCGAGGCCCACGAAGGCTCTCACCATGACACGGAGCCTAGTTCCTGACTACTGTGGGAGGACGTGGCGCCCAGGCTCCTGATCGCCGTAGCCATGTTCTTCATGGCGGCCGCCCCCGCTCAGGCCGACCTCGTGCAGCTCAACTGGGCGCACGGTGGAGACCGACTCGTCCGCGCCGCCGGCGGCACCGAGCTCGCGCCCGAGCTGCGGATCTGGCGCGTTCCCTCCTACGCGGTCGCCGACCTGCGGCGGGCCGGGGTCGTCCGCGTCAGCCACACCGAGCGCTTCATCCCCACGCTTGCAACAGAGCTTCGGCAGGCAACTGATCCGCTCGTCCCGCAGCAGTGGTGGCGGGTCGCAATCGGCGCGAATACGGTCGACTCGCCTGGCCCCGGCAGGCCCGTCACGGTCGTCGACTCCGGTCTCGACCTCTCACATCCGGAGTTCGCGTCACGGCCGAACACGACCGCGCTCAACAGGCAGACGGTCGACGAGCTGGACGAGGATCACGGCACGGAGGTCAGCTCGGTGATCGGGGCGCCGAACAACGGCGTCGGGATCGTCGGCGTGTACCCCGATGCGGTGCTACGCGTGTGGGATGCGAGCCCTTTCGGTTTCTTGAGCGAGGGCGCTGCGATCCAGGGGATCTACCAAGCGGCGCGGCTCGGGCCCGGTGTCATCAACTTGAGCTTCGGTGGCGAGGACGACGATCCGCTGCTCGACGATGCGATTCGCTTTGCGTTCCGCGAAGGCTCGCTCATCGTCGCGGCGGCCGGGAACGACGGCTCGACCGGCAGCCCGCCCAATTATCCCGCGTTCTACCCGCACGCGCTGACCGTCGCTGCGACGAACGAGGACAATCGCGTCGCCGCGTTCTCTTCGATCTCGCAGACGATCGACCTCGCCGCGCCGGGCGTGCACATCCCGGTCGCCGAGCCGCTCTCACAGGACCCGAGCGGCTACATCTCCGCAAGCGGCACGAGCTTTGCCTCCCCGCTCGTCGCCGGCGCTGCAGCCTGGGTCTGGACCGTGCGCCCGGATCTCGACAACACCCAGCTCTTCGAGCTGATGCGGCGCTCCGCGACGGACATCGCAGCGCCGGGCTTCGACAGCGCATCCGGCTACGGGCTCCTGAACATCCCGAAGGCGCTGCAGTTCAGGACACCGAAGCAGGATCCGCAGGAGCCGAACGAGCAGCCGCGCGAGATCGAAGCACACGGACTGTTCCCGAGCGGGACGGCGCCGCTGACGACGCCCGCGCGCCCCGCGGCTTCGATCAACGCGCGCGTCGACCGCAGCGAGGATCCTCTCGACCTCTATCGCATCTGGGCGCCCGCGGAGCGGACATTGCGTGCGCACATCACGGGCACGGTTACGGTGCAGCTCCTCGAACGTGCGAACCGGGTGCACGCATTGGCGTCCGGAAAGCGCGGAGTCGCCGCGTATCGCAACCTCGGTAAGGGTCGCTACCTCTACGTGAAGGTGCGTCCGGCGACGCGGCTCGCCGAATACCAGCTGCGCATCACGGCCGCTCGCAAGTAACGCCCGTCCACTCGGCCCAGGCGATGCCGGGCTTTCGGACGCGCACACGTACCTTCTGCACCGGCAGGGCGCCTATGAGCGCGTCCGCCGCCGCTGCGGCGAGCGTCTCGAGCAGCCGGTAGCTCTCAGCCTCGTTGACGGTGCGGACGATGTCGCGCACCTGCCGGTAGTCGACCGTCGCGTCGATCGTGTCCTCCTTCGGCTCGGTGAGCTCGAGCGTGACGTCGAAGAGGAACGTCTGTCCATCGCGCCGCTCGTCGTCGTTCACGCCGTGGCGGCCGTGGAGCTCCAGCCCATGCACCTCGACGATCATCCGGACACGACCGCTGCTGCGACCTTCAGCGCCTCGACGTGCTCGCGCACGTCGTGCGCGCGGAGAATCGTTGCGCCACGCTCGTAGGCGGCGACCGCGGCCGCGACGCTCGCGGCGACCGAACCGGTCGTCGCCTTCGCGTCACCGACGATGCGGCCGAGCGAGCTCTTGCGCGAGAAGCCGACGAGGACCGGCCGTCCGAGCGTCGTGAGGACGTCGAGCCGGCGCACGAGCTCGAAGTTCTGCTCCACTGTCTTGCCAAAACCGATGCCCGGATCGAGGCTGATGCGGCTCTCGTCGATCCCCTGGTCGACGGCGAAGCCCAGCCGCTCTTCGAGGAATGCGGCCACTTCGGAGGCGACGTCGTCGTACGTGGGGTTCCGCTGCATTGTCCGCGGCTCGCCCTGCATGTGCATCAGGCAGAGGTAGGCGCCGGACTCGGCGACGACCCCGGCCATCTGCGGGTCGCCGCGAAGAGCGGTGACGTCGTTGACGAGCTCGGCTCCGAGCTCGAGCGCTCGTCGAGCCACCTCGGCCTTCGCGGTGTCGATCGAGAGCGGCGCGCCGTGCAGCAACTCCAAAACAGGGACGATGCGCCTGAGCTCCTCCTCGACCGAAACGCCTTCGGCGCCCGGGCGGGTCGACTCCCCGCCGACGTCGATGATCGCCGCACCCTCTTCCAGCATGCGCCGGCCGGCCGCGGCGGCGGCCGGCGGCTGGAAGTGCACCCCGCCGTCCGAGAAGGAATCCGGGGTCACGTTGACGACTCCCATGACCGAGGGCCGCGGAAATCGTTCCTCTATCGGCGCACGCTCGTTTGACATCACTGGATACTTTGACCGATGGGGGAACACGACGCGCGTCGGCGCGCGGCGTGGAGATTCGTACGCGCCGTCATTCGTTCACAGGCAAGCGGGGTCATCGGCGCTGCTCTGTCCGGCCTGCTCTGGCAGGCGGGCGCGGTCTCGGCGCCGCTGCTGGTCGGCTACGCGATCGATCACGGGGTGGTGACGAAAGACCGGCGGATCCTGCTGATCTGGCTCGGTGCGCTCCTCGGAGTCGGGTTGCTCGAGATGACCGCGGGTGCCGTGCGACACCTCTATGCGATCCGCAACCGCGCCCGGTCGGACGCACGGGTCCGCGATGCGATCTTCGCGCACGCGCTTCGCCTCGACGCGAGCTACCACGACCGCGTCGGGCCGGGCGAGCTGATGTCACGCGCGTCATCCGACTCGGAGCATGTCGCGCGCATGATGGACTCGATCGGCCACACGATCGGCTACGTCCTGACCGTCCTCGCGGTTGCAATCGTGCTGCTCTTCCTCGACTGGAAGCTGGCGCTCGTGGTCCTGATCCCCCTGCCGCTCGTCTCGCTCGCAGGCTGGAGGTACTCGCGGCGCTACCACGAGCGCACAGCGCGGCTGCAGGAGCGCTGGGGCAAGGCGGCGACGCTCGTCGAGGAGACGGTCAGCGGAATCCGGGTCGTGAAGGGCCTCGGTGCCGGCGAACCACTCGCTTCGGAGTTCCGCGTGCGCAGCCGCACGATCGTCGACCGGGCGCTCGACATCGCGCGACTCGACGCGGTGTTCCTACCGACTCTCGAGTTCCTGCCGATGCTCGGATTGCTCGCGGTGCTGTGGCTCGGCGGGCGGCGCGTCATCTCCGGCGACCTGACGCTCGGTTCGTTCGTCGCGTTCAACGCGTACGTCGCGATGCTGGTCTGGCCGCTGCGGGTGCTCGGACAGCGCGTCACAACGCTGCAGAAGGCAGTCGGGGCGAGCGCTCGGATCAGCGAGGTGCTGGACGCAGAGCCGCAACTGCGCGAGGCGCGCCATCCCGCAGAGCTCGAGCGACCGCTGCGTGGAGACGTACGGCTCTCAGGTGTGCAGTTCGGACATGAGGGAGAGCGCCCGGTGCTCAACGGGCTCGATCTGCACCTCGCTCCAGGGGAGTCGCTTGCGCTCGTCGGCGCGACCGGCTCGGGGAAGAGCACTATTGCCGGGCTGCTGGCGCGTCTGTACGACCCCGACGCGGGACGTGTGCTGCTCGACGGGCACGACGTGCGCGATCTGCGGATCTCCGATGTCCGCGGCGCGGTCGCACTCGTCTTCGAGGAGACGTTTCTCTTCACGGACAGCGTGCGCGAGAACATCCGCTTCGCGCGGCCGAACGCGAGTAACGAAGACGTCGAGCGGGCTGCGGCGCTTGCCGGGGCGGCGGGGTTCATCGCGGAGCTCCCCGACGGATACGACACGGTGCTCGGCGAGCGTGGGTTCTCCCTGTCCGGCGGGCAGCGCCAGCGTGTCGCAATTGCGCGGGCGATCCTCGCGGACCCGGCTGTCCTAGTCCTGGACGATGCGACGTCGGCCGTGGACGCGACGAAGGAGCACGAGATCCGTGCGGCTCTGACGACGGTGATGTCCGGGCGGACGACCCTCGTGATCGCGCACCGGCCGGCGACGATCGCGCTCGCCGACCGGGTCGCAGTCCTCGAGAGCGGGCGGATCGTAGAGGAGGGAACGCACGGCGACCTGATGCGTTCCTCCGTTCGCTACCGGACGCTGCTTGCCCTGGAGCAAGCCGCATGATGGAGCGCGCTTCAGCGCGGGCGGTGTGGCAACACGTCCGCGGGATGCTCCGGCCGGTGCGCGGGCTGTATTTCGGCGCCGCCGCGGCGGTGATGACGACGACGCTCATCACCTTGGCGGGCCCCGCGCTCGTGCGTTACGCCGTCGACGCGGGCATCGGGAAGCACGACACACATCCCTTGAACGCCGCGGCGCTGATCTTCCTGGGGCTGGCGCTCGTCAAGCCGTTCGTGGTGCGGGCGCAGATCCTGCTCGCCGCGCGCGCCGGCGAGCGGTTTCTCGACAGCCTGCGCGTTGCCGCATTCGACAAGCTGCAGGCGCTGCCGCTCGGCTTCTTCGAGCGGGAGCGGGCGGGCGTGCTCGTCTCGCGGCTGACGTCGGACGTGCAGTCGCTGAACGAGCTCGTGCGCGAGGCGCTGGTCGAGATTGCGGGAAGCGGACTGCAGATCGTGCTGACCGTCTTCGCGCTGGTCTGGCTCTCCCCCCGCCTGGCGCTGATCTCCTTGGTGGCGCTGCCGATCCTGATCGCCTCGAGCTGGAGCTTTCACCACGGAGCGGGTCGCGCGTATCGCGCCATTCGCGACCGCGTCGCCGAGACGCTCACCGTCCTGCAGGAGGGGCTCGCCGGTGTGCGCGTGGTGCAGGCCTTCCGGCGGGAGAATCGCACTCTCGCTCAGTACAAGCCGCGTAGCCAGGCCCAGGTCAGCGCCTGGCGGCGGGCGTCGTTCGTGAACATCCGGCTCTTCGCGTTCCTGCCGCTGGCGCAGTCGGCGGCGCTGATCGTCGTGCTGCTGGCGGCGGCGTCGATGTACCGGAGCGGGCAGATCTCGATCGGGACGATCACGGCCTTCGTCCTCTATCTGATCCAGCTGTTCGATCCGATCGGGCGGTTCACGGAGTGGCTCGGGGAGTTTCGGCAGGGCCTGGCCGCACTCGGGAAGATCGTCGGGCTGCTCGAGGTGCCGAGCCCGATCGCCGAGAAGCCGGGCGCGGTCGAGTTGCCACGCGAGGGCGTGCTGGCGCTGCGCGGCGTGACGTTCGGCTACAGCGGCAGCCGTCCTGTCGTGCATGACCTCACGTTGGAGCTGCGGCCTGGGGAGCACGTTGCGCTGGTGGGAGCGACGGGCGCTGGAAAGTCGACCGTGGCGAAGCTGCTGACGCGCCAGTACGACCCTCAGTCGGGAGCGATCGAGCTGGGCGGTGTCGATCTGCGTGACGCGACGCTCGAGTCGCTGCACCGGCGGATCGTCCTGCTGCCGCAGGAGGGACATCTCTTCAGCGGCTCGATCGCCGACAACGTGCGTCTCGCCCACCCCGAGGCGTCGGACGAGGAAGTGCGGCGGGCATTGCGCCGCATCGGCGCGCTCGAGCGCTTCGGAGAGCTGCCGGAGGGCCTGGCGACGGACGTGCAGACGCGCGGCCTGCGCCTGTCCGCGGGCGAGCGTCAGCTGGTCGGCATCGCGCGGGTCGCATTGGCGAATCCAGCGGTCATCGTCCTCGACGAAGCGACGTCGAGCCTGGATCCCGCGACCGAAGCGGAGGTCGAGCGAGCCCTGGCCGCAGTAGCGGAAGGCCGAACGGTCGTCACGATCGCCCATCGCCTCTCAACAGCGGAGCGAGCGGACCGCGTGGCAGTTATGGAGCACGGCCGCCTGGTGGAGGTAGCGTCGCACGACGAACTGGTGGAGCAAGGCGATCGCTATGCCCGCCTGTGGGCGTCGTGGCAAGCGGGGCTGGCCGCACCGGCGACTTAAGTCAGTTCAGTGGTGGTACTCGTGCGCGACCGCGTGGCCCTTGCCTCGGGCGATGAGCCAGCGGTTCACGGCCCACGCCGGGCCGAAGGCGATCGCGAAGCCGAGGATGATGCTCCACCAGAACTTCGCGTCGCCAAGACCGGCAGCCAACGCTCCCGGGACGAGGAGGACGAAGCCGTTGTCGACTAGCTCCATGATCGCGATCGAGACGGTGTCTGCTGCAAGGGCGATCCCTGTCGCCTGGCGCAGTGAGAGCCCGGTACGAAGAACCGGCCAGAGCGTCAGCAAGTAACCGAAGAAAAACGCGAGCACCACCGACACGACGATCGAAGGGAGATTCCCCCAGCCGGCCGCCGTCGAGATCACCATGCCCAGGATCTCCCCGATCGCACAGCCCGTCAGGCAGTGCGTCGTCGCCGAGAACGCGGCTCGGTTCAGATCCTGCTCAGCGTGTCCGTGCAAAGCGCTGCACCGCCTCCATGAGCTCCTTGCTCTTTGCGGCGGCCTCCTTCGGATCTCCCGATGAGAGCGCGTCGGTCACGCAGTGGTCGACGTGGTCGTGAAGCAGCTTGAGCGCCAGACTCTCGAGCGCGGTGTTCACCGCGGCAACCTGCGTGAGGATGTCGATGCAGTAACGGTCGTCATCCACCATCCGCTCGATCCCGCGCACTTGACCCTCGATGCGGTGCAGACGCCTGACCAGCGCCTCCTTGTCGTACCCGTGCTTCATCGCGCCTCCCGTGTGCTGTGGAAACGCCGTAGCCGAAGCGAGTTCGTCACGACGAACACGCTCGAGAACGCCATCGCAGCGGCCGCCACGATCGGATTGAGATAGCCGGCGACCGCAAGCGGGATCGCGGCGACGTTATAGGCAAAGGCCCAGAAGAGATTCCCCTTGATCGTCCGCAGCGTGCGACGCGCCAGCCGAATCGCATCCGCCGCTCCGCGCAGGTCGCCGGAGACGAGCGTCAGATCGGACGCCTCGATCGCGACATCCGTACCGGTACCGATCGCGATTCCCAGGTCGGCACGGGCGAGCGCAGGTGCGTCGTTGACGCCGTCGCCCACCATCGCCACGACCTCGCCGGCATCCTGAAGGCGGCGGATCTCCGCCTCCTTCTCCTGCGGCAGGACTTCGGCGAGGACTCGCTCGATCCCGACTTCGTCCGCGACCCGCTGCGCAGTCACCTCGTCGTCGCCGGTCAAGAGCACGGGAGTCAGTCCGAGCCCTTTGAGCTGTCGCACCGCTTCCGGGCTCGACTCCTTCACAGTGTCACGAACGGTCAGCGTTGCCCGTGGCGTTCCGTCCCAGGAGACGGTGATGGCTCCGTCGCGACGCGCCACCTCGATTTCGTGTCCATCGACGACACCGAGCACGCCGATCCCGGGGACGTTGCGGAAACCGCTGACCGCCGGAAGGGCCCCGACCTCGTTGCGGGCAGTGACAGCGACTGCCTGCGCGATCGGGTGCTCGCTCGCCGCCTCGACTGCGCCAGCGAGTCGCAGGATGTCCGCGCGCGTGGCGCCGTTGACCGGAGCGACGTCCACGAGCTCCATGCGTCCTTCCGTGACCGTGCCCGTCTTGTCGAGAACGATCGTGCCGATACGTCTCGTCTGCTCGAGGATTTCGGGCCCCTTGATCAGGATCCCGAGCTGTGCTCCTCGCCCGGTGCCGACCATCAACGCCGTCGGCGTCGCGAGACCGAGGGCGCAAGGGCAGGCGATGATCAGAACGGCGACTGCGGCTGCAAAGGCGAACTCAGGTGTGGCCGACGCGCCGAGCCAGAAGCCGAGCGTCAGGACCGCGACGGCGATCACGATCGGGACGAAGATCGCCGAGACGCGGTCGGCCAGCCGCTGCACCGGCGCCTTGCCGGCCTGGGCCTCCGTCACGAGGCGGCCGATCTGCGCAAGCGCGGTCTCGGCGCCGACCTTCGTCGCGCGAACGACCAGCCGTCCGTACGTGTTGATGGTCGCGCCCGCGACCTCGGATCCGGGCTGCACCTCGACGGGAACGGACTCGCCGGTCAACATCGACTGGTCGAGCGCCGACTCGCCTTCCTCGACGACACCGTCGGTGGCGATCTTCTCTCCCGGCCTGACGACGAAGCGGTCGTCGACACGGAGGTCGTCGATCGGGACGAGCAGCTCCTGTCCGTCACGGAGAACGCGCGCCTCTTTCGCGCCGAGCTCGAGGAGCGACTTGATCGCCTCGCCCGCGCGCCCCTTGGCCCGGGCCTCGAGGAAGCGCCCGACCAGGATGAGGACGGTGACGATCGCGGCAACCTCCAGATAGATCTCACCGGAGGCGCCACCCGCACCGAACGAGAGGTCGAACTTCATGCGCATGCCGGGCAGGCCGGCGTCCAGGAAGAAGAGCGCAACCACCGACCAGCCCCAGGCCGCGAGCGTGCCGAGCGAAATCAGCGTGTCCATCGTCGCGGCGCCGTGGCGCAGATTCACCAGGGCGGCGCGGTGGAACGGCCACCCGCCCCAGAAGACGACCGGAGTCGCAAGTTGCAGCGAAAGCCACTGCCAGTAGTCGAACTGCAACGGCGAGACCATCGCGAGCAGCAGGACGGGAAGCGTGAGGGCGGCCGACACTACGAGTCGCACGCGTAGCTCGCGAACCGGATCGCGCGCCGGCTGCGCAGCCACTTCGCCCTCAGCCTGCAGAACTGCGTGGTAGCCGGCGCTCTCGACGGCCTTCGCGAGCGCTTCTGGCTCTGCTTGCTCCGGGTCGTACTGCACTGTCGCCGTCTCGGTCGCGTAGTTGACGGTGGCAGCGACGCCCTCGAGCTTGTTCAGTTTCTTCTCGACTCGCGCAGCGCAGGAGGCGCAGGTCATGCCCTCGATCGGCAGATCGAGCCGCACCGCGCTCATCTGTCGACCTCGATCGTGAACGGGGCCGTATGAACGGAACCGCCTGCAGAGAACTGCAGGAAAGCGCGATAGCGTCCGGCGCTCGGGAAAGTCGCACCGAACTGCAATGAGTTTTCATCCGCGTGCGTGTGCAGGTAAGCGAGGTCGCCGGCGCGCAGGATCACGAGGTGGCCGCGCGCGCCGAGATAGCGGCCGACCGCAGCGGTCCTCCCGTTGCGCGTCACATGGAACGAGACCGTCGTCTCCTTGCCTGAGGCGAACGGCCCGCCCGGGTCCAACGAGACGATGTATCCGTCAGGAGTCGCAGCCTGATGCGAGCGAGGAAGCGGGCTCGGGGTGAACGACCCTGCAAGGGCGAGATCGACTCCCAGCACGGTCGTCTCACCGCCGGTCGAGAAGTCGGCGAAGGCGCGATACGAGCCAGGCTGGAGCGCCGGAATGCGCGCCACCCAGCGCTCGCCCTGCACGACGGGATGGATGTGGTGGAAGCCCGTCAGATCACGACGCACCACGATCAGATGCATCCGCTTCTCGTGCGTGACGTCATACGAGCGCAAGGGTTGACCGTCCGCATTCGTGATGAGAAACGAGAAAGATTGGGCGCGCCCGGGCGCGAGGGTCGTTCGCGACGGTTCGAGCCGGAGGCCGTGGTCTGCGATCGACAGGCCGGCCGGTCCGGCCGGAGCCATCTCCATGGCGGACGAGCCGTGAGCTTCAGTCTTGCCGCCGCGGTCGATGGGCCCGACCGCGTGCCCGAGCGCCACGGCGCCGCCGAAGGCGGCGCCGAGCGCGACGAAGAACAGCATGAGCCGGGCAAGCGGGCTCACGCGGCCTGGTATCCCGCTTCTTCGATGGCCGCGCGGACGGCGGAGTCCTCGAACTCCGAGCCGCTGACGGTGACGATCTTGGTCTCCAGATCGACGGCGACGTCGCTGACGCCTGCGACCGCTGAGACCTCTTCCTTCACGGCACGTTCACAGTGGCCGCAGTGCATGGCCGGAACGGTGTAGCTAAGTGTGTCGTTCATGCGAGCAAGTATACCCCATGGGGGTACCCGGCTCGGGCGGGGTCAGCCCTTGGCGCCTTCGGGCGGCGGAGGCTGCATCGTCGCTCCCGGGATCGGGAACGGCCGCGTCTTCGGCTCGGGCTTGCGCTTCTTCTCGGCCTCAGGCTGCGGCTCCGGGCGCACGGGCGCTTCCTCCGGGAAGACACTCCCCTCCTCCTCGCCGGCCAGCAGTCGCTCGAACTGATCCTTGTCGATCGTCTCGCGCTCGATGAGGATCAACGAGAGCCGGTGCAGCTCGTCGTTGTGCTCCCTGAGCACCTTGGTGGCCGTCTGGTGAGCCTCCTCGATCACGCGGCGGATCTCGTCGTCGATCTCGCGGGCAATCTCCTCGGAGTAGTCGGGCTCGGCGCCCATCTCCCGGCCGAGGAAAGGCATGTCGTGATTGCGACCGAGCACACGAGGGCCGAGCTTCTCGCTCATTCCGAAGCGCATGATCATCTGCTTCGCCGTATGAGTGACCTTCTCGAGGTCATTCGCGGCACCGGTCGTGACCTCGTTGAACACGATCTCCTCCGCGGCGCGGCCGCCGAGCGTCATCGCGAGCTGATTCATCAGGGTCGCCTTCGTCGTCAGATACCGGTCCTCGCGCGGGAGCGAGATCGTGTACCCGAGCGCCTGGCCACGACCGATGATCGAGATCTTGTGCACGTCGGACTCCCCGTCGAGGTAGTGGCCGACGATCGCGTGGCCCAGCTCGTGGTAGGCGGTGATCTTCCGCTCCTCTTCGGAGAAGAGACGCGTCTTCTTCTCAGGCCCGGCGATCACGCGCATGATTCCTTCCTCGAGCTCTTCCTGCTCGATCACCTTCTTGCCGCGGCGCGCCGCGAGCAGTGCTGCCTCGTTGACGAGGTTCGCGAGATCTGCGCCGGTGAACCCCGGCGTCCCGGCAGCCAGCGCGTCGAGATCGATCTCGGACGCCAGCGGCTTGCCCTTCGAGTGCACCTCGAGGATCTTCTTACGGCCGTTCCGGTCGGGACGGTCGACGACGATCTGCCGGTCGAAGCGACCCGGGCGCAGCAGCGCCGGGTCGAGGATGTCCGGCCTGTTCGTGGCTGCGATCAAGATGATGTTGTCCTTCAGCTCGAACCCGTCCATCTCGACGAGGAGCTGGTTCAGGGTCTGCTCGCGCTCGTCGTGCCCACCGCCGAGCCCGGCACCGCGGTGACGACCCACTGCGTCGATCTCGTCCATGAACACGATGCACGGCGAGGCCTGCTTGGCCTGCTCGAAGAGGTCACGCACGCGCGAGGCGCCGACGCCGACGAACATCTCGACGAAATCCGACCCGGAGATGGAGAAGAACGGCACGCCCGCCTCGCCTGCGACCGCACGGGCGAGGAGCGTCTTACCGGTACCTGGAGGCCCGTACAGCAGCACACCCTTGGGGATGCGCGCGCCGAGCGCCTGGAACTTCTTCGGGTTCTCGAGGAACTCCTTGATCTCCTGCAGCTCCTCGACGGCCTCTTCCACTCCGGCGACGTCCTTGAAGCCGATCTTCGGCGAGTCCGGTGTCATCCGCTTCGCGCGCGACTTGCCGAAGGACATGACCTTCGAGCCGCCGCCCTGCACCTGGTTCATCAGGAAGATCCAGAAGCCGAACAGAAGGACGAACGGCAGCAGCGAGGTGAGGATCGACCACCAGGGCGAGGAGCCCACGCCCTTCGAATCGAAGTTCACGCCGTTCTTGGCCATCTGGGCCTGCAGGTTCGCCGCCGACTGGTCGCCCGGGTAGTGGACAACACCCTTCTTCCCGTCGTCGAGCGTGTACTTGAGCTCGTTCTTGTTCGGGTTGAAGACGATCTCCTGAAACTCGCAGGGAGGCGTCTTGCCGCAGCGGTCGATCTTGGCCTGCACCTGTGAGAGGGTGAGCTTCGAGCTCTGGGCGTTCGAATGCCCACCGAGCGTCTGAAGCGCCAGCCAGACGAGCGCCGCAATGATCACGAGCGGGAAAAGCGCGCTACGGAAGAATCGGTTCACTAAGCCTCTTTCGGCAGGGTACCAGCCTCGGTTTGAGCTACTGCCGCCCGAACGAGGGCAATTTCAGTGCCCTTCGGGCACCAGCTCCAGGTCTAGTACGCCCACGTAGGGCAGGTTCCTGTACCGCTCGGCGAAATCGAGCCCGTACCCGATCACGAACCGATTGGGGATCTCGAAGCCGATGTAGCGCACCGGCACGTCGATCTCGCGGCGGTCCGGCTTGGTCAGAAGGGCACAGACCTCAAGGCTGGCGGGCTCTCGGGCCTCCAGATTCCGCATCAGATAGGAGAGCGTCAGGCCTGAATCGATGATGTCCTCGACGACGAGGACGTGGCGCCCTTCGATGTTGATGTCCAGGTCTTTGAGGATCCTGACGACGCCGGACGAGTCGGTCTGTGCCCCGTAGCTCGATATCGCCATGAAGTCGATCTCGCACGGAATCGTGAGCGTCCGCATCAGGTCGGCCATGAAGAAAACGGCGCCCTTCAGGACGCCGATCAGCAGCAGGTCCCGTCCGGCGTAGTCCCCCGAGATCTCCTCACCCAGCTCGACTACGCGCGAACGCAGCCGATCCTCTTCGATGAGGACGTCGGTGACGCCGCGCTCGAGCTCAGTCTGCGACACGCTCGACGAGTACTCCTTCCGCCTCGACGATTCCGGGAACTGCGACCACATCGTCCCCGCGCACGACGAGCGGCCACGACTCGCGTGCAGAACGGGGGATCTTCGCGTCGACGAACACGTCCTGGATCTTCTTCGATCTCCCGGCGAGCCGATCACCGGCACGCCAGGCTCGTACCTTAAGGCCTGGGAGCTCGGAGGCGATCCGCCACTCGCCCCAGCGCACCTCGCCGTCGAGCGCGACGGGCGTCTGCTCGACCCAGACCCGGTCGTATTCGCGCACCGCGGTCAGACCGCCGCCGAGGTCGAGGCGCCTCGATCCGGCAGTGGAGCCGAGCAGCTCGTCGAGTGCGGACGGCCGGCCCTCGGCGAGTCGCAACAGGTTGCGCTCCGCGCCGGGGTGCAGCTCGCGCAGGCGAGGCAGGATCTCCTCGCGGATGAGCCCGCGTTTCGTGTCGGGGTTCGACTTGTCGGTGCGGAACTCAATCCCTTCGGCCCGGCAGTACGCCTCCGTGTCGTCGCGCCAGACTGTCAGGAGCGGCCGTACGACGCCGTCCTCGCGCTTGGGCTTGATCCCCTTCGCCGCGCCGCTTGCGACGAGTCTGTAGAGAACCGTTTCGACCTGGTCCGAAGCGGTGTGCCCGGTCGCTCGCAACCGGTCGGTTGCGAGCGAGTAGCGGAGCTCGCGCCAGTCGTCCTCGGTCGTCCCACCGCGGCCGTCCACGACCTCCGCGCCGAACCGTTCCGCACAGAAGCGAGCGTCCTCTTCGGACGCCGCTCCACGCAGGCCGTGGTTCACGTGCAGCGCCGAAACGCGATAGCCGAGCGCGGTCAGTACGTGCCAGAGACAGGAGGAGTCCGCCCCGCCGGAGACGAGGCAGGTCACCGCTCCGCCCGGAGGGATCAGCTCCTGTTGCCGAATGAACGTCTCGACTGTGTCCCGAAGCACACACACAGGGTAGACAGCCGAGGGATTGCCGGTCCTTGCGCGCCGGCCGATATTTGGCCCATGACAACGTTCTTCCAGGCGTGGCGCCGCCGCCAGGCGGAGCAACAGGCAGCCGAGTGGATGCAGGAGCAGGAGGAGGCCCGCCGCGCGGTGCAGGAGCTTCCCGACGTGCTCCGCGAGCAAGTGCGCCGCGCAGTCGACACGCTGCTGGAGGGACGCGACGAAGAGGTCGCCGGCGCACTCGACGATCTCGACCGCGCACTCGAGGCGCATCCAGACCTGCGGGATTACTTCTTCCGCCTCCGCGTCGTCGACGACGCCGTGAAATTCCTGAAGTAGCCTTCGAGGCTCGTCGAGCAGAACCACAAAAGCTGGAGGGTAAGGCGCTGCGGAGCAGCCTTACCCGGAAGCGGGCTGATGTGGGCGCGGCCGAATCGTGACTGCGGAATTTGTCTGTGCAGGTAGTCCTGCGAAAGCCCTCCAAGCGCCGCCATGTTCGGCTGCGCGGCGCCGAGGAACTGCCGTTCCGTGGCCGAGCACGTGTGGTTCACAGCAGCGTTGCCGTTTCCACCGGGGAGTAGGACCAGGAACCCGGTGACGAAGATCGCCACAGCGAGTCCCGCAGCCGCAGTGATGCGGGCTTCACACCCCCTTTGTTTTCGCAGGTGACGCTCCATCACCAGTTTGGGTGCGTGGCACCCAATGTCGCAATGCGTACGAAGCGACTTGTTGAGCCGCCCAGCGGCCGACCCACAAGAGAAGTGCCATGCGAAGGAGACTCCGCACGTCAGAAAATCAACGACCTATAGGAGCCGTGCCGCTGCATCCCGATCGCTTCGTAGACATGCATTGCGGCGGCATTCTCCGGCCGTACGAAGAGGCAGACGGTCGGCACCCGTTCGAGCAGAAGCCGGCAGAGGTCACGCATGGCGCGCTGGGCATTCCCCTTGTTTCGTGCCGACGGGTCGACCCAGACCTGCTGTACCTGGACGGCGGCCGGTGTCCAGGCGGAGGCCTCGGCCTTGAAGAGGATCGTGCGGTCCTCCTCCCAGAGCCACGAGCGACCTTCCTCGATCTGGGAGCGTGTGCGCCAGCGAAAGCCCTCCGGGTCGCGCGCCATCGGGTCGACGCCGATCTCTTCCTCGTGCGCGGCGGCGCACGCCGGAAGCAGGAGCTTGAAGTCGTTCTTCGTCGCGGGCCGCAGTCCCGTGTCGCCCGGCGGGGGCGGCTCGGAGATCGCGTAGACCGGCTGGCCCGGCCGATCGTCGCGCGGCCTCGGCATCAGGGGCTCGAGCTCGTCCCAGAGCTCGTCGACCGCCCTCTCGTCACCGATGATCATCCGCGCGCGCCCGCGTGAGGCCGCGTGCGCGAAGCGACTGCAGCCGTCACCCGCCGGAACGACGTTGGCGCCGACGTGGCAGAGCGCGGTGAGCCGCCCTCCTTTCGCGAAGCCGGTGAAGCGCCCGAGACGGCGGCGCGCGACGTCCTCGAGGAAGACCCGCTCGACCGGATCTTCGGCGCAGAAATCGAGAATCTGGTCCAGCCGCGGCTCGATCGCCTTGCTCACGACCCGAATGGTCGCACGGGTTAGGCTGCCCAGCCATGCCGATCCACATTCGAGCCGAGCCGGGCGATTACGCGGAGGCCTGCCTCCTCCCCGGCGATCCGCTCCGGGCGAAGTACATCGCCGAGACGTACTTCGAGGACGCGGAGGAGAAGAACTCCGAGCGCGGCCTCCTGGGCTACACCGGCACCTACGAAGGCAAGCGCGTGTCCGTCCAGGGCACGGGCATGGGCTGTCCGGGGGCGACGATCGTCTTCGAAGAGCTGATCCAGCTCGGCGTGAAGAAGCTGCTTCGCGTCGGGACCTGCGGCGGCCTCCAGGCTCATCACGAGCTGGGCGACCTGATCGTCGCGTTGTCGGCCGTCGCGGACGACCGCACCGCCGATCATCTGGTCGGAGGCGAGCCCCATTGCCCGACTGCAAGCTGGGAGCTGATCCACGGCGCGGTGCACACCGCGAAGCAGATGGGCCAGTCGATGCACGTGGGCCCGATCGTGTCGAGCGACGTCTTCTACAACCCGGACGAGAACCAGTACGAGCGCTGGTCGGAGCGTGGCGTGCTCGCCGTCGAGATGGAGGCGTCCGCACTCTTCACCGTGGGTGCGTTGCGGGGAGTGCAGTCCGGCTGCCTGCTGACCGTCAGCGACATCGTCGTCGAGGGTGAGTTCAAGCGCATCACGGACGACGCGCTCCGTGCCGCAGTCGACCGGATGACGCGCGTCGCGCTCGCGACGGTCACGGCCGACGAGAAGCACTGAAGACCGTCTTCCTCGTCAACCCGGCGTCGGCCAACGGCTCGACGGGTAGGCGCTGGCCCGAGATCTCCCACCGCGCGACCGCGGCGGGCCTCAACGGTGACGTTCTCTTCTCACGCGCGCCCGGGGAGCTGACCGAGCTCGCCAAGCAGGCGGCGGACGACGGCGCAGAGCTGCTCGTCGTCGTCGGTGGGGACGGCTCGGTGCACGAGGTGGTGAACGGCATCGCGCAGCGTGACGGAGTCGAGCTCACAGTGATCCCACGCGGCACCGGTTGTGACTTTGCGCGCTCGCTTCGCATTCCGCACAACACCGACCGCGCGATCGAGGTCGCGCTCTCGGGAACCGTCCGCACGATCGACCTCGGCCGCGCGACCTACCGGCGGTGGGACGGCGTCGAAGGTCATTCCTGGTTCGCGAACGTCGCCAGCGCCGGTATGAGCGGCGCGATCGCGCAGCGGGCCAACGACACGACGAAAGCGCTCGGCGGGAAGGTCTCCTACGTCTGGGCGACTTTCGCGGTCTTCGCACGCTGGTCGAACAGCGAGATCGACATGTCGGTCGGCGCCGAGAAGCGCCGCGCCCGCATGCACGACGTCGTCGTGGCCAACGGGCCGTACTTCGGCGGCGGGATGAAGATCTGCCCCGACGCCGAGCCCGACGACGGTGCGTTCGACGTCCTCCTGATCGGCGACCTCACGAAGCGCGACCTCCTGCTCACGATGCCGAAGATCTTCCGCGGGACACACCTCCCGCACCCGAAGGCGGAACTGCTCCGCGGAGCCGAGGTGCTCGTCGAGTCGGACGAGCCGCTGCCGATCGAGCTCGACGGTGAGCAGCCCGGCACGACGCCCGCCCGCTTCGAGGCGGTGCCCCGGGCGTTGCGGGTCCGGGTACAGGGCTAGCTGTCGGCGCTGCGCGTGCGCGCGGCGGTCTTCTTCGAGCCCGAAGTGGACGTCTTGCGAGAGCTCGACGGGCTCTTGCCCTCGAGCTTGTCGAGGCGCCGCTCGATCGCGCTCAGGCGCCTCTCGAGCCGGTCGATCGTGCGAACGCTCTTCTGCAGCTCGTCGACTCGATCTTTCAGCGTGGCGAGTCGACTCATGAGCTTGTCGGCACCGGCTGCGCCGCCGAGTTTCTGGATTGCCTCCTCACCTGCGCCGGCGAGCCGTTCCACGATGTTCTTCTGTCTGGGTCTGGCCATCGCCCTATCGTGCCAGTTGCGCTCGGAAGGCGTCGTGCCTAGGCTCGTCCGCTGTGAAGGGTGTTGCAGTCCTCGTCGTCCTCCTGGCGCTCGTCGCCGCCTCGGCCGGCGAGGCCAAGCGGCAGCCGGTGACGCTCCGGGTGATGACCCGGAACCTCTACCTCGGCGCCAACCTCGACACGATCCTGCAAGCCAAGTCATTTCACGAGGCGTTCACGGCGGTCGAGGCTGATTGGGCCCAGGTTCAAGCAAACGACTTCCGCACACGCGCACGGGCGATTGCACGCGAGATCTCGCAGACACACCCCGACTTCGTCGGCTTCCAGGAACTGTCCCTCTATCGAACACAGACGCCGGCCGACCTGACGGTGACCCAGGCGACGACCCTTGCCCTCGACTATGCGGCGGAGCTGCGCAAGGCTCTCGCCGCGCGCAAGTTGCGCTATCGCTTCCTCGGGATCGGCAACGGGACGGACGCCGAGCTCCCGAGCGGCGATCCGCCCCAGATGGACATCAGACTGACGATTCGTGACGGGCTTCTGGTGCGGGTCGACAAGAAGATCAAGATCGGGCGCGTGCGCACCGGCCTCTATGCGACCACGACGCCGCTCTTTGCCGGATTGGTGACCGCGAAGCGCGGCTGGGTGCTCGCCGACGCAACGGTCGGCGGCCGGACGTTCCGCGTGATCACGACGCATCTCGAATCCTTCAACGACACGTCGCAGATCGCACAGGGTCAGGAGCTGGCGCAAGGCCCGGCGGCGACCAGCCTGCCAACCATCCTGCTCGGAGACCTCAACTCGCGCGCCGACGGGACCGGCACCCCCACCCACGCCAACCTGCTCGACGCGGGTTTCAAGGATGCGTGGCCCGAAGCTCACCCGGGCGACATCGGCCTGACCTGCTGCCACGGCGACGATCTGCGCGAGCTCGGCGGCCCCTTCTACAGCCGCATCGACTACGTGCTGTTGAAGAACGGCTTCCGCGCACTCGGCGCCGGAATCGTCGGTGAGGCCCCGGGCGACCGGCTCGGCGGGCTCTGGCCCTCCGACCACGCCGGCGTCTGGGCTCGCGTCCGCCTGAATTAGCTGCGGATCAGCACAGGCGTGCCGCTCCAGGCCCGCGCGAAGAGCTTCTTCATGACCAGGTTCGGGATCCGGATGCAGCCGTTCGACACGGCCTTGCCGATCGACCACGGGGCGTTCGTTCCGTGGATCGCGATCGGGCCGCCCTGCGTCCAACCCGTGAGCACGTTCGAAAACGCGGACACGCCGACCGCACCCGGGCCGAACGGGCCGTGCTTGTCCGTCGGGATCAGGCGCTGGTTGACGTAGAAGCGGCCCGTCGGCGTCGGTGTGGCCCGGGCGCCGATCGCTGCCTTCGAACTGAGAACCTTCCGGCCGCGGTCGTAGAGCGTGACCCGCTTCTCGGAAAGGTCGACGAGGATGCGGGTCCTGACCGTCTCGACGTCGACCTGGCGGGCCGGAACCCAGGCCGTCACGCCGTTCGGGCGCTTCGGGATCTGGACGAGGTACTGCCGTGGCTTGCACCTGGCATCGACCCGGGCGCCACGGATCGAGAAAATCGTCGGCACGCGGTTGACGTTCAGCTTCCCGAACCGGGCGAAGGCCCGGGCCCCCGGCCGGCGCGAGACCGTGGCGCGCGAACGAACGACCGCGGCGTAGGCGACCTTGCGCGAGCCGAGCCTCTGCAGGGAGCCGTCAGCGCAGGTACGAGCCTTGGCCACGATGGCGGCGCCGACGTCGGTGTGCTTCGCCTTCGCCTTCGCCTGAGCCCCGCACCCCGCCAGAAGGGTGAGCCCGACTACGGGGATGACGGCAGTGACCCGCACCCCCAGAGAGTACCGGGGTAACAAAGGGGTGCAGATCTCGTGACGTTTTGCCGACAACAAAGGTGACGGCCGAACGTCTCAGTACTGTGAGGACACGGAAATGACTCTGATGCGCAAGCACAAGCACACCGAGATCACGGTTCACGCAATCCGGCAGCGTCATGGAGTTCCGTACCACGTGGAGCGCACGGTCTGTTCCAACTGCCAGCGTCTCCTCGAAGAAAAAACGATCAAGCGCGCTGCCGCGTAACCGAGCTCGCCTCGTAAGAGAGGTGAGGGTCTCCCCACCGCCGTAGAGTGCGGCGCGTGGCGGGATTCCATTTCAGCACCGAGGTCGCGGTGCGGTTTGCCGAGACCGATGCGCAGGGGGTCGTGCACAACTCGAACTACCTCGTCTGGTTCGAGGTGGCGCGTGTGGCCTACCTGGCGGAATACGCCGGTGGCTACTCGACGATCCGTGAGCAGGGGGTCGAGTCCTTCGTGCTCGAGTCGCACGTCCGTTACCTGCAGCCGACGCACTTCGACGACCGCCTGACGATTCACGCGCGGGTCGGCGAGGTCCGCGGCGCACGCTTTCGGTTCGAGTACGAGATCACGCGCGACGGCGACGTGATCGCCGACGGCTGGACGTCCCACGCCTGCGTCGACGCGAAGACGCTGCGGCCGATCCGGATCCCGCAGAACCTCGCGGACGCGATCGCTAGGGCTGAGGGGTCGTCGTAGTCTTCGTGGTGGCGGTGGTCGTCGTCGCCGTCGTGCCGGTCGTGGTCGTCGTCTCGGTCTCCGGCTTTGGCTTCGTGCCGACCCGGAGGAGCCTCACCTCTCCCCGATACGAGGAATAGAACCTCGTGTCGTAGAGGAGCTTTCCGTCAGCGTCGTAGACCTTGCGCTCGACGCTCGTCGACCGGGCAGGCGACCCGCTCTCCTCGACCACGGTCTGCCCTGCGAGGAGGGCCGGATCCGGGATTTTCTTCACCGGGGGCGGGCCTGTCACGACGAGCGGCGCCGTCTCGCTCACGACTCGGCGATGCACGGGTGTCCCGTACAGCGCCACCGTCAGGGACGAGGAGCCGACCCAGGTGCGCAGCAGCAGCCAGTGGCCCGTGTCGTTCGTGAACTTGAGATCAGTGTCGGGGTAGTTAACCGTCGCGTCACGGCCCTGGGGGTAGTGGCTGATGTAGAGGGCGTGGTTCGTGCGCGACACGATCGGCAGCCCCGCCTCGTAAGCGGCGTTGAAGACGGTTGTGGAGACCTGGCAGACGCCGCCCCCGAGCCCGGTCTTGAGCTCGCCGTTGATGATCACGGGCGCTTCCCTGAACCCCTTGTCCTCGGTCCGCGCGCCGGTCGTTCCGTTGAACGAGAACGTCTCACCCGGCGCGATTACGTGCTTGTCGACCAGGTGGGAGACGAGCTGCACGTTGTGAATCCGGTTCGCCTCACCGCCGTAGAACGTCTGGTAGCTGGCGACGAGGCCCTTGATGTTCATCGCCTTCGCCTCGGCGGTCGTCCGGTCGGCGTCGGTTCGCTCGACGATCAGCTTGGCCGAGCGCAATGTGGGCTCGGTGACGAGTGCCGCCCGCAAAACGGCCTTCGCACTACGGGGAACGTCCAGTACGTAGCCGGGCCTGTCGGGGATGACGCGGACGCCGCCTTTCGAACTGATCGCCCAGTCGGCGTCGGCTGCGGGGCGATCAACCCTTCGCGCCAGCGCGGTAAACCACTTGCTCGCGCCGGCGCCGCCGATTCGGAGGTCGTCCCGCCCTCCGGCGGGCAGCTGCAGGATGCGGGCGATCCGCGCCGGACGGAGGTGCCAGCGCGTCACGCCGAGAGTGAGGTGGACCGATGACGCCAGGGCCGAGCGAACTTGAGCCTGCGGCACGGTGAGGTCGTTGGCATTCACCTTCGGCGTGTCGACGTCGATCGGCAGTCCCACCGGCTCGCGCTTCAGACTCGCGAGCGCACGCACGATCGTCGTCGCCGCCGCGTGCCGGTCGAGAACGTGCCCTGTCCTGCTCGGGACGATGCGGGGAGTGAGCCCGCGGAGCACGATCGCCGCCTCGCGGTGCGGGACGTTCACGGCGGCTGCGATCTCGTCAAGCTTCCGCTCGAGCGCTGCGTCGTAGACCTGAGTCGGGGGAGCGACGTCTGCGCCGAAGAAGCGGAGGTCGAGACGCCGAAAGCCGCGTAGGGGGCCGAAGCCCTCGCCCTGCCGGCGGACGGCGGCGACCGCTGCGGCCCAGTCGACCCGGACGCCCAGGTGCCTGGGCTGGAGCTGCCACGTGCGCGAGCCCACCCGGAAGGTCACGGGGACGGCGGCCAGCTCGGCAGACCGGCGCTCGAGGACGGTGCGAGCCTGGCCGGCCGTCTTCCCGCCGACGTCGACGCCTGCGATCCGCACGCCGTTGGCGAGCCGTGAAGGCGAACCGGCGAACGCGAGGCCGAGCACGACCGCCGCAAGCGCCGCGAGGGTGGCGAGGATGGCCGTCCGCCGCACGAGCAAGCGCCTCTGGGCGCTCGTCCTCGGACGTCGCCTGGGCCGGACCAGGGTGTATTTCCGCCTCCGAGGCAAGTTGGGAAGTGTAGCCCCGAGGCTGGAGGGCTCGGGCCTCCCTTACGTACCGTTCAAAAGGTGAAGAGCTCGATCCCGCCGCTCACGTTCAGCCCGACGCCGGTGATGTACGACGCGAGGTCGGAGCAGAGAAACGCGATCGCGTTCGCGACGTCCTGCGGCTCGCCGGCGCGGCGCATCGCCGTCCGCTGCACCATGCGCTCGTTCATCTTGGGATTCCCGAACTCAAACGCCTCCGTGCCAATGACGCCCGGCACGATCGCGTTGCACGTGATCCCATGCCTCGCGCCCTCGAGCGCGAGCGTGCGCGTCAGCCCGAGGAGCCCTGCCTTGGTGGCCGAGTAGCTCGCCTGGCCAAAACCGCCGAGCGTGCCGGCCACGGACGCCATGTTCACGATCCGCCCCCAGCCACGCTCCTTCATGTGCGGCCAGACGGCCTGGGCGCAGTTGAACGAGCCGGTCAGGTTCACGCGGAGGTCTCGCTCCCAGAGCTCCGGCACCTGGTCGGAAAGCTGGCCCAGATGGTCGAGCGTGCCGGCGTTATTCACCAGGATGTCGACGGCGCCGAACTCCTCGACGACTCGCTGCACGGTCTCGGCGACCTGTTCCCGGTCGGTCACGTCGCATTTGATCGCGGCCGAGCGGCGCCCGAGCTCGGAGATCTCCCGGGCGGTCGCCTCCGAGTAGACGAGACCTTGCGCCCTTGCGGCCTGGGCCATCGGGCCGAACCGCTCGGCGTCCTCGCCCGAGTCGGACTCGACCTGGATGTCGGCGATCACGACGTCGGCGCCGGCGCGCCCGAGCGTCAGAGCATCCGCCCTGCCGAGCCCGCGTGAACCGCCTGTGACGAGAGCGACGCGACCCGAGAGGTCGATCTCGATCACGCGCGATACCCGGCTTCGCCGGGCATCCGTCTGAACTGACCGGTCGACACGCTTGAACTCATGCCCTCGGCATGAGCAATTCTCTGGCGATCACGAGCCGCTGGATCTGCGACGTGCCTTCGTAAATTTGAAAGAGCTTCGCGTCGCGCATCAGCTTCTCGACCGGATACTCCTTCATGTACCCGTAGCCGCCGAAGACCTGCACGGCGTCGGTCGTGACCTCCATGCACATGTCGGCGGCGAAACGCTTGGCGTACGACGACTGCAAGGTCGCGCGCATTCCCTGATCGATCATCCACGCCGCTTGCCAGCAGAGCAGCCGCGCGGCTTCGATCTTCGTGGCCATGTCGGCGATCAGGAAGTTGACGCCCTGGTTCATCGCGATCGGCATGCCGAACTGCACGCGCTCCTTGGAGTACTGCGCGGCGTACTCGAACGCTGCGCGCGCGACGCCGACCGCGCCGATCGCGGTGCCGGGACGCGTGAAGTCGAGCGTCCTCATCGCGATCTTGAAGCCTTCGCCCTCTTCACCCAGCCTGTTCACCGCAGGAATGCGCACGTCCGAGAACGAGAGCGAAGAGGTGTCGGTGGAGCGTTGGCCCATCTTGTCGAGATGCTTGTCGACCACGAGTCCGTCGACGTCACCCGGGACGATGAACGCACTCAGCCCGCGATGGCCTTTTGACTTGTCCGTCGAAGCGAAGACGGTGAACCACGAAGCGTAGCCGGCGTTCGTGATGAACATCTTCGAACCGTTGAGGACGTAGTCGTCGCCGTCGCGCACGGCCGTCGTCTGGATGCCGGAGACGTCCGAGCCCGCGTTCGGCTCGGTCAGTGCAAAGGATGTGAGCTGCCCCTCCTCGACGACCCGCGGCAGCCATTCGCGCTTCTGCTCGCCGGTGCCCGCGAGGATGACCGGGCCGTGGCCCAGGCCGCTGGCGGCGATGGCACTCCCGATGCCCGAGCAGCCCCAGGCGAGCTCCTCGCCGATCAGCATGCCCTCGAACGAGCCGAGCTCGAGACCCCCGTAGGCCTCCGGGATGTGCACGTTCATCAGGCCGAGCTCGTGCGCCTTCGCGATCACGTCCGCGGGATGCGTGGAGTTCTCGTCGTACTCGTGTTCCTTCGGACGGATCTCCCGCTCGGCGAAGTCGTGCGCGAGCTCGCGGAGGGCCCTCTGCTCCTCCGTGAGGCCGAAGGAAACCCCGCGCGCGGTGCGTTCCTCGATCGTCGACATCTCCCCCTAGCGTAGCTTGATTGACTGGTCAGTCAATTGCCGAAGATCGCCGAATGCGAGGCTACTTCCGCCTCTTCTTCCAGGACTCCACCTCAAGGCCGCCTTCGCCTCCGCGGCCGTCGCGCTCGCATGTTTCCAGATCTTCTCGGGGACCTGGATCTACGGCAAGCTGCGGTGGCGCAAGCCGGTGTGGGTCAATCCGGCACACCGGTGGTCGGGCCATCTCGCGTTCGTCTTCACGGTGCCCGTCGCCTACCGCTGCATCTTCAAGCTCGGGTCGCCAGCCTGACACGCGCGTCCTCCTGCACTCCCTCCTCGGCTGCGCGGTCTACGGCGCCTACGCGGCGAAGATCGCGGTCGACAGACTGCGCCGGTTTCCCGTGCCGGTGCTGCCGATCGCCGGCGGGATTCTGTTCTCGGTGCTGATCGGCGTCTGGTACACGAGCGCGGTCTGGCTCTACACGCGCGACACGCCCGCGGCGGCCGCGTCGGCGCCGGCCACCGTCGTCATTCCCGCCAATGCACACGCCGCCGACGGGAAGAGTGTGTTCGTAAACGATGCCTGCGCGACGTGCCACACGCTGAAGGCGGCGGGTGCATCAGGGCAGATCGGTCCCAACCTCGACGACCTCCATCCCGGCTACGCGCAAGTCAAGGCAAAGGTCGAAAGCGGAGGCCGCGGTATGCCCTCCTTCGCTCAGAAGCTCACCGAGCAGGAGATCCGCGACGTCGCGGCATTCGTCGCGACCAGTTCAGGTTCACCCTAGGCGAGCTCGAAAGCGCAGGACGCGGCGGACGTGCTCGTCGAGCTCACCGCGTCGCGCAAGCGGGACGAGCACCCGAACGGCGCGCGCGGCGTCTTTCCCGCTTGTGAACAGCAGTAGGTCGGCGCCTGCGCGCGCAGCGGCCACGGCCCACTCCGTCGCATGCCCGCGAACGACGTCGAGGGAGTCCGTGATCGCGACTCCTTCGAACCCGAGCTCGCGGAGGAGCCGGTAGGACCGCGGCTCGAGCGTCGCGCGACGCGGTCCGAAGCTCGGGTAGACGCCGTGTCCGACCATCACGCAGGGAACGTCTCCTTCGATGGCCGACCGGTACGGAGCAAGGTCTGCCTCGCGAACGCGGCCACGCACGTAAGGGTGCTCGTCGGTGGAGAACGGCAGCGAGCCGAGCCCGGGGAAGTGCTTGGCGCAGGCGCCCGCGCCGCCGGCCGCAAGCCCGCGGGCGAACGCGACGCCGAAGGACGGCGAGCGAAACTGGCGCGAGCCGAGCGGGCCGTCCGGCAGGTCGAGCACCGGCGCGAGATCGACATCGGCGTCCGCGGCGCGAAGCGCAACACCGGTCGCACGTCCGGAGGCGAACGCCGCGGCCCCACTTCGCATTGCCCGCGCCGACGACCGGGGCGGCAGGCGCGGAAATGTCTTGACCTTTCCGCCCTCCTGGTCGACGAACACGAGCGTACCCGGCGGCCGCGGCGCATCTCGGTTCCAGCCCTGCACGATCACGCCGCCGACGCCGGGCGGAGCGGGCAGCCCCGAGACGACCACGAGCGCCGCCTTTTGGTGCGGCGTCAGCCCCAACAGCGTGGCCATGGTGATGACGGCAGCAACGCCCAAGGCGTCCGTAGACTAGGCCGTCATGGACTTCGAGCTCACAGACGAGCAACGTCTCCTCCAGGACACCGTGCGCCGCTTCGTCGACGAGCGGATCCTGCCGAACGCCGTCGAGAACGACATCAACCACCACCTCGACCTGGACGCAATCCAGGGGATGGCCGAGCTGGGCATTCTCGGGATCGTCATTCCCGAGGAGTACGGGGGCGCCGGTCTCGACTTCGTCTGCGAGGCACTCGCGTGCGAGGAGATCGAGCGCGGCGAGGCGGCGTTCCGCACCCTGATCTCGGTCCACGTCGGGCTCAACTCGCTCGCTCTCCTCAAGTACGGCTCGGAGGAGCAGAAGCAGCGCTGGCTCGTGCCACAGGCGAGCGGCGAGAAGCTCGCGTGCTTCGGACTGACCGAGCCGGCGGCCGGCTCAGACGTCGCGGCGATGAAGACGACCGCGCGTCGCGAGGATGACTCGTATGTCCTCAACGGCTCGAAGAACTGGATCTCCTACGCGAACGTCGCGGATCACGCGCTCGTGTTCGCAAAGACCGATCCGTCCGCGGAGCACAAGGGAATCTCCGCGTTCGTGGTCGAGCGCGGCATGCCGGGCTTCACGACGCTCGACACCGAGCACAAGCTCGGCATCTGGGCCGGGTCGACCGGGGAGCTCTTCTTCGAGAACGTCGAGGTCCCGGCGGAGAACATGATCGGCGAGGAGGGCCAGGGCTTCGAGATCGCGATGTACGGGCTCGACCAGGGCCGCTTCACGGTGGCCGCCGGCGGAGTCGGCGTGATCCGTGCGTGCCTCGAGCGCTCCGTCGAGTACGCGCGCGAGCGCGAGACCTTCGGACAGCCGATCGGGAAGTACCAGTTCGTGCAGGACATGATCTCCGAGATGGTGCTCGGGTACGAGACGTCGAAGCTGCTCGTCATGCAGGCGGCTTGGATGAAAGACCAGGGTCTGCGCAACACGCGCGAGACGTCACTGGCGAAGTGGCATGCGACGGAGTCCGCGTTCCGCGCGGCCCACCTGGCGATTCAGGTGCACGGGGCGTACGGCTATTCGGCGGAGTACGGCATCGAGCGTTACTTCCGCAACGCGCGCGCGCCGATCATCTACGAAGGCACGACGCAGATTCACAAGATGATGCAGGCCGAGCATGCGCTCGGCTTCAGGAACCTGAACGGCCGCGGCGGCGACGTGTCGCCACTCTGTTCGTGGGCGCCGGCGTTGGCCTCCGTAAACCGGCCGAAAGCTTCGCTTTCGTCCGGGCGTTAGGGACGGCGCTTCGCGCACAACGTACGCGGGCGGAGCCCGCGCACTCCCCAAGCCCGGCTCCGCCTGGTCTTAGCCTCCGGCCCTCTTGGTTCTGCTGAACCGTTCACCGGCCACACCAAGGGGCCGGAGGTTAGAGCAGGCGCAGTCGCTCTAACGCAGGCCGGAGACACGGACCACCCCAAAGCGCCAACCGCAGGGCCTCGTAGAGGAGTGCGCGGGCTCTGCCCGCGTACGTTCCCCCGCGAAGCGGCGTACCAATTCCGCGCGAAAGCGCAGCTTTCGCGCGTTCACTCGCCTTCCCAGTAGTCGAGCTTCGGCTCCGTTCGCAGCATCGCCTGGTAACCCTCGTCTTGCGACCAGACCCCGACCTTGCCGCTGTCCGGGTAGTGCACGACGGCGAGCGGCGACTTCGAGAAGAGGACGACGCGGATCGGCTCGGTCGTCTTGTTGAGCACCTGGTGCGCCCCCGCCGGCCCTTCCGGGAAGACGGCCACGTCGCCCGGCTCCAGGAGCTGCTCGCTGTCCGGCGACCGCAGCGTCGGGTTCCCGGCGACCACCAGCAGCCATTCCTCGGAACCCTGCTCGTAGTGGTACGGCCACGTCTTCTCCCCAGGAGGCAGCTCGTAGAGACTGCCGCCGAGCAGAGTCGCGCCCAGACGCTTGCCGAACGCCGTTACGCGGTGTCGGTAGCCGTCACGGTCGTTCTCCGAGTCCCAGTCATCACCGTCGTACAGGTTGAACGTCTGCACGAGGCCGATCCTAGAACCCGCGCGCCTCCGGCGGTGGGAGTGGGGACTGCGGAAGCCCTGGACGCGGCCCGCCTGCGTTGTATTCGCTCGGCGCGACGTCGTTCGGGCCGGCCGGGTAGAAGAGCGACGCCAGCACCTGGATGTGGCGCCGGCCGACGCCGAGCTCGAACTGGCCGCCGCCGTACATCTGGACACCCTTCGCATCACAGTCCTCGATGCACTCGAGGAGGCGCGCGGTCGTGCCGAACCGCGACGGCTTGATGTTCAGCCAGCCCGGCTCGACCGGAAGCGCGCGCACGTCGGCAACGGAGTGGATCGGCGCGTCGAAGCTCAAGCGTCCCTCCTGTCCCTGCACCACCGTCCCGCACTGACCGTCGAGTGAAGCATCCTCGAGCACCGCGTCGGGGAACAGCTCGACGACCGTGCGGTACAGCTCCGGATCCGGAACGACGTCGACCGGCGTCCCGGTGTAGTACGCCTTCAGATCCAGGACGCGCACCCGCCCCGTCGCGGCGAGACGCTCCATGAAGGGACGATCCCAGTCGTTCTCGGGATCGAGCTTCAGCTCAAGCTCCGGGTTGTGCTCGAGCCAGGCAAAAGCGTCGTCGCGCGTCGAGACCACGAAGCGGACCGGGCCGTACTCCCGCTCGAGCGCGGCCCCGAGTGAGACCTCGTTCTGGCGCAGCGCGAGATCGAGCGCAGCACTCTCGAACGCCCAGCGGCGGTAATCGCGAGATGCCGCCATGCCTGGTTCTCCCTCGAACAGCGGCAGCCCGTCGAGCTGCGCCGAAAAATCCTCCAGGGTCGTCTGCCCGGGAGGCTTGAGCTGCGGAAACCCCTCGTGATCCTTCGCCGTGTACGTGACGTCCTCGCCGCGGCCCTCTGCCCCATCGCCGCCGAAGACGGCCGTCGTCGAGACGCGCGTGAACTGCGACGACACGTCGACCGACTTGCGCTCGGTGCCGAAGTCCTCGAGGTTCAACTCGAGCCCGCGAAGACGATCCCATAGATTCGCCATCAGCCGAGAGAGGGCTCGACGGGGCCGGACTGCTCGATGCGCATCAGCCGGTACACGAGCGGGATCGCGGCGAGGATCGGGATGCCGCAGACCGGCCACAAGATCTGGTACCCGTCCGTCGCACGGAGATACGGCCGCGCGAGGTCGATCGCGGCGCCTGCGACCGGCGCGCCCAGCAAGAGGCCGAGACCTTTCGTCGTCGTCGCGAGACCGGAGATCGCGCCGCGGTGCTCCTCCGGCATCAGCTTGAAGAGCAAGCCCCATGCGAGCGTCATCACGAGGCCGCCCGTCACGGAGAGGGGGACGATGAATGCGAAGTACCAGTTGTGCCACGTGGTCGCGACCCCCGCGAACAGGAAGCCTCCGCCGTAGAAGAACGACGAGAAGAAGATCACACGTGCAATCCCGAAGCGATCGCCGAGCCTGCTCGCGAGCAAGGCGGCGATCACGTAGCCGGTCGCAACCGCGCCGAGCAGCGCGGAAGAGATCGCCTTCGACTCGTGCAGGCCGTCGAGGACGTACAGCACGACGAACGTGCGTGCCGCCGCGAACGTCCCCTCCCACGCCGCGTTCGCCAGGAGGAAGCGGCGCACTTCGGCCTCCTCGCGCAAGATGCACCAGCTCCGCCTGAAATACGCGGTCAGTCCTTCGAAGACCCGACCGTGCCCACCGTCCTCCCTGATGAAGAGGATCGGGACCGCGCACGCCGCCGTGGTCACGAACGCAGCGAGCACAAACGGTGCGGCGTGCCAGACCTTGAGCAGGAAGCCGCCCCCGACGAGCGCCGTGCCGAGCGCGATGCCGCGTAGGACGTGCTGGATCCCCTGCGCCCGCCCGTACGTGGACGGCGGCAAGATGTCGGGATAGAGCCCGCGGTACGGCGGCTCGTAGACGTAGTAGGCGAAGAAGAACGCGAGCACGATCAGCGTCGTCGTCCAGAGATTCGGCATGAACGGCAGCAGCAGCAAGCAGAACCCGATCGGACCGAGCGCGGCCAGCATGAACGGGCGCCGGCGCCCCATGGGCGTGTGGAACGTGTCGCTCCACGGACCGATCACCGGTGACAGCAGGAGGGCGAACACACCCTCCGCACCGAGCACGAGCCCGATCAGGGTGCCCGACTCGGTGAAGCGGTGCAGCAGCGGCGGCAGGTAGGCCGCCGTCGTCGTGATCGAGAAGGCGAGCCCGAACGCGCCGGCCCCGAGAATCCAGAAGACGCTCCGCCTGACCGCGCCCAACGCCCGGGCGGCTTGCGCGGTGACCTGTGTCACTACGTCAGACCTTGGCGGCTTCGCGGTCGGCGGCGAGGCCGCCGCAGATCACCTGAACGACCGTGTCCTCCGCTCGCGCGATCGCCTCGTCCCCGTCCTCGAGCTTGCCGAGCACCCAGCCGGTGAGGATCTCCTCGAGCGCGCCGTAAAAGACATAGCTCGCCATGCGCGGATCGAGGTCCTGGCGGAACTCACCCACCTCCTGACCTCGGGCGATGATGCGCTCGAGGCCGGCGAAGGCGGCCTCGATCTCGTCGATGCGCTGTTGCAGGTGCGAGCTGCGAGTCACCTCGCGCACGAGCACGCGCACGAGGTCAGGATCGCGTCGCCACGCACGCAACAGGATCTTCGCGATCCCGGCAAGACGGTCGCGTGCAGTCTCGTCGGTTTCCTCGACCGCGCGCACGGCGTCGAGCACGTCCCGCCACGTCTCGCGGAAGATCGTCTCGAGCAGCTCTTCCTTCGAACGGAAGTAGTGGTAGAGCAGACCATGCGCGACACCTGCTTCCTCGGCGATGTCACCGACCCTGCAGGTGTGGTAGCCCTTGCGCGCAAAGACGCGCACGGCCGCGTCGAGAATGAGCCGACGCTTGTCCTCCTGTCCTCCAGAACGGTCGCTCAACGGTCGGAGTGTAGTGGTAGCGTCGCGGAAGTGGTGCTAAGCGGCCTGCTGGTGGTCGATTTCACGCGCTACCTGCCCGGTCCCTTCGCCAGTCGCGAGCTCCTGCGGCTCGGTGCGCGGGTCGTGCGGGTGGAGACGCCCGACGGGGATCCGCTCCGTTCGGTCGCTCCCGGCTGGGACGACGCGCTCAACGCGGGCAAGGAATCGGTGGTCTGGGACCTCGAACGAGACCGCGGCCTTGGCCCTGCGCTCGCGGCCCACGCCGACGTCGTGCTCGAAGGATTCCGCCCCGGTGTCGCAGAGAGGCTCGGCCTCGGCAAGTCCGATCTTCCCGACACGGTCGTGTATTGCTCAATCACCGGTTTCGGCGCCGGCGACACGCGCGCGGGTCACGACCTCAACTACCAAGGCTGGGCCGGACTGCTCGCCGACACCGCCCCCGCGTTGCCTCCGGTGCAGATCGCCGACCTCGCAGGCGGCTCGCTCTCTGCGGTCATCGAGATTCTCGCCGCTCTGCTCGAACGCGAACGCACGAGACGCGGAACGCACCTCGTTGTCTCGATGACCCACAACGCCCACAAACTCGCAGCGCACCGGCTGCGCGGCGAGCCCGAGCGCACGCTCACCGGCGGGCTCGCGTGCTACCGCACGTACGAGACCGCGGACGACCGCTTCCTCACCGTCACTCCCGTCGAGCCGAAGTTCTGGCACCGCCTCTGCGAGCTCATCGAGCGTCTCGACCTCGTCGAGCGCCACTACCAGGAAGACCAGGAAGCGCTCGCCGCCGAGCTCGCCGAGGTCTTTCGCAAGCGGCCGCTGGCTCGCTGGCTCGAACTCTTCGAGGGCGAGGACGTCATGGTCGGCCCCGTCGCGACGCTGGCAGAGGCAGCGGAATGGTTCGATGAGCACGTGTCCGTGGAGAAGGGTCCGCTCCTTGGCGAGCACACCGAGCGCTGGCGCGCCGACCTCGCCGCGTTCGAGGGATAACAAGCTCGCACGCGCGCGACGATCTCTCTGGGGTGATTAGGCTCGAGCTCCTAGCTCTCCGAGGATTCGCCGCTGCCACCGCGGCGAGGCAGCGCGTCCGTCAGCTGCCCAAGCGCCTGCGTCACCTCGCTCGGAATGATCCACACCTTGTTCGACTCTCCCTGCGCGATCTGGGGCAGCACCTGTAGGTACTGGTAAGCGAGCAGCTTCGGATCGGCGTCGCCTTCATGGATTGCGCGGAAGACCGTGTCGATCGCCTTCGCCTCACCCTCGGCCTGCAGAATCGCAGCCTGCCGCTGGCCCTCCGCCCGGAGAATCGAGCTCTGCTTCTCCCCTTCGGCGGTGAGGATCTGTGCCTGCTTGACGCCCTCTGCCGTGAGAATCGCTGCGCGCTTCTCTCGGTCGGCTCGCATCTGCTTCTCCATCGTGTCCTTGATCGACATCGGCGGGTCGATCGCCTTCAGCTCGACGCGGTTGACCCTGATCCCCCACTTCCCGGTCGCTTCGTCGAGGACACCGCGGAGCTGGTTGTTGATCTCGTCACGCGAGGTCAGCGTCTTCTCGAGGGCCATGCCGCCGATCACGTTCCGCAGAGTCGTGACTGTCAACTGCTCGATGCCCTGGATGTAGTTGGCGATCTCGTAGGTCGCGGCCTTCGCATCGGTGACCTGGAAGTAGATGACCGTGTCGATGCTGACGACGAGGTTGTCCTCCGTGATCACCGGCTGCGGATCGAATGAGACGACCTGCTCGCGGAGATCCATCATCTCGCGGACACGGTCGACGAACGGCACGACGATCGAGAGCCCGGGCGAGAGCGTGCGCGAATAGCGTCCGAGGCGCTCAACGACTCCGGCGCGCGCCTGAGGCACGATCCGGATCGTGCGGCCGAGGGTCAGAAGAACGAGCCCCGCGACGACGAGCAGAACGATCAACCCAGCGGTCATCTCCCCACCTTTCTACTCGTAGACGAGAGCGGTCGCTCCCTCGATCTTGACGACTTCGACCCGCGTGCCAGGCTCGAGCACCTGGTCATCCATGTACGCGCGCGCGGACCATTCTTCTCCACCGATCCGCACGCGGCCGCCGTTCACGTCCACGCGCTGCAGGACGACGGCCGCGGTGCCCTCGAGCGCCGCCGTGCCGGTGCGCAGAGCCGCGGGCATGTGCAGGTGACGTCTCGCGATCGGCCGCAGAAAGGCGACCGTGGCGATCGAGCCGGCGATGAACACGAGGAGCTGAACGGCGACGCCGACTCCGAAGAGCGCGACGAGTGCAGCCGCCACCGCGGCCAGCGCAACCGGCCCGAGAAAGAACATGCCCGGGGTGAGGATCTCGCCGCCGACGAGCAGAACCGCCGCGATTGCCCAGATGAGCCACGCAGGCACACCGGGATCGTAACTAGGAAGGGCGGGGCAGTCCCAAAGCCGCCGGCAGTCCGTACAGGTCGGTCAACCTTTCCTCGACCTCAGGATGGCGATCTTCGCGGTCGACGAGGATCGCGCGCATGCCGAGCGCCCTGGCCCCTTCGATGTCCTCTTCGACGGAATCGCCGACCATGACGGCATCGGGTGCCGCGATCCCGAGCGCGTCGAGCGCGGCCTGGAAGATCGTCGGGTGCGGCTTCACGCGCCCATGCGAGCGCGAGTCGACGATCGCATCGACGTCGAGCGCGTGGTGCGCAACGAACTCGGTGAGGTCGCGAATGCCGTTCGACACGACCGCGATGCGGAGCGACGAGGCGCGCAACTCGTCGAGCACGGGCAGCACGTCCTCGAAGAGCTCGAAGTTCTCCGAGACGCCCCACCCTTCTTCGATCTCCGCCGCACATTCGCTCGCGAGCGACTCCAGGCCGCCCATGCCCACGAAGATCTCCTCGGTGAAGCGATGCCAGATCGTGTCGTCGTGCAGGAGCTCGGGATGGCGCTTGATGTTCTGGATCGCCGCTTCGCGTGCCTCGTCGTAGCGGCCCGTCTCGAGCGTGATCCCGTGTCGCTCGGCGATGCGCGCGTAACGCTCGGCAGACAGCTCCGGGCCGGGGCGACAGAGCGTGAAGTCGACGTCGAAGAGAACGGCCCGGGGGGTCACTCGGCGTCCTCCAACAGCCAGCGCACGAGATCGAGATGTTCCGCGGAGTAGCTGTCCTCGAAAGCCCAAGCCATCGCCTGGCCGATCGTCCACCCTCGCGCACGTTCGCGATCCAGGCCGAGCTCCGAGGTGAGCCTGTCCAGCCTGTACAGGGCGGCACGTTTGCCGTGACCGAGCTCGGACGAGCGCACGATCGACGCGACTGCGAACTCGCGCTCCCCGACGAGCGGCTTTGGATCGATCACGAGCCACGGCTCGCGCCCTGCGGCGAGAACGTTGTCGCCGTGCAGGTCCTGATTCAGCAGCACCTGCTCTCCCTGCGACGTTGAGAGTGAGCGCAGCGCATCGACCGCCGCATCGACGAGGCGACGCTCGATCGCGCGGCCCGACTGTTCCCATTGCTCAGGCAGGTAATCGATCCACCAGGACGCCTCGTCCTCCAGGGTATGAAAGGGATCGCCGGCCTTCACCCAGTGCTTCGGCAGCAGTTCGACGAGCACGTCGAGCGCCGCTTCCCCGCCGCTCTCGGCGAGAGCCGTTCCCGGTTCGCAGCGCTCGAGCAGCATCGCGGAGCGCGCGTCGTCACGAGCGAGTAGCCGCACTGCGCCGTTACCACCGAGGAGCGCAAGTGCGTCTGCCTCGTGCTCGGACTCGCGGTGCGGGTAAATGAGCTTGAGAACTGCGGGTGTTCCATCGTCGCGGTCGGCGCGGATCGCGTAACCGGCCGCACCCGGCTCATAAGGCTGACCGAGGTCGAGCTCCCACTCCTCTGCGCATTCGGCAACGAGTTCGGGAGCTTGCTCGAGCCAGACGTCCTGCGTCAGACGCGCGTCGGCCACCGGTACGCGTTCGGCTGCCGGTTTGCGAGCGACGGCAACTTCGCGCGGATGTTCTGCAGATGGGCGCGGTCGAGCTCGGCGGTGATCACCGTCTCCTCGTCGGGCGCCTGTGCGATGACAACGCCCCAAGGATCCGCGATCAGCGAACGGCCGTACGCAGGCTTGCCCGGCAGCGTCTCGCCGATCTGCGCCGCGGCGGCCACGTACAGCTGGTTCTCGATCGCGCGCGCACGCATCAGCACGTGCCAGTGATCCTTTCCTGTCGGCGTCGTGAAGTGCGCCGGCACCGTCACGAGCTCCGCGCCCTCGAGTGTGAGGATGCGGTAGAGCTCCGGGAAGCGGATGTCGTAACAGATCGAGAGCCCGATCGTCCAGTCCTCGGCCTCTGCGACGACAGGCTCGTCCCCCGGCTCTTCTGCCTCGGACTCGCGGTAGACGACGCCACCAACCTTCACGTCGAAGAGATGGATCTTGCGATAGGTCGCGACCAGCCGTCCCTCGGGGTCGAAGACGAGGCTCGTGTTCGAGAGCTTCTCGCGTCCCTCGCGCCGCTCGGCGATCGAGCCGCCCACCAGCGTGATCCCGTGGGTGCTCGCCCACCGGGACATCGCGGCGACTGACTCGCCCCCCTCGAGCGGCTCGGCCGTCTCGTGGTACACGGCCGCGTCACCGATCGCGTTCCACTTCTCGGGGAGGACGACGACGTCTGCGCCGGTTGCAGCTGCCTGTGCGACGAGCCGCTCCGCCTTCTCGAGGTTCGCGCTCTTGTCGGCGCGACTCGTCATCTGGACGCACGCGATGCGGATCCGGTCGGGCATGCACGCAGGATAGCCTCGCCCGCGATGGAGCCAGTCCCCACCGGCCCGCGACTGCGCGTCCTCGAGGCGCTGCGGCATCGCGGCTTCAGGCTTCTCTTCGCCGGGCAGACGATCTCCCAGATCGGCGATGCGGCGTTCATCGTCGCGCTCGGCTGGCGCGCGTTCACGCTGACGCACAAGGCGAGCTCCCTCGGGATCGTGCTGATGGTCGAAGCGTTCGGGCTGGTCACGACGCTCCTGATCGGCGGAGTGCTCGCCGATCGGTACTCACGACGTCTGCTTCTCATCGGCTCCGACGTCGCGCGCGCGGTGATCGTGGCGGGGCTCGCACTCGTGGATGCCACCGGTCACATGCAGTTCGGCGTGCTGATCGGCTTCGTCGCGCTGCATGGACTCGGCAGCGGGCTCTTCCAGCCGGCGTTCGGCGGCATCCTGCCGCTGCTCGTCGAAGAACCCAGCCTCGGCTCGGCAAACGCGTTGATCGGCGTGTCGCGGCAGGCAGCTCTCGTGATCGGGCCCGCGTTCGCCGGCCTGATCTATGCCGCTGCGGGGTCGAGTGCGATCTTCGCCGTCGACGCGGCGTCGTTTCTCGTCTCGGCCGCGTTGCTGGCGCCCGCACGACCGCGAGCGTTCGAGCCGGGGCCGTCCCAAGGCTTACGTGAGGAGCTGACGAGCGGCTTCCACTACGTCATGCGAGTCCCGTGGCTCTGGCGGACGATCGGGACCTTCACGCTCGTGCTCATGACGGGCTTCGCCGCACTCCAGGTGTTGCTCCCGAAGCTTGTCGAGCAGGAGTGGCACGGCGGCGTCGGCTCGTACGGCTTGCTGTTCACGCTTCAGGGATTGGGGATGGTGCTCGGGTCGATCGTGCTCGGACAGACCTCGCCCACGCGGCGGCGCGGTGTGCTGATCTACTCGCTGCTCGCAGCGAACAATGCGGTGGGGATCCTGCTCGGCTTGTCGCCGTGGTTCTGGGGGGCGGCGGCCGTGCAGGTAGTGCGCGGGTTCTGCGTCGGATTTGCGATCACCCTGTGGGACACGATGCTGATGCAGCGAGTCCCGCAGCACATGCTCTCGCGCGTGATCAGCATGGACTGGTTCGGCTCGCTCGGGCTGTTGCCGGCAGGGCTCGGGCTCTGGGCGGCACTGTCCGGCCTCGCGCCGCCTGGGACACTGATCGCCGCGAGCATGGCGTTCTGCGCGTTCCTCTTCCTGCTCGGGCTCGCCGATCCTCGCATCCGCGACGTCGACTGACGTTGGCTCGCAGGGCCCTCGGATGCGACACTCCCGTCGCATGTCTCTCGGCCTTCTCATCCTCCGCGTCGTCGTCGGAGGGACGATGTTCAGCCACGGCGCCCAGAAGCTCTTCGGCTGGTTCGGTGGCGGCGGCCCTCGCGGCACGGCCGGTTCGTTCAAGAACATGGGATTCCGAGCGTCGTCCGTGTTGGCGATCCTCGCCGGGCTCGGCGAGTGCGGCGGTTTGGCGTTCGCCGCCGGCTTCCTAACTCCGCTGGCCGCTCTCGGCATCGCGACCGTGATGATCAACGCCATTGGCGCCGTTCACTGGCCGAACGGATTCTTCAACGGCAAAGGCGGCTTCGAGTTCAACCTGACCTTGCTAGCCGTTGCGATCGCAGTGGCCGCAACAGGTCCCGGCCGTTTCTCGGTCGACCACGCCGTCGGCTGGGACGACGACCTGAGCGGCGCCTGGTGGAGCGTCGGCGTGCTGGCAGCAGCGGCAGCGATCTCGCTCGTCACGTTGAGCGTGCTGCGAAGGCGCGCACCGTCGCCAGCGGGATAAAGCCAAAACGATCCTAGGGCGACCTCGCTACCGCGCGCGGAGGCGGGACCGCGTCCCGCCGGAAGCGCTAACGCACATCCGCCCCACCGAGCCAAGAAGAAGGGGGCACATGGGGGAAACACGGTTTCCCCCATGGTTAATCGGGGTGCCCGGATTTGAACCGGGGACCTCTCCGACCCGAACGGAGCGCGCTACCAGGCTGCGCCACACCCCGAGGCGGCACGAAGACTAGCCGCTTTCGGAACAGATCCGTGACGTTCTCCGGGCTATGTTGCCCTTACCGACAACCTGGAGGCAACGGTCATGAACAGCGTCAACCTCATCGGCAACCTGACGACCGACGTGGAGCTACGCGAGTTCGGCGAGGAGAAGCGCCTGGCGACGTTCGGGCTTGCGGTCGATCGTGTCGGCA
This sequence comes from Actinomycetota bacterium, assembly GCA_013816245.1. Lineage (GTDB taxonomy): Bacteria > Actinomycetota > Thermoleophilia > Gaiellales > Gaiellaceae > 3-1-20CM-4-69-9. Next base: position 1,404 of record JACDEU010000008.1, on the reverse strand, counting down.
AGGACGCGGAGACCGACTTCTTTCGGATCGCGGTCTGGGATCGGCAGGCGCAACTCTGCTCCGAGTATCTGGCGAAGGGACAGAGAATCGGTCTCGAGGGGCGGCTGCGCTATTCAACGTGGGAGGACGACGGTCAGAAGCGCAGCGCTGTCGACGTCGTCGCATATCGCGTCGACTTCCTGTCTCCGCCGGCGGCGGGCTCAGGCGGGGAGGTGGTGCCGTTCGAGGCCGCCATCGCGTAGGAAGTCGTCGATCGCATGGGCGCAAGCGTCAGGGCGCTCGCCGATGAGGAGATGGCCACAGCCCGGGATGACGCGCAGCGGCGCGCGCAGGCGGCGGGCGTATTCGAACGCGTCGTCGAGCGGAAGCTGTACGTCCTCGGCTCCCCAGAGGACCAGCACCGGGCAACGCACGGCCTCCAGCTCCTGACGCGGGTCGTCCGCCTGTAACGCCTGCCACGCGCTGTCGACGTCGGTGTGCAGCAGTTGCGCTGCAAGAAACCCCTCGACGGCTTCGTTCGTCAGCGCGCGCGGATCGGCGACGGACACGAAACCGAAGACGAGCCGGCGAAGCACGTGCGAACGCGAGACCAGGCCGCGGCAGCGCGCAGCAATCCGGCCGGGGCGAATCGTGCTGAACACCGACAGCAGCTGTCGGCCCCAGACGCTGCCGACGCTGAGCCCCGCTGCGGCCGCGAGCACGACCGCGGAGACGTCGTCGGGACGCCGAAGCGCAAGGCGCAACACGACCATTCCGCCGAGCGAATGCCCGACGACGGGCGCGGGCAGCATGCCCTCACGCTCGGCGACGAGTGCCACTCGATCCGCGAAAGGCTCGAGGCCCGAGACGGCCGGCAGAGCCTCCGACCCGCCGTGGCCTGGCAGGTCCGGAACGAGCAGGGTGTGGTTCCGGGCGAGCAGGGGCGCCAGCTCCGTCCAGTTCGCCGCGGCCCCGCCCAGGCCGTGGACGAGGATGAGCGGAGGCCCTTCGCCGCCGACGAAATAGCGCATTTTGGAGCCCTTGAGCTCGACGAACCGCTCTTCCAGGCCCGGCAATTTTGCGTCCGTCACCAGGGCCGATTATCCTGTGGCCAATGACTGTTTGCGGAGCGCCGGAACGTTGAATCCGGCATTGACATGTGGAGGCTCGATCTAGCCCGCTGAGCGCATTCGCGCCGGCGGGCTTTTTCGTGCAACGACGAGAGGAGCGTAGATGGCGAACCACCTCACGCCTGAGGAGTTGTCCAAGGAGCTCGGGATCGACCGCCAGGAGGTCATCCGCGTCTGTGTCGAAGAAGGTGTGCCGATCTACCAGGGCAAGATCGACAAGACGCTGTTCCAGGCACAGCTAGACGCCTTGGGCGCGATGCCAGCGCACCATTGACCCGTGGGGGAACCCATGGTT
>JACDEU010000082.1 GCA_013816245.1 Actinomycetota bacterium | reverse complement strand
CCGTGAGTGCGGGCTTCACCGTCAGCTACATCTTGCTATGGGTCCTCGTAACAGCTGAAAGCGTAATGCTCTTCGTGCTTCTTCGAGAGCTCGGCCGCGTATATCTTCGAGCGTCTGACAGTTTTCAGCGCGATGGGATCGACATAGGCGAGCAGCTGCCGCAGCTAGGACTGACGCTGCCGTCGGGCGACGTCGTAACGCTGAGCTCATTGCTGCGATCGAAGTATGTGGTCCTAATCAGTGCTACGACTGGCTGCTCGATTTGCCATGACGTCGTAGGCTTCGCTCACCGTTGGTCCGACCGTAGCGACGAAATATCCACGGTCGTCCTGCTAAATGACGAGTACTTTGACGGCTTCGAACACGCTAACGGCGCGATCATCGCGCGGGCGGACCCCGCAGATATCAGGAGTAGCTTGCTCATTCGGGTCTCGCCATTCGTCTACATAGCAACCGCCTCAGGGCGCGTTCTCGCGAAGGGCCTAGTGAACAACAACAATCAACTCAAGAGATTGCTGCGGCATGCGCGCGGCGAGTTCGGCCGTCTAGATTCTGAAGGATCGCGAGCCGAGGACGAGGTTCCCGACCTCGTTGCGGCGTCGTGATGTACAAGCCCCAACTCTCAAGGAAAGGAGGGATAAGAGATGACTCTCCGCCGCACTAACGACGACGGACCGGGTCTCGTTCAAGAGGCAGCCGAGCGTGTCGCGAGGGGTGAGCTGCTGAGGCGAAGCGGAAAGTTCGCTGTCGGGGTGGCAGTTGGCAACTGGCTCCTTGGCCAGCCGGCGACGGCCGCCGCGGACCCTGACCACATGGGTTCAAACTGCCCGTGTGTTGGGTCGATTCACTGCGCTCAGGTGGGCTTTGGCTGCTCGTGTGTAGGTGCCGAGTGCCGCATAGGCGGAAACGTCTGCGCGAAGCGGTTCAACGCCTGCCCGTCCGGCGGCTACTGTTGGACCGAGTGTTGCACCGGACAGAAGATCACCTCGTGCGACTACACGTGCGCAGGTTTCTCCTGCCACTGTGCCACCGTCATCGGTTCATGCGGGTCACCCTGCTGTCCGTGTGGTCTCGGTTGTACTTGCTAGGAACAATCCACTCCGGCTAGAAGAACATCAATCGAGTTCCGACCCCAAGGGGATTGGAGGTTCGGTGGACGCAGCCTTAATTTTTGCCATCGTTGTCGCCTCTGCTGCTGCGGCAACGAAGCTTAGTTCTCCCTGAGGGAACAACATGATCTTCGTGATCGGTGAACCCGTGTGGTTCGCGCCAAAAGAGAGGCTTCGCTACATCCTTCGCCTGGTCACCTTTAGTCTGGCGGCGGTCGCCGGTGGTCTGGTCCTCGGAGGCGTACTTGGCTTCCTCGGTGCGAGCATCATGCCAATGCATTCGTTTGCTGTCTGGGTCGCCCTTGCCGGACTCACGAGCCTTGTCTCTTTACGGGAAACCGTCTGGTCACGAATCCCAGTCCCAAGTAGACATTGGCAGCTTCCTCGCCCTTGGCTGCAACGGTTTTGGGGGGGCGCGGTGGTGTTTGGCGGAGCGATGGGTATGGGGATTTTCACCATTACTGAGTCGGCGCTCTTCTACCTTTATCTACTAGGTTGCTTTATGAGTGGCAGTTTCGTCTGGGGAGCGGCATTTGGGGCGTGGTACGGGCTCGTTTTCACGCTGCTAGTCATGTATGGCAGCTTTGCTTGGCATCGCGGCGCCGCGGGAGGTCAGGCGAAGAAAGCGGTGAGAATGGGCGCGTGGGCCAAGCGCATCGGAGCATTCGGCGCGCCCGTCACGCTTCTCCTGCCCGCCGTATGGCCTTTCTAAGTTCAATCTTGCCGAGTTGGCGAATATCTAGGGCCGCCCGAGCCGATCCCCTGAGCGGCCCGCGAGAAACTGAGGAAGGAGCACCATCATGCGCTGAGCCGCGCGTCTTCGAACGCGACCGTTGTTGGATGGTTCAGATCGATGCACCCTCCTGCCTTCCGCCACAAGCTTCCTTTGGCGTCCGGGCCGCGGAAGCTGCTCGAAGCTACAATTTGATCCACTCGAGCACTCTTCGGAGCGGAGGGACTAATTGACGGACGACTCTAGATTCCCTCGCAGCGTCGACCTCCGCGCAGCGTTATCGCCGATGTCGAACGCTGAACTCCTATTGAATCTTGATCTGCTCTTGGTCGAACTCGAGCAACGCCTTCTCAAGTACGCACAGGCCGGTGCATCGCTACTGGAGATGGCAGATGAAGGTCTTCTTTTGGCGGCGCGCTCGAGTGCACGGCTCGCGCAAGCACAGTCCGCCGCTTCTCACACGCATAGCCATCTTCAGCTAGTCGGTGTCGGGGAGTGGGAACCCGTCCATACCCAACCGGCGTGGAACAGCGATCCACGGATCACGGCCGACGATGACCGATTGGCTGATGACGACAATGCGGCCAGCACATAGCAGACCAATGATGGTCCGATGCGTCTGGCTGGCGCCTAGGAGTAACTACTTGTCGAGCCTATCTGGCGTCGTTCTCACTTGAGCTTTGGTCGGGGAAGAATTCATCATCCTGGGGGAGCGCGAAATCCGGTCGATCGAGGATTGGCGAATTCATGCGAAACCCTCGCCCGGTGATGCGGAGTGGTCGAACGGCGGTGCGGAGTTTGAGACCGCGCATGCCTGGTTACGCAGCGGGCGGCCTTCCTTACCCGAAGAAATCCACGCGCTCCTCGCAACACGGGAAGAAACGTGCAACTTTCGACCGTTCTATGCAATCCCTGGCCTGCTGACTCGGCTTGATGAGTTCCCAGGCGAGGATTGTGCGCACCAACTCGTCATAGTCGGTGAGGCGGGTCGTCGTACGCTCATCGGCCTCGAGGCGACGGTAGACGATTGCTTCGCAGTGAGAACAATCGCGTCGCGGTTAGCGGATGCGGCCGCCTTTGATGAGAACTTCGCTGAGCCTCTCGGGAGACTTGTTGAGGCCATCTTTGGATCGGCCGCGCTTCGTGACGGGAACATAGTCGAGCCGTATGCATCTCTTAGCTATGAGCTAGTGAGCGCGCTGGCCGGCACATTGATCGAAGCGCGCCGCAGGTGGGCGGAGCAGGCTCTCTTGGTAATACACGAATTCCGCCCGGCGTCGACTGAGTCGTTCGGCGTCGCAGGTATGAACACGGATCCCACGGCAGCTCAAGGCGAGGCGTTCAACTCATTTGTACATGCGCTCGTGGGCGCTCCGTCACATGTGCGACCAAACGAGCTACTCGGCCCGATGAACGTCCCGGGCAGCCTAAGTGTTCCCGGTCAGGTGTTGTTCTTTATCGGCCGGGCGAGTGTCGACCTGTTCTGAGTCGGCACGAATTACCATTAGGCGGGCTCGTCTTGTCGAGAACCCACCTTACTGAGCCACAGGAAGGCGATCGCATTCGCCCCGGTCGGCTGCTGCTCGGGTCACGAGCACATTGCAGCAGTACTCTTGGTCGCGTTCGCTCGCGGTGGCTTCTGAATGATCGAATCAAGTGGCTGTCCAGCAAAGAGTCCTATGCCAAAGACTCGGATCTCAGCGGGGTAGAACGGGTTGCCAAGCTGAATCCAGTTTCGGAGATACCACCAACCACCAAGAGAAACCGCAGGTACGAGAAATACTGCTAGGAGAAAACTCGATGATCGACGCGAGATACGCCCCCTTTCGCCTTTGGGCGAGGAGCAACAAACAGACGGAGAGGATGAGTATCACGGTCGCAAGGACACCGTTCGGTTTGGAACCAAGGCATATCGCTGTCGCGAGTCCAGCCGGAAAGAGCAGCGATGCGGTCGGCGCTCCGGACATGCAGCGATGAACGAAGTGAACGGCGATCAGGAAAGCTGACGCGAAGATCACGTCGACGTATGCAGTGTTCGCCTGCGCCAAGACGACCGGAGTTAGAAGAAACAGACTGGACGCGGCGAGTCCGCCCGCGGGAGTGAATCCAGCAGTCCGTGCTATCCCGCCGACCGCAACCGCCCCGGCGACGGCAAAGCCGATCTGGACACTGTCCGCCCAGGCGACGTCCTGAAGGAATATGACCGACCACGCGAACAGCAGCTCCCCCCCAGCAGGATAGTGAGCACAGCATTCGTTAAGCGGTGTGGCGACAATCCTCTGGCCCTGGATCCACGTCACGACGGTCGGTAGGTGATAATTCAGAGCGTCATAGCCGTATGGCGGCATCGCGTATACGAGTAGCCCGCGCCACAGGAGTCCGATCGCCGCCAAGAGGGCAAGTGTCGACTCCGCTGACCTCGAGCCCCCGATCGTTCAGCGCGCGCGCATGCTCCTGGCGGCGCGTGCCCACGGATAACGCACGATGGCTAACCGCACGTGCGCACAGCGCGGTCTTCGAAGATGTATCTCGAAACGCCCCCGATTCCATCGTCGATACGTGAGCAATGCGACAGGCAACGTCAGCGCAGCGTTAACGCCGATCACGGGACCGGCCTTAACGCCCGCGATGAGACCCGCAAGTAGGAGCGAGACTTGTACCTGCGCAACGGCCAAATGAAGGACACGAGGACCCGGTCGAACTTGTGGTCGACCTGGAGCAGGAAGCTGAGGCCGAGAGCGCCCAGAAGAACGAGTGCATTCGCGACCGCGAAGCTAGCCCAGGTCATGCGTGGGGTTCGACGAGCTAGACCATCAGCGCTTGACGCGGCGAACCGTGCAGGCCGGAGAGACGTAGTCGTAGCTGTCGGCGATGACCAGGTCGGGGCCCTGACAGAAGACGAGGTCGAGGTTGTTGTCGTCGGCACGGACGATGTCGTTGCCAGTTCCCGTGCCAACACGGTCGATGCAATGCGGCGGGTCGGCGAGTTGCCGCGCACCGTGGCGGATGTGGCAATCATCGGCGGGATCACGGATGTCGATCCGGTCATCTCCGGGGCCAGCGTCGATAATCGCTCCGGCGACGTGCACCTCGATTCGGTCATTACCGCCGCCACCAAAGATGCGCTCGTGGCGGGTGACGGGCGTGCTCTTAGCGGGGTCGACTGCTGGGCCGCCAATGACGAGGTCGTCCCCGGCGCCAGCGAAGATGTGGTCCTTGCCGGGGCCGCCAAAGAGACGGTCGTTCCCGGCACCGCCATAGATGTTGTCGTCGCCGCCGTAACCATGGATGACGTCGTTCGCCGGCGTGCCGACCAAGGTGTCGTTCTTATCCGTGCCGCGAACAGACGCTGCCCCGCTTGCTGAGGCCGCAGCGAGCGCCAGTGCTGTGATCACAAAGAGACGAACCATCGGACCTCCTAACTCCAAAGCTAGCTTCTTTGTCCGATACGATCAGTACGCTCCGACGGGTCCCTGAGGTGATTGAAGGTCTGGGCTTCTATTGGGGTGCCAGATCTCAGATCCATAGCGCGAATGCGCCGATTTCTCAGGTGGAATCGAATTACGCACCCCACAGGGCTTCGGCGGCTCGTGAGGCGCCCACTGGCCCGCGCGTGGGGTGCATTTACTGGATCTCATGCGGCGGTGGCTTCGTATTCGTGGATGAGTCCGCCGAGCAGGTCGCGTCGTCGAATCGCCGTGGGCGTGGGCTCGCCGTGCGTCGAAGCCCGCCTGCTCGGGTCAGGCGCTTGTAGATCGAGCGCCCTGTGCGGGCGCCGTTCGTTGTAATGCCGGATGTAGATTTTGAGGACGCGCTCCAGTTGGCGGCGGTTGAAGATCAGGATCCGGTCGAGGCACTCGCGCCGTGCGCTGCCGACCCAGCGCTCGATGTGCGCGTTCGCGTTCGGCGCCCGGACTGGTGTTCGGATCACCCTGATCCCGTCGTCATTGAAGATTGCGTCGAAGGCGCGGCTGAACTTCGCGTCCCGGTCGTGGATCAGCAACCGCGGCCGCTCGTTGTGGTCGTCGAGGTTCATAAACAGGTTGCGCGCCTGCTGCAGCATCCAGGCACCGTCCGGGCTGCTCGTGCAGGCGACGTACTCGATCCGGCGGCTGCCGATGCAGATGAACACGAGCACGTACAGCCGGCGCAGCAGAACGGAGTCGACGGTGAGGAAGTCGCAGGCGAGCGTCGTCGCTGCCTGTGCTCGCAGGAACGAACACCAGTCGAGTTGGCCGCGCTGCGGTGCCGGTGGAACACCCGCCGCCTTGAGCAGGTTGCGCACCAGAGTGGCCGAGACGTCGATCCCGAGCTTGCGTAGCTCGCCAACGATCCGGACGTAGCCCCAGCCGCTATTCTCGCGCGCCAGCCGCAAGATCAGCTCGCGCACTTCGCTGTCGATCGGCGGTCGACCGGGACGCCGGTGCGGGTACGTCCAATGTCTCGCGACCAACTGCCGGTGCCAGCGCAAAAGCGTCTCCGGCGTCACGATGAATCTATGCCATGACCGGCGTGGCAGCACCCGGCTAAGCGCCGCCAGGAACATCCGGTCGTGCGGCGTGAACTGAGGCCTCTTCACCTGGCGCCGCAGGATCGACAACTCGTGCCGCAACACCAGCATCTCCAGTTCCTTCGAGCGCTCGCCGCGCCCGAGCAGCACCACCAGCTCGAACAGCCGGCACACGAGCACATACGCCAACGACATGGCCAAGAAGAGACCTCCAAAGGACGGGCCGCCGACCCTACCGTGACATCATCCGCGCAGGGCTCCGGTACTCAGCCCGATCGGGTTTATGCACCCCACGCCCTCTAGTACCCCCAAGAACCCTGTGGGGTAAAGAAACTCGGTCGGGGCTGGTAGCTCGGGGTGGTGCTCGATCGGTTGCCGCCCACACCGCAGGGCTCGTCTGCGGGCTGACCGCAAAGCAGGACGACCGCTCTTGCGGGAGCAGCCGGCTCGCCGCCGCGAGCAAGGCTCGGTCGGTCGGCCTGTACTCCGGCCCGCTTTCCACCGCGCCTGAGGATCGCCAGTTGGTGACGCAGGACCACGATCTCGAGCTCCAGCTCACCGCCGCCACGGGCGAGCACGCGAACGACGCCACACAGCAGCCGGTACAGCAAACACGTCAGTATGACGGGCACTCTGAACCGGGTCGGCCGCGCTCACCAGCACCGCCGTTCCGGCCTGAATCGAATTTCTTTACCCCACACCCTTCGTCGATACGGAAAAGCGCTAAGACAAGTTGCAGACGCAATGATGCCGCCGCGCGGACTTGAAGGGCTTATGATCATCCTGGCGGACTAGGAGGCGAGGCGCACCCATGACCCAAAGGCAGGCTGCGTGGGGATTGCTCGCTGCTGCAGCGGTGGTAGCTATCTGGGCTATCGTCAACCACAGCAAGGGGGGCGCACACGCAGCGTGCGCGTTGACGACTGCCGGAGCTGCAACTCTTGTGACCCTCGCCCACAACGGCCAGACAGGAGAGCAGGTCTTGCTGAAAGCAGCGCTGCCACTGGCGTGCGAGCCACTTCTAAACCAACTCGTCATGGAACCGACCAAGGAGGCTACGTTCAAGCTCCAGGTGCCCACTGGAACAGAAACCGTCTCAAGCCCCGGCACGGAGGTGCTCTCCCCGTCACCGACGACCATCCCGTTGAAGTGTCTGCTCTACACGAGCGAGCTTCAAAGGAGGCTCTGTGCTCTGACGGGAGGCTGACAGTCTCCGCGCGGGAAGCTTGGCTACGTCGCTGCTAGTCAGGATCTGGTTGGGTGCCGTACTGGGCTTGCCCCGTTTCCGTTGACACCATGATCTGCCCCGGGTTTCCTGGGGTCCGGGTTCTGGAGTCAGGCGGCGTTGTGGGTGCGGAAGTAGCGGTCCTCGTACTCGGTTGGGGTGAGCATGCCAAGGGCGGAGTGGCGGCGT
>JACDEU010000118.1 GCA_013816245.1 Actinomycetota bacterium | reverse complement strand
CCGTCAGAGATCTTCGCCGCAGCGAAGCCCTTCATCAGCAGCTGTCCGCCGCCTGTACTGGCGCTCTTCAGCCGCCTACCCTAGGAACTGCACTCAGGGGGTCGGGGGCGGTACTCAGCCGCTCCCGACCCCTGCATGTCCGGGTGCGGCCCAACAGCGGCCTCGAGAGAGAGGAGAGACCTCGAAGTCCCTCCCGACAACCAACGACGAGCGGCCTCGCCCGACTGCCCCCGCTACCCTCCCAGGGTCCCCGTAGCTCAGTGGATAGAGCGGGGGGTTTGTGAAGTCGCAGCTGGTTTAGGTAATCACAGCTCTTTCCACCGGCCGACTTAGACCCGTTCGCTCGCTTCGAACTGGAGTTCCCACGGCAGGTGCACGGAAAGGCGTGATTACGTCAAGTTGGGTCTGGCTTTGGGCGAGCGTAACGCCGGGTGCTTCCGATCACCGCCCGGCGGCGGCTCGGTCGCTGGATCCCCTGAAGCAGGCGAGCCACCAGTGATGAGCGGTCGCCGGAGAAACGTTGAAGCGCTCAGCAGCAGCCCTGATCGAGCAGCCGCCCTCAATCGCCTGGACAAGCGCGAAACGGGCAGCAAGTCCGAGCTTCGCGTTAGCGTGCAGATACATCCGAGCCCTCCTTCGTGGGCGTGGTCTTCGCAGACACACAGCCTCGAAGGAGGGCCGGATAGAACGCTCAGCTGTTCACAACGTCTGTAGGCGGGACACCTAGCTAGGTCGTTTTCAGCTGCGGCCTGTGAGGTATCGGTGACCCCATCCAGAACCCATTCGAGCAAGAGCCCGGTCAGGGGCTAGAAAGGAAACGCGCCCGCGAGCGGGCGGGTTAGAAGCGGGAGCGACGGGACTCGAACCCGCGACCTCCGGCGTGACACGCCGGCGATCCTGCTGCCGAAGCTGGAGGGCGGCGGGTACTTTTTGTCTGAAGGCTCCATAAAGGGCTCCATACCTTACGCACGTTGGAGACAGTGCAAGTGGATCTGAAAGGAAAGACCCCGGTTTGCGGGGATTTTGTAGAGCCCTCTTCCGGACTCGAACCGGAGACCCCCTCCTTACCATGGAACGTCTCAGGCAACCGGTGGCAACCGGCGGCAAACGTTTTGGCTTGATTAGGGGCCTTTCCGGCTTTGGACCGTTTGCATCCTTTGCCACCCGTTGCGACCACGGGGCTCCACAAAGGCTCCATCAGCGGTCGCGGGTCGAACGAGCCGGCACGGTGCTGATGAGGGCCGACACGCCTGATTTGCAGGACGATCGAATTAACGCACCCCACGCGTCATCGGGCGCGACGCGATCGCGATCAAGTCGGCGACGACTTCATCGAGCGGTCGGCTGGCATCCAGCTCATGCGTGCAGCTCTCCCTGAGGAGCGGCTCGACCCTGGCGAGGTCATCCAAGATCATCGCTCGTTCCACTGGAGTCTTCCCGTAGCTGTTCGTCGTTCTGCGCGCGATCCGGTCAAGGATCACGTCAGCAGGGGCACTGAGCAGGACGACCGCGTTGAAACGGTCGTAGAACTTCGACTGGTTCCTCACGCACCCTTGAACGAAGAGCGAGCGACCAACATCGGAGTCCAGCAGCCCGGTGATCCTTTCCTCGACCCAGAGCCACTCCCCGCGGCGCACCTCGTCGGAGGACTCAACATACTCGCGATACTCGCGCCAGCCCGGATCATCGGTGTCTACGACGCGATAACCGCGTCGGCCAAGTTCGGCAAGCGCCGACGACTTGCCCGTTCCCGACATGCCGGTCACTAAGATCCTGGAAATCGGGACAACGCTACCGAGTGTCAAGCGACGGCGTGGCCGTGTGGGTCAGTGATGCTTCTATGTCTGTCAAGTCGGCAGCGGCGGTCCGTGTTCGAGTAGGCGGTAGAGGTTGCGGGCGAGGTAGCGCTTGAGGCAGCGGTTTGCTTCGCGTCGTGTTTTGCCTTCTGTGAGTCGGCGTTCGATGTATGCCCTTGTGGCGGGGTGGGTGCGTTTTCGTGTGACGAGGATCATGTGCAGTGCGCGGTTGAGTTTGCGGTCGCCGGATCGGTCGAGGCGGTAGCGGATGGTTTGCCCGGAGGAGGCGGGGATCGGGGCGGCGCCGGCGAGCCTGGCGAAGGCCGCTTCGGAGACGATCCGTCCTTGGTGTGACCAGGAGAGGACGAGTTGTGCCGCTGCGTGTGGTCCGACGCCGGGCTGGGCGAGCAGCTGGGGTGCGAGCTTGCGGGTGAGCGTCTCGATCTCGCGTGCGAGCTCGCGTTCCTCAGCGGTCAGTTGCAGCACCCGCCGGGCGATTGAGCGCAGCGCGAGCAGGCTGCCGCGCAGCTCTGGGTCGCGACGGCCGTCAGGTCGGGTTGCCGCGAGGCGTTGCAACAGCCGCGCACGGCTGAGCGGCCGCAACTCGCTTCGAAGTGGCTCCGGGGTCGTGATCAGTAGGTCTCGCAGCTGGCAGAGCCCCGATCGTTTCGCGTTGACCGCACCTTCCCGTGCAGCGACCAATGCCTGCAACGCCTGGCGTTGCCCGCCTGCCCGTGGCGTCGCCGGCCGCTCCATCGCGAGCACGCTCCGGGCCGCACGGATCGCGTCGAGCGCGTCAGTCTTGCCGCCCGAGCGGCGCTCTCGCCGTAGCCTGCCGACCTCGAGCACCCGCTCGTCACAGCCGCTGAGGAAGCGTGTCAATCCGGCACCGAATG
>JACDEU010000033.1 GCA_013816245.1 Actinomycetota bacterium | reverse complement strand
GCTCCATCTTCGCCTCGTCGGCTCCGGCGATGTCATTCCAGTCGATCGCAGTCTTTGGGTCGACGATCACCGTGGCCGGCTTCACGCGCGGCATCAGCTGCAGCATGCGCCAGAAGATGTAGAGGAGAACGCAGTAGAACGTCAGGCCGAGCAGTGGCCACCAGTTGACCACGAAGTCCCTGAGATCAACCGCGTACTGATGTAGGTCCACGCCCGGCATCCCCGACTCATCATCTTCATGGGGGGCCTCGCGTCAACTAGAAGGTCGCAGCAGCCTCCGCAGCGGAAGTGAATTCGACCCCCTGGTCGCGCCAAGAGGCGGTACAAACGGCGACGCGCTCCTCGTCGAGGCCACGAGCGGCGTTCTCGGCGAAGCGCACCTTGAGGCCCCGGGCCAGAAAGCCTCTGATTGCGGCGTCGTCGCAGACGTCGGTGGCGACGCCGAAGACGACGATCTCGGCCGGAGCGAGCCAGGCGAGCAGGCGAGCGGTATTGGGATTCGTGAAGACGTCGAAGTTCTTCTTCAGGAGCAGAAACTCCCGGCCGGCGAGATAACGCTCGGGGAGCGGCTCCGAGGTGATCGGAACGGGATCCATCTGGTCAGTCTCCGGGATCTTCCGCGCGCCGTGCGTCCCGCGCAGGCAGTGCGGTGGATACGTGGCTCGATAGTCCGGCGTGTCCGAGATCTCGGCATCCGTGAGCTCATGGTCGTCGGCTGAGGCGACGTGGACGACCCCCGCCGCACGCGCCGAGGCGACGAGGAGCTTCATCGCCGGGATGGTCTCCTCGGCGCCGGGGGCGTAGAGCTTGCCGTGCGGGAGCATGAAGTCGACTTGTGTGTCGACGTCCCACAGGACTTTCATGTGACGAGCTCGAGCCGCTCGTTCGAGTTGTACTTGCGGCCGACCTTCGCTGCCGCGCGGCCGTCGGCCAGGACGATGTCGGCCGTGAAGTCGTTCGAGCCGCGGATCAGTGACGAACCGACACCGTAGGCGTCGACCGGGACACCGTCCTCCTCAAACTCCTTGATCTTCGAGATCGTAAAGCCGCCGGAGACGACGATCTTCACGTGCTCGAAGCCGTCGTTGTCGAGCGCATCGCGCACCTTTCGCACGAGCCGCTCGTTGACGCCCGTGGGCTTGAAGTCGCCCAGCTCCTCCCAGAGAGAACGGTCGACGAGCATCTCCGACGTATCGAGGCGAACGCCCCAGAGTTTCGGCCCGAGCGCACGGGCCACGTCGAGCGCGGTCTTCACGGAGTTGTTCTCGAAGTCGACGAGCACCGTGATGTTGATGTCCTCGGATGCCCACTCGGCGAACTTCGTCGCGGCGAGAACGGTGTTGCCGCCGTACGACGCGATCAGCGAATGCGGCACGGTGCCGATCCCGCGGCCGCCCCACCAGGACGCCTGCTCGTCTGTCGTGACGCCGATCGGCGCGCCGACCATCCGTCCCGCGACGTACGCGGCGTAACCGTCACCCGTCTGCACACGATGATGATCGTGTCGCGCGGGCATGAAGATGATCGGTTTCCCGTTCGCAGCCTCCAGCACTCGCACGACGTTCGTCGTGATCAGCGTGCGACGGGCGAGCACGCCGAGATACGCGGTCTCGAGATGCGCGAAGAGCGTGTAGTCACCCTCGATCGTCATCACGGTCTCCCACGGCTCGACCCGATCGCCGTCGTAGAGGGCGTGAACCGTGAGCTCGTCCCAGTCGTGCGAGCAGAGCTTCAGGATGGCGATCGCCTCGTCCATGCCGCCGAGCCACGCATCCTTCTTCTGAAACACCTGCAACACGACGCGCGGGTGACGGCCATCCTGGAGGAGCGTCGCGCGTGCGTGGTTGAAGTACGCGTCCGCGTAGTACCCCTCGCGCATCTTCTCGACCGGAAGGTCGAAGACCTCCGGCGGGAGCCGCTCGTGAGTGCGCTGCTCGACGGCCACGACTACTCCCGTTCGAGCTCGAGGCACGCAGCGAGCGCGGCCTCTGCGACTTCGATCTGCTCCGGTGACGGCTCGGCGGTCGCGAACCTGTGCTGCAGCTCGTGGCCCGGCTTCGCGAGGGCACGTGCGAGTCGTTGCTCCGGATTACGCACCATCCAGCCGAAGATCTCGGTCGAGGCCGCCACGGCGAAGAGCTGCGCTCCGAGCCGTGCCGGTCCCCGCACATGCAGCGGAAAGCGCGACGCGAGCGTGTTGCCGATTGCGGTCGTGGCCAGCAGCGGTCCGATCAGATGCGAGCCGCAGCGATTGTGCTCCTTGGTCGCGCGCTTTCCCTGCTCGTAGCTGCCGATCGAGATGTGCTCGGCACCGTGGTAGGCGGCGACGTCCGAGCTACGCAGTGCGAGCACGGCCGGCGCCAGGGAGAGCAGCCCGCTGACCAGCTCCTGAGCGGCCGGGCGGACCGACGGCGAGCCACGCAACAGCTTGACGGCCGTGGCGCTGCCGAGCATCGCCGCGAGCACCGAGGGACGCGCGAACGGCAGCTTCGCCTCGGGCAGCGCATGGCGGATCTGGGGGAGGATCGCCATCGCATCGAGGAGACGGACGGGACCCCGCAACAGCGGGCTCTCGACCTTGTTCGCATGCAAGCGCTTGCGCCGTGCGACGACCTTCACCCGACCGTCGTCCGTCCGGACCGCACACGCCCACGACGTCGGCCCGTGTACGAGCACGCCGTTCGCGAGTGCCATTCCGCCGAGCCGGACCTTCTCCTCACCCATCGGATCGAGGTTATCGACTCAGAGTCGAATTCCGCAAATCAGCTCAGCAGCGCCTGGGCGGCGTGGCGCATGAAGCTCACACCCAGCTCCAGATCCTCGACCGGGATTCGCTCGTCAGCGGAATGGATCAGCCGGGCGGCAAGCTCTGCCGGCATGACGCGCGACGGGAAGAACCCGTAGGCGACGGTGCCGAAGGCCTCCCGGAACCAGTGGCTGTCCGTGAAGCCCGCCACACAGATCGGCGCGGGCTTTGCCTCCGGCTCGACCTCGCTCACCCAGCCGGCAACCGCGTCCCACAGCGGCGTCTCGATCGGTGACCTCGTGCCGCCGTGTGCTTCCAGCTCTTCGAGCTCGTACTCCTCGTCGCCGAGGACGCTGCGAACGATCGCGTGCTGCTCGGCAGGCGTCGTCTCGGGCAACAGCCGCGAGTCGACGACGACGTCGCAGATCGCCGGGATCACGTTCCTCTTCTGCGAAGCGGTGATCATGGTCGGCGCGAGGGTCAGCGACAGCAGCGGCTCGACTATCTCGGCAAAGAACTCGCCGATCTCTCGCGCCCGTGCGAGTGCCTCCGCCGGCGAGGCGGGCCGCTCTCCGGTGACCGCTTCGAGCAGGGCTTCCACCTCGGGCGTCAGGCGTTGCTCGGGGACGTATTCGCCAAGCGCGGTGATCAACGGTGCAGCCTTCACGAGTGCGTTGTCTGCGATACCGGGCATCGACGCATGGCCGCTTCGCCCGCGCACGCGCAATCGGAACGGTGCGCTCATCTTCTCGGCGACGGAGCACATGTAGAACGCCTTGTCGCCGAGCTCGAGCCGCTCGCCCGACCCTTCGTTAATCAGATAGTCGCAACGCACCGCGTCGGGATGCGTCTCGCACAGCCACTGCGCGCCGAAGCCTGCGCCGACTTCTTCGTCGGCCGTCGCGGCGAAGATGAGCTCGCCCGCCGGCTCGAAGCCTTCGCGTGCAAGCGATGCGATCGCTACCGCGCTCGCCGCCACCTGTCCCTTCATGTCGAGCGCTCCGCGGCCCCAGACTTCGCCGCTGCGCAGCTCCCCGCCGAAGGGATCAGCGCTCCACTCGGTTGCGTCGGCCAGCACCACATCCGTGTGCGAGAGAAACAGGAGCTTCGGCCCGTCGCCGCGGCCCGGGATGCGGGCGACGAGATTGGCGCGTTCGGGAATCCGTGCGTACAACTCGACCTCGGCGCCACTCTCCTCGAGATACGCCTGGAGAACTTCGGCCGCAGCGGTCTCGTTTCCCGGGGGGTTGGTCGTGTCGACTCGAATGAGCTCCTGCAGGAGCTCGGTGACCTCGTCTCGGAGCGACACGGTGGCCAGGCCTAGCCCTCCTCTTCCTTGGCTCTTGCGGTCAGCTGGTTGCGCGCACGCCAGAGCGCCGGGAAGAAGTTGTGATGGATCATCTTCCCGAGCACCTCGACCGGTGTCCCCTGCGTTCCGACGACCTGGTCGCCAATGATCCGCGCAACGACCTTGTAGTGCCGGATGCGCCACATGGTGATGCGCTCGTCCCATTCGACCAGCGCCTCGGCGAGCTGGTAGAGCTCTTCGTGATCGCGCCCCTGGACGTAGACCTCGACAAGATCGAGCCCGGCCTGCGCGACGGCTGCGTCGAAGGCTTCGCCGAGCGGCGGCGTGACCCGCCGCACTTCTCGAAAGCCTGGGGAGTCGAAGCCGCTTCCGTGACCGAGCACCTCCCTGACTGTCTGGTACTCCCAGGGGGACATCTGCTCGAGCATGTCGAGCTGCCGGGTGATGAACTGCAGGCAGAGCGCTGCCCGGCGAAGCAGACGAAGCCCCGCGGCGAGCTCGCCTGCGCGGAGATGCACGGTTGCGCGCACGACCTCTGAGGTGCCGAGCTTGAGCCAGAGCTCCGACGACTGGTGCACGGTCTGGAAGAGATGTTCGTCCGGGTGGGCCCGCTCTTCCTCGGTCTTCTGGAGCGCCAGCAGCTCGTCGGTGCGCAGGTAGCGCTCGTAGTCCGACGCGCCCTTGCCGGGCAGGATCGGTTCGGAGAAATCCTCGTGAGTCTCGGTCGCCACTGGGCCTCGCGGAGCATACTTCCCTGCAATGAGCGACCTCTTCTCAGATGCTGCGGAACAGCGGTTGCCGGGGGTCGCGCCGCTCGCGCTGCGTATGCGCCCGCAGTCGCTCGAGGAGTTCGTCGGCCAGCAGCACGTCCTCGGCTCCGGATTGGCGCTTCGCCTCGCGATCGAGGAGGACCGGGTTCGGTCGGCGATCTTCTACGGCCCTCCGGGCACCGGCAAGACGACACTCGCCCGCATCGTCGCCCGCGCCACGGGCGCGGAGTTCGAAGAGTTGTCCGCGGTCTCGGCGACGGTCGCCCAAGTGCGCGGGGTGCTCGCAGGCGCGCGGGAACGGCTCGGTGCAAGCGGCCGCCGCACGATCCTGTTTCTCGACGAGATCCACCGGTTCAACAAGGCGCAGCAGGATGCGCTCCTGCCCGGAGTCGAAGAGGGCGTGATCACGCTGATCGGCGCGACGACGGAGAACCCGTACATGGAGGTGAACTCCGCTCTCCTTTCGCGCGCACAGGTCTACGAGCTCGAGTCACTGTCCATCGAAGACCTCGAGACGGTGGCGCGCCGCGGCGCTGCGGAGCTCGGCACCGAAATCCCGGACGACCTTCTCCACCTGATCGCGACACGTGCAGGCGGCGACGCGCGCTCGGTCCACAACATCGTCGAGCTGGCGGTGCAGACGGCGCAGGGCGCAGGCGAGCCGCTGTCGGAAGCGCACGTCGACGACGCGGCGCGCAAACGGCCGCTCGTGTACGACAAGGCCGCAGACGCGCACTACGACTTCATCTCGGCGTTCATCAAGTCGATGCGCGGGTCAGACCCCGACGCGAGCGTCTACTACCTCGCAGCGATGCTCGAGAGCGGCGAGGACGCCCGGTTCATCGCGCGGCGCATGATCGTGCTTGCATCCGAGGACATCGGCAATGCGGATCCTCGCGCGTTGATGGTTGCAGTCGCGGCCGCGCAAGCCGTCGAGCATGTCGGCCTCCCCGAGACGCGTTTGAACCTCTCGCAGGCAGCGATCTACCTGGCGCTCGCACCGAAGTCGAACGCGAGCTACGAGGCGATCAAGCGCGCGACGAAGGATGTGCAAGAGCGGGGAAACATCCGGCCGCCGAAGTCACTGCGCGACGGGAGCTACTACGGACGAAAACTCGGGCACGGCGAGGGCTACGTCTACCCCCACTCCGACCCCGCCGGCTTCGGCGTCGACTATCTCCCGGACGAGCTGAAGGGAACGACGTACTACGAGCCGTCCGGCAACGGCGAGGAGTCGGCCGAACCGACTTAGAAGTCCGAGCCGCGGCGTATCCGCTGCGCCGCGAAGGTGCCGAAGTCGCCGCCGACTCGTTCCCAGGCCTGCGCGGCGAGCTCGACGTCGTACTCGACGCGACGGAGCTCGAACTCGCCCTCGTCACCGCGCAACGCATACGCGGCGCGCATGTCGCCGTCGAGGGGCATGCCTGCGCTCCCAGGATTGATCAACGTCGTGCCGTTCGGGCCGGGCCGACGAAACTGCAGATGGCTGTGACCGAAGACGACGGTGCTGTCGCGAACCCCGGCGAGCATGCGCTCGTCGTCCTCACCGGGCTCGCGCGGAAAGCTCTCGACGTCCGAGAGCGGCGAGCCGTGAACGTAGAGGACGCCGTCCAGTTCCTTGCCGGCCTGCAGTGAATACAGCCATCCTTCATCGGTGCCGAGTCCGGAAACCGACTGCTCGAGCGCGCTTTTCACCTCGGGACGGTCGAGGGGCGGGTCCCGCAGCCAGCGCTCGCCGTTCCCGCGGATCCACGTCGTGTTCGGCAGCCCGCGCAGTCGCTCGATCGTCTCGCGAGGCCACGGCGACCAGGAGGCGAAGTCCCCGCCGAGGAGATAGCGATCGGCTCCGGCCGCCTCCGCATCCTTCAGCACCTCCTCGAGCGCGGGGATGTTCCCGTGGATGTCGTAGAGGACGGCGAGCACGCCTGATTAGGCTCCCACAGATGGAGCTCAACCTGCATGCCTGGGGCGACGCGACCGCGCCGCCGGTCGTCTTCCTCCACGGTCTCAACGCCCACGGCCGGCGCTTTCGCAGGCTTGCCGAGGAACGGCTCACCGACCGCTTCCACGTCCTCGCTCCCGATCTCCGTGGACACGCGGGCTCCGGTTGGGAGCCACCGTGGACGATCGCCACGCACACCCACGATGTGCTCGAAACGCTCGATGCGAACGGCATCCGGAAAGCGACCTGGGTCGGGCATTCGTACGGCGGCCGTCTGCTCCTCGAGCTCGCGGCGCTCACGCCGGAGCGGGTCGAGCGCGCGGCACTGCTCGATCCCGCGATCCAGCTCCTGCCGCACGTCGGTTTCGACTTCGCAGAGCTCGAGCGCGCCGACCTGTCCTTCGTATCGGCGGAAGAAGCGATCACGACGCGTCTCGATACCGGCGCTCCGACGCCGCGCGACTTTCTCGTGGAGGAGATGCGCGAGCATCTCGTGCGTCACCCCGACGGGCGTTTCCGGTCGCGCTACTGCCGCAGCGCCGTCGTCACAATGTACGGCGAGCTCTGCACGGCGCCGCCGCCCGCGGAGAGCCTGCGCGTCCCGACGCTACTGCTGCACGCCGGAGAGTTCGGGCTCGTCCGCGAGGAGCAGGTCGATGCGTACCGGCAAGCGCTCGGCGACCTGATCGAGATCGTCGAGGTGCCGGGTGGTCACATGGTCTACTGGGATGCCTACGAGGAGACGGCGGACGCGCTTGAGCGCTTTCTCGACGCGGGCTGACTCAGAGAATCCGAGCGCCGAGCGCCGAGGCCACGAGCTCGACCGCGAGCTGGGCCGTTTCGTTCTCGCGATCGAGGATCGGATTCACCTCGACGACGTCGAGCGACGACGCGAGGCCTGATTCCGCGATCAACTCCATGGCGAGGTGGGCCTCGCGATAGGACAGGCCGCCACGCACGGGTGTCCCGACTCCCGGCGCCACCTCGGGATCCATCGCATCCATGTCGAGGCTCACGTGCACGAAGCCCGGGCCCGCGACGTGCGTGAGTGACTCCCGAATCGCGCGCTCGATGCCGAGCCGGTCGACGTCGCTCATCGTGAACACCTTTGCGTCGAGCTCCCGGAGCAGCTCCCGCTCGCCGTCGTCCAGCGAGCGGACGCCGACCAGGGCGACGCGGCCCGGCGACAGCGCAGGCAGGCCCCAGCCGCCCTCGCGAAAGCGGTCTCCGGCGAGGCCGAGGGCCGCGGCAAGGACCATGCCGTGCACGTTTCCGCTCGGGCTCGTGTCCGGGCTGTTCAGGTCCCCGTGGGCGTCGATCCAGATCGTCCCGCCCGGGCCGTGGACCTCGGCGAGGCCCGCGAGAGTGCCAAGGGCCACCGAGTGATCCCCACCCAAAACGACCGGGACGGAGTCCTCGCGGGCGGCCTTCGCCACGAGCTTCGCGATCCGCTGCGACGTGTCCTTGATCTGAGACAGAAACCGCGCATGTTCGTCGCCGGCGATCGTTGCCTCAGCGACCGCCGTCTCGACGTTTCCGCAGTCGACGTACTCGTGCCCGAGCTCGTCCAGGCGCGCATCGAGCCCGGCATACCGGATCGCGGATGGGCCCATGTCGACCCCACGGCGGCCCTGGCCGAGATCGAGTGCGGCGCCGATCACCGAGACTCTGCGTCGAAGTGGTTGCGAAGACATATCAAACAAGGCTAACTTGCGGATCCTGCGGGAGGCCGATGCGGCGGGCACGATCCGGGTTCTCCTCGCCGACGACGAGCAGCCATTCCTGGACGCCCTTTCGCCGCTGATCGAACGCCAGCCCCAGTTGGCGGTGGTCGGCACGGCACTCGACGGCCTGGGGCGATCGAGCTCGCCGACGAGCTTGGCACCGACGCCGTCATGATCGACCTCCACATGCCGCGACTCGACGGAGTTTCCGCCGTCGCCCGGCTTCGACGCGACCACCCGAGCATGTGCGTGATCGTCCTGACCGGAGACGAGGAGCCCGCCGCTCCACACGGCGGTGACCGAGGCGGGAGCCGACGCCGTCCTGATGAAGGGCGAGTTTGTCGACGTCCTGGTCGCCCGGCTCGCAGCTGCGCGAGGCTCGCTCTAGCTCCCGGCTAAACTGTCGCCCCGCCCGGGCGAGGTAGCTCAGTTGGTAGAGCACACGGCTGAAAACCGTGGTGTCGCCGGTTCGATTCCGGCCCTCGCCATCACCGTTCGAAATCCGGCTCGCTTCGCGAGCCATGATGACTTCGAACGGTTTCTCGTTTCGATCCGTAGCGCTTGCGGATGTCTAAGGGGATGTCTAAAGGATTCGTTAAGACTGCGGCCGGGGGCCCGGGGGTCTGGTACCACTGTGCCGGTGAGGGTCGCTCGTTTCGTAGTGCTGGCCTGCCTGGCCGGCGGACTCGCCGCATCGGTGCCGGCTCTGGGGCTCTCGCGCTCCACGCCCGGCTTCGAATCGGTGCAGCAGGCATGCGGGCGGCTCGAGTTCGTCAGCGGGCTCGAAGCTGTTTTCGGCCGGCGGAAGACCCACCAGCAGGCACTGACGCTTCGCAGCCAGATCACTGCGCGTGGATTCGTCAACGCGAACGTGATCCAGGGCTGTGACGGCTTCCGCGTTGTCGTCCGCGGTATCGACACGTTCGACGTCGGCGTCGATCTGCAGACTGAGGCAAGGCGCGAGGGGTTCCCCGTCACGCTCGAGTGCATCCAGGCGAAGCCGGTCGGTCGCCTCGAGGCGATCTTCGGTCACGGCCGCGACCGTGCCGCAGCGCAGGCGCTCGTCAACCGCGCAGCAGCTGCAGGATTCGAAGGCGTCAAGCTTCGCAACGATCCGTGCGGCGGCTTCGAGGCATACCTCGCCGGCTTCCAGGATCAGCGCGAAGCCGAAGCGTTCGCAGCTCAAGCTCGTGCACGAGGCTTCGACGTCGTGCTCGAACACAACTAGCGGCGACACCTCTCATCGCAACAAGAAAGGCCGTCCGGACCGGTGATACCGCGCCGCGAACGACCTTGTACGCCCGAGCTTACGCCCGCACCGGCTTGCGGGCAAGAAATGCAGTGCCCTTGCCTGCCGTGAACTCCGCAAAGTCGATGAATCCGCGTCGCTCGAGCTCTGTGCGCAAGCGCTCGGCCGCCACGTAGATCGGTGTCTCCTCCCCGAGCGAGAAGGCGAAGAGGGCCTGGCCACCCGGCTGGAGCACTCGATCGAGCTCGTCGAAGAACGGAATCATGTTCGCGTGAGCCACCAGGCCGAACGACTCGCCCGGGTACGGCAGTGCGGACGCGTCGGCCGCCTCGAAACGCACGCGCCGACGCAAGTCGTCGGGCATCTTCCGGTCGGCTTCCTCAACCATCGCAGTCGCGAGATCGACCCCGACCACCTCCGCCTCCGGGAACCGCCGCGCGATTGCAAATGCGCCCTGCCCGGTGCCGGTGCCGAGATCGAGCGTCCGGGCGGGCTGAGGCTCGACCGCCTCGAGGGCGGCCTCGTAGGGCGCTAGGTGATCGGCTGCGCGCATCGTGTCCCAGGTGCCGGCGATCGCATCGAACTGCTTGCGCATCAGCGGGCGGAACACCCGCCAGAGTTGTGGGCTGCGCATGACGGCGTTCGTCGCGAGCCGCGCGAACTTCTGGCCGAGCACGCGCCTGTTCACGAAGTGCCGAGACGAATGCGGATGTCCCGTCCCTCTTTGATCCCGAACATCGCGGCCGCGTTTCCACCATTGATTGCGATCGAGATGTTCCGGTACGCGTCCTCGTAGAGGATGATGTCGCCCGGTCGTGCGTCGGCGAACGTGCGTGCCGCGACCGCGTAGTAACGCTCGTGACCGATTTGCAGCTCGACTCTCGTGCCCGGCACGATGCCCGCGGCGTCGAAATGCGTTCGATCGAGATTGAGCCCGACGTTTCCGAACCGATCGATGGACAGCACCGTGCAGTGAATGCGCGACGTGCCGATCTCTGGTTGCGGGATGTCCAGCCTCGCGAGGGCGTCCGGATCGATCGGCGGGCCCAGCTCGGCGAGCGGCACGCCCAGTGCGAGGTGGGCTGCGGCGGGAGAGAAGAGATCCCGGCCGTGGAAGGTTCGCGAGACTGAGTCGAGCGCGTACTCCGGGTTCCCAAGCTCGTGAGCCTCGGCGATCCCACCCAGCTTCTCGGCCGCGAGGATCAGCAGGCCGTTGTCGGGTCCGACATGGATGCGCCCGCTTCCGTCACGGAGCGCAAGCGCACGTCGCGAGCCGCCGACACCGGGATCGACGACCGCAAGGTGCACTCCCTCCGGCAT
The DNA here is from genome assembly GCA_013816245.1 of Actinomycetota bacterium. Lineage (GTDB taxonomy): Bacteria > Actinomycetota > Thermoleophilia > Gaiellales > Gaiellaceae > 3-1-20CM-4-69-9. The sequence goes on along the minus strand of JACDEU010000033.1, from coordinate 18,961 downwards.
GAACGGCAACGTGTTCGCGAGGGTCAGCGCACCCTGCAACACCCCCTGCGGCGCGATGCCGTGCGTGATGTCGATGATCTCGACCTCTGGCGCGATCCGTTTCATCACGCCGTGACAGGTTCCGACGAAGTCGTCCTGCAGCCCGAAGTCAGTCAGGAACGTGATGAAGCGCGCCAAACCGCGGCGCAGTCTACGAGGCCTGCGACGTCCTGTGTCTTCGCTTCGTCGACGACCTCGAGGCCGGCCGCGCGGGCTGCGGCTGTCGTCTGCGGCCCGATCGTGACGGCAGGGCCGCCCCCGCCGAGCTTCGCCCACGCGCGTGCCGCCGAAGGAGAGGCGAGGAGAACGAGCTCACCCGCAGGCGGCGCGGGGGTCAGTTCGACCGTGCGATACACGGCTCGAAAGTCCGCGGGAAGTTCGTCGGCGAGGAGCGGCCGGGCTCCGGCTGCGCCCACGAAGAGCGCGCGCCCGACCGGTCGTGGGAGATCCGCGACCAGGCCCTCCTGTGATGCCGACGACGGCACGAAGTCTGCTTCGAGGCCATGGTCGGCAAGAGCTGCGGCCGTGCCTTCACCGATCGCGGCGATCCGGGGCATCGTCCCCGCGCGTCGCCGTGCGACCTCCCGGGCGCCGTTCGCACTGGTGACGATCACCCAGTCGTAGCCGTCGAGATCGATTGGTCCATCCTCGATCGGCTCGATGTCGATCAGCGGGCAGAGCACCGGATCGAAGCCTTCCGCGCGCAACGCGGACAGGAGCGGTCCCGCCTGCGCTCGCGGTCGCGTGACGATTACGCGCACGTCAGGACGAGACGAACGGCATCAGGGCGGCCGCGACTTCCCCGGGATCGGAGCCCGTCCGCCGCTCGAGCCAGCTGCCGTCCTCGGCTGCGACGAGCCCGGTCAGCCGCTCACCGTCGTGGTAGGCAGCGACGGGCGCGAGGCAACCGCCGCCGACCACGGCGACGCACGCTCGCTCGGCTTCCACGCGCCTGCGCGTCTCGGCGTGGTCCGCAGTTGCGACCAGGTGCTCCTCGCCGGCGCGCACCTGCATCGCGAGCGCTCCTTGTCCTGCCTCCGGCAGGAGCTCTTCAGGCTCGAACCGGCGGCCGATCTCGGCGTCGAGCCGGAGCCGGTCGAGACCGCAGGCCGCGAGAACGATCGCGTCGAGCCCACGCTCGCCGCGCTTGCGCAAACGCGTCTCGACGTTCCCTCGAAGCGGCTCGATGGAGAGCGTCGGCTCGAGTGCGAGCAGCTGCGCGCGCCGCCGCACAGACGCCGTGCCGATCCGCAACCCGGGCCGGAGCTCCGACACGCCGCAGAGCGCGTCGCGGGGATCCTCGCGCTCGAGGTACGCACCGACCGTCAGTCCGGCGGTATCGGTCGAGGTCATGTCTTTCGCGGAGTGCACTGCGACGTCGATGCGGCCGTCGAGCAGCGCCTCTTCGAGCTCCTTGACGAAGACGCCGCGTGCACCGATCTCGCCGAACGGGCTCCTGCGATCTCGATCGCCTGCGGTCGTGATCGGCATGAGCGCGATCTCGATGCCGGGCCCACGCAGTCGGGCTGCCGCGAGCTCGGCCTGCGTGAGCGCGAGCCTACTGCCGCGGGAACCGACGCGGATCAGCACGGCACCAGTTGCGCTTCGCCCGTGTCCGACCGCACAGCCGGCGTCGGCGCACACGCACGAACGCGGTCGGCGCCTGCACGGGGAGTGGGCGACCGATCAGGTTCGCCGACTTCAGCGTTCATCCTCGAGACCAAAAAGGTGACGCACAGCATCAGCATAAATCACACCGTCGGCTGCTGCGGCTGCCTGCTTCATACGGATTGTCGGCAGATGCAGGAGTTTGTTCAGTACTGCAGCGGTAACCGATTCTGCTGCGCGGCGCTCTGCGTCGTTCAGCTTCGCCCGTCGAAGCTCGGCGTCGCGAATCTGCTCGGCGCGCGCACGCAGAGACGTGATCGCCGGAACGACTTCGAGTGCTGCCTGCCAGGCACGGAATCGATCCGCCTCCTCAGCCACGATGGTCTCGGCACGCTCGGCCTCGCGGCGCCTGTCGGCGAGTGTCTCCGCGACCACGGCTTCGAGGTCGTCGATGTCGTAGAGGTAGCAACCGTCCAGCTCGTGAATCGACGGTTCGAGGTCGCGCGGGACGGCGAGGTCGATCAGGAAAAGCGGCCGGCCCTTTCGCACAGGCAGCGTGCGCTCCACCTGTTCACGCGTGAGCACCCAGCCCGGCGCGCTCGTCGACGAGAGCACGACGTCGGCACGCGCAAGCTCTTCCTCAACGCGCGCGAGCGGCAGAGCTTCGCCGCCGAAGCGTTCCGTGAGCTCCTCCGCCCGCTCGCCGGTGCGGTTGGCGACGAACGCAATCGAGGCGCCCCGTGAGACGAGATTCCGGATCGCCAGCTCGCCGGTCTTGCCGGCGCCGATGACGAGGACGCTACGCCCCCGGAGATCGCCGAACACCTGCTCCGCGAGGGCTGCCGCAGCCGACGAGACGGACGCGGGACTCTCGCCGATGCCGGTTTGGGAGCGCGCTTTGCGTCCTGCCTGCAGGGCCTGACGGAAGAGGCGGTCGAGCATCGGCCCCGTCGCACCACCGTCGTGTGCCGTTCGCACCTGGCCGAGGATCTCTCCTTCTCCCGGGATCATCGAATCGAGCCCGGCAGCGACGCGGAAGAGGTGTAGCGCGGCATCGTCGTCACGGAGGCGATAGAGCGCGGGGCCGAGCTCCGGCTCGAGTGCGAGCAGTGCCGCCTCCGCTTTCTCCTCGGCGGTGTCGGCCGATTCGTCCGCGAGGTAGAGCTCGGTCCGGTTGCAAGTAGACAGACAGACCGCCTCGCCGTCGTCGCCGGCAAGCGTGCGGGCCAGCCCCGCCGCGTGCTTCGGATCGAGGGCCGCGCGCTCACGCAACTCGACCGGGGCCTTGTGATGCGAGATGCCGACGAGGACGATGCTCATGTCGCGAAGTGGGTGACGGGAAGTGCCAGGCGAACCACGGCAACGAGTACGAAGCCGGCGATGACGAGATACGCCGCCCTGCGTCCTCGCCAACCCGCGAAGTGCCGCAGCACGAGGTAGGCGCCGTACACCGCCCACGTGACGATGGTGACCGCCATCAATGCGTCGAGACTGCCGCCGTGGTCGCGGAGACGCACGGCACCGACGGCGATCCCGAGGGTGAGAGCGGGTAGGGCGATCGCGATCGTGCGCGCCGCGACGTCGTCCAACCGGGCCAGCGCAGGTGCGTGGAGCCGCAGGATCGAGGTCTCTCGCCGTTTGAGGCGCCGCTCCTGCCACAGGTAGAGCGCAGAGAGCGCGGCGGCGAGCGTGAAGCCCGCGAAGGCTGCGAGCACGAGGCCGACGTGCAGGACGAGGAAGACGTTCGAGTAGTGGCTCCGGTCGCCGATCCCGGTTCCGCCGCCGATCCTCGCGAGCACGAACAGCACCACTGCGAGTGGCAGCACTGCGAGACCGAGCAGCCGGTAGCGAGGCTTGCAGCCCCAGATCAGATAGGCGCCGACGACGAGCCAGACGAAGAGGTTCAGCGAGCCGGCCCACGTGGACCAGGGGAAGCCGTCGGCGCGAGCAGCCTGCACCGCCAGGAGCGCCGTCTGGACGAGCCAGCCGACGCGAACGCCCCAGGTCGCGAGCCGGCCACCCGCGCCGGGGTGGCGCGCGTCGTTCAGGTAGGCGACGGCGGCCTCGCTGTAGGCGAGCAACGCCGGCCAGAAGAGCAGCTCAGCCAACGGTCACCGCCTCGCGTTCCTCCTGACGGTCGCGCGCGAGCTCGGCCAGTTCGGCGAGCTCCCGTTCGAGCCGTTGCAGCTTCAGCGCGACGATCACGACATAGGCGAGGACGACCGCGAAGATCACGAGGTACGCGGCGGCGACGTATCTCTCCTCGGAGGTCATCGCAGGGCCTCGCGAAGCTCACGCAGGCGCACGTCGATGCGCTTTCCTGCGAGCTCGACGTGGTAAAGCGTCGCGGCGAGGGTGAGCAGCGCCGCCCAGGAGACACAAAACGTGAAGAACTGTGAACCGGCCATGTTCGGCCCGCTGCGATCGAATGCGACCGGGTGGATGAAGCGTTCCGACAGACGGATGGCGAGGATGCTGACGGGCACCAGCGCAATGCCGAACAGCGCGTACACCGCGCTGAGATTCGCGCGCCGCGGGCCAGGCGGAACGGAGAAGCGGAGCATGAAGTACGCCGAGTAGAAGAGAAAGAGGACGAGGAAGAGGACGAGCTGATCCTCATGCCACTCCCACCAGTGACCCCAGCGGTAGCGCGCCCAGATCGAACCGGTGACGAGTGTGAGCGCACCGAAGATCACACCCTGGTGAATCGCGACGTAGCTCTCGAGATCGGCGTCGTCGTCCCTTTTCCACAAGACCCGGAGCGCCTTCCAGCCGCCCCAGGCAAAGCACGCATACGCCGTCAGCGCGATGCCGACATGAAAGTAGAAGATCTTTTGGTTCAGGCCGTCTGCGTCCACGGGCGCGTAGAAGAAAACGAGGGCGATCGCCGAGACGACCAGCGCAAAGGCGAGCAGGGCGAGCGCAGCGAGGCGGTTATTCCGTAACGACGTACTCAAAGGAAGCCCAGCAAATGATGGCAAAGAGCGCGTCGTAGAGCGCGAGGAACCCAACGTAGCGTGACGGGTCGTCCGTGACGCTCGCCCCGACACCTCCGACCACGATCGGGATCGCCAGCGGGAGGAAGAGGAGCGGCAGCAGAAGCTCGCGTGCCCGGCTGGCGGCCGCCATTGCCGCGAGCAGTGTCCCGACGGCGGCGATCCCGACGTCTGCCAGCACGACGCCGGCCACCATCGGGCCGTCGACACCGCCGAAGAAGAGCCCGAACGCCGGGAGGGCGACCAGCTCGGCCAGCCCGAGGAACGCGAGCACCGAGAGGGCCTTGCCGAGCCAGATCGCACTGCGGTCGCTCGGTGCCAGCACCAGCCCGTCGATGACTCCCTGCTCCCGCTCGGCGGCGAAAGCGCGAGAGAGGCCAAGGAGCGCGGTGAAGACGATCGCGACCCAGAGCAATCCCTTGGCTGCGAGCTCGGAGGAATCGCCTGGCAGGACGAAGTGGAAGATGACGAGCGTCGAGAGCACGAACAAGAGCATCGCCGGGAGGGTGTCGCGCGCGCGCAGCTCGAGCAGGAGGTCCTTGCGAGCGAGCGCTCCAACGTCGGCGAAGTAGTTCATGCGAGTGCGAGCTTCGCGGAGGCGAGGCGCTCGATGCGCGCGGGGTCGTGTGTCGCGACGACGAACGCGGCAGCGGCGCGGCCTTCCTCCAATTCGCGGTCCAGCAACGCAGCACCCTCTTCGTCGAGGCCGCTGTAAGGCTCGTCGAGGACGAGCAGCTCAGGAGCGTGCAGAAGCGCACGGCAGAGAGCGAGGCGCTGCAACATCCCGCGCGAGTAGGAGTCCACACGTTGGTGCCGCACATCCCAGAGCGCGAAGCGTTCGAGGAGCATGCCGGTACGCTCGCGCCGCTCGGCGACGCGGTAGAGCCGACCGTAGAGGTCGAGGTTCTCGAGCGCGGTGAGCTCACGGTAGACGAGCGGCTCGTGCCCGATGTATCCGATGCGACCGCGTTCGAAGGGAACGTGCAACTCACCGGCCGTGGGCACGGCGAGGCCGGCACACAGTCGCAGCAAGGTGGTCTTGCCGGACCCGTTTGGCCCGGTGACGAGCAAGAACCCGTCACGTGCGAGGTCGAAAGCCACGCCCCGAAGCGCGCGCTTGTCGCCGTACCGCTTTTCTAGCCCCCGAGCCCGAATCACGAAGCCACTGTAGTCATGCCGGGTCGCGAGCCCTAACTCTGATGGCCATGGCCGACGCTCCCACGTCGGGGACTGTCCCCGACATGTCCCGCCGAGACGTAGCTCCCACTGGCTTCTCCGGGCATGGAGTTCTCCCCGAAAGTGTGACTTTTGCTCCACAGACGGTCTTCGCGGACAGGCTTCGCGACAACGTCCGCCTAGGTTGGGCGCGGTGCCACGCGTTCCTCGCTCGGTCTTGCCCGACGGGCTCTTTCACGTCGCCAGTCGCGGCGTCGCCAAGATGGCCATCTACCTCGACGACAACGACCGCCGGAACTTCCTCGGACTGCTTGCGCTCGCCGTTCGGGCATTCGAGTGGGAATGCCTCGCCTTCTGTCTCATGACGACGCACTACCACCTGGTGCTCGAGACCACCCGGCAGAACCTCTCCGACGGCATGCAGATGCTGAACGGCGACTACGCGCAGGGCTTCAACGGCAAGTACGAACGCTGGGGACACGTGTTCGGCGACCGCTACTGGTCGCGACCACTGGCCGACGAGGACGAGCTCGAGCGCATCTGCGCCTACGTGATGGCGAACCCGGTCCGCGCGGGTCTCTGCAACGACAGCTCCAACTGGCCCTGGAGTGCCTGCCGCGTCGAGCTCGGCTAGGACGCCGTCTCCGCCAGCACGAACGCAAAGAACACGACGCTGATCAAACCGTTCACCGTGAAGAATGCGGCGTTCAGACGGCGCAGGTCTTCGGGCCGCACGAGTGAGTGCTCGTACGCAAGCAAAGCCGCCACCGCAGCCACGCCGAGCCAGTACAGCCAGCCGAGGTGGAGCCCGAGCCCGACCGCGCCGAGCAGGACGACCGTCAACGAATGGAGCATCCGGGCACCCCAGAAGGCGCCGTGGACACCGAAGCGAACGGCAACCGAGTGCAGGCCCTGCCGCACGTCGAACTCGCGGTCGAACAACGAGTAGAAGAGATCGAACCCGGCGATCCACACGGCGACGGCGGCGCCGAGTGCCCAGGCCTCCCACGGGAGCCGCCCCGTGATCGCAACCCACGCGCCGACCGGCGCAAGCCCGTCGACGGCGCCGAGCCAGATGTGGCTCAACCACGTGAAGCGCTTCAGGTAGGGGTAGACCACGAACCCCAAAACGGGAATCGGCCACAGCCAGCGGACGATCGGGTCGAGCCGGAAGCAGGCTACGAGATAAAGAGCGAACGCGAGCGCGCAGAAGGCAATCACCTGAGCCCGCGAGAGCTTTCCCGCCGGCAACTCACGATCGGCGGTACGTGGATTACGCGCGTCGATCCTCGCGTCGATCAAGCGGTTCAATCCCATCGCCAGCGACCGGGCGCCGAGCATCGCGAGCGTGATCCACACCAGGTCGTGCGCAGAAGGCACACGGTTCACGCAGAGCAGGGCGCCGATATAAGCGAACGGCAACGCGAACACCGTGTGCTCGATCTTCACGAGGGACGCGAAGCTTCGAGGCAGCGCGACCGTGGCGCTCATGTCTGCCGGTGCTCGGAACGCCCGCCGGCAATCAGCTCGATCGCGTGCGTCAGTGCAGGCTTGATCAGCTCGAACCCGTCGCGGCACCCCCCCGGCGATCCCGGGAGGTTCACGATCAGAGCCTGTCCCCGAATGCCTGCCGTGCCGCGGCCGAGCAAGCCGTGAGGAGTCTTCCGGATCGCGTCCGCGCGCAACGCCTCCGCAATCCCGGGGACCTCCCGGTCGAGCACCGACTCGGTCGCCTCGGGCGTGAAGTCGCGCGGCGACACTCCCGTCCCGCCCGTCGTGAGGATGACCCGCGCGGTGAGGGCGAGCTCTCGCAGCACCGCAGCGATCTGAAAACGTACGTCCGGGACGAGCCGGTGCTCAACCTCATAGTGCTCCGCCTCGAGCAGCTCGACGAGCAGTGCGCCACTCTCGTCTTTCCGCTCGCCGGCCGAGACGCCGTCCGACACGGTGACAACGGCGGCCCTCACACCGGTTCCTTCGTCTTCTCGACCAGAGCCACATCGGTCACCGACATTCCCTTGTCGATCGCTTTCGCCATGTCGTAAACGGTCAGAGCAGCGACGGACACGGCGGTCAACGCCTCCATCTCGACGCCGGTCTGAGCCGTCGTCTCGGCAACAGCGGTGATCTCGACCCCGGCGTCACCGACCTCGAGCACCACCTCGACGACGGACAGCGGCAACGGATGGCAGAGCGGAATCAGCTCGCTCGTGCGTTTCGCGGCCATGATCCCCGCGACCTGGGCGATCGCGAGAGCGTCGCCCTTCGGGAGCTCGCGCAGGCGTCGTGCCGTCTCCGGCGCCATCCGGACCGTCGCTCGCGCCACCGCATGGCGACGTGACGTCGGCTTTCCGCCAACGTCGACCATTCGAACGTCGCCGGTCTCGCTGACGTGGCTCAGCTCACCCATCCGGTGGACGATCCTAACGACGCGCCGGTGCAGCGACTCGATCCAGAGCCGCGAGCAACGTGTCTGTCCAGCGGTTCAGATCGTGCGTGCGCACGTGCTGACGGATTGCCTCGAGCCGAGCCCGCCGCTCGTCCGAGCCCATCTCCAGCGCCTGGCCGATCGCTTCGGCTTGACCTTCGACGTCGAACGGGTTGACTGTGACCGCCCATTTCCCGAGCTCGGCGTGCGCGCCCGCGTTTTCAGATAGGACAACAACTCCATCGCGCTGATTCACGAGAGGCGCTTCCTTGGCAACGAGGTTCATGCCGTCGAAGATCGCGTTCACGAGCAGCACGTCGAATTGCTTGTACGCCGCGACGGAGAGCGGAAAGTCGTCCGCGATCCGGAGGTCGATCGGCCGCCAGCCGCTCTGCTGGAACCGGTCGTTCACGCGGCGCGCCTCTCGCTGGATCGCGGCGAGATACTCGGCGTACTCCGGAATCTCCTGCCGCGACGGATCGAGCAGCGCCAGCATGCTCACCTGGCGATGCATCTCCGGATGTGCATCGAGATAGAGCTCGAACGCCCGGAAACCACGCACGATGTTCTTCGAGGGATCGGTGCGATCGACACGCACGACGAGCTTCGTCAGACGGTTCGCAACGAGGTCGCGCTCTCGGCGCAGCACCACGTCGCTCTGCGCCAGCTCGTCGAACTCGCCCGGATCAACCGAGATCGGCGCCGCAACCGTCTTCGCAGTCACGTCTTCGCCGAGGAGCTCGCGCACGCTGTAGATGAAGTTCCGGCGCCAGCGGTCGGTGTGGAAACCGACGATGTCGTTCGCGGCCAGACCTTCGTGGATCGCGTTTCTGATGCCCTTCGGAAGAATGCGCCAGTAGTCGGGCTGCGGCCATGGTACGTGCACGAAGTGCATCAGTGACGCATCAGGGCGACGCTCCCGCACGAGCCGCGGCGCGAGGTACAGGTGGTAGTCGTGGAAGAAGACGGCGGCGTCCGGCGTGCGGGACAACTCTGCGTCGACCGCGGCCGCGAAGTTCTCGTTGACCGCTGCGTAGCCCTCTTGCCACGCACGATGAAACGCGGCATCGAGCTTCGGGCTGTACGGGAGCTCCCACAAGGAGTGCTGCACGAACCAGAGCATCGGATTGGCTACAACGTTGTAGAACCAGTCGTAGGCCTGCGGATCGTGCGCAACGAGCCGCACCCCGTAAGGCGACCCGTCGCGTGCAGTCTCCTCGAGCGTCTCGCCTGCGGCGACATGATCTTCGTCGGTGATCGCACTCGCAATCCACGTGACGTCGTGGTACTGCACGAGACTGCGAAGCGCTGTGACGAGCCCGCCGCCGCCGCGCTTCGCGGTGCGCGTTCCATCAGGGTCACGGCCGTACGACACGGGCCCTCTGTTCGAGACGACGATCAGCTTGCGGCGCACGCGACGCTCAAACTGCCGCGACGACTGAAACCTCGGCGCCGGAGGTGTCATTGCCGAGCAGCTGGTTCATCAGGACGAGCCAATCACGAAGCAAGCGCGGTGTCAGGAAGTGTCGCCGAACGTATTCCTTGCCCCGCAGCGCGCGCTCACGGGCCTCCTGCGGATCGCGGAGGATGTCGATGCACGCCTGCGCACACTCGGTCGCCGAGTCGACCAGCCAGCCTGTTTCACCGTCCTGGATCTGCGCCACGATCCCCCCGACCCGGCCTGCAACGGTCGGGCGCGTCTTCCAGAGGCTCTCGGTCACGGTCAGCCCGAAGCCCTCCTTGATCGACTTCTGGATCACGGCAGCGGAATGCACCTGAAAGGCGTTGACCTCGACGGAGCCGACGTTGTTCAGGTTGGAGAGGATGTAGATGTCCGGGTCGCCGCTGGCATAGGCGACCGTCTGGTTGTAGAACTCCCAGCCTTCGGGGTCGTCATGCGCCATCGAGCCGACGAGGGCGAGTTGCACGCCCGGGAACTCCTCCTTCACCAGCCGGTAGGCATCGATGACCCCGAGCGGGTCCTTCCAGGGATCAAACCGAGAGACCTGGGTCAGGAGCGGCCGCTCGACGTCGATCCCGAACTGGTCGACGATGTACGCCGCGTCTTCCGTCGAGAGCGCCATGTTCTTCGGTGCCAGTGGGTCGATCGCAGGCGGCCAGATGTAACAGGGAGGAAGGCCTTCGGCTTTCGGCACGTACTCCCGCATGTGGAAGATCGCGGCGTCGTAGCGCTTGATCGACGGGAGGATGAAGTCGAACACCTCGCGGTTGGGCGTCGAGAAGTCGATGTGACCGCGCCAGATCCAGTGAGCACGCGAGTCCGGAAAGTGGTCGATCATCCCCGCGGGTTGAGGGTCGTGGACGATGACGAAGTCGTAGTCGTCCTCGAACTCGCGCGCGTTCAGCTCCTGGTAACGGCTGAAGATCTCGCGCTGCTCTTCGGTCAGTCCTTGCGGGTTCCCCTGCAACGCGTTGTGAATCGTCTTCGTGACGTTCCAGAACTCGTCACCGCCCTTGATGATCCGCCACTCCGCATCGAGCCCTGCACTGCACATGAGCGGGACGAGCGTGTAGTTGATCTCCGCCACTCCGCCGCCGAACGCGGTGGCCGAGAGGTGGACGATGCGCTTGCCCTGGAGCGGCTCCGCAAGCCGGCGAATCTCGTCCATGAGCCCACGGGTCGCAATCGTGGCGTAGTCAGCAAGCGACTTGTGTCCGGCGTTGACGAGTTGCAGCATGGTCTGGGCTTTCGGCGGTCGAACGGTCGCGAGAATACAGCCCGAACGGGCTAGCTCAAGGCTTTCTCGAAGCGGAGTCGCGATCCTTTGCCCCCGGGCTGTGCCCCGATTTCCACTCGGTCGGCGATCGCCCGGATGATCGCGATGCCGAGGCCACCCTCCGACAGCTCGTCCGGTGAGCCTGCCGCCGCTTCCGGGTCGAAGCCTTCGCCCTCGTCGCTCACTTCGATCACGAGCCGGTCGGGAAGGAGCAGGTAGGAGATCTCGACGACGCCGGCGTTCGCTTCCCCGTACGCGTGCCGGACTGAATTAGAGGCCGCCTCGGTGAGCGCAAGCTTCAGGTCCGCAAGCAACTCGTCCGACAGCTCGCGAAGCCGGCCGATGCCCGTGAGGGCGAGCCGGCAGAGCGTGATGTACTCGGCCCGAGCGGGGATCGTGAGCCGGACGGTCACACCGTCACCATTGGTGGTCGCTGTCATAGCGTCAGTTTTACCAAGAAAAACCTTGACTAAACTACATAAACCTACGTGCGCTAGGAAGACTCCACTCCTGCGTTATGCCCTGCTGAGAGCAGCCCTAACCCGCAGGGAGCACGCGCTCGGCAAGCGTGACCGCCACCTTCTTGTGCTGGCCGTGGCGGACGATCGTGAAGACGGCGACGTCCTTCGGCTTGAGGGAATAGGACACCAAGCGGACCACGTCGTCTGCACCACGGATCGGCTGCCCGTCGATCTCCACGACCACGTCGCCGCCCGTGGTCACCGTCCGGTCGAGGACGTCGACCTCCCGGGAGCCACCCGCGAGTCCGGCCTTCTCTCCGGGGCTTCCCCCACTCACGCTGACGATCAGGGCGCCGTGCTGGGTCTTGTAGCCCAGGACGCGCGCCAGCGAGGGGGTCAGGCTCTCGGTGCTGATCCCGACGTACGCGTAGGTCACGCGGCCCTTGGCGATCAGCTGCGCGACGGAGTTCTTCGCGGCGTCGATCGGGATGGCGAACCCGATGCCGCTGTCGTTCCCGTTGCCGCTGGTGCTGCGAATCTGCGCGTTGATCCCGACCACTCGTCCGCGCGCGTCGAGTAGCGGGCCACCCGAGCTCCCGTGCGTGATCGGGGTGTCCGTCTGGATCGCGTCGATCACCTTGTACTTCTGCACCGTGATCGCCCCGATCGAGCGATGAATCGCCGAGACAACCCCGACGGTGAGGGTGTTCTCGTTACCGAGCGGGCTGCCGATCGCGGCCACGGGCTGACCGACCTCGACGAGCGCCGAGTCGCCAAGCGGGACGGGCGCAAGCCGGTGCGACGCCGGATCGACACGAACGAGGCCCACGTCGTCGTAGAGGTCCCAGCCGACCGAATGTGCCTCGACTCGGTCGCCGTCCGAAAACTCGACGAAGAGATGCTGGGCGGCCTGGATTTTCGAGGATTCGCCCGCGTTCGTGATCACGTGGGAATTGGTGAGGATGTAGCCCTTGGGAGAGATGACGAAGCCGGAGCCCTGTGCCCGCTGGGTCGCCTCGGACCTCGGGTCGCCGAAGTAGGCGAAGATCGTCACGACGCCAGGAGAGCGGGCGGCAAAGATCCGCTGCGGGTCGAAGCTCGACCCCTGGAGCGGCAGCACTTTGGCTGCCGCCGAGGCCGGCAGCGCCGCGGCCTGTGAAGGCTGCGCCTTGACGACCACCGTGTTGGTGCTCTGGTCGAGCCAGCCGGTGCCCTTTCCGATGCCCAAAGCAGCGCCGCCGCCGAGAGCGGCGGCGACAACGGTCACGACGGCTAGTGCCGGGAGCCGCATCGGGACTCACTGTAGCGACGGTTCTTCCAGCCGTTCGTTTTCCCGTGAAAACGAACCGTCCTTCGGTGCGGCGGGCAGAACAAGCGCAAATCTCGTCCGGCCCGGAGCAACATCGAGCTCGATCGATCCGTCCATCAGCTCCACGAGCTCCCGTGCGATCGCGAGGCCGAGACCGCTGCCCGACGCCTTCGAGCCTTCGACGCGGTAGAAACGGTCGAAGACCTGCCCGGTGTGCTCGGCCGGAATGCCCGGCCCTTCGTCCTCGACCGTCAGCGACGCCGCTCCGTCGCGGCGGCCGACGTCGATTCGCACCGGGGTTCCGGCCGGGGTGTGGACAAGGGCGTTCTCGACGAGAACCCGGCCGATCTGGAGTGCCCGCTCCTCGTCGCCGAGAGCCTGCACGTGCCCGCTGCTCTGCACCGACAGGATGTGGTCCGTGGAACGTGCCACGGCACGGAACTCCTCTGCCAGCGTGTCGGCAAGGTCGACGAGGTCGATTCGCTCGCGCTCGACTGTCAAACGGCCCGCATCGAGTCGGGAGAGGTCGAGCAGCTCGGTTGCCAGCTTGGCCAGGCGGTCGACCTGCTCGCGCATGGTCACCGTGAACTCGGACTGAGTCTTCGGATCGAGCTCCTCGTCGGCCATCAGTTCCAGGAAACCGCCGAGTGAGAAGAGCGGCGTTCGAAGCTCGTGCGACGCGTTGGCGATGAACTCCCGCCTGGCGTGTTCGAGCTGGGCTAGCCGCTGCCGCATCCGCTCGAAGGCGGCGGCCAGCTGAGCCAGCTCGTCGCGTCCCGGATCAACCACGGGCTCGCTGAAGTCGCCGCCGGCGATCCGATCTGCCGCACGCTCCAGCCGCCGAATCCGGCGGGCGAAGATCGATGCCGCGAGGTAGCCGACGAGGAGCGACGCCGCCAGGGCGATGAGGCCTGCGACGACCAGTCGGCGCCGTACCAGGTGGATGCTTCGGAGCGAATCGTGGAGGGAGGCTCGAAGCAGGACGACCGGCCCGCCGAACACGGGGTAGGCCGCCTCGGCATACCTGACGCCCTTCACCGTGACCGTTCCCTTGACCGAGCGCGCCTCCGAGAAGGCTCGCAACGCCAGCCGGTCGTCTTCGGCGTCGGCCGAAGTGACCGCGCTGGAGTCGGAATAGACGCTCAGACGCGGGGGGTTGAAACTCAGCACCTGGAAGTAGACGACGCGGGCGTCCGCACTGGCGGCCGCAGCCTGAATGGTGTTGTCGATGTTGAAACCCGAGCTGTTCAGGAGCTGCGATCCGATCCCGGGAGCCGCTTCGGAGAGTTGGGTGACCTTGGCATCGACGAGATTTCGCTCCAGCGACGGAACGACGATCAGGTCGACGAGGACGAGAGCAGCCGCCACGACCACCGCAAGGGCCAGACCGAGGCGAGCACCGACGCTCCGAAGCGGATTCATCGGTCGCGGAAGCGGTACCCGACACCGCGCACGGTGAGGATGTACTCGGGCTCGGCGGGGTCGCGCTCGAGCTTCTCGCGCAAATGGCGAACGTGGACGTCGATCGTCCTCGGCTCGCGGTAGTCGGCACCGCCCCAGAGCGCCTCGAGCAGCATCCGTCTGCTGTACACCCGCCCGGGGTTGGCGGCAAGGATGCGCAGGAGCTCGAACTCGACGTAGGTGAGCTGTGCCCGCCGCCCACGCACTTCGACAGTCCGGCGGGCGAGGTCGACCGTCAACTCGTCCGCCGAGATCACATCGCCGTCCTCTTCGGGGCGCCTCGGTGCCGACGCACGGCGCAGGAGTGCGCGCACCCGGCTCCTGAACTCTCGAATCGAGAACGGCTTCGTGATGTAGTCATCGGCGCCGAGCTCGAGCCCGAGGACCTTGTCGAGCTCGTCGTCGCGCGCGGTGAGCATGATGATCGGCACCTCGCTCTCCGCTCGCAGGCGCTTGCAGACTTCGAGCCCGTCGAGCTTCGGCAGCATGATGTCGAGCACGACCAGATCGACATGCTCGGCCGCGAACTGGGCCAGCGCCTCTTCGCCGTCACGTGCCTGGAGCACGCGGAACCCCTCTCGCTCGAGTGGATAAGCGAGCAGCTTCTGAATGGAGTCCTCGTCGTCGACGAGGAGGATGGTCGAGGAATCGGGCATGTCGGCCGGGCGTAATCGTGCCTGCCGGACGGTCTCTGCCGGGTGGTTCGGCGCCTACTATAGCCCCGGATGGCAACCGTTCCGCCCCGGACCGAGCGGCGCCGGGCGCGTCCCGGCTCGCTCCAGCGACCGGTCAACGGGCGTCTCTACCGAGGCACGTGGATGCTCGTCGGTCTCCCTCTCCTCGTGGCGGCCTTCAGCGTGGCGCGACCGACGCCGCTCCCGCGCGCATTCCTGCCGGCCTTCGACGGCGAAGCGACGAAGCGGCTCGCGCAGAACCTCGTCGTCGAGCAGTCGAGCCGGCGACCGGGGGCGAGCGGCCCCGTCCAGTGGTTCCGCAGCCAGCTGCAGCCGTACGGGCTTCCGATTCGAAGCGAGCGTTTCAGCGCCGTCATCCCCGGGCGAGGGAAGGTCGAGATGCAGAACCTCGTCGTCGACGTGGTCGGGCGGTCGCCCGGGACAATCGTCGTGATGGCTCACCGCGACAACGACGGGACCGGCCAGGGCGCGAACGACAACGCGTCGGGCACGGCAATGCTCATTCAGCTGGCGCGTGCGTACGGCGCTCCGGCCGGCGCCTCCACGGGACGCCTGCAACCGAACCACACGATCCTCTTCGTCTCGACCGACGGCGGTTCGGCCGGTGGGCTCGGCGCGGCGTGGTTCGCGTCGCACGCGCCACTACGCCACGACGTCGCCGGCGTGATCAACCTCGACGCCGTCGGCGGCAGCGGGAGTGTTCGCGTCGAGTTCAACGGCGACACGCCCCGCAATCCGTCCGGGGTCTTCCTGCAGACGGTCGCCGCTCGCATCGCGACACAGACCGGTCGGCCGCCTGCCCGGCCGAGCGCCGTGCGACAGCTCGTCGACTTCGGCTTTCCGTTCTCGTTGTACGAGCAGGCGCCGTTTCTGAGTCGCGGCATCGCAGCGGTCACGCTTACGACAGCAGGCGACAACCCTCCAGATCCGCTCGACGACACCCCGAACCGCCTGCGGGCGGACCGGCTGGAACAGGTCGGCCGGGCGGCGCAGGACACCCTCGGCACGCTCGACGAAGGGCTCGAGTTCACGCAGGGCACCTCGAGCTATCTCTACCTCGGCTCGCGGCTGATTCGCGGCTGGTCCATCGAGCTCGTCCTGCTTGCCTGTCTGTTGCCGTTTTTGGCAACGGCGGTGGATCTCTTCGCGCGGTGCAGAAGACGCCACATCCCACTGGGTCCCGCACTACGCGCCTACAGGAGCAGGCTCGCCTTCTGGGCGTGGGTCGTGGGACTGTTCGAGCTCTTCGGCCTACTCGGAGCCTGGCCCGACGGAGCGAGCCGGCCGATCTCGCCGCACAGTGCGGTCGCTCACGACTGGCCGGCGAAGTCGTTGCTCGCCCTCGGTGCCCTCGCGCTCGCCGGCTGGCTCGTCTCTCGCGAACGCCTCATTCCGCGCCGCACGATCACGACCGAGGAAGAGCTCGCAGGCCACACCGCTTCGCTGCTCTGCCTCAGCGCACTTTCGCTGCTCGTCGTCGCGACCAACCCTTTCGCGCTCATCTTCTTGCTGCCGTCGCTGCACGCCTGGCTCTGGCTCGCGCAGGTGCGAAAAGCTCTTCTCGTCGTACGGCTCGGCGTGCTGGCGGCCGGGTTGGCCGGGCCCGCGCTTCTGTTCGCCGTGTTCGTAAAGCGGTTCGACCTCGGCTGGGACACGCCGTTGTACCTGGCGGACCTCCGCGCCGTCGGGTATGTACCGTTCGTCGTGATGCCGCTCTTCGTAGTCTGGCTCGCGAGCACAGGGCAACTCGCCGCGCTCGCGGTCGGCCGCTACGCGCCGTATCCGGCGGTCTCCGAGCTGCCACCGACGGGGCCCGTCCGCCGGGTCGTGCGGGACGTCGTCCTCGGAGTCCGCAACCGCGGGGATCGCGCGACCGAACTCGAGGCGTTGGAGGGCTAGATGCGGCGGCCGACGCGGATTCTGGGGACGCTGCTCGTCGTCGCCGGCGCTCTCACGCTCGTCTGGACATTGGTCGTCTGGCAATGGCAGGACCCGTTCACGGCTCTCTACACCAAATGGAAGCAGCACCAGCTCGCTTCGCAGTACGACAAGCGCGCAGGATCGTTCGCAGGCTCGATCTCGACCTCGTCGCTCACCGCAGAGCGCGAGAGCATCGCGCGCGAAGCGAAGCGCTACCGCAAGAGCTCGAACCCCGGCCAGGCAATCGGACGCATTCGGATCCCCCGTATGGGCGTGAACATGGTCCTCGTCAACGGGACCGACCACGACACACTCAAGAAGGGACCGGGAAGGGACGGACGCACCTTCATGCCGGGCGAGAACAGACTCGTCTACATCGCCGGACATCGCACGACGTATCTCGCACCGTTCTCACACATCGACCGGCTTCGCAGCGGCGACCGCTTCACAATCGAGGTTCCGTACGGAACGTTCATCTACGCGGTGACGCGTCACCGCATCGTCAATGCGACCGACCTCTCGGTGCTGCGCTCGCCGAAGCACGAGGTCGTCGAGCTCCAGGCGTGCCATCCCCGCTTCTTCGCGTCACACCGCTACATCGCATACGCACAGTTGCTTCGGGTCGAGCCGCGCGGCGCGAAGCCGTACGAGCTCGCAGCTCAGGCCAGCGGCAAGTAGCGCACCATCTCGCCCGCGGAGAGCTCGCCCTCACCGCGGGGCGCGAGCACGAGTGCATCCGCCGTCGCTGCACGCGCGATCATGTGCGACTCTTGGCCGACGATCGGCTCGAGCACGACACCGGCTGCAGACGAGACGGTGCGTGCGCGAACGAACTCGTCGCGTCGCGTGTTTCGCCGAAGTCCGCTGGCAAGGCTGCCCGCCGAGTACACGGGCCCGGGGACGTTTGCACCCTGAAGGGCGAGCAGCGCAGGCCGGACGAACACCTCCGCGCCGACGAGCGACGAAACGGGGTTGCCGGGCAGACCGAAGACGAGTGTAGGCCCGCGCACACCGAATGCGAGAGGTTTGCCTGGTTTCACGGCCACGCCCCAGAACACCTCCTCGACACCGAGCTCGGACAGGAGCCCGCGAACGAGATCGTGCGGGCCGACCGAAACACCGCCGGACGTGACGAGAACATCCGCCTCGAGCCCAAGCTCGAGCGCGCGCCTGTGTGACGTCGCGTCATCGGCGACCGTGGGGAGTGTCTGGACCTCAGCACCGGCAGAGGCGAACGCGGTCGCGAGCAACACCCCGTTCGCCTCGTAGACCTCGCCGGGACCGAGCGGCTCGCCCGGTCGGCGGAGCTCCGTGCCGGTCGCGAGCACAGCGACTCGAGGGCGACGCGACGCCGACACGTGCTCGAGACCGGCCGCGGCGAGCGCCCCGATCTGCGCAGGCCCGAGACGCGCGCCCCGTGACACGACGACGTCATCCGCAGACACGTCGCTGCCTCGAGGGCGAACATTGTCACCCTGGCCAACAGGTTGCTCGATCTCGACTTCGTTGTCATATTCGACAACGTACTCGATGGGGATGACGGCATCGGCGCCGTCGGGGACGACGCCGCCGGTCGCGATGCCCATGGCCTCACCCGGCTCGAGCGACCGCGACGCCGGCACCCCGGCGGCGATCCGTGCAACGACGTGCAGCCGCCCAGGCGTGTCGCACGATCGAACCGCGAATCCGTCCATCGCCGAGCTCGCAAAAGGCGGTAGGTCGACGAACGAGCGCGCGTCCTCTGCGATCACCCGCCTCGCCGCGTCGGCCAGCGCCACCGGCTCCGCATTCAGGGGTCTGACCCGCTCCAGAATGCGGGCCAGTGCCTCCTCGAGCGAGATCAGCTGCCTCATGAGTAGGGAGGCTATCCAGCGCGGGTCGGATATAAAGCTGCCGTGATCTCCGTCGTCGTACCGGTGCACGACGAGGAGCGGAGCGTCGCATTGCTCTACGACGAGCTGCGCTCCGCGCTCGAACCGCTCGATACGCCCTGGGAGGCGATCTTCGTCGACGACGGCTCTACCGATGGAACCTTCAGCGCGCTCACCCGCCTACACGACGCCGAGCAGAACGTTCGCGTCGTGCGACTGCGCCGCAACTTCGGCAAGGCGGCCGCACTCGTCGCCGGTT
>JACDEU010000081.1 GCA_013816245.1 Actinomycetota bacterium | reverse complement strand
GCCGTATGGATGGCGAGCCGCATGTTCCCGAGGCCGCGCACCGAGTGCGCATCGGTCGAGACGACGATCGGGACGCCGGCCTCGATCGCCTGCTTGATCTCCGCTCCCGACAGATCGAGCCGGTCGGGCAAGCCGTTCGTCTCGAGTGCGACGCCCGTCTCCAGCGCGACCTCGAAGGTTCGCTCGAGGTCGAGCTCGTTCGGCGGACGATGGTTGATGATGCGCCCCTTCGGGTGACTCAGCGCACGAACGGCGGGATGCCGCATCGCCTCCGTCACCTTCCGGGTGAGCTCGTCGCGCTTCTGCCGCTGCCCTGCATGCAGACTCAATTGCACCCAGTCGAGCTCCGTGAGCACGTCGTCGGGAAGATCGAGCGTTCCGTCGGCGCGAATGTCCACCTCTGTGCCGCGGAGGACGCGAAACGGCGCGAGCTCCTCGTTCACGGCGGCGATCTCCTCGCCTTGTCGCCGCAGGTCGTCCGCATCGAGCCCGGGCACGACGCGCACGTTCGGCGTGTGGTCGCAGATCGCCACGTATTCGTAACCCAAATCTCGCGCAGCGGTCGCCATCTCGAGGATCGTCGCCTTACCGTCCGACCAGGTCGAGTGCATGTGGAGATCTCCGCGAATGTCGTCGCGCGTGAGCAGGGTCGGCGGCTCACCGCGAAACGGCTCTTCGCGCAGCTCGGGTGGACACCACGGAATTCGAAGCGCCGCATACACCGACTCCTCGTCGGAAGCAGCCGGCAGCTCGCCGAGGCCGTCGACGTACGCGCGAGCGCCGGTTGCGACGAGCAGGTCGGTGCCGAATCGTGCGGGCTCGGCGACCACGAGCTCGACGGGAACCCCTTCGACCGTCACCCCCACTGCCCGGCGTTCCTCGCGCTCGAGCAGCGACACGATCGAGGGTAGAGCCTCGAACGCGGCGAGCGCCGACTCAGGCTCCGCCGCCGAGCAGACGACGGCGAAGTCGAACGACGCGTCCGCCCAGCGGCGCGGGTCGCCGGCCACCTCGCCGCCGAGGGTCGTCGCAATGTCCTCGAGGAGCGCACGCGCTCTGTTCAGAACCAATCCCTTCTGCGGTTGTGGTTTGCCCTCGCGGTCGAGGGCTGCCAGCAGCCGCTGTTCGGTCTGCGTGCCGATCCCCGGGACGGAGGTCAGCCGGCCTGTGCGGCTGCCGTTCGGAACTCTTCCGCTGTCGAGATTTCGAGTGCCCGGCCGATCTCGACCATCCTCTTCGGCGAGACCCCTAGGAAACGGCCGAGTCCGACGAGCTCGGGTTGCACTTCACGTTCGAGCTCGTCTAGCTCGGCGATCCGTCCTGTCTCGACGAGCTCGCGCAGGCGTCCCGCAATGCCCGGGCCGATCCCACGCAGTTCCTCGATGCGGTCGGCGGCCACGAGCTCCGCGATCGGAGCCTTCGTCGAGCGGATCGTCTCCGCCGCCCGGCGGTAGGCGCGAGACGTGTAGAAGCTTGCGCCCGACAGGTCGAGCAGCGCTGCGAAGGCCGCGAGCCGCTCGGCGATGGTTGCGTTGTCCGGAGAGGTAGGCATGGCTGGTTAGTCTTGCCGCGTGGCGGCATTCGTCATTCCTTATTGCATAGGCGGCAAGACCCGGCTCGGTGACCCGCAGCTCGCGCTCGCGATGCTGTCCGACGTGACCGCTGCCGTCAACGAGATCGCGGCCGAGGCTCTCGTCGTGGATGGCCCAGGCGGGCAGGGAGTAGCTGTCGCGGGCGCCCTCGCGACGCTGCGCGGCCCGGTGACGATCGTCAATTCCGACCTTCCGTGTGCGACGAGCGCCGAGATCGAGGAGCTCACCGCCGCCGCGCCGGCGATCGTGGCCGCGTCGGACGGTACGACGAACGCACTTTCGCTGCGCGATGTCACCGACTTCGAGCCTCTGTACGGGCCCGGTAGCGCGGCGCGGTTCCAGGAACACCTTGCGGCAGTCCAGCTCGACCTGCCCGGCTTGCGTGACGACGTCGACACCTGGGAGGACCTCGAGCGCGTGCGCGACCGCTTGGGAAAGAGCACGCGCGGCTATCTCGAGGCGTTGGCGCGCGCGTGAAGGTCGTCGTCCTCACCGGAGGAGTCGGGGGCGCGCGCTTCCTTCGTGGAATCGTCGCTGCGATCGATCCTGCAACGGTCACCGCGATCGTCAACGTGGGCGACGATCTCGAAGTCCTCGGCCTCTCGATCTCGCCTGACCTCGACAGCGTTCTCTACGCGCTCGCGGGAATCTCGGACGAGGAGCGAGGCTGGGGGAGGGCCGACGAGACCTGGAACGCCCTCGCGAGCATCGAGGCACTCGGCGGCGAATCGTGGTTCCGCCTCGGCGACCGCGACGTCGGTCTGCACATCGTGCGCACGAATGAGCTGCGCACGGGCGAGCCGCTCTCGGCCGTGACCGCACGACTGACTGCCGCGCTCGGCGTCGACGCGACGATCCTGCCCGCCACGGACGACGCCGTGCGCACGTGGCTCGACACGCCGAATGGCAGCTTCTCGTTCCAGGAGTGGTTCGTCGCCCGCGCGCACCGAGACCCGGTCGACCGCACGCGGTTCGAGGGCGCCACCGCGGCGCGACCTGCGCCGGGCGTGCTCGAGGCATTGCACGACGCAGATCTGATCCTGATCGCGCCCAGCAACCCGTTCGTGTCGATCGGGCCGATCCTCGCCGTGGAACGGATCAGGTCGGCGCTCGAGCGGCGGCGCGTGCCGTGCGTTGCCGTCAGCCCGCTGATCGGCGGCCGTGCGGTCAAAGGCCCGGCGGCGGCGATGCTGCAGCGCCTGCAGGGCGGAACGACTGCCGCGCACGTCACGCAGTGCTACCCCGGCCTGATCGACGCGCTGGTGCTCGACGAGGAAGACGCAGCAGATGCCGAGGCGGTGTCGCAACTCGGCGTGCGCCCGGTCGTTGCGCACACGTTGATGCATGACCCGGCCGCACGCAAGCGGCTCGCCGAAGCGGCGCTCGACGCGGTGGCGTTCGCGTGAGAGTCGCAATCGTCGGCGGAACGGGCGCTTTCGGGCGAGCGCTCGCGAAACGGCTCCACGAGATCGGCGACGACGAGGTGCTGGTCGGTTCGCGCGATGCCGAGCGGGCGCAGGCAACGGCCGAGGAGCTCGGCGTCATGGGAGGGCGTAACGAAGAGGTCGTCGCCGGCGCCGACCTCGTCGTGCTCGCGGTCAAGTCGGACGCGACACTGGCAACGGCGAGCGAGCTGATCGAGGCGATCGGCAAGACGCCGGTTCTCTGTGTTGCGAGTGATCTCCGCTTCACGCCCGAGGGGGTCCGGCCGGGTCGGCACCAGGGCTCGCTTGCGGAGGAGGTGTTGCGGATCGTTCGCGGCCCGGTCGCGTCCGGCCTGCAGTCGTTCGCAGCAGCGAACCTCGTCGAAGGCGACCCGGGCGACGCGCTCATCTGCGGTGGCGACGACCGCGCGAAGGAGCTCTCGCTCGAGCTCGCCGGTCGTGTGGCCGAACGCGCGATCGACGTCGGCCCGCTCGAAAGTTCCCGAGCGCTCGAGGGCATGACAGCCGTGATCCTGAACGTGAACAAGCGCTACAAGGGGCACGCCGGCATCCGGCTCACGGGTCTCCCCTGAGCGGCGAGCTGCGCATCATCCCTGTCGCGGACCTGCCCGAGATCGAGGCCGGCGACGACCTCGCCGAGCTCGTCACCGCAAGGATCGGCCTGGAGGACGGGGACGTCGTCGTCCTGGCGCAGAAGATCGTCTCGAAGTCAGAGGGACGCGTGGTCGAGCTCGCGACCATCGAGCCGTCCGCCGAAGCGATCGAGATCGCCGGGGACGATGAGGACCCGCGTCGCATCGAGGTGATCCTGCGCGAGGCCGCGCGAGTGGTACGTGTGCGCCCGCCGCTCGTGATCGCGGAGACGACGCATGGGTTCATCTGCGCCTCTGCAGGCGTCGACTCGTCGAACGCTCCCGCGCCCGGCATGCTCGTCCTGCTCCCTGTCGATCCCGATGCCTCCGCGGGCCGTATCCGCGAGCGGCTGCGCGAGCTCACCGGCAAGAACGTCGCGGTCCTGATCACGGACTCATTCGGACGGCCGTGGCGCCAGGGGACGATCGACGTCGCGCTCGGCGCCTCGGGCCTCGAGGTGATGCGCGACCTGCGCGGCACACGAGACTCCGTCGGTTACGAGCTGCACGCGACGCAGATCGCTGTCGCCGATGAGATCGCCAGTGCTGCGGAGCTCGTCATGGGAAAGGTGGACGGAATCCCGGCGGCGATTCTCCGGGGACTCGAGGTCGCAGGCGACGGTCTCGCCCACGATCTCGTGATCCCTGAAGAACGCGACTTGTTCCGTTAACCCTCTACGTTCTGCTTGAACCGCTCGAGCACGGGGTTGCTGACCTGCATATTCAGAGCCATAGTCCGAGAGCCAGCCGATACCCCGCCCGAGGCGCTATGCCGACCGGGCAGTAAAACCGGGTGACTCGGCGAGAGCGGTTCCGCCGAGGTTGAGGCTCACGCCGATGCCATACGCCGATCCCGCGAAGCCCTCCCCTTGCGCGCGCCCCGTGTCGCTCAGAGGGTATTGTCCTTAGAGACAACAGATGGAATGCGGACACACACTGGGGTTCCTGCAGGCGTGCAATGCCTCCGCCCTACTCTGGGCGACCGAGCCGTGGGTACCGAAATTCGGATCAGTGCTGATCGGCGACCCGGTCGGTCGAGCGGTCGCGCGGGTCGCCGGGGATGCGGCCCCGGGTTAGGAGACCGTTGCGGACGAGTCGGTAGGCGCTGGCAAGACCCCGATGTCCTGCAAAAGTTTGGCGGTGTCCCAGCACAGCAGGCTGCGGTGCACGAGGCCATCTGACCCAAACTCGTTGATAGACACGCCGCGGACCTCGGTGCGGCGATTGGTGGCCGGAATGCCCATGAGGTCACCCTTGTGGGTTCCCGAGCTGCGCCACTCCTGCAGGATCGTGTCGCCGTCGATGTGGGTGCGGTCGATCTCGAGGTGGAGGTCGGGGAACGCGTCGAAGTAGGCTTGTGTGTTGGCGCGGATCTCGTCGCGTCCGCGGACCTCCGTGTTGTTGTCTATGTAGAGGCAGTCGGGCGCGATCATCTCTACCGTGCCCGCCGCGTCTTGCCGGTTCCAGGCGTCAAGGTTCTCGTGGACGCTCGCCTCGATCTCTTCCCGCTTCATCGTGACCTCCTCTTGGACGACCCCGTCGCCGCGACCCTACTCTCGCCCCCGACTCTGTGCGGGAGGAACCCGTGGGTGCATTAACTCGAACTGCCGCAAACGAGACTTAGTGCGCAGTCTTCTCAAAGCTGCGGCGCCGAACCCCACCGCGCGGAGGTGGCGTCGGCGCCGGGTTTCTTCGGATGGCGGGGATGCCGGTCAGCGCACCGTGATTTCGGCGATCATTCCTTGCGCTTCGACAACGTCGGGCCGGCGCCAGAGTCCGGCGGGGGTCGGATCCGCGGTATAGGGACAGTAGGGCCGATAGCCGGCGGATCCCGGGCGGTAGCACCTGGCAGGTCGGTCGCGCGAGCTCGCCGCCGCCCCAGAGCTCGACGAGCTTGCGCCGGTCGGTGGCGAAATTCAGCGCCCGGCGCACCCGCACGTCGTTGAACGGAGGGATCCTCGTGTTGAGGCTCATGAAGTACGAGGACGGCTGCACGTAGGGGTGCGCGAGGCTGGAGAAGCGAGTCGCGATCTCGCGCAACCGTTCGGCTGGAGGCGCTTCGAGCGTGAAATCGGCTCGTCCGGTTTCGACCGCAGAGGTGCCTGCGGACGGGGTGACGCCGAACCTGTACTGGATCCGGTCTGGGTATCCGGCCGGCTGCGCCTCGGCGGACCACTGTCGGAAGGACGGATTGCGGACGAGGAGCAGTGAGCGGCGCATCGCTTAGCGCGGGAGAGAAGGGGTTCGGTGCGTGATCCTTAAATCTCGTTTACTTCGTGCCGCTCAGGCTGGTGATGATCGGTTGCTCCCTGCGGCCTCGAGCAGAAGCGCGGCTAGGCCGTCCGGGTCGTCCACCTGCGGATCGTGGTCGAAGGATCCGGCCGGCTGCTGCTCGACTGCGGGCCTGGGGTTCTGCCACGTCTTCGTGAGCACGCCGGCTGCCAACCGTCGCGATCCTCGAAGCCGACCGTCTCGGCGTCCTCGAGGTAGATGCTGTACTTGCCGAGCGGCCACCAGTCGGAGATCTGCTCGGTGAAGACACGGAATGCAGTCTCGGGCGCCGCGTCGACGAAGATCTCCTTGCGGATCGTCTCTGTCGCTGTCACGGTCACTTCTTCCGCCCTTCCTTTTCGGCCGCAGCCTTGAAGTTGGCGTGCGCCTCTTCCCAGAACCCTTCGAGGTACTCGCGCAACTCGGCCAGGCCTTCGGGTTCGACGCGGTACAGACGCCGCGTCCCGTTCTGTCGCTCGGTCACCAGACCCGCCTCCTTCAGGACCCGGAGGTGCTGGGACACGGCAGGGCGGCTCACGGGAAGCCGTGCGGCGAGCTCGCCGACGGCTCGCGGCCCGTCCCGGAGCTCTTCGAGCACCGCTCTCCGAGTGGGATCGCCGAGTGCCTGCAGTGCCTGTGCGTAAGCCATAACTTACGGTAAGCATATACTTACTCTCGAGCTTGTCACTAGGCTGGCCGCCATGCCCGAGATGCGGAAGTCCGACCTCGCCGCAGACCCTCTGGAGCAGTTCCGGAGCTGGTACGTGGAGGCGGGAGCCGCCGAGGACCGGCCTGCGGAGGCGATGGCGCTCGCAACGGCCACCAGCGACGGTGCCCCGTCCGTGCGGATGGTCCTCCTCAAGGGTGCCGACGAGCGCGGATTCGTCTTCTTCACCGGGTACGTAAGCAGGAAGGCCGCAGAGTTGGACTCGAACCCGCGGGCGGCGCTCCTCTTCCACTGGCCGGCACTCGGCCGGCAGGTGAGAGTCGAAGGACGGGTGGAACGCGTCGCCGGACAGGAGTCCGACGCGTACTTCGCCACGCGCCCCCGGGGCGCACAGCTCGCCGCGACCGCGTCACAGCAGAGCTCGGTCCTGTTTTCGCGAGCGGAGATCGACGAACGGGTGGCCGAACTGGCCCGCGAACATGCCGATCACGACCTGCGTCGCCCGGAGCACTGGGGCGGCTACAGGTTGGTCCCCGAGACCTACGAGTTCTGGCAGCACCGCGACGACCGCATGCACGACCGCCTCCGCTATCGGATGTCCGGCGGCGGAGACTGGCTCGTCGAGCGGCTTTCGCCTTAGCGGTCGATCCGGACCAGCGTGTGCAGTCGGCTTTCGTCGGACGGATCGACGAAGTCGCGCATGCGCACGAAGCCCGCTTTCTCGAATGCACGAAGTGACGCCTGGTTCTCCGCGTCGGGATCCGCGATGCAGGCGTGCGTGTCCGACACCGCGAACACGACGTCACGCACGAACTGCGCGATCACCGTGGAGCCCAGCCCTTGTCCGGTCAGCTCCGGATCCGCCAGGAAGAGGTCGACGCCGGCCACGCCTGCTTCGACGTCCACGAGCCGCTCATAGTCCGCATGATCCGAGACGAGATAGGTCTGGATAAAGCCGACGGGCCGATCGTCGGCGAGGATCAGACAGAGGTCCGTCGGGTCGCTGCCCTCGATCGCCGGGAGGTACCGGCGAACCACGCCGTCGTAGCTCTCACGCTCCCTCCACGAGAACTGGACGTGCTCACGCTGCAGCCACTCGTGCAGGAGCGGGAGGTCGGCTTCGGTCAGTCGCCGGAAGCCGACCGTCATCCGAAGAGCGCGGCCAGCTCCTCGGCCCCGGGCTGCGATACCCCGCGCTCGAGCGCAGCCAGCGCCGGTTCGAGCTGTTCTGGACGGCGTGGGCCGACGACGACGGCGGTCACGTGGCGCTGTGCCAGGAGCCACGCGAGTGCCAGCGTCGCGGGCTCGACGCCACGCCGTCCCGCGACCTCCGCGAAGCGATCCAGCGCGGCGAAGGTCTCCTCATTGCGCAGATGCTCGTACGGCCCGGGGCGCATCGCCATGCGCGAGCCTTCGGGCGCCGGCTCGTCGCGTTTGTACTTTCCGGTCAGCCAACCGCCCGCGAGTGGGCCGAACGGTGCGTACGAGATGGCGAACTCGACGCACAG
>JACDEU010000032.1:20168-31156 GCA_013816245.1 Actinomycetota bacterium | reverse complement strand
CGCCCCGTTCCACATCCACTTCTCCGATATCGCATACGCGAACCGGAACGAGACGAAGCATCTTCCCTACGGTGAAGGGACGTTACGCGTCGCGCCGCTCGGCGAAGCGCTGCGCGACTTCGACCGGCCTGCGACGGTGATCACCGAGGCGCCGGACCGGGGGTCGGACGAAGCGATTCGAGAGGAGCTCTACGCGGCGGCGGGAACGCGCGCCGCCAGTCGCGCCTCGAGCTCAGCTGCGTCGGACTCGCGTTCGAGCCCGCGCAAGAAGTCTGCGTAAGGCGGCAACACGTCGAGGAGGATGCGGCAGTGCTCGCTGCTGGCCAGGATTTCGACGGCCTCGGCGAAGAGCGTCTCGGCTTCCTCGGGGCGGCCCTGCGCAGCACGTACCTGTGCGAGTGCGACGCGAGTCGTCGCGCGTGACGTCACGTCCTCGGCGCTGACGGTCTCGCGCGCCGCCAGCGCGAACTTCTCGGCTTCGTCGATTCGTCCCTCGGCGAGCAGAAGCTGCGCAAGCAGGCGCTGGCTCTCGCAGAGCGTCCCCCGCTCGAGCATCGGGGCCAGCAGTCGGATCGACTCCCGGAACAGTTTCTCCGCGCTGGCCGGGTTGCCGGTCTCCCACGCGACCCGGCCGAGTTGTCTCGAGGTCCAGGCGATACCCGACGCGGATGCCGCTTCCCGGTAGAGATCGAGCGCCTTGGTGAGCCAGCCCTCGGCCTCCTCGTACTGGCTGCGCACGCGATGCAGATCGCCCTTTGACTGCGCTGCAGCGGCGCGTGCGACGATGCTGCCGCTCGCATCCGCGAGCTCGAGAGCGCGGGCGATCAACGGCTCCGCCTTGTCCTCTTCCATCCGGACGATGTGAATGCCGGCCAGCTGCAGAGCCGCTCGCGCTTCGTGGTCCTTGCGCTCCGCGGAACGGGCGGCCTCGAGCGCCTTTTCCTCGTACTCCTCCGCCTCGGCGAGGCGACCTGCCCAACGTGCAACGCGTGCGCGGCGATCGAGCGCGCGGAAGCGTCCTTCGTGGTCGTCCGGCTCGACGACCTGCAACGCCTGATCCGCGAGCTCCTCTGCACGCCCGAGCTCGCCGTCGAGCGACAACGCCGTTTCGGAAAGCGCGGTCAATGCTCTTGTCTGGATCGCGCGCTCTCCGGCTGCGGCCGCTTCCTCGGCGAGGTCCTTCATTTCGTCGCGCACGACGGGGAGGTCGCCGAGCTGCCAGGAGGCACGTGCCGCCAGGAATCTCCGCCAGAGCGTCGACTCGAGCTCTGCCGAACGAAGCAGCAGCTTCCGCGCGGACACGTTCGACTCACGCGAGAGCGCACGCTTGCCCGCCGCCTCGAGCGCCTTCGCCGCGGTGCGTGCGAGCTCCTCCGGCGGACTGCCGTCGAGCTCTGCGTAGAGGGCGCAGGCGAGGTCGAGGTGGTAGGCGCGGATCTCGAGCAGCTCCTTGTCGGCGCGCTCCCGCAGCCATTCGGCGAACCGGGTGTGGTACTCGGCCCGGCCGGACTTGGAAAGACCGCTGTAGGCAACCTCCTTGATCAGGACGTGCTTGAAGCGATACGCCGACTCGCCGGTGATCGTCGAACGAGGCTCCCGCGTGACGAAGTCGCGCAGCAAGAGGTCGTCGAGCATGTCTTCGAGCTCGTCCGCGTCGTACTCCGGTGAGAGGTAGTCGATCGCCCCCGCCCAGAAGACGCGGCCGATCACCGAGCCGCGCTGCAGGATGATCTTCTCGCCGGCTGGCAGCCTGTCGATGCGCGCACCGATCAGCGCCTGCAGCGAGTCGGGGATGCGATCGCTGTGCTCGGCGCCTTCCTCGAGCAGCATGCGCACGGTCTCCTCGACGAACAGCGGATTGCCCTCCGTCTTGTCGAGCAATCTCGCCTGGACCTTCTGCGAGACGTCGTGCTCGGCGAGCAGTGCGTCGGCGAGTTGCTCGCTCGCCTCACGCGGAAGCGGCTCGAGCTCGATCGCCGTCGAGCGCACGCGTCCTCCGCCCCATCCCGGCCGCACGTCGAGCAACTCGGGCCGCGCCAGACAGAGAAGGAGCAGCGAGCGCTCGCGCACCCACTGTGCGAGGTGGTCGATCAGCTCGAGCAGCGGCTCCTCGGCCCAGTGGATGTCCTCGAACACCATGATCAGCGGCTGCACGTCAGCCAGCTCGTCGGCGAACTCACGTGCGGCCCACGCGATCTCCGGCTGCCCGCGCTCGCCCTCGACTGCTTCCATCACTCCGGAGGCGAGCCCGAGCAGCTCGGCGATCGCTTCGTCCCCGCAGCACTCGATCAGCTTCTCCTTCGCCGTCTCCATCGGGTCGTCGTCCGTGATCCCTGCCGCCGCCTTGACCATCTCGGCGAGCGGCCAGTAGGTGATGCCTTCCCCGTACGGGAGCGCGCGCCCGGTCAGGATCGTTGCGCCCTCGACTCCGGCGAGGAATTCGCGTGCGAGCCGACTCTTCCCCACGCCGGGCTCGCCGTAGATCGTGAAGACGTGCGGCCGGCGGTCTCGCAGCGTGCGCGCATACGTGTTCTCGAGGAGATCGAGCTCCGACTGGCGGCCGATGAACGGCGCCGCGACGGCGTTCGGCTGGGGCGGGCCGTCGATCGCGCGCAGTGCGCGGAATGCAACGACGGGCTTGCGGAATCCGCGCAGCTCGAGCGGCCCCGCCGGCTCCGTCTCGATACGACCGGCGGTGAGCCGGTTGGCAGCCCTCCCGATCATGATCTCGCCCGGTGCTGCCGCCTGCTGGAGACGAGCAGCGACGTTCACTGCCTCGCCCGTCGCGAACGTCGAGTCGGTCTCGTCGACGACGACCTCGCCCGCTTCGATGCCGATGCGCGCCTCCATGCCCAGGTCGCTCACATGCTCGAGGATCCCGAAGCCGGCCCGGATCGCGCGATCGGCGTCGTCTTCGTGAGCACGCGGGATCCCGAATGCTGCCATCACCGCATCGCCCGCGAACTTCTCGACCGTGCCGCCGTGCCGCTCGATGCAGCGGGCGACCCCATCGAAGAAGTTCGTCACGCGGCGGCGCGTGATCTCAGGGTCCTGGCCCGCCAGAAACTCGGTCGAGGCGACCAGGTCGGCGAACATGACCGTTGCGAGCTTCCGCTCCATTCCCAAATTCTAGGTACGCGCCACGAGGTCACCGCGGCGAAAATCCGGCTTGAAACAGACATGCGGCCGACTGCATGGCCGCCGCTCTATCTAGCGCGGATCCCGGCGGCGGTACAGGAGCGTGGCCGGAACGATCAGCGTCGCCGTGCCGATCCCACCTACGTGATGCGGGGCTCGTCGCACTCCAGACCGGCCCGGACGCCTGGGCCTGGGTTTGGGCAGGCCGGCTTCGTCCGCTTTTCGATCGATCGCGTGGCCTAGGAACGGCTGCGGAACCGGCGTTGCCACGCTGACCGGGTTGCCTTGTGCCTCGACCGACCGGATCAGTTTCCGAAGCAGCGACACGTCCCTGATGCTCGTGCAGCCGGCGGCGCCGCAGGCTCTGAAGGCGGCGAGCTCCTTCGCCTGAGCCTCGGCGGTGAACGCAAGCGCCGAAACGGCCACGCGGCGACGAGAAGAGCTCTCACGAGGTGGTTACACCGATGGCCGGGGAACGGTTCCCTGCACGAGGCCAGTAGCATCTCCGCGTGCTCGACCCCAAGGTCTTCAAGGCCTACGACGTGCGCGGGATCTACCCCGACCAGCTCGACGAAGGCGGCGCCTACGCGATCGGGCGCGCCTACGTGGAGGAGTTCGAGCCCCGGGCCCTCGCCGTCGGGCGAGACATGCGGGTCTCCTCGCCCTCGATGGCGGAGGCCGTGATGCGCGGTGCTGCCGGGGCAGGCGCGGAGGTGATCGATCTCGGGATGATCGGCACGGAGATGGTCTATTTCGCCGTCGGCGAGCTCGACCTCGAGGGCGGGATCATGGTCACCGCCTCGCACAATCCCAAGGAGTACACCGGCATGAAGATCGTCCGGCGCGGCGCGCTCCCGGTCGGCGGCGACTCGGGGTTGATGGAGATCCGTGCGCGCGCGGGGTCATTCGAGGACAGGTCCGAGGGACAGTCCCTGGCACATGTCCGGCAGGAAGACATCTGGCCACGCTGGGTCGACGCGGTCCTTTCGTTCATCGATGTCGGCGCCGTCAAGCCCTTGCGTGTCGTGATCGATGCCGCGAATGGAATGGGCGGCGTGATGCTCCCACCCGTGCTCGAGCGGCTGCCGATCGAGGTCGTGCGCTGCTTCTTCGAGCCCGACGGAACGTTCCCGAACCACGAGCCGAACCCGCTGCTGCCCGAGAACCGCGAGTTCATCGTCACCAAGGTCAGGGAAGAGCACGCCGACATCGGGGTGGCCTTCGACGGCGACGCGGACCGTTGCTTCTTCGTAGACGACACGGGCGAGTTCGTGCCGGGCGACTTCGTCACGGCGCTCCTCGCGGAGTCGATCGTTCGGAGAGAGCCCGGCTCGAAGATCCTCTACGACGTTCGTGCGAGCTGGGCGGTGCCTGAGACGATCGAGCGGGCCGGCGGGACCCCGCTCGTCAACCGCGTCGGCCACGCGTTCTTCAAGCACCGCATGCGCGAGGAAGGCGCCGTGTTCGGCGGTGAGGTCTCCGGTCATTACTACTTCCGGGACTTCTCGCAGGCGGATTCCGGCGTGGTCCCCTTCCTGCTCATGCTCGAGCTCATCTCGAAGAGAGATTTGAAGCTGTCAGAGATCCTGCGTCCCTACAACGATCACTACTTCATCACCGGCGAGCTCAATACTCCCGTCGACGACGTCGCGTTGAAGTTGCAGGAGCTCAAGGAGCGGTTCGGCCCCGAAGGCACGGTCTCGCACCTCGACGGGCTGTCCGTCGATGCCGAGCAGTGGCACATGAACGTCCGACCGTCGAACACCGAACCGCTGCTCCGCCTCAACCTCGAAGCGCTCTCTCCCGAGCTCATGCAACGTAAGCGCGACGAGGTGCTCGAGGTGATCCGGCGGTGAAAGAGAAACCGCCCTTCAAGTTCAGCGCACAGACCCGCGTCGGTTTTTCCGACACCGATGCACAGGGAATCGTCTACTACGGCCGCTACCTACCCTACTTCGACCTGGCGCGTGTCGAGTACCACCGGAACCTCGGCCTGCTCGGGATGGACATTGGCGACGAGGGCCAGGAGTTCGTCATGCGTGCGTGCAACATCGAGTACCTAGCTCCGGCCGTCTTCGACGACCTGATCGAGGTGTACGTCCGCATGGCGCGGATCGGTCGCACGAGCGTCACCTACGAGCTGGCCGCTTACCGTGCCCGCGACGACGAGCTGATGGTGACCGCAACGCAGACACTCGTCCTGGTCGACCTCGACGAGCGCAAAGCCGTTCCGATTCCGGAGTCGTACAAGGAGGCGATCCGCTCCTTCGAAGGCGAGGCCCTCGAGGCGTGAGCACGCACCAGAGCGCCCTCGAGGAAATCGGGCGACTCGTCGACAGCGGGAGTGACGCAGACGAGCTGCTACGCCAGGTCGTCTTAGTCCTCCAGCAGAGCTATTCGTGGGTCGGCATCTCGTTCGTGGAGGAAGGTGCGCTCGTACTCGGCCCGTCTCAGGGGGAGCAGACGACGGAGCCGTTGCAAATCCCGATCTCGTACGAGGACAACGTGGTGGCGGAGCTCGGCGTCCTCAGCGACGAGCTCGATGCCGGAGACCTGGCGTTCCTCGCGGAGGTCGCGCGACTCATCTCGCCCTACTGTCTCGTCGGCTGGGACACGGGCGGCGAAGCATGGTCACCGTGAAGCAGCCAGTCCTCGTTCGAGGGATCATCCCTCGTACGGGCGAGGTACCTCGTTCCAGGGATAGCGCGCGCCCGAAATCCGACTACAAAGAGTGCAAGGGGGAGAGGGGCACCAAGCTGCGGCGCCTGACCGTTTCGAGGACAACGGGCGGGCGGCGCGGCCTCTCTAGATTCGCTTCGCTCAGGTGAGGCGTAAAGCGCCGGTCGCCGGACGGCCGGCGCGCACGTGGAGCCGAGTACGCCGCTTACGAGGGCGTTACCCGAAACGCGTCGAAGACGGCTTCGATGTTGCGCAAGGCCGTCAACAGGCCACGCAGCTCTTTCACGTCGCCGACTTCCGCGACATACCAGTTCTTCGCCATCTGATCCTCGACGGTGCCGCCGTAGGAGACGATGTTGGCACCGTGCTCCGCGAACGTGCGAGCGACATCCTCGAGAAGTCGCGGGCGGTCCCACGAGTCGACGGCGATCTGGACACGGAAGCTCTGGGAGGCGCCGCCGTCCCAACTCACCGGGGTGAAGCGCTCCGGCTGGCGCGCGAGCGCCTTGACGTTCGGGCAGTCGCCGCGATGGATCGTGATGCCCTTCCCGAGGGAGATGTACCCAACGATCTCGTCGCCCGGCACCGGAGTGCAGCATTTGGCGAGCCTGACGAGCACGTCGTCCACGCCGTGCACGTTGATGCCGTAGTTCTCGCTGCCGACCGCGTGCTTCGCGCGCGGCGCCTTGAGCGGAACGGCTTCCTCCTCGGCGACCTGCTCCGTCTTCAGACGCTGCAGAACCTTGTTCACGACCTGCTGAGCACCCACCTTTCCGGAGCCGAGCGCCAGGTAGAAGTCCTCCGCCTTCTTGAAGTTCATGTCGCGGATGACCTCCGCGAGCACCGCCGATCCTGCGAGCTTGCGGTATGGGAGCTTCGCGGCCTTCAGGGCCTGCTCGAGCGAGTCGCGGCCCTTCTGCTCCTGGTCTTCCCGCGTTTCGCGCGAGAACCACTGGCGGATCTTGTTACGCGCGCGCGAGGAGGCGGCCAGTGAGATCCAGTCGCGTGAGGGCCCGCGCCCGGCCTTGGAGGTGAGGATCTCGACGAAGTCGCCGTTCTTCAACCGGTAGTGCAGGGGCACGATCCGGCCGTTGATCTTCGACCCGACGGTGCGGTGACCGACGTCGGTGTGCACTGCGTAGGCGAAGTCGATCGGCGTCGAGCCGGAGGGAAGCGTCTTCACCTCGCCTTTCGGCGTGAAGACGTAGACCTCGTCGTCGACGAGATCGGTGAGGAACGCCCGCTTGTATTCGCCCGGCTCCTCGATCGTCTCGGGCTGCGCTTCCATCAGCTGTCGCACCCAGCTCTCCCACGCCTCGTCGGTCTTCAGCCGGCGTCCACCCTTGTAGCGCCAGTGCGCGGCGATGCCAAGCTCGGCGGTCTCGTGCATCTCACGCGTCCGTACCTGGATCTCGAGGGGGCGGCCCTCCGGTCCGATCACCGTCGTGTGCAGAGACCGGTACCGGTTGAACTTCGCCATGGCGATGTAGTCCTTGAAACGGCCAGGCATCGGCTTCCAAAGCGAGTGGATCAGTCCGAGCGCGCCGTAGCAGTCGCGTGTTCCCTCGTCGCCCGAGCGCTCCACGATCACGCGCATCGCCGTCAAGTCGTAGATCTCGTTGAACTCACGGCCCTTCTTCGCCATCTTGTCGTAGATGGAATAGAAGTGCTTGGCGCGCCCGGAGATCTCGGTCGGGATGTCGACCTTGGCGAGCTCGAGCTGGAGCACGCGCGCGGCTTCGGCAACGTGCCCCTCGCGGTCGGCACGACGTTCGGTGACCATCGCCTTGATCTCTTCGTACTTCCGAGGATGGAGCGTCTCGAAGGCGAGATCTTCCAGCTCCCACTTCATCGCGTGGATGCCAAGCCGGTGCGCGAGCGGCGCATAGACCTCGAGCGTCTCCTTCGCCTTCTGGATCTGCTTCTGCTTGCCGAGGTACTCGATCTCGCGCAGGTTGTGCAGCCGGTCGGCGAGCTTGATCAAGATGACGCGAACGTCGGCGGCCATCGCGACGATCAGCTTGCGGTAGTTCTCGGCCTCCGCTTGCTCGCGGCTCTGGAATTGCACGCGCGTCAGCTTCGTCACGCCTTCGACGAGCTTTGCGATCTCGTCTCCGAACTCGGAGCGCACTTCGTCGAGGTCGACGTCGGTGTCCTCGACAACGTCGTGGAGCAGGGCCGCTGCGATCGTCTCGTCGTCGAGCCGGAGCTGGGCACAGATCTTGGCCGCGCCCCAGGGATGGAGCACGAAGTCCTCGCCGGAGCGCCGCTGCTGACCCTCGTGCGCGTTGGCGGCGAATAGAAAGGCCCGCCGGAGCAGGTCTCGGTCGACCTCCGCGTTGTAGGCGGAGACATCGGCAATCAGCTCGTCGATGAGCTCTTGATGCTTTTCGTGAGTCTCAAGGACCGCCATACCTCCAGTGTACTCCGGGGTTCTACGGCTCCCTCCCCCCGTCGAGGGCCGCATCTAAAGGGCAGGAATGGACGTTCCGATGATGAAGAAGAGTCGTTCATGCGCTGGTACAGACGCCGACAGGAACGCAGGACCGCAGCGCGCGCCGCGCGGCTGATCCTCGCGCTCGATGCACTCTCCGGTTCCCGGTCGAGGCCGCGCCGCGTCCGGCGGGCTTCTCTGGGCCCGGCGCGTTAGCCAGCCGCCAAGAAAGCGTCCGAATACACCGCTTGCCCTTTGATCGCCGGGTTGTGCGCGCTCAGCTTGCGTGCCATGAAGTACTCGCCGTTCACCCCGGACGGGGGATCGATGCCCGCGCGGGTCGAGCGTTCGAAGCCGAACTTCCCGTAGTACCGCGGGTTGCCCTCGATGAGGATCAGCGGCTCCTCGCGCGCGTCCGAAGCACGAAGCGCGTGCCGCATCAGGGCGCTGCCGACCCCGCGGCCCTGGTGCGCCGGTAGAACCGCAAGCGGGCCGAGCTGCAGGACGGGGAGTCCCCCGGGCTCGACGCGGACGTAGCTCAGCAGCACGTGCCCGACGAGCTCTCCGTCGGTCTCCGCGACGAGCGAGAGCTCGGGGACGTAGCGGTCCGACGCGCGAATCGCGTCGACGAGATCTGCCTCGACCGCCCTGCCAAACGCCTCCTGGTTGATTTTCCAGACGACGGCTTGCTCGCCGTCCTTCTCGGGGCGGATCCTCACGCGGCGCGAAGCAACGCGGGCTCGGCGAGCAGGGAGCGAAACGTCTCGGACTCGAGTGGATGCCGTTTCGGTCCACCCTCCTCGACCTCGAGCTCATCGAAGATCACCTGCGCCTGCCGGTCTCGCGGCGTCGCCTGCCACTGCGCGCGTAGCCACGCGTACACCTCGTCGAAGCGATCGTCTGCGTCGAACACACGCCGGACGAGAAGTTGTGGTGACACGGTCCCGTTCCAGTGGTTCTCCTGCAGGCGGAACGCAACGTCGTAACGGCCTGCCCGGCGAAAGCGGTCGAGTTGCGTGCCCTGACCGAACGCAATCGCGCCGCCCGCGTCTCGACCGTCACGCTGCACGCGAAAACGCAGATGCTTGCCTTCACCGACCGTCGCCAGCTCGCCGAGCTCGCAACCCGGTGCCAGCAGCGTGACGTCGGCATTCGCAAGCCCGAACGGCGCAAGCTGTCGCAGCTCTTCGCAGAGCTCGAGCGTGAGTTTCGCACCGCGCGGCAGCACGGCGTCGACGACGGTCGTCGGCACGAGGTCTTCCGGGTCGAGCAGGCCTTCCGCCTGCACCGCGAACGCCTCTCCGAACTGCTCGATTCGTTCCGGCGCGATCGAGAGACCCGCCGCTGCTCGATGGCCGCCGAACCGCTCGAGGAACACCGAACACGCACCGAGGGCGCCGTGCAAATCGAACGAAGGGATCGAGCGGCCCGACCCCTTCCACAGCCCTTCGCCGCCTGCGATCATGACCACGGGCCGGTTGTACCGCTCGACCAGACGCGAGGCCACGATCCCAATGACGCCTTCGTGCCAATCCTCTCCCCAGACGACGTACGCGCGCCGGCGTCGCTTCGCCTCGGGCCATTCCTCGACCTGGGCGATCGCCGCACGGAGGATCTTGTTCTCGACTGCCTGCCGGTCGCCGTTCAGCTCCTCGAGACGATCAGCGAGCTGACGCGCCTCGTCGGCGTCTTCGGTCAAGAGCAGCTCGAGAGCGGCTCGTGGGTGGCCGAGCCGGCCGGCCGCGTTGATGCGGGGCGCGAGCCGGAATCCGACCTTGCCCGCGTCGACCGCCGCCGGGTCGACCCGCGCGACTTTCATCAGGGCACGCAGTCCGGGCTTCTGCGTCCGGGCGAGCGTCCGTAGCCCCGAGATCGCAAGCGACCTGTTCTCGCCGACGAGCGGAACCACGTCGGCGATCGTCGCAAGCGCGACGAGGTCGAGGTGACGCCGCAGCACTTCGGACTCGGCCCCGAGGAGAGCCTGGCCGAGCTTGTAGACGACTCCGGTGCCGCAGAGCTCCTGGAACGGGTAGTCGGAGGGGCGAGTCGCGACGATCGGACAGTCGGGCAGCTCGTCAGCGGGGCGGTGGTGATCCGTGACGATCACGTCGAGACCGAGCTCGCGTGCCCGGCGCACCTCCTCGACCGCGGTGATGCCGCAGTCGACGGTGAGAACGAGGCCGCAACCTTCAGCGGCGAGTCGTTCGAGCGTCTCGCCGCTGACGCCGTAGCCCTCGTCGAAGCGACTCGGGAGATGCCACTCGACGTCCGCCCCGAGCTCGCGCAGGACG
This sequence comes from Actinomycetota bacterium, assembly GCA_013816245.1. Classification (GTDB taxonomy): domain Bacteria; phylum Actinomycetota; class Thermoleophilia; order Gaiellales; family Gaiellaceae; genus 3-1-20CM-4-69-9. Next base: position 20,614 of record JACDEU010000032.1, on the reverse strand, counting down.
AGCACGGCGAGGACGGTCGCGCAAATGCCGTCGACGTCGTAGTCGCCGTGAACGCAGATGCGCTTGCCGGCGGCGATGGCCGCCCTGATTGCATCGACCGCTTCGTTCATGGCGCCGAGCAGCCGCGGATCGTGCAGGGGCTGCTCGCCGGCCAGATAGGCCCGCGCTTCGTCGGGGTCGCCGTAACCGCGCCGGACGAGCACGCTTGCGGTGATCTCGCTAAGGCCGAGCTCCTTTGCGAGGTCGCTCGCCTGCCGGTGCGGGCACGGACGGATGGTCCAGATGCCCTCTGACATGCACGACTACCGTACGAACGGTGTCGGACAGCACTGCCCTGCGGGGCGAGTTCCTCCTCGACCCAAGTGTGACGTTTCTGAACCACGGTTCCTTCGGCGCCGTGCCGCGCGCCGTCTTCGAGCGCTACCAGGAGTGGCAGCTCGAGTTGG
>JACDEU010000032.1:0-20158 GCA_013816245.1 Actinomycetota bacterium | reverse complement strand
AGCTGCCACCGGTGCTGTTTCTGGCCCGCCGCCTCGAGGAGTTGCTCGGCGAGGGACGCGCCGCACTCGGTGCCCACGTCGGCGCCGACGCGGACGACCTGGTCTTCGTCCCGAACGCGACCGCCGGCGTACGTCGCGGCCTGGCCACTCGGGCTCGGCCCCGGCGACGAGGTCCTGTCGACCGACCTCGAGTACGGCGCGCTCGACCTGACCTGGGGACGCTGTGACGATTCGCGAAAGGATCAGGAGTCTCACGGCGCAGGCGAAGGAGCTCGAGCCGCAGGCCGCCGAGGAGGAGCAGCGGAACGCCTACGTGTCCGCTCTTCGCGCCGAACGACGAAGCGTCGAGCACAACCTCACCGTCGCGCTCAACCCTCGGAGACAGACGCGAACGTATCCCCGATCCGTTCTCGCCCGGTGGCTTCAGCGAGGGTGAACGAACGGGCACCGAGGTTGCAGCCCACCTCCACGAGCGACTGGAAGCGATCGACCCTGAACTGCAACGAGTTACGTCCGCGCCGTGACGTACGGGAAAGCTGGTCGGCGGGTTATGGGTCCTCTCTTTACCGCCGGCCACCAACACGCGAAGTACTCACCCCCATGGGGGGAGTGCCGAATCCTGCTCCGGGGCCGAAGTCGAAGGTGCGTTAGGGCCCGACCACTCCCATGGGAGGTGTTGGCGCGGGCAATCCCTCGTTCGGGGGAGCAAGTTCGACGACACCGCGACCGACGGTTCCTTGGAGATGCCTATTTCGCTGTGGGTGACCGTCGGGCTCGTTGCGTTTCTTGCCTTGCCGCTGCTTGTCAGTCTCGTGGTCGCGCGGATCCTCGGGACGATTGGCCGCCAGGTTTCCGAGCTGTACGAGATGGAGGCGTGGTCATCCACACCTCCTACTCGGGCGCTCGAGGATGCTGGCGATGAACAGCCGCAGGAGGTAGCGACGAAGCGTCGGGCCGTCATTCGCCTGAGGTGATGCCCTGTTTGCGAGGGTGTCTCTCTTGGGCAGAAATGGGTGCGGGTGTGTTGAGAGACAGGCTGGGGTTAGCCGCAACGCCTCAGTCAGTCACACGGGCACCCGCACCTCTTTTCGGCGGGCGGCTGGCGGCCGCTACCTCTCACCGAACTCGCGTTCAGCGCACTCAGGGCAGTAAAGAGGTATGAGGGACCTGTTCGGCGCTCACGGCAGGATCCTACGAGGGTAGGTCGTACGTGGGTCAAGGGGGCGGCCCTCGTCTTTTCCGCGTTGGCTTCGCCGCAGTTGCTGGCACGGTCTCCCCGCGAGGAACCGCCCCCTCTCTTTATCGGTCGCGGTCTAGGACGCGGGCTAACGGCGTCGAGGCGGTATTGCGTTGCGAGTTGCCGCAGGGTCTCGGCGGCGATCTCGCGTATAGGCCCCGCCAACTCTTCCGCCGCAGAGAGAGCCAGTGCCGCCTGATGGCGGTGATTCCCACCGCATCGAGCACAAACGGGCGTGCCATCTTGAAATCGCCCTTGACCCCCCGGCCTGGACACGACAAGGTGGCGTTCGTCGCTGCCGATGGCGCACGCATCCACCAATCCAGTTCGGCTCGTTCTCGACATGGTCGAGGCGTACAACGCGCGGGACGTGGACAGCACCGCTAGCTATTTCGCTGACGATGCGGTCTTCGTCAACGCCGAAGGTGCCGTGACCACGACGGGGATCGCGGCGATCCGCGACGTCTTCGACGAAGTCTTCTCAACGAACCCGCGACTCCACGCCGAGATCCCGACCACGATCCGCGTTGGCGACTGGGTGATGATCCACTCGATAGTGGAGGACTGGGTTCACCGCGACGGCACCAGCCGGATGGAATGGGTCGAGCTGTACCACGTAGCCCACGACAAGATCGACCGGATGCAGCTGTTCAGCTGAGATCCGTTCGTCAGGTGGATACTGATCAGCTTGATTACCACCGGTCTCGTTTCGCCGGAGGCTGACCTTGGGGAGGGGGTCTAAGGCCACGCCAAGCTTCTGACCCTCGCCGTCAGAAGATTTCCCTCTCCGATGTCAAAGGAGCTTGGCGCGGCATGAGACCCCCTCCCCCAAAGGGTCAGCCCTGGTAGACGTGACGTTCAGGGCGTCACTTGCGGATCGCGGTCTAGGGTGCTGAGAAGGCCGCGTGACGCGCCCCACCGCCGCCGATCTGCTTCAACAGCCCGAGGCGCTACTCACCCAGTTCGCACGTGCGCGAGCTTGGCCTCGAACGGCGCGCGATCGACGCCGTCTTCCGCGCGCTACCCGTTGCCGCGCTGCCCGGGTACAGCCAGCCGCTGGATCATCCAAACTTCACGAGACAGTGCGCTCGCGCATCAGACAGAGATCTGAATCCCGACGGTCGCCAGAGCGGTTCGTGGCGACAATCCTCTTCACGGATATCGTCGGGTCTACCGACCTGGCCGTCAGACTCGGGGACCGGGAGTGGCAGCGGCTTGTGGCGGGCCACCACGCTGCGGTTCGCCGAGAGCTCCACCGGTTCCGTGGTCGAGAGGTCGACACCTCCGGAGACGGGTTCTTCGCCACCTTTGACCAGCCTGCCCAAGCGGTTCGCGCCGCCGACGCAATCGTCGCGGCGGTGGCCAGGCTGGGCGTCTCGATCCGGGCGGGCTTGCACGCCGGAGAGGCCGTGGCCGCCGAGGAGAAGATCGGCGGGATCGCCGTCCATATAGCCAACAGAGTGATGTCCGCGGCGGAGCCGGACGAGGTCCTTGTGTCGGGCACGCTGCGGGATCTGGTCGCCGGATCAGGCCTCGAGTTCAACGATCGAGGCCTGCGCGAGCTCAAGGGCGTCCCTGGTGAGTGGCACCTGTGGGCGCTGGTTCGCAAGGTGACGGATGCCGGCCAGGATGTAGTCGACGGTGCCGTCCGTGTTTTGGTGGCGGGGCCTGCCCGCCCGACCTTGCCGCTGCCAGACAAGCCGTCGATCGCGGTGTTGCCGTTCACGAATCTGAGCGGCGATCCGGAGCAGGACTACTTCGCCGACGGCATGGTCGAGGACATCATCACCGGCCTGTCTCGGGTCAAGTGGATCTTCGTCATCGCCCGTAACTCGAGCTTCGCCTACAGGGGCAAGGCGATGGACGTGAAGCAGGTCGGTCGCGAGCTGGGCGTGCGCTACGTCCTCGAAGGCAGCGTCCGGAGATCCGGGAACCGCGTTCGCATCGCGGCTCAGCTGATCGATGCCGGAACCGGCACCCACATCTGGGCCGACCATTACGACCGTGCGCTCGACGATATCTTCGCAGTCCAGGACGAGTTGACGATCAGCGTTGTCGGTGTCATCGAGCCGACCCTGCGCAAAGCGGAGATCGAGCGCGCCCGGCGGAAGCGGCCGGACAGCCTGGACGCGTATGACCTCTACCTCCGCGCGCTGCCGTTTGCCTTCACAGCGATGCCGCAGGATGCCGACAAGGGCCTGACGTTGCTCGTTCGGGCGATCGAGCTGGAGCCAGACTACGCCGCGGCACATGCGATGATCGCGTGGTGTCACGAGCAGCGATACCTGCGCGGCGGTCTCCACGAGGAAGTCAAGCAAGCTGCCCTCTATCACGCGCGCACGGCGATCGCCGTCGGTGGTGACGATGCCGCGGCGCTTGCGACAGCCGGCTTTGTTATCGCGGTGATCGAATACGACTACGAGACCGCGACCGCTGCCTTCGACCGATCCTTCGCGCTGTCGAGCTCGTCGGCCCTCGCGCTCGGTTTCAGTTCCATCGTCCGCGCGTGGAAGGGCGATGATCCGACGGCCGTGGACCATGCTACGCGTGCGATCCGCCTCAGTCCTTTCGATCCCCTCCTGTACCTGCCCTACGTCGGCCTCGCGTACGCACACTTCGCCGCAGGCCGCTTCGAGGAAGCGACCGCTGCGGCAGGCCGAGCAAGTCAGTCAAATCCGAAGTTCAGCATGCCCTACGTCCTGCACGCGGCCGCTCTGGCCAACCTCGGCCGCGGTGAAGAGGCAAGAGCGGTGGCAGACCGGCTGCGTGAGGTCGAGCCAGACCTCACCGTCTCCACCGCGATCCGATCGGCGCGCTTCGCGAACCCGGACAAGAACGCTGAGCTTGGCAACGCGCTACTCCTAGCCGGCCTTCCCGAGTAGCAGCGTGACGTGTAACGAGCAATCACCGCGGGCGGGGCTCAGTCACGCTCAACTCCCCTGGATGGGATGGTGTGAGACGACCGCATGACCACCTCGTCCAGCATCTGAAGGACCAGAGCCCTGTTCCCATACCCCTACGAAACACCCCGCCTGTCTCCGTTTCCCCTGCTTCGAGGCGGATGGCCACAGGCCACCAGCTTTCACTAGCTCAACGTCCCGATCTCTCTGGTGCCGAATCGTAGGCTTAGTCCTAGCGCCGACTCTCGCGGATCTTGTCTTCGGGCGCGCCGTCCTAGCGGCCACCCCTTCGGTACTTACTTGACAAGGCAGAAATGGCTCTGCGCGCCGAAGGGTGCGGGCTTCCTCTACGCTCGTCGCGAGCTGCAGGCCGAAGTGCACCCGCTGATGATCAGCTGGGGCTACAAAGGTGACGATCCCACCTTCGTCGCGCACCACGAGCTGCAGGGCACCCGCGATCCGTCGGCGTACCTCACCGTTCCCACTGCGATCGAGTGGCAGCGCGAGCATGAATGGGATCTCGTGCGCGAACGGTGTCACGAGCTGACGCGGCGCGCGCGCAACGAGCTCGGACTCGAGCCGCTGACGCCGGACTCGAAGGACTTCTTTCGCCAGATGGTGACGCTCCGGCTTCCGAAGGAGGCGCCCGCGGATCTCAAGGAGCGCCTCTACGACGAGCACCGGATCGAGATCCCGGTCTTCGAGCGCGGAGACGACCTGTTCATCCGCCCGTCCTTCCAGGGATATAACGACGAAGCCGATCTCACCCGGCTGAAGAACGCGCTGAGCGAGCTTCGCTGACTATTCGCGGGGCAGCTGGACGCCGAGGAGCGTGAGGCCCACGAGCAGCAGGACGAAGGCGAGGGCCGCGGCGACGACGAGCCTCGGGTGGCGGGCCTGCCGGAACGACTCCCACCCGACCCGGCCCCAGAAGACGAACAGCCCCGCAACAGCAGCCAGGCCGATGACCAGCACGGGCGCGAGAAGCACCGCCCGCTCGAACGAGAGGTCACTCACCCAGACGGTGACGACCACGAGAGCAGTCACGGCGCCGGAGGCTGCAGCCAGTCTCATGCTCACGAGCCGAGCCTAGCGCGGAGCTATCGTTCGATCGTGATCGAAGCCAACTACGCCTCCGGGGACGACTACGTCGTCGAGTTCCTCGGGTATCGCTTCGGCTTCAACCGCTCCGACTTCGAAGAACGGGTCACCGCCGCCGCGGTCAAGCTCGGTCTGGTGGGCGACAACGAGCTCGACGACGAGGAGACCGCGGACCTCGTGGAGCTCGTCGAGCGCGACTGGATCGACGAGCCGCGCAGCGGGCTCGGCCGTTACCTCGTGCGGCACTGGGAACGCGTGTCGCTCGTCGGAGGCGAGTCGCTCGTGTACTGGTTGAAAAAGCTGGTCTTCCGCGGTGCCTGGCTCGACCACCGCGTGAAGGAAGGCCTCTTGGAGGTTGCGTGGGACGACGACTCCTCCGACTTCGGCTACCGCGACCCGAACGGCGACCGCGCACTCCTGGAGCTTGCACCCGTGCCGTCTTGGCACGAGCTGCAGTTCCGTCGGTGATCCGCGCCGCCGTCATCGCCTCCTACCTGGCGGCCCTACTGGCGGTGGATACGCAGGTCGACCTGCACGGCCAGCTCGCGCTCGGTGCGTTGACCTGGATCGTGCTGATCGTCGCCGCGTGGCCGCTTGCGGCCGAACGACGTGCGCAGGTCGCCGTCGTGATCTGCGCGGCAACCGTGGCGGAGCTGACCGGTTCGATTCTGTGGGGGGTCTACTCCTACCGGCTGCACAACCTGCCGACGTTCGTCCCGCCCGCGCACGGGCTTGTCTTCATGGCCGGGCTCGCTCTGAGCGAAGGCCTCCGGCGCCATTCGCGGGCGCTCGTGCTCACCGCCGGCGGAGCCGCCACGCTCTGGGGGGTGCTGGGACTGACAGTGCTGCCACGCCTCGACGCCGCCGGCGCACTAGGAGTTCCGTTGCTGCTCGCCTTTCTCTGGCGCTCGCGAGCGCGCGCGGCCTATGCCGGGGTCTTCCTCGTCGTCGCCGTGCTCGAGCTCTACGGCACCGCAATCGGAACCTGGCGGTGGGCCGAGAAGCTTCCGGGGCTCGGGATCCCCGACGGCAACCCGCCGAGCGGCGTGGCCTCGGGCTACGTCTGGTTCGACGTCATGGCCATCGTCCTCGCACCGCGCCTGCTCGCGTTCGTAGGGCGGACATGGCCTCCGCGGCACCGTCCCGTGTCTGGCACCGGACACGGCTGAGATGGGCGGTCGCAGGGCAACCCTGCGACCGCCGCGTTGGAGGATGTGGGCTGCGGCCCCCCACGATCCTCCTGGGTCTCACAATTGAGGCGAAAAGCCGTTTTCGCACTCCCCCGGGGGGGTGAAGTGAAGTAATGGGATGAACCACCCGAAGGGGGAGGAATCAACCAGCGTGGGTGAATCATGCTCCTCAAGTCCCACCTGTCCTCAACGCTCTGCACTGCGGCAGAGCAAGCCCCGAGACCCTACGGCCGGGGCGGACATTTCAACAGGGGTCGGAAACTATGCGGCGGTTTCCGGCCCCTCCTTTCTTCCTGGCAGGGCGAAACCCGGGCGGCGGGTTTCGTCCGCTGGACCGAGTGAGATCCGCTTGATCGCCCCGATGGGAACGATCAGCTCCTCCGCCTCGGCGTCGCTCGAATGGACCGACAGTGTGAGGAAGCCGAAGCCGGGCTCGCTCGAGAGCGAGCGCAACATCAACCGCTCGCCATCCCCGAGCTCGACCTCGACGTGCGTGGCCTCGGCGCTGTGCGTTGCGGTGTAAGCCTCGATCTGGCGCAAGACGCGCGCAACGAAGTCGTCGAGGGACGGCTCTGCAGAGCCGGGCATCCACACGTGTTGGCTCAAAAGAGCTTCGTGTCGGCTGCAGGAGCTGCAGGGGCTCCGAGCTGCTCGCGGCCGAGATCGGTGATGATCCGACCGCGCGGCGTGCGCTGCAGGAAACCGAGCTGCAACAGGAACGGCTCGTACACGTCCTCGATCGTGTCCTGCTCCTCGCCTAGTGCGACGGCAAGCGTGGACAGCCCCACCGGGCCGCCTCCGAACTTGAGGAGGATCGTGGACAGCAGCTCGCGGTCGATGCGCTCGAGACCCCGGCCGTCCACCTCCAACAGTTCGAGCGCCTCGCGGGCCACCTCGTTCGTGATCACGCCGTCGTGCTTCACTTGCGCGACGTCTCGGACCCGTCTGAGGATGCGGTTCGCGATCCGCGGTGTGCCGCGTGAGCGCCGGGCGATCTCGTCTGCGGCGTCCTCCGCGATCTCGACGTCGAGGATCCGGGCCGACCTTCGCACGACGGTGCCGAGCTCGGGCGCGTCGTAGTAGTCGAGCCGGAAGGTCATGCCGAAGCGGTCGCGGAGCGGTGTCGTCAGAAGGCCCGTGCGCGTCGTCGCGCCGATGAGCGTGAATGGCGGCAGGTCGAGCGTCAGCGTGCGCGCAGCGGCGCCCTGTCCGACGATGATGTCGAGCCGGAAGTCCTCGAGGGCCGGATAGAGAATCTCTTCGATCGCGCGGTTCAGCCGGTGGATCTCGTCGACGAAGAGGACGTCGTGGCGCTCCAGGCCGGTGAGGATCGCGGCCATGTCGCCCTTGCGCTCGAGCGCAGGACCGGCGACGCAACGGATGCCGACGCCGAGTTCCTCACGGACGATGTACGCGAGGCTCGTCTTGCCGAGGCCCGGCGGGCCGACGAGCAGCACATGGTCGAGCGGCTCGTCGCGCGCCTTCGTCGCGTCGAGCGAGATCGCGAGCTGTTCCTTGATCCGCTCCTGCCCGACGAACTCCGCCAGGCGGCGCGGACGCAGAGACTGCTCGAGATCCTCTTCCTCGGGTACGACGGCGGGTGCCAGGAACTGGGTTGACATGTCTAGGCCGCTTTTAGCGCTTCGCGGACGCGTTCCTCCGGGGGAAGCTCCGGATCGACTCGTGCGAGCGCCAGCTCCGCCTCGCCGAGGGAGTAGCCGAGCTCGACGAGAGCGTCGCGGGCGACGAGATGCGGCTGGCTCCCGCCCGCCGAGGAGATCGGCACGGGCGCCTCGCCGATCTTCTCCTTCAGCTCGAGCACGATCCGCTCGGCCGTCTTCTTCCCGATCCCGGGGATGGCCTGAAAGCGCGCAGTGTCTCCGAGCACGATCGCGCGCCGCAGGTCGGCCGCCGGCGAGCCGGAGACGATCGCGAGCGCAACCTTCGGGCCGATGCCGTTCACGGACAGAAGCTGGAGAAACAGTTCGCGCTCGGCCGCCTCGGCAAACCCGTACAGCTGCAGCGCGTCCTCCCGAACGTGCAGGTACGTGTGCAGGGAGACCTCCGCGGCACCGTCCGCGGCACCGATCGCGGAAGGCGTCGCAGCGACGAGATAACCGACTCCGCCGACGTCGACGACCAGCCCGTCCGGCGTGTTCGCCACGGGCTTCCCGCGAAGGCGCGCGATCATCCAGCGATCCTCAGGAGCGGCGGCGCGAGCGCGTGGCAGATCGCAACGGCGAGCGCATCGGCTGCATGGGTGGACGCTGGCTCGACCTGGAGCCCGAGGATCACCTTCACCATCTTCTGCACCTGCTGCTTCTCGGCGCGGCCGTAACCGCACACCACTTGCTTGACGCGGGCGGGCGGATACTCAGCGCACTCGACTCCCGCGCTAGCGGCCGCGACCATGACGGCCCCGCGCGCCTGCCCGACGGAGAGTGCGGTGCGGGCGTCGGCGCCGACGAACGACTCCTCGAGGGCGACGGCATCCGGCTGATGAACCGCGACGAGCTCGGCCACGGCGTCGAAGATCGTCTTCAGCCGGAGCTCGGGCCGCTCGGACGCGGCTGTTTTCCACCACCCGTGGTCGATGGCCCTGAGACGCCCGTCTCTTTCGTGGACGATGCCGTACCCGCAAGAAGCCGTCCCTGGATCGATGCCAATGACCTTCACGGTCAGAGGTTAGGGAGTGACCCGGACGTATCCTTCCGGCAATGCCCGGGGACATCTGGCTGACCTTCCCTGATGGGAAGGAACACGAACTGAAGGAAAGCGTCACGATCGGACGGGACGACGCGAACGATCTGACATTCACTTCGCCCACAGTCAGCCGCGACCATGCTGCGGTCACGGTCACGGGTGACCGGTGGTACCTCGAGGACCGGGGCAGCTTCAACGGGACGTTTCTGAACGGAATCCGTGTCCAACCGGGCACCCCGCTCCCGCTGCGGCACGCCGACCGGATCGGAATCGGCGCGGAGACGGTCCTGTTCTCCTGGCCGGCTCAGCTGCAGGACCCGGACACGACCGAGTCACTCGAGGAGGTCGCACCCGCGGATTCCGCACAGCTCTCCTCGTTCCAGCGCCAGGTCGTGCAGTCCCTGTGCGGACCGTGGCTCGCAGGCGCCAGCCTCGAGAGCCTGCCATCGAACGAGCAGATCGCCGCGCAGCTCGGTACGCCCGGTGCGACGGGAACCGTCAAGGCGGCGTTACGCCGGATCTACGCGAAAGCCGGGCTCTCCGACCAGGCGGCACACGCGAAGCGACGGGCCCTCTGCCGCGTCGCGCGTCAGCGCGGCTGGGTCTAGATGCACGCGAGGGAGCGCTCGGCTCCCTCGCGACCCCCTCCGTACGAGACGCAAAGGTTAAGCGAGCGTGCTGAAACCGAGGTAGCGCGGTGAGTGACCAGGGTGACCACGGCGGTTTGGAGTCGTGGGAATGTGAAGAAGACTCGCCCACGTTCTGCGAGATCGCCGCGTGACGTCTCCGATGGATCACCTCTCGGTCTCGAATCCGAACAAGCCGGTGAGCGTCGCGCCGCCGACGAATCCGTTACCGAGCTCGCAGCTTCCGGGGCTAGCACTTTTAAGATACGTGCCAGGGACTGGCCCTAGGACGTGTCCCTACGAAGCGACGGTCTCGAGGACGCGCTCCGGGATGTCGAAGTTCGCGTAGACGTCCTGGACATCGTCGTTGTCCTCGAGCTCCTCCATCAGACGCACGATCTTCTTGGCCGCAGACTCCTCCGCGACCTCGACGGTGGTCTTCGGGACCATCGTCAACTCCGCCGACTCGACAGGGAAGCCCGCTTCCTCGACGGCCTCGCGTACCGCCGTCAGCGCCTCCGGGGCGGATACGACCTCATAGGTAGAGCCGTCGAGCCTGATGTCGTCGGCGCCCCCTTCAGCCGCCGCCAACGTCAGCTCGTCCTCGTCGACCCCGTCGGCCGGGACGACCACGACCCCACGCCGCTCGAAGAGCCATGCGACTGCGCCCGACGTCCCGAGGTTGCCGTCGTTCTTGTCGAATGCGTGCCGCACGTCCGACGCGGTGCGGTTGCGGTTGTCCGTGAGCGCCTCGACGATCACCGCGACGCCGTTCGGGCCGTAGCCCTCGTACACGACCGTCTCGAACGCCTGCGCATCCGAATCCGCGCCCGAGCCGCGCGCGATCGCGCGCTCGATGTTGTCCTTCGGCATGGAATAGGAGCGCGCTTTCTCGATCGCGTTCTGCAAGGCGAGGTTGCCGGAAGGATCCGGTCCCCCCTCCTTCGCCGCGACGATGATCGCGCGCGAGAGCTTCGAGAACAGCTTGCCGCGCTTTGCGTCGGCGGCGCCCTTCTTGTGCTTGATCGACGACCACTTGCTATGCCCTGACACTCAGCGCCTCCCGTACCGCATCCAAGAACAGTTCGTGCACCCGAGTATCGTCCGTCAGCTCCGGGTGGAACGATGCCACGATAATCCGGCCGTCGCGAACGAGCACAGGCTCACCCTCGTGCTCGGCGAGCACCTCGACGCCATCACCCGTCACTCGCACCCGCGGCGCACGGATGAAAACACCGCGGAGCGGCCGCTCGTCGCCTGCGAGCCGCAGGTCGGCCTCGAAACTGGCCACCTGACGGCCGTAGGCGTTCCGGTCGACCTCGACGTCGGCGAGGCCGAGATGATTCCGATCGAGAACGATCATTCCCGCGCAGGTGCCCAGGATCGGCGGCTCGAACGTCCGGATAGCCTCGTCGAGCCCGTACAGCTTCATCAGCCGCATGAAGGTCGTGGATTCCCCGCCCGGGACGACGAGCCCGTCCAGCCCGGCGAGCTCGTCCGGCTTCCGCACCTCCACCGGCTCGGCGCCGAGCCGGCGCAGCATCGCCTCGTGCTCGCGGAAGTTGCCCTGAACTGCCAGTACCCCGATTCGCATTTGAGACCAAGTGTAGATTCGCCAAGCTCGCGGAATCCTCTAGATGGGTGACAGCAGCTCGGGCTTCGGCCGCCGGCTGCTCTTCCTACCAGCCGCGCGTCTCGAGCAGTTCTTCGGGCGCGAGCCCTGCAGCCGACAGGCCGCTCATCGCATCGCCCAGCCCGCGGGACACGCGCGCGAGGATCTCTGCGTCGTTGTAGTGCGTCGTCGCCTCGACGATCGCCTTCGCACGCTCACTCGGATTGTCAGACTTGAAAATCCCCGAGCCGACGAAGACGCCGTCCGCGCCGAGCTGCATGCAGAGCGCCGCATCTGCCGGTGTCGCGATTCCGCCGGCGGTGAAGGTGACGACAGGAAGCCGTCCGTTCTCCGCGACCCAGCGCACGAGCTCGACGGGAGCCTGGAGATTCTTCGCCTCGCTGTACAGCTCGTCGGGATCCATCGCACCCAGTCGCTTGATCGACCCGAACACGGAGCGCATGTGCGTCACCGCGTTGACGATGTCTCCCGTTCCCGCCTCGCCCTTCGTGCGAATCATCGCGGCGCCCTCGCCGATGCGGCGAAGCGCCTCGCCGATGTTCGTGCAGCCGCAGACGAACGGGACCGTGAACTTCCACTTGTCGATGTGGTTGGCCGTGTCGGCGGGCGTCAGGACCTCGGACTCGTCGATGTAGTCGACCTCGAGCGCCTCCAGGATCTGCGCCTCGACGAAGTGGCCGATGCGCGCCTTCGCCATCACCGGAATGCTCACGGTCTCCTGAATCTCGATCACCTTGTCCGGGTCCGCCATGCGGGCGACTCCACCTTCGCGGCGGATGTCCGCCGGAACCCGCTCGAGGGCCATCACCGCGCAGGCGCCCGCCTCCTCGGCGATCCGCGCCTGGCCGGCGTCGGTGACGTCCATGATCACCCCGCCCTTGAGCATCTCGGCGAGGCCGCTCTTGACCCGCATCGTCCCGATCTCAGCCATCCCGGCGATTCTATCCCGAGCGCTCAGCCCTTCAGACAGGCGAGCACCTTGTCCAGCTCCGCCTGCGGCGGGGTGACCGTCCACAGGAGGACGGCGTTCTTCTCCGTCCGCATGACGTCCGTGATGTGCTGCTTCAGCTTCTTGGGCGCGAAACGCTTGAACGCACCGGCGATCTGGATGGCGTCGTCGGAGTTCTGGCCGAAGGCGATCGTGAGCGCGTTGCCAGCCTCGTTCGCCCGCAGGCCTCCGTTCGGTGCGTTGGCGGCAACCACGCCGACCTTGGCGTCGTCGGTCGTGACGGTGTAGTCCTTCCCGCTCAGACACTTCGCCGTCGGCCCCGCCTTGTAGGCGGACGGCTCGCCGGAGCTGCAGCCCCCCACGAGCAGAAGAGCGAAGAGGAGGATCGGCGCACGTCTCATCGCGCGGCGACTGTAGCGCGCCGCGCCGCCGGGAAGGTTCATCTAGCGTCCACAGGATGAAGGGATGGGAGACCTGGCAGCGCCAGACGGACAATGGCGCCGTAGAATCGGAGCAGCGTGTCGTTCTCCCGGCTGCGGTTGTCGACTTCTCTGATGCAGGCGCGGAACGGCTCGGCAGCACGTACTGGCTCGAGGTGGAGCGCGTGACCATGCGCCTCGTGCGCCGACGGGAAAGGGACAGCTCGCTCGAGCTCCTCGTCCTCGGCAAGGGACCGCCCCTCTTGCGGTTTGGACCCCCGAAAATCGAGGCAACCGAGGATCGGGTGGCCTGTACCTATCCGATCAGGGGCGGTTTGCTCGCCCGCCGGCCGGCCGGCGAGATCTCGTTCGCGCAGCTCGGCGGCTCACAACCGGTGCTTCGTTCCACGATCCGGGGCTTCTATCCAAGGCTCGCTGCGCGTGAGGGGAAATCCGACTGGACGGGTGCTCTCTACAGCCACGTCCAGAGCAGGATCCACGTCGCGGTGAGCCGACGGTATTTCATGCGGTTGATCTCGGAGACGGGCAGGTGAAGGTCGTCGTCTTCGGTGCGTCCGGAACGATCGGTCGGCCGCTGTTGGACGAGCTCGCCGGCGAACACGAGGTCGTCGCGATCTCACGGCATGAGCGGGAGGTCACGCAGGGCGTGACCTGGAAGACCGCCGACGCAACGGATGGCGGCTCTGTTGCGCGTGTCCTCGAAGACGCAGAAGTCGTCTATTACCTCGTGCACTCCCTCGGGAGCGCCGACTTCGAGGAGCGCGACCTTCGCGCGGCCGAGACGACTGCCCTCGAAGCGGAACGCGCAGGCGTGCGGCAACTCGTGTACCTGGGCGGGCTCGGGGACGATTCGGCCGGCCTGTCTTCACATCTGCGCAGCCGGCTCGAGACAGGGAAGCGGCTGGCTTCGACCTCTGTGCCGGTGACGACGCTACGCGCGGCGATCGTGATCGGCCGGGACAGCGCTGCGTTCGAGACGATCGTGGCTCTCGTCGACCGGTTGCCGGCGATGGTGACACCGAGATGGGTCTCGACCCGCACGCAGCCGATCGCACTGACCGACGTCGTCGCCTATCTCGCCGGCGTGTGTGGCCGTGAGGACACCTTCGGCGAGAGCTACGACGTTGGCGGCCCGGAAGTGATGACCTACCGCCAGATGATGGAGCGGATCGCAGTACTTCGGGACAAGCATCCGTTCATCTTCGAGGTGCCCGTGCTGACGCCGTACCTCTCGTCGCTGTGGCTCCACGTCGTGACACCGGTGAAAGCCGGGATCGCGCGCCCGTTGATCGAGGGGCTTCGCAACGAGACGATCGTGCGGGACGATCGGATCCGTGGTCTCCTGTCGATCGAGCTGACGGCGTTCGAGGTCGCCGTGCGGGAGGCGCTGGCCACGTGAGGGGCAAGCCGGTCCTGATTGGCCTCATGCTCGTGGCGGGCGTCGCTGCGACACTCGCCCACGCCGATACCTCGGCTCGCGTCGACCGAATCCGCGGGGCGACGGGATTACGTGCGCCGGTCTACGTCACTGCGCCGTCAGGCGAATCGAATCGGCTGTACATCGTGGAGCAGCGCGGCGTCATCCTGGCTCAGGACGCAACGGCCGACGAAGAGTTTTCCTGGACATCCGCCGACTCGTACTGAACCGTGCGCTCGCCGGTCTGTTCTCAGTGGCTTTCGATCCCCAGTACTCGAAGACGGGCCGGCTGTTCGTCGATTACGTCGGCCGTGACTTCGACGTGCATGTCGACGGTTATCGCGCGCGAGCGGGATGAGCGTGCGACTCGGAAGTCGGCAAGAACTGCTTCGCGTTCACGAGCCGATTCATGACGCCGACAACCATTTCGGAGGGCAGCTCGCCTTCGGCCTCGATCGGATGCTCTATGTCGGCATCGGCGACGGAATGACCCCGCATCGGCGCAGGATCCCACCTCGCTGCTCGGAAAGATCGTCAGGCTCGACCCCGGCAACCCTACGAGCGAGCCGGAGATCATCGGTTTCGGGTTGTAACCCATGGCGGTTCTCGTTCGACCAAGAGACCGGTGACCTATACGTCGGGGACGTCGGCGCGAATACGTGGGAGGAGATCGACCGAGTTCCCGGCAAGACGACCTGACCCGTGAACTTCGGGTGGCCTCAATACGAAGGACGCGCGAGCACAGGAACGACGGGAACGCTGGGCCCAGGAAGCCTGGTACCACCGATCGTGGTCTACCGGCACCGAAAGAAGGGGTGTAGCTCGGTGGTGGGCGGCTACGTCTACTGGGGCCGTGCGGTCGCAGCTCTTCGGAACCGTTACGTCTTCGGCGACTTCTGTCTTGGTGCCGTCTGGTGCAGGCAAGGGAGGCTGTTCTGGACTCGAACCAGGGACGGACGGATTATGAGAGGGAGCCGGGTGCAACAAGGTGCGCTCGGCTGCGGGGAGAAGGGTTTGTTTCCGAGGAAACTGACTGCCGTCTGCGCCGTCGAGCGCATCGCTGTGCCTTGAGCGCTTTGCCGACGAGGGTCGCCCGTCGACGACTCTCCCGACGGAACCGACCTGTGGGGTTACACACTCCAGACACCTGCGATACCCATACGCGGCCGGCCTTCACCGCTTCGCCGGGAGGGTGCGCCGTTGGGCTCGCTGCTGCCCTGGTGAAGGCGTGGGCGAGTTGGTCGGGCGTGCCTCCACGCAACAACGCGGCCAACAGTTCAGCGGAGTCAACCGCACCCGCCTGAGCCTGGCCGTTAGCGCGAGCGAGTCGGTAGCGCCCGCAGAAGTGCGAGACTTGCCTCGGTTTCGAGACAGTAATCGCATAGATCCAGGTCTCTCCGAGCCGGCGCCACTTGGTAATCCGCTGTGTTCGACGTCGACGGGTTCTCGCGGTAGCGCTGCTGCGCTGCGAACCGGGCCTCGCTGTCGTGTTTCTTCGCCGCGCTCGCCACCGGAGTAGCGATCGGACAGCCGTTTCGCAACAACGCGCGCGAGCTGGCGCAATCGCTGGCGCACGGCATCCCTACGTGCGCGCAACGCCGCTTCCAGCGCCACGTTCGCCGGAGCACTGGCGGTCTCGCTCGCCGAGTTTTAATAGCCGCGTCAGGCCGCGACGACAGTCAACTCCTCGAAGATCCGCCGCAGCCGGCGCTCACGGATGCAGAACGCTCTCACCACCTGGGGATCGAACTGCGCGGCGCCCTGGGAGAGGATTTCGTCCGTCGCTTCGTCCCACCTGAGGGCGTCGCGGTAAGGGCGGTCGCTCGTCATCGCGTCAAGCGCGTCGGCAAGGGCGAAGATGCGCGCGCCGAGCGGAATGTCCTCGCCGACGAGACCGTCCGGATAGCCCGCTCCGTCCCAACGCTCGTGGTGGGAGCGCACGACCTCCACGCCTTCGCCCTGCAGTAGCGCGACGCTGGACAGGATCTGCACGCCGATCGTCGGATGAAACTCGATCAGCCTGCGCTCGTCGGGCGTCAGGGGGCCCGGCTTGGTGAGCACCTGGTCGGCGATTCCAATCTTGCCGACGTCGTGGAGTAGGAACCCGTATTCGAGGCTCGGGTCGTCGAGCAGTTTTCGGTCGACGACCTCGGTGAGCGTCAGCGCGTAGTGCTGCACACGCTGAGCGTGCTGTCCGGTTCCCGGATCCTTGGCCTCCAGAGCGTCGGCCAGCGCGGCAACGGTCTGTCGGTAAGCCTGCTGCAGGAGCCGCCGCTGAGTCCGCTCGACGTCCACGATCCGGCCCAGGTCGCGTGCGTACATAAGCAGCTGCTGCGAGTCGTTCTCGTTCACTCCGCCCAGCGGTTGCGTCGACATCTCGTCCAGGTGGTCGATCAACCCGATCAGCTCGAGCGGGCTAAACGGCTTGCGTAGCATCGCCCGCGCGCCGGCTTCACGCGCTTCGACCTCAGTCATCTTCGTGCCCGTGAGCAGGATCACGATCGGACAACTTTCCGGGTCGCCGTTCGTCAGTTCCCGGCAGAACGAAAGCCCGTCCAGACCGGGCAGCGTCACGTCCAGCAGGACGACCGCCGGTCGCCAGAAGCGGGCAACTTCCTGTGCCTCCTCGGCCGAGGAGGCCTCCTCGAGCTCGAACTCGTCGGCTGCGAGCGTCTCGCGCAGCAGCAGCCGCAAAGAAGGGTCGTCGTCGACGACCAGGATGCGGCGTCTGGCGCTGGGAAGGAGGTCTGCGTAGAGCTGCGACGTGTCCATGGTTGGCGAGAACGACGGCCCGCAGCATGCGCCGTTCCCTACCCAAGTTTATAGACATATTGGTTGGCAACGACCGAAAATCACTCAGCCGAGGCACCGCTAGCGGCCCGGCCAACCTCCGCCATACACGCCAGACCGCCATCTCGGTGCTCGGCTATGCCTTTCGGCTGGGATCTGCTTCCATGGAGGAGATGGTCGGTTCCCTAGCGACCGTGCTCATCTGCGATGACGAGCCGTCACTTCGCGAGCTGATTCGCGTCAGCCTTGACGGCGCGTATTCCTTCGCAGAGGCAGATGACGGCGAAATGTCGTTGGAGCTCGCCCGACGCCTGAAGCCGGACGTGATGATCCTCGACATGATGATGCCCCGGCGCAACGGGCTCGACGTGCTGCGCGAGCTGCGGCGCGATGAAGGACTCGCGGCCACGGCAGTGATCGTTCTGACCGCCCAGCCCGCCATGCGTGAGGCAGCATTGAGCCACGGTGCGGATGTCGTGATGGTAAAGCCGTTCGAGCCGCACCAGATCAGGGCTGCCGTGGCGGAGGTTCTCGCGAACCGAACATGAGCCGGGCCGTAGCTCAAAGCCGAAAGCTCGATGCGGCCTCGAGCGCCGCGGAAGCCACGCCTGAGATGGTGCGGGGGCCTTCCGGTCTGCTAGGACGCATCGCCATGTCTGCGATCGCGGTCGCAGTGGGCCTGGTGATCGTCTTCGCAGTCCTCTTTGTGGCGATCCTCAGCTTGCGCAATCGATCGGCGGAAGCGGCGCGCTCGCAGCAGGTCATCGCAACCGCAACTCAACTGCAGACCCTCGTGATCGATCTGGAGACCGGGGTGCGCGGTTTCGTGATCACCTACGACGACCGTTACCTCGACCCCTGGCGAGCAGGCCAGGAGCACTACCCAGCCGCCATCGAGACGCTCCTTCGCCTCACCGACAGCAATCGAATGCAACACGCCCGGGCTCGATCGATCAAGAGTGCGATCGATACGTATCTCCGTACGTACTCGCGGCCTCTCGTCGACTTCCTGCGCCGGAACCCCAAGGAGGCGCCGAGTGTCGCGACCTCGGACCGCGGCAGGAAGCAGGTCGAGACCATTCGGGATCGCTTCGCGCGCTTTCTGGCCACGGAGAAAGCGCTCAGTGCAGCAGGCAAAGATCGCGCGCGAGCAACCGCCCGTCATGCGCTCAAGGTCGGCGGAGCCGGGCTCGGCTCGGCACTCCTACTTATCTTCGTGGGAGCCCTGTACCTCGACCGAGCTGTGGCGAGACCCCTGCGTCTCACCGCCGAGGCGGCCACACGGATCGCTGGTGGCGACTTCTCGGGACGATTGCCAACAAGAGGCCCGGGTGAGGTCGGCCAGCTCGAGCGAACGTTTAACGCGATGGCCGCTTCACTCGAGCGAACGCTCGCAGATTTGGCAGTACGGAACCGAACGCTCGCCGAAAGCGAGCGAGTGAAGAGCGAGCTGGTGAGCAACGTGTCGCATGAGCTGAGAACTCCGCTGACCAGCGTGCTCGGCTTCTCTGCGCTCATGCTCGACCGCGATCTGCCCCCTGCGGACACAAAGCGGTACCTGGAAGTGATCCGAACTGAAGCCCGGCGCCTCGCGGCGCTTCTGAACGATCTCCTCGATCTCCAGCGCGTGGAGCAGCACACTCTCGAGCTGCGTCTCGAAGATGTCGACCTCAACGATCTGCTCGCCGCGCAAATGACGCTCTACTCCGCGCAGAGCGAGGCGCACACGCTTCATTTCCTGGCCGCCGGCGAGCCGCTCGTCATCCGAGGCGACCGTAACCGGCTCGCTCAAGTGGTCGGGAATTTGCTTTCGAACGCGATCAAATACTCCCCCGGCGGCGGTGAGGTCGAGGTCGGCGCGGGCCTGATCGGCGAGGACGTGTCGGTCTGGGTCCGCGATCGGGGACTCGGGATCCCCACAGACCATCAGGACCGAATCTTCACCAAGTTCTTTCGTGGCGATGTCGGGCGTGAGCACGGGATCGCCGGCACGGGTCTTGGGCTCGTGCTGGCACGGCAGATCATCGAGGCTCACGGCGGAGAGATCGGCTTCCACAGTGAGGGGGGGGCGGGGTCGACCTTCTGGTTCCGACTGCCTGCTGCGGAGCAGGGCGACGGCCGGGCCACGGTGTCCGAGCGGTCGCTAGCAGCCGGCGACGATTCGGAATCCGGTCACAGGATGTAGCTCGGCGCCGTTCGGCGCCGAGCCGCCCAACGACCTTCTCTGGCTCCAGAAGCCAACGCCGCGAACGTAGACGATCGCGCCGAGAGGCTGCCACTCCGGCTTCGGACGGGCACAGTCGACCGACAATTCCTGCCAAGCCGCGGCGATCTGTTCGCGAGCCCGAGTTCGAGAAGACAGGCAACTCGGAATCGGGATGACGGCATTCAGATACGAGCCTGCATCGAAGAGCACCAACCGAACTCCACCGTCTTCGAGCCGGTACTGCGTGACCTGGGCGACGACCTCCCACGTCTGGCGCTGGAAGGGCGTGCGGCGCTTTTTCGGAACGGGTCGCGGGAACGGGCGTCCCGCGATGGCGGCGATCGTCGTCGTCGCGGATGCGAGGCGCACCGATCTTCGACCCGGGTCGCTCAACGTCTTCAGTCGCCAGAGCGTGCCGCCGCAGCGGGCTGCGGTGGGAGTAGCCGACACGCGGCCAGTTGCGGCCGCGGCGGCGGTCGTGACCGCGATGAGCAAAGCGGCGATGAGTACTGCGCGTTTCATGGTGTTCCGGCCGGCCAATGGTACGCCAGCCAGGGCTCGAAGGTCTACCCTGGGGACGCGGCGCCACATCGACAGGACGGCCTTCCGTGCTGAACGGCCTCCTCGTTTACGGTGATCGAGGACAACGCGATCGGCGTGGCCGTCGCCGACAACCTCGAAGGCCTCCAAGGAACGAATCATTGAGGCGCTGCGGTCGCGGCTGCAGCGCTCGGCAGGCCCGACCGCGAACTGGCGGCCCAGACACCTGCGCCAACTCGCGCACGATCCCGGCCACGGCACAGTCGACGCGCTCCTCAGGCGCGGATAAGCCCCCGGCGTTCACTCGAACGAGGGAGGCAGCAGGTTTAGGTCGCGGGCGGAGTCTCTTTGGTGAGCGGAGAGAACTGCGGGCCGGACGCCACTCGGGGACTGACGTGCGGGCGTCCGGCCTCCCCGCTCCATTGC
>JACDEU010000007.1:6429-78516 GCA_013816245.1 Actinomycetota bacterium | reverse complement strand
ATGTGCGCTTTGAGGCCGTCCGCAAGCGGAAGCTCGTTCATTCGACCCGAGATGATTCCGTACTGTCGTTCAACTTCTTGTTGATCTCCTTCACGCGAAATGACTCGTGCGATCGCCATAGCGTCTCCTTCGTTTGATTGGTAGCAGTATCGTCGAAACCGCCTCTCGTGGGTCGCGTTGGGACTAGATGGCCTACCAGAGCAACGGAGGCTTCCTTGCGCATGCCATCAGAATCGAGCGGCGACGTTACACAGCTAGACGACGATCAGGACGAGAGTGGTGGGGGCGTGCCTACCGTGGCTCCCTGAACTCCCGAGCCCAAGGTCTGGGTCGGCCCTAGGAGGGTTCTGCGAAATTGGCGACGCGGTTGCCGAAGCCGAGCAGCAAATGTTCGCTTCTGCTTCCCGGGTCAGGATGCGTTCGCGGGGTCTATGCCGAGATGACGACTTCGCCGGCTGAGATCTGGGGCGCCGACATCACCTACGTGCCAACCCACGAGGGCTCGCGGCTCGCAGTACGCCTCGATCGCGACGGGCCGCACGCTGCGCGACTCGAAGATCATGGCCAGCATGGGCTCGAAAGGCGACCCCTGGGACATCGCCAGCGCCGAGAGTTGCATCTCGACGATCAAGAACGAACTCGTCAAACGCCGCACATTCGTGACCCGCGACCCGGCACGGCTCGCGCTCTTCCGCTACATCGAAAGCTTCTACAACCCACTCAGACGTCACTCCAGCCTGGCGATGCGCAGCCCCGACGAGTACGAGCACCGATACTGGGAGGACAACGCCGGGGCCAAAAACCGTTACGAGGCGATCTCCTGCATCAGCGCAAATCCCCGTGAGCGCGAACTTCGTTGCGTCCACAAGCGCCCGCGAGGAGTTGGGGTGGTCCGAACCGATCCACCGTCGCCCGCGAATAGCTCCTAGCGGCCGACGCATCGCCCAACAATTTGGTCGCGGAAAGAGGGGGTTCACTAATGCACGACGAATTCAAGCTCGACGAGGTCGATCCAAACGGGGTCGTCCCTGAGGCCGAGCAGGCCACCGGCCAGACGCGCCGAGGTTTCCTGCGTAAGACGGCGATTGTCGGCGGCACTGCCATCGGTGGGAGCACGATCCTCGCCGCGTTTCCGGCGATCGCACGGGCTGGGCACGGCGACAGCGTCGCCGATGCCGATGTCCTCAACTACGCGTTGACGCTCGAGTACCTCGAGGCGACTTTCTATACGCAGGCGCTCGGCGGTCAGGGAGCGCCCGCGGACATGGTGCCGTCAAGCCCTGTGAAGTTCGGTCGCGGCGCCATCACCAAGTCGAAGCTGTTCGCCGGCTTCGGCGGGCGGATCCGTAGCGGTGCCTACTCCAACCTGATCACGATCCGCGACCATGAGGTCACACACGTGAAGTTCCTGCGGGCCGGGATCAAGGCCGCCGGCGCGACCCCGGTGGACGCGTGCAGCTTCAACTTCTCGAGCGCACTGAAGAGCGTGGGCTCGTTCATCGCCACGGCGCGGGTGCTCGAGAACACCGGAGTGATGGCCTATGACGGCGCGATCCGCTACGTCGACACCGGCGACTTCCTCCAGGCCGGCGCGCAGATCGCAACGGTCGAGGCACGACACGCCGCCTACCTGAACCTGATCAGCCGCGGCTCGCCGTTCCCGGCCCCGTTCGACTCGGGCAAGAAACCGTCAGAGATCTTCGCCGCAGCGAAGCCCTTCATCAGCAGCTGTCCGCCGCCTGTACTGGCGCTCTTCAGCCGCCTACCCTAGGAACTGCACTCAGGGGGTCGGGGGCGGTACTCAGCCGCTCCCGGCCCCCTCTTGTCTGGCGATTGTGCTGGTGAAAGGCTGTTATTGGGCCGGCCCGCGGAGCAAGAGGCGGCGAATTTCCCTTGACGTCGACGTCGCTCGTTCACTTGCTCGCCCAGTCACGTGCTCTCGCGAAATCGACCGCGACGCCAGCTCCGACTCATCGGAGATAGTGATCAGTCACCGCTGCCGACGAGTGACCGAGTAGATCGCGAATCGTGCTGAGCGGCGCTCCCTCACGCTCGAGGTCTACAGCGAACGCGTGACGGAGGGCATGGGCGTGGACGCGCTTCTCTATCCCAGTGCGCTGTGCCAGCCGCGGCAACAGGTGCCGGACGTAGCTCTGATCCATCCTGCCGCCATCGAGGGTGCAGAAGATCGGTGCGGCTGCGGGGGCCCGACCCGGCAGCGTAGCGCCGGCATCCCTCGGACGAGTGGGGCGCGCCGCAAGTTTCGGCCCGAGTTGGCGACTGACCAGACGTAGGCCCCAACTCTCCCCCGAAGGGATTCCAAGTGCGTAAACGACTGACTCGAATGACCCGCCGTTCCCTCGTCGGTGCGCTCGTGGGTCTCGCGTTCGCCGCCGCTGCAGGCGTCGGCCTCGCGCAGGTCACGGTCGGCTCGACGAGCCAGCCGTCCACGAGCACGACCGAGTCCCAGACGACCTCGACGCAGATCACCACGGGCGACCGTGAAGGGCAGTCCGCGGACGACCAGGAGTCGGAGTCCGAGGAAAACGATTCCGAGGATCAAGGCCACCACACGTCGAGCACGACGTCGACGACCATTTCGACAACCAGCACCAGCCAGACCACGACCGATGACGAGGCGGATGGTGCCGGGCAGGAAAAGATGGACGTGTGCCACAAGACCGGTAACGGCAAGGAGCACACGATCAACATCGCCGCTCCTGCAGTTCCCGCGCACGTGGCGCACGGCGACAGTGAGGGCGCATGTGCACTGACTGCGACCACGACCGGCGCGACAACTGCTTCGACTACGACGACCCATAGCCAGGGCTCGCAGAAGCCGAAGAAGCCGAAGCGTCTGCACACGTCGAGCCACGGCAACTCGAGCCACGCCAACTCGAACCGCGGCGGCAAGAGCACGAAGCCGCACGGTGGCGGTCAGAGCCACGGCAACGCCGGTAGCGGTCACGGCGGTGGCGGCAAGGATCACGGGAAGTAGCGCATGTCGGACGTTTCCTAGAGACGAGGGGCCCCTATTCCAAGGGGCTCTCACCGTTTTCAGGGCGGTACGCTCCGCTCGTGATCCGGGAGCTCCTCGATGCTCGCGCCGGCGAGGACTACGACCTCTACGCGCGCGGGATCAACCCGCAGTTCATGCGGGTGCTGAAGACGATCGGCTTCGACCGCGTCTGGGCGCGCGCCGAGGGGCAGTACCTCTATGACTCGGAGGGGAATCGCTTCCTCGACATGCTCGGCGGCTTCGGGATGTTCAACGCCGGGCGGAACAATCCCCGGATCCGGGAAGCGCTGATGGAGACGCTCGAGCTCGAGACTCCCGGCTCGGTTCAGCTCGGCGTGTCGCTCTTGCCGGGTCTGCTCGCGGAAGAGCTGCTTAAGCGGACGCCGGCCAGGCTGGCGCGCGTCCTCTTCACGAGCTCGGGCACCGAGGCGGTCGAGGCTGCGCTCAAACTCGGGCGCGCTGCGACCGGCCGCACGCGCGTCGTCTCGACTGAGCAGTCCTTCCACGGGCTCACGCTCGGCGCCCTCTCGGCCGGCGGCGATCGCCATTTCGTCGAGCGCTTCGGCCCGCTCTTGCCGGGGTTTTCGCAGGTTCCGTTCGGCGACCTCGAGGCGCTCGAAGTCGCACTACGCACGGAAGACGTCGCGCTCTTCCTCGTCGAGCCCGTGCAGGGAAAGGGAGTGAACCTTCCGCCGGCCGGTTATCTGGAGGGCGCCCAGGAGCTCTGCCGGAGCTGCGGGACGCTTTTCGCCGTAGACGAGGTGCAGACGGGCTTCGCGCGTACCGGCAAGCTCTTCGCGTACGAGCACTGGGGACTCGAGCCGGACCTCGTCACCGTGGCGAAGTCACTCTCGGGCGGCTACATCCCTGTCGGTGGACTGCTGATGTCGCAACCGGTGTACGACGGCGTGTTCGACTCGCTCGAGCATTCGGTCAGCCACGGCTCGACCTTTGCGCCGAACGATCTGGCGATGGCCGCCGGGCTCGCGACTTTGCGCGAGCTCGACGATGCGGGCCTCGTCGAGCGGTCCGCGCGTCTGGGCGCACGACTGCTCGAGCTGACGCGCGCGCTCACCGACGAGCACGAGGTCGTGCGCGAGGTGCGCGGCCTCGGGCTGATGTGGGCGATGGAGTTCGGCGAGCCCGAGTCCGGCAGCGTTGCCTGGCGCCTGATGGAACGAATGCAGTCCGGTCTCTTCGCGCAGCTCGTCGTCGTGCCGCTTTTCACGAAGCACCGCGTCCTCAGCCAGGTGGCCGGTCACGACCTGCCCGTGCTCAAGGGACTGCCGCCGCTCGTCGTGACGGAGCAGGATCTGGAGGAGTTCGCCGGCGCGCTCGACGACGTGCTCGCGAAGGCCGGTCGCCCGACGCGTGTCGCGGGGCTCGCGTTGCGCGCGGCGCGGGCTCGCTGAGAACGACGCGTCCGTAACAGCTGGGGTCAGACCCTTGTAGTTCGGGACGTGGCTCGAGCTTAGATGTCGGTCAGCTCGGCGTGGCGCTCGTTGATGCACTGGCGCGCCCAGATCTCCGCGAGCGTGACGAGGCGCTCGCAGAACTCCTTGCGCGCCGCCCGATCGTCCGGCACGTTGTCCGGCGCGACCGAGACCCGCACCTGATGGAGGACGACTTCGGCGTCCTCCGAGATCTCGTGGCGCTCCTCCCCGACGATCGAGATCTCGCCCGCCTCGGCGACCAGCAGCTTGCCGAGCTCCTCGAGCTCCGCAGAGGTGGCGTCGCGTCCGGCGAAGACGCCGAAGTTGATCCGAACCTCGAGACCGGCGGGCTCCTGCTCGACTGCGAAGGCGATGACGTTTTCGATCTGCATTTGAAGTTGTATTACCGGTCTCGCGAAAGAGCTAACCCTCTCTCGGCTCCCAGCGGAACTTCCGTATGGCCACGGCCATTCCGAGGATTCCCCAGGCGGCGAGGACGGCCACCGCCCTCGGCTTGTCCCAGATCTCCTGGCCATTGAGGTAGATCCCGTTGATGAGATCGACCAGGTACTTCAGCGGCAGCACGTCGCCGATCGCGCGCAACACCTTCGGGTAGTGGGCGACCGAGCCGAACGAGCCGCTCAGGAATGCCGTCGGCAGCACGATGATGTTCACGACAGCGGAGGAGCCTTCGAGCGAGCGGATGAAGCCGGTCAGGGCGAGCCCAAGTGCTGCGAACGCGGCAGCCCCGAGCGCAAGTGAGAGGACAAGCGAGAGCACGTGGTGCGGCCACGGCGTCGATTTCAGCAGCTTCCCGAGGACGAAGAGCGAGGCTGCCTGCAGCGCGAACACGACCATGATCGACGTCAGGACCGCCACGAGATACGTCGCAGGCGGTAGGGGTGTCGAGCGAATTCGCTTGAGAATCCCCATCTCCCGGCGCGCCACGAGGATCAGCGCGAGCCCGGCGAATGCCGTGGTCGCGGCGCCGTAGCCGAGCATGCCCGCCAGCAGTGCCCAGGACGCCGGGTGCCCATAGATCTGACCGTTGTAGACGGCGGTCAGAAGTGTGAAGAGCAACAGCGGAAAGAGGAAGACGAACACCGCAGATTCGCGGCTGCGCCAGAAGACGAGCTGCTCCCACTTGAGCTGGTGGCGGTAGAGCCTCATCCTTTCTCGTCCGCGGTGAGCGACAGATACACGTCCTCGAGGGTGGGGCGGCGAACCTGTAGCCCTTCGACCTCCCGGCCTTCGGCGAGCGCCGCCGCGGTCAGCTCCTGCAAGAGGCGGGTCGGTTCCGTCGTCCGGACCACGACTTCGTGACCGTCCTGGCGGTAACGCACCTCGGTTTCGTTCGTCCCGCCGGTGAGCTCCGCCGGAGTTCCCTCGCGGATGATCCGACCCTCGCGCAGAACGGCGACGCGGTCTGCAAGCTGCTCGGCTTCGTCGAGGTAATGCGTCGTCAGCAGGATCGTCTTGCCGAGCGAGCGGAGCGACCGGATCAGCTCCCATGCCGCACGGCGCGCGGCGGGATCGAACCCTGTCGTCGGCTCGTCGAGAAAGACGAGGTCGGGATCGCCGACCAGCGCAACCCCCAGGTCGAGCCTGCGCTTCTGACCCCCGGAGAGAGTCTTCACACGCGCGTCGCGTTTCTCCTCGAGACCGACGAGCTTGATCACCTCGTCGGCGTCACGCGGCCGGTCGTAGTACCCGGCGAACATCCGGTGCGTCTCGGTGACAGTGAGCGTCGGCCACAGCTGCGACTGCTGCAAGACCACTCCGATGCGCTCTCTGAAGGCCGAGCCCGCCCGTTCGGGATCGAAGCCCAGAACAGTCACTTCTCCTGCGTCGCGGGAGCGGTAGCCCTCGAGGATCTCGATCGTCGTCGTCTTGCCGGCGCCGTTAGGCCCGAGGAGACCGAAGACCTCGCCCTCTGCGATCTCGAAGCTGATCTCGCGGAGCGCCTCGTACTCACCGTAGGACTTTCGGAGGCCGTGGACGGAGATCGCAGCCGCTGGCACACATCCATGGTAGAGATCGTCGTGTGACCACACTGCGCTACGTCGTCGCGGACGTCTTCACGGACGAGGCGCTGACCGGGAACCAGCTGGCCGTCTTCACGGACGGCCGCGGGGTCGACGAGGAGATGATGCTCAAGCTTGCGCGCGAGATGAACTTCTCCGAGACCGTGTTCGTGCTGCCACCGGAGTCGGGCGGGCACGCGCGCATCCGGATCTTCACACCGAAGCTGGAACTGCCCTTTGCCGGGCATCCCGTGCTCGGTTCGGCGTTCGTCCTCGGTGCGCCGCTCCAGCTCATGGAGATCAGGCTCGAGACCGACGTCGGTGTGATTCCCATCACGCTCGAGCGTGAAGGTGCTCGCATCGTGTTCGGCTGGATGGAACAGCCGGTTCCGAACTGGAAGCCGTTCGAGCAGGCGGAAGACCTGCAGGAGCTGCTCGGCGTGCGTTCGCAGCTGCCGGTCGAGGTCTACGAGCTCGGTCCGGGTCACGTCTACGTGGAGCTCGGGAGCGAGGACGAAGTCGCAGCGCTCGAACCGGATTTCGGCGCGCTCGGGCGGCTGACGGACCTTGGCGTCAACTGCTTCGCCGGTTCGGGGAAGCGTTGGAAGACACGGATGTTCGCCCCGACGAGCGGCGTCGCCGAGGATCCGGCAACCGGGTCTGCGGCCGGGCCGCTCGGCATCCACCTCGTGCGGCACGGCCGCGTCCAACCGGGCGAGGAGCTCGAGGTGTCGCAAGGCGCCGAGATCGACCGCCCGTCCAAGCTCTTCGTCAGGGTCGAGGGCACGCCGGAGAAGATCGAGCGTGTCGAAGTGGGCGGCTCCGCGGTCGTCGTCGCCCGCGGCGAGTTCCGCCTCTAGAGAAACGCGACCGCCTGGATCTCCGGCAGCTCAGGTACGAGGGAGCGCCAGAACACGCCGCCGTTCTCCGACAGGTAGAGCCGGTTACGCGCGGCGAACAGCATCAGGTCGGGGTTGTCGTCATCGATCGCAATCGCGAAGCCGGCAGGGAGGCCACCACCCGCCTCGCGCCACGTGCTCCCGGCGTCGTTCGAGATTGCGAGCGGGGGGCGCCGGTCGACCACGGCGACGACGGTTGCGCCCGAAGCCGTTGCCGCGACGACCCGCGGCAGCTCGACACTGATGCGTGCCGGCTCGAAGTCCTCGCCTGCCCCCAGCACCTCTTCGGCCTCGAGGTCGACGACGTAGGTGCCGGAAGCGGTGCGAACTGCAGCAGTCACGTCATCGCGCCCGTCAGTAGCGCAGCGACGATGCCCGTCGCCTGCCGTGCTGCCGACACCGGCGCGAGACCCTGGGCCCTGCCCGCCAGGTACGCGGCCGAGAAGGCGTCACCGGAGCCGGTCGGATCTGTGGCGACCGGCCAGGCTTCCACCTTTTCGGACTGTCCCTTGTAGTACACGCGCGAGCCACGCTCCCCGTAGGTGACGAGCACCTCGGGGACGCCGAGTTTGTCGACCGCGCCGATCACCTCTGCCTCCTCCTCGGCGAGCTTGAGGATCTGCACGTGCTCGAGCAGCGCGGGATCGAAGTTCGTGTCGAGTTTCAGCGGGCCGAGCTCGGCGGCGCGGACGAGCCCCTGCCCGTCGAAGGAGAGGCGGCGGCCGCGTGCGAGCGCCGCGAGCGTTTCTGCGGAGAAGTCGGATCGCAGCAGCGGAGCGACGTGCACCCAGGCGCCCGGAGGCAGGACCTTTGCGTCCTCGGGAGTCCACGGATTGCCGAGGTGCTCGACGGTCATGATGCGCACCGAGCCCTCGTAGTGGAACGAGAAGGACGTCGTGTCGGTTCCCTCGAGCGAGACGACGGGAAGTCCGAGAGCGGTCAGCTTGCGGACGTAGGCGACACGCTCCTCGGGTCCGCAGCGTGTGTAGATCGTCGCGCGCGAGCCGAGCCCCCGCCAAGCGCGGGCCGCGTAGTACGGGCCGCCGCCGATCCGCGGCGGGCTGCCGTCAACCCGGTCGCGTGCGAGGTTCCCGACGAGGGCGAGCGGCGGCACGCGGCGAGCCTAGCGTTACGGCGAGCGCGGTCAGGCCGAAGGCGACCGCGAAGCTCGGCACGGAAGCTCCGATCTGGTACGACGGCGTCGGGAGGTGACCGATCCACCGCGACCAGAAGCCGAGGTCGGTCGGCTGGTACAGCCACTCGTACACGAAGAAGCCGGTCACCCAGGCGACGATCGGGCCGGGACGCACCGCCGGTCCGTCGAAGATGTGCTGTCGCGTGTAATGCGCGCCGGCGAGCAGCCAGTCCGCGACCAGAACGCCGAGCAGCGGCACGAAGACGGCGCCCAGGAGGAGGAGAAACCGTTGATAGCTGCGCATGTCGATCGCAAGCGCGCCCACAGTCGCGAGCGCGGATGCACCGACGATGAGCACGCGCTGGGGCACCTGCGGAAAAAGGTTCTGCGTCGACACTGCAGACGAGTAGACGTTTGCGAATGCTTCGTCGGTCTCGTCGACGGTGAGCGCCAGCAGTGCGAGTGCCGCCGCAAGCCCGCCGCCGGCGATCGCGATCAGCAGCAACTCCGGCCTGCTCGGATCGAGCCCGCGTGACAGCACGAGGATCGAGCCGAAGCCGAACTGGAAGAGTGTCGGCAGGAGGTAGCCGATGCCGACCCCGTAGAAGGCGCTACGCCGGTCGCGTGAGAAGCGCGTGTAGTCCGCGACGAGGGGGGCCCAGGACACGGTGACCGCGATCACGGTGTCGACCGCGAGCCAGAACGACCCCTTGTGCCCGCCTTCCGCCCAGCTGCGGCCGAGGTTCGCGCCGTCGACGATCCACCAGGCGAGATACACGACCGATGCAAGCACCGCCCAGATCGCAAACTTGCGTACGAAGCGGCGCACGAATCCCACGGGCCCGAGCAGCGCGAGCACCCCTGCGACCACGCCGAAGACGAGCTTCCACACCCACACCGCCTTGAAGCCGAAGAGCTTGTCGCAGAGGAGGCCGGCGGCCGTTGCGATCACGATCAGCTCGAAGATCGCCCACCCGAGGCACTGCAGGATGTTGAGCGCGGTCGGGAGGTAAGAGCCGCGGCGTCCGAGCGGCGCCCGCTGCAGCACCATCGCCGGCACGCGTGCGTCCGCACCGATCAGCGCGGCGACCGCGAGCATGAGGTTCCCGATCAGCCCGCCGACGAGCGTCGCTGCGAGCGCATCACGCAGCGGCAGATCGAAGTAGGCCGGCAGGACGAGCACCAGCAGCGAGATGCCGAGGTTCGTCCAGAGCAGTGTCGTGTCCACGAGGCCGAGCACGCGCAGGCGATCCGGAACCGGCTCGATGCCCCACTGTGGTGTGTTTGTCAACGTTCGCTCCCTTCGCTGGTCCTAACCAGATCAGGTTCGACGGGTGTGATCTCAGCGCCGTTCAACGAGCCGTGGCGCACCCCGGCCTCGGTAGGGTACCCGGCTCGATGACCCCCGTTCGAGCCTTCAGCCTCTCCCTTGCAGCCCTCCTCGTCGTCCTCGCCGGCTGCGGCAGCAGCCCGAAGACCGTGACGAAGGCGCAGTACCAGACAGAGATCGAGAGGGTGGGCGCCGACCTGTCGGACGCAGGTTCCCAGGTCGGGAAGTTGAGAGACATCGCGTCGTTCAACCAGTCGGTCGAAAACTTCCAGGAGCATCTGCGGGATGCCTCGAAGAAGCTCAAGGGCCTGAAGCCGCCGGCGAACACGCAGGACGTCAACAAGCAGCTGGCCGGGTCGTTTCACGATGTGGCCGACGAGCTCGAGCCGGTCAAGGACGCACGGCGCGAGAGCATCGTCGAGGCCGGCAAGGCCCTGACGAAGGTCGCCAAGTCACAGACGGTCAAGGACGGTCGTGCCGCAATCCAGAGGCTGAAAGAGCTGGGCTACGACACCTCCGAGCTCCACCCCTTCTAGCCTTCTTGCCTAGGTAGTGCCTATGCACTAGCCTGCAGCCGTGGCTCGTACCTACACGGCCGGCGAGGCGGCCCACGCACTCGGGATCAGCCTCGACACGCTGCGGCGCTGGGATCGCCAGGGCCGCATCAAGGTTGGACGGGACTCCGCCAACCGGCGCGTCGTACCCGCGCGGGAGGTCGACCGCCTCCGGGGCGCCGACCGGCAGACGTTGAGCGCGCGCAACCACCTGGAGGGTGTCGTGCGCGAGGTGCAGATCGAAGGGCTCCTCGCCCAGGTCGAGATCGACGTGACCGCCGGCGCCCGTCTCGTCGCGGTGATCACGCGGGAGTCCGCCGAGAGCCTCGGCTTGGCTCCCGGGATGTCTGCCGCTGCTGTCGTGAAGGCGACGTCGGTGATGGTCGAACGATGAAGCGCGCACTCGTAGTCGCACTCCTTGCGCTCGCGCTGCCGGCATCGGTCTCCGGCGGTACGCCGATCACGGTGCTGGCCGCGGCCTCGCTCACCGAGGTTTTTCCGCGCATTGCTCCGAGCCCGCGCTACAGCTTCGCCGGATCCGACCAGCTCGCGCTCCAGATCCGACAGGGCGCCCCGGCCGACGTGTACGCAGCGGCGAGCCCCAAGTACACGCAGCTGTTGTATCGCGACGGTTTCGTCCAGAAGCCCGTCGTCTTCGCCACGAACAAGTTGATCGTGCTCCTGCCCCGCTCGAACCCGGCGCACATCACGAGCGTCTACGACCTGCGGCGTGAAGGAATCAAGCTGGTGATCGGGGATCGCACCGTTCCGATCGGCTCATACACCCGCCAGATCCTGGACGCACTCGGAATCACCACGGACGTGATCAAGAACGTCGTCAGCCAGGAGACCGACGTCAAGGGGATCGTCACCAAGGTCGCACTTGGCGAGGCCGACGCGGGATTTGTCTACTTGACCGATGCCAAGCCGGTCGCGTCGCGGACGCGATCGATCGCGCTTCCCCAATGGGCGCAGCCCCCGATTCGCTACGAGCTTGCAGTCGTGAAGGCGAGTGCCAATGTTGTGGCGGCGAAGGCGTTTGTCAAGAGGGTCACGTCAAAGCTCGGGCGCCAGCTGCTTTCGAAAGCGGGCTTCGGGCTTCCGAAGAAGCCGTGAGGAGGGTCTTTGCGGCGCTGCTCGCCGTCGCGACGGCGATCTCGCTGGCGTTTCTGCTCCTTCCCGTCGCGGCGATCTTCCTTCGGGTCCCTCCCGGTGACCTGATCGACGCGCTCGGGCGCGATGTCACACGTGACGCGCTGCTCGTAAGTCTCAAGACGAGTGCAATCGCGCACGCAGCCGTGCTGCTGATCGGGACGCCCGCGGCGTATCTGCTAGCGCGTCACCGGTTCCGGGGTCGCGGCGCGGTGTTGACGCTGATCGAGCTACCGCTCGTCCTGCCACCGGCCGTTGCGGGGATTGCGCTCTTCGCCGCGTTCGGCCGCAACGGTCTACTCGGCGGTGAGCTCGATGCCCTCGGCGTGCAGATCCCGTTCACCCAGGCGGCCGTCGTCCTCGCCGTTGCGTTCGTCGAGAGCCCGTTCTACTTCCGGGGCGCGATCGCGGCGTTCGAAGCGGTCGACAGCACACTCGTCGATGCGGCTCGTACGCTCGGCGCAAGCCCGGCGCGCGTTTTCGCCCGCGTTGCTCTGCCGCTCGCTGCGGGCGGCCTCGGTGCCGCCTCCGCGCTCGCGCTCGCCCGCGGGCTCGGCGAGTTCGGGGCGACGCTGATCTTCGCCGGCAGCCTGCAGGAGGTGACACAGACGCTGCCGCTCGCGGTCTACGCGCAGTTCGAAGCGGACTTCGACACGGCGCTCGCGATCAGCGCACTCTTCGTCATCGTCGGCGCGCTCTTGCTCGTGACCCTGAAGCTATACGGATGGCTTCGCTTCAGTTCGATCTTTCGCTCCCGCTTCGCGACTTCGACCTCGAGCTAGCGCTCGACGTCGGCCGCGAGACGGTCGCGCTCGTCGGCCCGTCCGGATCCGGGAAGACGTCGGTGCTGCGGGCGGTTGCAGGTCTCGCGCATCCCGCGCGCGGATCGGTCACCTGCGCGGGCGATGTCTGGTTCGACTCGGAGCGGCGGATCGACAAGCGGCCTGAAGAACGCTCGGTCGGCTTCGTGTTCCAGGAGTACGCGCTTTTCCCGCACTTGAACGTCGAGCAGAACGTGACCTTCGGCGGCGGCCGGGCCGATCGGCTTCTGTGGCGCCTGCGGATCGAGCACCTCGCACACGCGAAGCCGACGGAGCTCTCCGGTGGGGAACGGCAGCGAGTCGCCCTCGCCCGAGCGCTTGCGCGGGACCCACGCGTGCTCTTGCTCGACGAGCCGATGGCTGCTCTAGATCCTCATACCCGCGGCAGGGTGCGCGCCGAGCTCCACGATCTTCTCCGTGAGCTCGAGCTGCCCGCTCTTCTCGTCACGCACGACTTCGAGGACGCCGCCGCCTTGGCGGATCGAGTCGGTGTCCTCGTTGACGGCAAGCTCCGCCAGGTGGGCACGCCCGCCGAGCTCCTCGGCTCGCCCGCGGATCCGTTCGTGGCCGAGTTCGCCGGAGCGAACGTCCTGCTGGGCGTCGCCGAGGCGGGTCCGAACGGCCTGACGAGCCTCCGGCTCGAGGATGGTCACGTCGTGGTCTCCACGGACGAAGCGCGCGGCCGGGCTGCCCTCGTCCTCTATCCCTGGGACGTCTCGCTCGCTCGAACGGCGCCCGACGACTCGGCGCTCAACCACCTTCGTGGCGAGATCGTGTCGCTTGTACAGGTTGGAAACCGTATGCGCGTGCGTCTCCCGTTCCTGACCGCGGAGATCACGGCAGCCTCGGCGGAGCGGCTGGAGCTCCGTCCGGGCGAGCAAGTCGTCGCCAGCTTCAAGGCGACCCAGGCTCGGCTGCTCCCGGCCGATTAGAGCTTCCACGACGGGGTAGACCCCCTGCGTGGCCGGGGCCCTGGCGATTGCCGACACGCGCAGCCAGTTCACCGACCTCTTCTCCGTCTACCAGTGGCTGACGGTCGTCGTCGCGGGGATCGTCTTCGGGCTAGTGCTGTTCGCGCTCGTGCGCTACAGGCGCCGCGGGAACGAGTACCCGCGGGGCAAGGACAAGCACACCGTCGCCGAGTCGATCTATGCGCTCGTCCTCACCGCGATTGCGATCACGCTCGTGACCCTGACGTTCCGGACCGAGGACAAGACCGACGCCGTCGCAGCGAACGGCGGGGTGCGGGTCGACATCGTCGCGTTTCAGTGGCAGTGGCGCTTCGGTTATCCGGACTACGGCAAGACCGTGCTCGGGACGACCGAGCATGTGCCGACGATGGTGCTCCCGGTCGGCACTGTCGTGCGCTTCGACGGTATCTCGCGTGACGTCATCCACTCCTTCTGGGTTCCGGCGGCGAGGTTCAAGCGTGATGAGTTTCCGAAGCGGCACACGAAATTCGACCTGAGATTCGACCGTGTTGGAACGTACATCGGCCGGTGCGCCGAGTTCTGCGGGTTGAGGCACACGAACATGGACTTCTACGTCCGCGTCGTGCCCAGGGACGCGTTCCAACGTTGGGTGAAGTCTTGAGCGTGCTGGTCGTACCCCGCCGAGCCTCCCTGATCGGCTGGGTCGGGTCGACCGACCACAAGCGGATCGGCGTTCGCGTCGCCACCTATGCGTTCGGCTTCTTCCTCCTGAGCGGAGCTTTCGCGCTGGTGATGCGCACCGAGCTCGCGCGGCCCGGTCTGCAGGTCGTCTCGGAGAACACCTACAACGAGCTCTTCACGATGCACGGTTCGGGGATGTTCTTCCTCGTGATGGCGCCACTCGCGCTGGCGCTCGGCATGTACTTCGTGCCGCTGCAGATCGGCGCATCCGACATCGCGTGGCCTCGCCTCGCCTTGATCGGCGACTGGTTGATCCCGCTCGGAGGCGTGACCATGTTCTCCGGCTTCCTCACCGACCACGGCGCCGCCAAGGCGGGCTGGACCGCCTTTGCGCCGCTCTCCGACATCGACCGCTCGCCCGGGTACGGGATGGATCTCTGGATCTTCGGCGGTTTGCTCGCCACTGCCGGCGTGCTGCTGCTTGCGATCTCCGTGCTGACGACGATCGTCCGGTTTCGCGCGCCGGGGATGACGATGCTGCGGCTTCCGGTCTTCACGTGGTCGATGGTTGCCACGTGCTTGCTCGTGATCACGTCGTTCCCGGCGCTGATTGTCGCGCTGTCTCTTCTCTTCGTCGATCGCCACTTCAGCGGCGTGTATGAGGGCGCGAGCGGTCCAGTCCTCTACCAGCATCTCTTCTGGTTCTACGGGCACCCCGTCGTCTACGTGATCTTTTTCCCGTTCATCGGCGCGGTCGCCGAGGTGGTCGCGGTGTTCTCGCGTCGGCGCTTCTTCGGCTACCACGCACTCGTGCTGTCGCTGCTCGTCTTCGCGGCGCTCTCCATGTCGGTGTGGGCACACCACATGTTCGCGACGGGCCGGGTCACGAATCAGTACTTCGCGCTGACGTCGACGATCCTGCTCGTTCCTGCGGGTGTGGAGTACTTCGACCTGATCGGGACGATGATCGGTGGGTCGATCCTGCTGTCGAGCGCGATGTTGTTCGCCGTCGGCTTCATCGTGCTGTTCCTGATCGGCGGCCTGACGGGGATCATCGTCGCCTCCCCGCCGCTCGACTACCACGTGCACGACACGTACTTCGTCGTCGGGCACTTCCACTACACGATCTTCGCGGGGAGCCTCTTCGGTTTCTTCGCGGCCGTCTACTACTGGTACCCGAAGGTGACGGGACGGATGCTGCGCGAACGGCTCGGGAAGCTGCAGTTCGTCCTCTACTTCCTCGGCGCAAACCTGACCTTCTTCCCGATGCTCGTCTCGGGCTACGAGGGCATGCCGCGGCGTGTCGCCGACTACGAGAACATCCACGATCTCTCGCTGATGAACATGCTCTCGACGATCGGGGCGTTCACGATCGCGCTCGGCACGCTCGTCTTCCTCTGGAATCTCCGGGTTTCGAGCCGGAAGCCGGTCCCCGCAGGCAACGACCCGTGGCAGGGACA
Source organism: Actinomycetota bacterium (assembly GCA_013816245.1). GTDB lineage: Bacteria > Actinomycetota > Thermoleophilia > Gaiellales > Gaiellaceae > 3-1-20CM-4-69-9. Next base: position 63,076 of record JACDEU010000007.1, on the reverse strand, counting down.
CACGCTCGAGTGGTGGACCACTTCGCCTCCGCCCCCGCACAACTTCGACTCGCTTCCGCCCGTTCGGTCGTACTCGCCGCTCTACGACCGGCGGCTGGGAGAGTCGTGAAGGTCGCACTTCCTTTCGTGGCCTGGGCGGCGCTCCTCACCGTGCTCGCGGCCGTGCTCTGGGTGTGGTCGTCCGACCATGTTCCGCCCGCGATCTTCACCGCCGCTGCCAGCGTCGCCTGGTGTGTGGGTCTCTACGCGTTGCTTCGTCCGTTTCCACGTGCTGTGCGCCGTGCGCCGGACCTGAGCCTGGCGAGCGGCCTCGTCGCGCTCGCGATCGCAATGCTTCTGCTCAGCGCCCTGGTCGGCGAGTGGCTGCTGCTCATCGGCGGCGGCGCACTCGTCGCTGGGCTCGTCTGGCTCGCGCGGGAGTTGCGGGCAGAACGGAGAGTGCGGTGATCCCGCTGATTCTCGGTGCGCTCGTGATCATCGCCACTCTCGGCCCGTGGACGGATCCGGCGGCCGACGAGACGCTCACCGCGCACATGCTCCAGCACGTCGCGCTGACGATGGTCGCGAGTCCCCTCCTCGTGCTCGGTAGCGGAACGGTCTTGCGTGCGCTGCCCCGGCGAGTCGCGCGCGCGCTCGTCCGGATCGGAAATCCGTTGTTCGCGTGGATTGCCTGGAGCGCGGTGCTGCTCGCAACGCATTTCACCGGCTACTACGACTACGCACTCGAGCACCAGTCGGCGCATGTCCTGGAGCACGTTCTCTATCTTTCCACGGCAGTGTGGTTCTGGTGGCCGGTGCTGGGACGCCGGTGGCGCGGCGCTGTGCCCTACGTGCTGGCGGCGATGCCCGTGCAGGCGGTGATCGGCGTTGTGCTGCTCACGCTCGATCGCCCGCTCTACTCGCACTACTCGTCCGTTGGAGATCAGCATCGAGCGGGCGCGCTGATGTGGCTGCTCGGCTCGCTCTCGATGGCCGCGGCACTCGTGTGGACGGCGTGGGACTGGTTGCGGGCGGAGGAACGTCGCGCCGTCGCCCGGGAGGCGTACGGGCGGTGAGCGGCAACCCGCAGCGAGGACGCGACCTCTACCTGACCGGCTGCCAGTCGTGTCACGGCTTCGATGCGCGTGGCATTCAGGGCACGGCACCCACGTTGCACGGCGTCGGTGCCGCGTCTGCAGACTTCTATCTGACGACGGGGCGGATGCCGCTCGACGATCCGCACTCGCAGCCGGACCGCACAGAGCCTGCGTACGACCGGCAGTCGATCGACGACCTCGTCGCCTACATCGGCTCGCTCGGAGGCCCGGAGATTCCGCAGGTCGACGTCGTGGGCGGGCGCCTGAATCTCGGGGAAGGTCAGCGTCTCTTCACGAACAGCTGCGCCGCGTGCCACCAGATCGCGGGTCGCGGCGGCGTCATGTCAGGTGCGTTCGTGCCCACACTGCTCGAGGCGACGCCGAGGCAGGTCGTCGAGGCCGCGCGAATTGGGCCGTACGTGATGCCGCGTTTCAGCGAGACCCAGCTCAACGACAGGGAGCTCGCGGCGATCGCGCGCTACGTCCAGTACGCGAAGCATCCCCAGAATCCGGGCGGCTGGGCGCTCTTCGACGTCGGTCCAGTGCCGGAGGGCATGGTCGCCTGGCTGATCGGCCTGCTTGCGCTCCTCCTCGTGATTCGAATGCTGGGCCGAAACGAGGCGCCGTGAAGCGCTGGCTCATCGCTGCGCTCGTGCTGCTGCTCGGCAAGCTGCGCCCCCCGCGCGCGCTGCCGCCAGGGCGGCCGGTGCGTGAGCCCGACCGTCGCGCGGAGAACCTCACCTTCCTCCTTTTGCTGTGCGCGATGGCTGCGGCCGCTGCGTTCATCGCCTTCTACTTCGCGAATCCCGACACGCAGTTCCTCGGGGCGACCCTAGGCCTGGCGTTCGTCCTGCTTGCGGCGGCGTGCCTCGTGGCTGGGAAGCGCGTCGTACCGCAGATCGAGGGCGTGAAGGAGCGGCCGGAGCTCGAGCATCCATTCGAGCAGGACGAGGTCGTCGCGGTGATCGCAGAGGGCGGGGAGGGCGTGTCGCGTAAGCGTTTCTTCCTGCTCGCCGGCGGTGGAGCGGCCGGGCTCATGGGCGCCGCCCTGCTGACGCCGGCGCTCTCGTGCGGCCCGGAGGCGAACCGTGTCCTCAGCCGCTCGCCCTGGAATCGGGGCCGCCTGCTCGTGACCGAGCTCGACGAGCCCATCGTCGCCGCGGGAATTGTCGTCGGCGAGCTGGTGACCGCGTTTCCCTCCGGCGCGGACAAGGAGGACATCGCCTCACCGGTGATCGTCGTCCGTGTACGGCCCGACGAGCTCGACCTTCCTGACGACCGCCGTGGCTGGGCGCCGGAAGGCTTGATTGGGTACTCGAAGATCTGCACGCACGCAGGTTGCGCGGTCTCGGAGTACCGCTATCCGTCGTACGGGCCGACCGCGCCCGGTCCCGCGGTCGTCTGCCCGTGTCACTACTCGACGTTCTCCGTGACCGAGGGGGGCAAGCGGATCTTCGGTCCCGCCGGCCGCGCGCTGCCGCAGCTACCGCTCGCGATCAACGGCGACGGACAGCTCGTCGCCGACGGGGACTTCTCCGGGCGCCCGGGCCCGGGCTGGTGGGGCGTGCGGAAATGATTCGGCGTGCCGTCCGGTTCCTCGACGAGCGGCTGGGGACTGCCCCGCTCCTGAAGAAGACGCTCCAGTACGTCTTTCCGGACCACTGGACGTTCATGCTCGGCGAGATCGCCCTGTACGCCTTCGTCGTTCTCGTCGCGACGGGCATCTACCTAGCGCTCTTCTTCGAGCCGAGCCTCGCGCACGTGACGTATCAAGGCGACTACGCGCCGCTGCGCGGCCACGAGATGACGAAGGCGTTCCAGTCGACGCTCGACCTGTCGTTCGAGACCAAGGGTGGACTGCTCCTCCGCCAGACGCACCATTGGGCGGCGAACGTGTTCGTCGCTGCGATCGTGCTGCACCTGTTGCGGATCCTCTACACGGGCGCATCCCGCAAGCCGCGCGACCTCAATGTCTGGATCGGGACGACACTGCTCGCGCTCGCGGTCTTCGAGGGTTACGCGGGCTATTCGCTGCCGGACGACCTTCTCTCCGGTATGGGGCTCGCGATCGGATACTCCGTGCTCCTGTCGCTGCCGGTCGTCGGCGCGTGGCTGGCGGTACTGGTCTGGGGCGGCCAGTTTCCCGGCAAGGAGGTGTTCGAACCGCGGCTCTTCATCACGCACGTGTTCGTGATCCCGATCGTGATGGCGACGCTGATCGCAATCCACCTGGCAATCATCGTGCGGCAGAAGCACACGCAGTTCCCTGGGCCCGGCCGGACGGAGCGGAACGTCGTCGGCAGCACCCTCTGGCCAAGCTACGCGCTCCGATCGACGAGCCTGTTGCTTGCCGTCGCAGGTGTGCTCCTGCTGCTCGGCGGCCTCGTGCAGATCAACCCGATCTGGCTGTACGGCCCTTACCACACCTACTCGGCGACGAATGGCGCGCAGCCCGACTGGTACATCGGGTGGCTGATCGGCGCGTTACGCCTGATGCCCCCGCTCGAGATCCACGTCTTCGGCTACACGCTCGTGCCGAATCCGTTCTTCGGTGGCGCGCTCTTCCCGCTGCTCGTGTTCGGCCTGCTGTATTCGTGGCCCGCGATCGAGCGCCGGATCACCGGCGATCATGCTCGGCATGAATTGCTCGACCGCCCGCGTGACGTTCCCTGGCGCACGGCGACGATCTCGGCGTTCTTCTCCTGGGTCGCGGTCGTCTTCCTGGCCGGATCGCAGGACCAGGTGGCCCTGCACTTCCACTTCTCCTACGTCGGGCTCGTGTGGTTCTTCCGGGTCGCGTCGGTCGTCGTCCCTCTCGTGGTCTTCTTCGTCACCCGGCGGGTCGCCGCCGAACTGAAGGAGACCGAGCTCCACCCGTTGCGGCTAGACCGGTAGCTCGGGGGCGATGCGCTCTGCGAGCGCCTCGGCGACGGATCGGCTGACTTCATCCGAGTGCTTGATCAGTGCGCCGAAGTCTCGCTCGGTGATGACGAGCACGCGAACCGGGGTCGTGGCGGTGACGCTTGCCGTGCGGGGCATCTTGGTCACGAGAGCGATCTCGCCGAAGAAGTCGCCCTCCTTCATCGTGTTGATGCTGCGGTCGCCCTTCGTCACGTCCGCCTCGCCTTCGAGCAGGACGAAGAACTCGCGCCCGCGATCGCCCTCGATGGCCATCACCTTGCCCTCGGGCAGGTCGAGCTCGTCGGCGATCTGTGCCACCTCCTCGAGTCCCTTTTTCGACAGCTTCGAGAAGAGAGGCACCGTCTTGATCAGTTTGACTTTCCCGTCCTTGCCCAGGTGCATATGGCGACCTTAACTGCCTTCCGGGCCCCGCGGCAACGCTTGCGTTGCCGCTTCAAAGGGGGTGCGGGCTTTGCCCGCGCCTCCGTCCAAACCACCTTGCTTGGCAAGCAAAACGGGCAGAAGGAGCATCCGCCGACGCCTTGGCTACCGTGATCGAATGGACGTCGTTCCGGCCGTTTTCGGGGCTGCGGCCGGTCTGGCGGGCCTGCTGCTGGTCTTTCTCGGGGTGTCGATCTCGGCCTTCCAGTCGTTCGCAGGCGACGCTCCGGCTGCGGCCACGGCCCGTTACCGGGCTGCCGGTAGCTGGATCCTGAGCGCCTTTCTGGTGGCGCTCGCCGACGTCGCCGTGTCATTCGCCTGGCTCCTCTCACCGCACCGTGCTTTGCGCGATCTCGCCGTGACCCTGTTCGCGCTCGTGCTCGCCGCCACTGCGTGGGCCGCCGTCACCACGACGAGGGTCGTCCTGTGGCGCTGAGCCTCAACAAGCTCAAACGTCTCGGCGACGCGGGGCTCGTGGATCTGTTCGAGACCGACCGGAAGCTCTGGACGGCGATGGCGAAGGACGCCTACGCGTACACGACCAAGTTCGTGCGCGGTTCGGGCAACGCGGTGAGGCCCGACGACGTCGTGCCGACGCTGACGCCGGCGCTCGAGGTGTCGGACCGGTTGCGTACGTACCTGGCGGAACGAAAGCTCTCTCAGCAGTACTGGTACGTCTGGTTCGCGGAGCTCGTCGTCGACCGTCTCTGGCCTGATCTACACTGAAGCCATGAGGAGCGCGCCGGATGCGGACCGGCAGGCGAGGGAGTTCATCGACCGGGTGGTCGAGACCCAGGCGAAGCACGGCTACGGCGTGAAGCTGTCGAAGAAGCGTTACGAGGAAGCGGTCGCGCGCGTGGCCGCCGGCTTTCGGGGCCTGACGGACGCGTCGAAGGGTCGAGCCGCCTAGCCAGAGAGGCTGGGGTCAGACCCCGGCTGTTCGGGTCACGTACCGAGGAGACGGCGCAGCACGTACGGGAGGATCCCGCCGTGCTGGAAGTACTCGCGCTCGCGCGGTGTGTCGAGGCGAACGCGCGCCCGAAACTCCTTGCCGTCGGCGCGCACGGTGACCTCGTCCGCGTTTCCGTTGTCGACGCCCTCGACTGCGAACTCCTCGCGGCCTGTCAGCCCCAGTGTTGTGGGCGTCTGGCCGTCGAGGAACTGCAGCGGCAGGATCCCCATCATCAGCAGGTTCGAACGGTGGATCCGCTCGTACGACTCGGCGATCACGGCACGCACGCCGAGGAGGTTCGGCCCTTTGGCCGCCCAGTCGCGTGACGAGCCGGAGCCGTACTCCTTCCCGGCGATGACGATCAGCGGCGTTCCCTCGACGAGATACCGGGCAGATGCGTCGTAGATGGTCAGCTCCTCGCCGCTCGGCACGTGCACGGTGACCGTTCCCTCGGATCCCGGCACCATCAGGTTCCTGAGTCGCACGTTGGCGAACGTCCCACGCACCATCACCTCATGGTTGCCTCGCCTAGACCCGTAGGAGTTGAAATCCTTCCGCTCGACGCCGTGCTCGACCAGATACTTCCCGGCGGGAGAGGCGGGGCTGATCGAGCCGGCCGGCGAGATGTGATCCGTCGTCACTGAGTCGCCGAGGATGACGAGACAACGTGCGCCTTTTACGTCCTCGATACTCTCGGGCTCCGGTGACATCCCTTCGAAGTACGGCGGTTGCCGCACGTACGTCGACGGCGGATCCCAGGCGAAGAGATCGCCCTCGGGGATCGGGAGCTCCCGCCACGCGGGATCTCCGGTGAACACGTCCGCGTAGGTTCTCGAGAACATCTCGCCCCGCACGGCGCGTGAGATCGTCTCCTGGATCTCGTCCGCGCTCGGCCAGATGTCGCGTAGGTAGACGTCGTGCCCGTCCTGATCCTGCCCGAGCGGCTCGTCGATGAGATCGACGTCCATCCTCCCCGCGAGTGCATACGCCACGACGAGCATCGGCGACGCGAGGTAGTTCGCCTTCACCTCGGGATGGATGCGCGCCTCGAAGTTCCTGTTCCCCGAGAGAACCGAGCACACGACGAGGTCGCTCTCGACGACCGCCTTCGAGATCGACTCCTGCAACGGGCCCGAGTTCCCGATGCAGGTCGTGCAGCCGTACCCGACCGTCTGGAAGCCCAGTTCGTCGAGATACTTCGTCAGTCCCGCCTGGTCGTAGTACTCAGTCACGACCTTTGAGCCCGGCGCAAGGCTGGATTTCACCCAGGGCTTTCGCCGCAGACCGCGCTCCACCGCCTTCTTCGCCATCAGGCCGGCGCCGATCATCACCTGCGGGTTCGACGTGTTCGTGCACGACGTGATCGCCGCGATCACGACAGAGCCATGGTCGAGCTCGAACTGCTCGCCGTCGAGCTCGGTGGCGACCGGCCCAGGTCGCTCGGCGACGGCGACGGTGCTGACCTCGATCTGGCCGAGCGGATTCGGCTGCTCGTGCCCGGGATCCACCGTCGTCGGTGGATCGCTCGCGGGGAACGACTCGGCCATCGCTTCGTCGTGCGAGTTCCCGTAGTCCACGCCGAAGGTCTCGAGCGCTTCGAGAAAGGATTCCTTCGCCTCCCTTAGCGGGACTCGGTCCTGTGGCCGGCGAGGACCTGCAAGCGACGGCTCGACCTGCGAGAGGTCGAGCTCCATGACCTGCGAGTACTCGGGCTGGTGATCAGGATCGTGCCAGAGCGCGTTCTCCTTGCAGTACGCCTCGACGAGCGCAACGTGTTCTTCGTCGCGTCCCGTCAGGCGCAGATACTTGAGCGTCTCGTCGTCGACCGGGAAGAACCCGCAGGTGGCGCCGTACTCGGGCGACATGTTTGCGATCGTCGCTCGATCGGCGAGCGGGAGCCCGACAAGTCCGTGCCCGAAGTACTCGACGAACTTGCCGACGACGCCGGTCTTCCGGAGCAACTGGGTAACGGTGAGGACGAGGTCGGTTGCGGTAGCGCCTTCCGGAACGGAGCCCGTGAGCCTGAACCCGACGACCTGCGGCATGAGCATCGACACCGCCTCGCCGAGCATCGCAGCCTCCGCTTCGATGCCACCGACGCCCCAGCCGAGCACGCCGAGTCCGTTGACCATCGTCGTGTGCGAGTCCGTTCCGACGAGCGTGTCGGGAAATGCCCGCCCGTCGCGGGTCTCGATCACGCGTGCGAGGAACTCGAGGTTGACCTGGTGGACAATCCCGGTGTTCGGCGGGACGACCTTGAAGTTGTCGAACGCGGTCTGCCCCCAGCGCAGGAATGCGTAGCGCTCGCGGTTGCGCTCGAACTCGAGCTCGGCGTTGCGAAACATCGCACGCGCCGAGGCGTACTCGTCGACCTGCACCGAGTGGTCGATCACGAGCTCGGACGGAAGGTGAGGGTTGATCTGTGCCGGGTCGCCGCCGAGGTCGGCCATCGCGTTCCGCATCGCCGCCAGGTCGACCACCGCCGGCACGCCCGTGAAGTCCTGAAGAAGCACGCGCGCAGGGCGGAAGGAGATCTCCTCCGACGGCTCGGCTTCGGCCTGCCAGCCCCTCAGCGCCTCGGCGTCGGCCTTCTCGCCGTGCCGGAGGGCGTTCTCGAGCAGGATCCGCAGCGTGTAGGGGAGCCGCTCGACGCCCTCGAGCCGGAAGATCTCGTGGCTACGGCCGCCGGCGCTGAGGGTGGAGAGGCTCACGCGATCGATTGTATGGAACGGCCTGCGGTTCTCATTTGACGTGGTGTGCGCTTGTCCCTAATCCTCCACCGATGCGCGTCGAGCTCGTGCGCGACGACGGCGAGACGCTTTCCGCGCAGTCACCCGTGAGCAGGTCGAGGGGCTGGAGCTTCAGGATGGGCAGATCGTCTACGTCCGCCCGATGCAGCAGACGTCTTCGCCGACTAGTAACCGCCGTCGACTCCGCGCTGGCTGCGAATCACACCTGCGTGGCGGAGATCTCCGAGGATGTTCTCCAGGAACTTGAGCGGGATCTCCTGAGCCTGTGCGATCCGCTCGCCCTTGACCGGGCCGTCTCCCCGAGGCTGCGAGCTCGATCACCGCCCGCAGTGCGTGATCCGCTTTCGCCGAGACGCGGATGCGTTCCATTGTGGCGAAAGGTGCGGCCGCGACTCCGAGGAGCCGCGGCCGCCTTGTCGTCGTTAGCCGATGACCGCCACGTAGAACGAGTGGTCTGCCAGCGCACCGGCCTGGTTGTGCGTCTCGACCTGCACGCCCTGATTCGTGTTCGTGGTCGCGCAGGTGACACCCTCGGCGCCGGCACCGCAGGGTCCGGCGACGGTCTCACCGCGCGTGGCCGAGGCGCCGTCGCCGGCGAAGCCGCCGGAAGCGATGATCGGCTTGCCGGTCACCGTGCTACCGAAGTTGAGGACGTACGTCCCCGTCGCATGCGACGAGAGCGTGATGCCGCCGGACTGCGCGGCGATGCCGCCGTCAGGCCGGACGAGCGCCCACTTCACGTTCGACGATCCGCTCGAGCCGGCGGGACCGGCCGGGCCCTGCGGACCGGCGGACCCGGCAGCGCCGGCGGGTCCGGCGGGACCTCGCGGGATCTGGCCCGCCTTGAAGTCACGTGCGAGCAACGAGCGGTCCTTGACCTGGATGGACGTCACGCTGTTACGCGGCAGCGCCTGGCTGGCCGCGTAACCGGTACCGCCGAGCGCCAGGAGCAGCGCCAGGCAACCGATGACCATCGCAGGCGACGGCCTGAACTTCTTGATCAGACTCATGAGACTCCCCCTCGTAGGGTCGTGGTTTGGGCGATTTGGCGGCTCCTAGCCTAGGAAGCGCTCTTTAGAGCCGTGTAAAGACGGTCGAGATCGCTGCAAAAGCTCGTTCTTGGCGACCTTCAGGAACCCTTCTGGTCAGCCCAATCTGGGGCCTGGAAGAGCATCACCATCTACCCGGTGACAGCAGGCTGGCCTCGTTCCGCTGCGCGCTCCCGCTGAGGAATCGAGGTGTACTTGGGGTCTGCCGCTGAGGTCTTGCCGGCGTGGTGCACGGCGAAGCGCGTGCTCCAGGAGCCCGCTGCGAGCAGCACTCCCGCCGCCGCAGCGCCTGTACGGGTGCGACCTGCGAGCAGCATCAATCCGACACCTGACAACGTCGCAGCCTCGGCGGCTTTCGCGTAGCGGCCGCCCTCGCCCTTCTTGTACGGCTCGGCGACGAGCTCGCCCATGCGCCTCTCCATCACCTTGTGGGTCACAAGCTCGGCGACCGCCCCGAGCAACCCGAGCCGGCGTGCGGGCCGCGCCGAGGCCACGGGCGTCAGTGCAGCCGCGAGGCCACCGGCCGCGGCAGCCGAGCTCGAGGCGAAGAGGAGCGGGAGCTCGCGCCGCGACTCGTGCCACACGGGCACGACGGAGTCGGCCACGAGTGCACCCGTGTACGACGCCATCGCCGGGCCGAGTAGCCCGGAGACCACCTGCGCCGCTCCTCGGACGCGCGGAAGGATGCCGAAGAGCTCGCAGGCCGCCGCGATGCCGGTCGACGTTCCCTCGGACGCGACGATCCACGTTCCGACGCTCATCGGCGACGTGACCTTGAAGACGCGCAGCATGTTGTAGAAGCGCCGCGGTCGTCCGAGATCCTTGATCAGGTAGTACGGGCTCACGGTGACGCCTGCTGCAGCGACGTACAGCGCGCGTCGTGCGAGCTGCTCGTTTCCGGCAGCGCGTGCCGCGGCCGACAACGTCGCCGATCCGCCGGCGAGGCCGCCGATGAAGAAGTAGTTCGGGATCTCCGCCTTCCAGACGGGCTCCTTGATGATCGGCTTGCCGTAGTAAGACAGTCGCGACTCAGTCATCGCCGCCCCCGACGAACGCGAAGGCCACGCCCACGGCGAGCAGTGCAGCCGCCGCGCCTGCCGCTCCCCAGATGGTGCCGAGATTCCTCGTCGGATCGACGGGGTCGGGCGGCAGGCCGTACACCTCCGGCTCGTCGAGCAGGAGAAACACCGAGCCCATTCCGCCGACGCCGTCGTCCTCGTTCGCGCCGTAGAGGCAGGCATCGTCGACACCCGCCTCGTGCAGGTCTTCCAGGCGGCCGTGTGCCCGCTCGAGCAGCTCGTGGAGCGGTCCGAACTGGATCGACTTCGTCGGACAGGCCTTGGCGCAGGCCGGCTCGAGACCGTCTTCGATCCGGTCGTAACAGAGCGTGCACTTGTGCATCCCGCCGTCGCCGTCGATCTCCCGCTTCGAGATCACGCCGAACGGACACGCGGTGACGCAGTAGCCGCAGCCGTTGCACACGTCGTCCTGAATGACGACCGTGCCGAACTCCGTGCGCGTGATGGCCCCCGTCGGACAGACGTCGAGGCAACCCGCGTGCGTGCAGTGCTTGCAGACGTCGCTCGACATCAACCACCGCATGCCGTCGTCGAGCTGCTGCTCGATGAACGCGACGTGCCGCCAGGTGTTGGCGCTCAGCTCCCCGGTGTTGTCGTACGAGTTGCCGCTCCAGACCAGCCCGTCCTCCGGCACGAGGTTCCATTCCTTGCACGCGACCTCGCAGGCCTTGCAGCCGATGCACACGCTCGTGTCTGTGAAGAAGCCCATGCGCGGCTGGATCTGCAGCCCGTACGTCGTCTGCCCGTCACCGAGCTGCATCGCTCGCCGCCTCTTCGTAGCCGGGATACGACGCCACGAGCTCTAGTAGCGCGGGACCGCGGGGCCGCCGACCGGCCCGCACGTCGCAGGTCGCCGCCTTGACCTCCTGGATGTGGACGTTTGGGTCGAGCGCGATCGAATAGAGGTCGTTCCCGGCGTCACCGGTGGTCAGGCCTCTCGTGCCCCAGTGGTAGGGCACACCGACCTGCTTGAGCTTGCGACCCTGAATTTCGAGTGGCTTGAGCCGCTCGGTCACCATCACGCGCGCCTCGATCGCCGTGCGCGCCGTGATCACGGTCGCCCAGCCGCCGTGCTCGAGCTTGCGCTCTGCGGCCAGCTCGGGCGACACCTCAATGAAGAACTCCGGTTGCAGCTCGGACAGGTACTCGAGGTTCCGGGACATCGCGCCCGCCGTGTGGTGCTCGGTCAGGCGGTACGACGTGACGACGTACGGGTACGCCTCGTCCTTCGCCGGATTGAACCGGTTCTTCTTGTGGGCAAGGAGCTGCGCCGTCGGGTTCGCCCGCTGGCCGTAGAGAAGATTGTCGAACGGTGACTCGTGCGGCTCGTAGTGGGTCGGCATCGGCCCGTCCATCAACCCTGCTGCTGCGTAGAGCCAGCCTCGGCCGTCTGCCTGCAACACGAACGGATGGTCCCCGCGGATCGCGTCGTCGCCTTCCGCACCGTCGGGGGGCTTGTAGTCCGGGGCCTTGTCGGGAGTGAAGTCCGGGCAGTCGAGCCCGGTCCACTCCTTCTTCTCCTCGTCCCACCAGACGTACTTCTTCCGCTCCGACCACGGCTTCCCGTCGGGATCCGCCGAAGCGCGGTTGTAGAGGATCCGCTCGTTAGATGGCCACGACCAGCCCCACTCGGAAGGGACGGGGCCTTGCTCGGTGCGCGGCTTCTTCCGCGCAGCCTGGTTCTCCTCGCCTTTGAACGCGCCGCAGTAGATCCAGCAGCCGCAGGAGGTCGATCCGTCGTCGCGCAGCTCCTGGTACTTCGAGAGTGCCTTGCCGTCGGGGCCGACGCCGTTGATCTCGCGCAGTACCTGATCCGCGCTCGGCTCGTCGTGCTCGCCGGAAGTTGCGTACTCCCAGTCGAGCGCAAGGATGCCGCGGTCGATCGGATCGGTCGAGTCCTTCAGCTTCTCCCTGATCCTCCTTCCGAGGTGGTAGGTGAACGAGAGGTCCGAGCGGCAATCCTGCGGCGGCTCGATCGCCTTCCAGTGCCACTGGAGCAGACGCTGCGTGTTCGTGAACGATCCGTCCTTTTCGACGTGCGACGCCGCGGGGAGAAGAAAAACCTCCGTGCCGATCTCGTCCGTCTTCAGCTCGCCCGTCTCGAGCTCGGCCGCGTCGTGCCAGAACGACGCGCTCTCGATCTCGAAGAAGTCACGCACGACGAGCCAGTCGAGGCTTGCGAGCGCCAGCCGCTGAAGCTTGGCATTCGCAGAGCCGACTCCGGGGTTCTCCCCGAACAGGAAGAAGCCCTTGACCTTTCCGTCGAGCATGTCGAGCGCGGACTGATACGTGGCGTGGTCCCCCGAGATCTTCGGCAGCAAGTCGAAGCAGTAGTCGTTCTCCTTCGTTGCGGCCGCGCCGTAGAACGCCTTCAGCTGGCTGATGGAGTAGGTCGGAAACTTCGCCCAGCGCCCGGTCGTCGCACCGTGGCCCTCGAGGTACTCCTGGAGGGAGCTGACTTCCTTGCCGTGCGGCATCGGCAGGTACCCCGGCAAGATGTTGTAGAGGGTCGCCATGTCGGTCGAGCCCTGGATCGAGGCATGACCGCGCAGCGCCATGATGCCGCCGCCGGGGCGACCGATGTTCCCGAGCAGCAGCTGGATGATCGCAGCGGTGCGGATGTACTGGACGCCGACGGTGTGCTGTGTCCAGCCGACCGAATAGACGACCGCGCCGGTTCTCTCGCGGCCGGAGTTCTCGCACATCGCCTCGGCGACCTCGAGGAACTGCTCTTCTGTGCAGCCGCAGATCTCGGCCACCATCTTCGGGGTGTAGCGGCTGAAGTGGCGCTTGAGGATCTGGAAGACGCAGCGCGGATGCTGCAGCGTCCCGTCCTCCTCCGGAGGCTCGCCGGATGACATGTGGCCCGCCTGGGCTCCGTGCCCGGACTGTTCGCCCTTCGTCTGGCCCTTCGAACGCTCCCCGGCGGTCTCCTGCTCGGGCAACCCTGCGTAATGCCACGAGCTCGTGTCGTAGACGCGCTTCTCCGGGTCGAAGCCGGAGAAGAGCCCATCGAGGTCCTCCGTGTCCTCGAAGCGCTCGTCGATGATCACCGGCGCGTTCGTGTAGTGCCTGACGTACTCGTCGAACCAGCGTTCGTGCTCGAAGATGTAGTTGACGATCCCGCCGAGGAAGGCGATGTCGCTACCCGCGCGGATCGGGACGTACGAGTCGCAAAGGGCGCTCGTGCGCGTGAAACGAGGGTCGACGTGCATCGTCTTCGCGCCGCGCAGCTTGGCCTCCATCACCCACTGGAAGCCGACCGGATGGTTCTCCGCCATGTTCGAGCCCATGATCAGGATCGAATCCGCGTTGGCGAGGTCTTCCTGGTAAGTCGTCGCTCCGCCTCGTCCGAACGAGGTCTTCAGACCGGGAACCGTGGAGCTGTGTCATATGCGTGCCTGGTTCTCGACCTGGACGATGCCGAGTCCGATGCACAGCTTCTTGATCAGATAATTCTCTTCGTTGTCGAGCGTCGCACCGCCCAGGCTCGCGATGCCCATGGTGCGGTGCATGGCGTTGCCTTCGTCGTCCGTCTCCTCCCAGGTTGCACGGCGCGTCTCGATGAGGCGGTCGCGATCATGTCCATGGCCTGGTCGAGGTCGAGCTCCTCCCACGCGTTGGCGTACGGCCGCCGGTACTTCACCTTCAGCTCGCGCCTCGGCGTCGTCACGAGCGACTTGGAGGCAGAGCCCTTTGGACAGAGTCGGCCTCGCGAGATGGGACTGTCCGGATCCCCTTCGATCTGCGTCACCTGTCCGTTTTCGACGTAGACGAGCTGTGCACAGCCGACTGCGCAATAGGGACAGATGGACTTGACGACGCGCTCGGCCCCCGCGGTCCGCGGTTGCAGCTCGTCCGTGCGCCTCGAGCGGACCGCGCGGCCGAGGCCCAGGCGATCCCCGTCCCTGAGCTGCCGTAGCAACGGCCAGCGGCCGGCGAGACCGACGAGATCCACGGCCTCTCTCTACCGCGGAGGCGCTCCGGGAAACCAGCCCTCCCCAGGAGTCTTAACGGTGGCTTAACGGACCACAACCGTGCGTTAAGGAGGCCGCGGCTAGAACGGAACCGTGCATCGCACCCTCCACCTCGGGAGCCGCGCCGCCGGGCTACTGGCCACTGCCTTGCTCGGTGGCGGCATCGCGCTCGGCGGCGCGGCTGCGCTGGGGAAGCTCGGGGATCAAAAGACGATCATCCGAGAGGAGGCGGTGCCGAGCTCGTCGGCGCCGGCGTCCTTCCAGCAGCAGGGCAAGCGGTTGTCGATCAACGAGATCTATCGCGCGTCGGCTCCGGGAGTGGTGCACGTCGAGACGACTTCGCGCGTCCCGCAGTCTTCGGACTTCTTCGGCAATCCCTTCGGAGGGAGCCAGACTCAGCGTGCGCTCGGCTCGGGCTTCGTCATCGACAAAGCCGGCCACGTCGTGACGAACTACCACGTCGTCCGCGGCGCGACCACGATTCAAGTGAGTTTCTCGAACAACGAGCGCTTCAAGGCGAGGGTGGTCGGAGTCGATCCGTCCACCGACATCGCTGTGCTCCAGGTCAAGGTGAAGTCGCGCGCGCTCAAGTCGCTGCCGCTCGGTAACTCCGACTCCGTGCGCGTCGGCGATCAGGTGATCGCAATCGGAAACCCGTTCGGCCTCGACCGGTCGGTGACCGCCGGAATCGTCAGCGCGGTACAGCGGCGAATCGAGGCGCCCAACCAGCTCTCGATCTCGCACGTGATCCAGACCGACGCTGCGCTGAACCACGGCAACTCGGGCGGCCCGCTGCTGAACGCCCAGGGCGAGGTCATCGGGGTCAACGCACAGATCGAAACCGGTGGCCAGAGCCAGGGCAACGTCGGGATCGGATTCGCGATCCCGATCAACACCGTCAGGGACGTCGTCGCCGGGCTGATCAAGCACGGCAAGGTCGAGCATCCCTTCCTGGGGATCGAAGGGAAGACGCTGCAGCCGAACATCGCGCGCCTCTTCCACTTGCCGGTGACGAGTGGCGTGCTCGTCGCTTCGGTCCGGCCGGGCAGCGGTGCCGCAAAGGGCGGGCTCAAGGCAGCGACGAACCAGGTCACGGTCGAAGGGGAGAGCTGGCCCGCCGGCGGCGACGTAATCGTGAAGGTCGACTCCAGGGCCGTGCCTTCCGTCGAGACCCTCATCGATCTCATCGCCACGAAGACGCCGGGCGACCGGATCGATCTGGAAGTCGTCCGCGACACGAATCGCGTCCATCTCAATGTCAAGCTTGGACGGCAACCGTGAGGCTCGAATTATGCCGTCCCGACTGGCCCCGAACCCCTGGGGGCCTGCTTCCGCCGGAGCCGTAGGCCAGCACGGCGCGCGGGAGCGCAGAGCGAGAGGCCCGACACGCCTGCCCGGGCCTCTCGCTCGAATACTGAGAAAGTGCTGCACACTTTTCAGGGCATGGGTTAGGACTTCGCTGCGCTCGTCGAGCTTTTCAGCGCCTTTTCCGCCGCCGCCTTCACGCCCTCGCTAAAGCTCGGATAGATGTGGTGGACGAGCGCGAGGTCGTCGACGGTGACGCCGAGCTTGAGGGCGACCGCGAGGGCACCGACGATGTCGCTGGCGCCGCGGGAGACCACGTGCAGCCCGAGGACGCGACGGCTCTCGCGGTCGAAGACGATCTTGTACAGGCCGTGCTTCGTCCCGGTGTATTGCGCCCGCGTAACCGCCGACAGCGGGTGCTGGACGACCTCGAACTCGAAGCCCTGTGCTGAGGCCTCCGACTCCGTCAGGCCGACGCCGGCCAGCTCTGGGTCGGTGAAGATCGCAGTCGGCAAGATCGAGTAGTCCGCTTCTCGGTAGGCGGCGTCGAACATGTCTTCGACCGCGACGCGTGCCTGGTACTGCGCGGTCGGCGTGAACATCGGCCCCACGGCAACGTCGCCCGCGGCCCAGATTCCCTCGACGTTCGTCCTTTGCCGAGGGTCGACGGCGATGCCGCCGCGCTCGACCTCGACGCCGATCCGGTCGAGCGCGAGCTCCTCGATGTTCGGCGTGCGTCCTGAGGCGAGCAGCACGTGCGAGACGTTGATGATCCGATTCCCGAGCACCGCTTCGACGCCCTTGCCGTTGCGGGTGAAGGAATCGACGCCGACATTCAGCAGGACCTCGATCCCTTCGTCTTCGAGCGCCGCCTGAAGTTCGCTCGCAGCCTCCGTATCGGCGCGTGCCGCGATCTGGGGGCCGTGATTCACGATCGTGACGCGCGAGCCGAAGCGGGCGAAGATCTGCGCGAGCTCGAGCCCGACCGGACCTGCGCCGACGACGAGCAGCGACGCCGGGATTTCACGGAGCTCGAGCGCGCTGACGTGGTCGATCCAGTCGACATTCTCGATGCCGGGAATTGGCGGCACGGCCGTGCGCCCGCCCGTGGCGATTAGGATCCTCTCCGCCGTGAGCTGACGATCACCCACACCTACGGTCTGCGCGTCGACGAAGGTCGCTTCGCCGGGGAAGACTCCGTAGCCCCCTTCGGTGAGAACGTCCACCCAGCTGTCCTGGTCACGGCGCAGAGAGTTCTTCCAGTCGACGGTACGCGCGAGCTCGATCGCCGGCATGGGAAGATCGATGCCTCGCTCGGCGGCGTGCTCGCGCACTTCGTGCATCAGCTCGGCCGCGACGAGGTAAGCCTTGGTCGGACGACAGGCGACGTTCGGACAGGAACCGCCCCACCGCGTCCGCTCGACCATGGCGACGTTCGCGCTGTGCTCGCCGGAAGCCTTGCCGGCGGCGTCGCGTGCGGCGGAGCCCGCGCCGAGGACGATCAGGTCGTACCTCTCGGAATTCATCGAACCTCCTCCAGTGTGTGCGCCGTCACGTCGGTCCGTCCCCAGCGACCGGGAACTCCGGTCAGCTCGAGCCACTCGATCTGTTCGGGCAAATGCGGGTCGGAGTGCAGCTGCTCGCCGTCCGGCTCGAGGCCGAGCAGGACCCGTAGCAGCAAGAGCGGCGTTCCTGTCGCCCACGCCTGCGGGCTGGAAGCGGTCGGATACTCGACCGGGAAGCTCGTCCGCCCGCGCCGGTATCCGGCGAAGACCTCAGGAAGGCGGTAGCGGAAGTACGTCGCCGCCTCGAGGGTCGCGAGCGCGACCTTCGCGGCCTCGTCGCGGAAGCCGTACCGCGCCAGACCGTGCGCGATCAACGAATTGTCATGTGGCCAGACGGTGCCGTTGTGGTAGCGAATCGGGTTGTAGCCGCCCTCGCCCTCGGCCATCGTCCGCACGCCCCAACCCGAAAACAGCGCGTCGCCGACGAGGTGGTCGGCGAGCTGCTCGGCTCGCGTCTCGGGGACGATGCCGCTCCAGAGCAGGTGGCCGGCGTTAGACGTCAGACTGTCCACCGGTCTCTTCGCGCCGTCGAGCGCGAGTGCGTAGAACCCGCGGTCGGCCATCCAGAAGTCCTCGTCGAAGCGCTGCTTGAGGTCCTCGGCCTCGCGTTCCAGGCGCTCTGCGAGCTCGTCGTCCTCCCAGATCTCGCGGGCGAGCCGCGCAGCGCGCACCTTTGCGTCGTAGACGTAGCCCTGGATCTCGCAGGTCGCGATCGGGCCCTTGGCGATCGAGCCGTCCCTGAAGCGGATCGAGTCCCAGGAGTCCTTCCAGCACTGGTTCTCGAGGCCTGTCTCCTTGTTACGGCGCTCATACTCGACGTAGCCATCGCCGTCCCGGTCGCCGTGCTCGTCGATCCATTCGAGCGCGGCGCGCGCGCTTCCCTCGAGCTCGCGAACGAGCTCGGCGTCGCCCGTCCAGCGTTCGTACTCGTCGAGCAGCACGAGGAACAGCGGCGTCGCGTCGGCGGTGCCGTAATAGGGCGAGTGCGGGCGCTCGTCGAAGTGCGTCAGCTCGCCGAAGCGGATTTCGTGCAGGATCTTGCCCGGCTCTGCGTCGCGGAAGTCATCGAGCTCCGTCGCCTGGTAGCGGGCGAGCACACGCAGGGTCGTCTGGGCGAGCTCGGACGTGAACGGAAGCGCCTGGAAGCTCGTCAGCAGGCTGTCTCGCCCGAAGACCGTCATGAACCAGGGCAGTCCTGCCGCCGGCATCGGTTGTCCGGGGAAGAGCGTCGTCTCGAACCGGAGCGCGGCGAGGTCGATCAGGCTGCGTTCGTAGATGTGCTCGAGCGGGTCCCAATCGGTCTCGAGCTGGGGGGCCGCGGCCAGGAACTCGTCGAGGCCCATGCCGATGTTCGGCTTCGCCTCCTCGTCGTCGTGGCGATACTTGATCGCCTTTGCACTGTCTGTCACCGGCTGCACGAACACGCATGTGTTCCACTCGTCGTGGGGATCTATGTGCACGTTGAACGTGATGCCGCGTTCGTCGACGTTCGCTGCTCGGCTCGCGCGAATGCGCGTCTCGCGGACGAAGTCGTCGCGCCGGTAGCCGAGCACGAGGACATCCTCCTCCACACGCTGGTACGTCTCGCCCTTCTTGGCCAGGGCGTCCTTGACCTCGAACAGGTCGGCGAAGTCGGCGCCCGCCTCCAGCCGGAGCGCGACCGCGAGGGTATCGCCGGCGTGATTGATCACGGTGATGTCTTCGTGGAACCCGTCGCCGATCGAGCGCTTGCGGATGACCGACACCGTTGGGTTGTCATTCACCGTGCCAGTCGGAGGTACGAGAAAGAACTGGGCAGTGAAATACTGGTTCTCGTCCGTCGAGAGCACGTTGAGCGGCGAGCCGTTCGCCGTCAGTGTCCACCGCGACAAGAAACGCGTGTCGCGGAAGAAGAAACCGTGTGCCTGATCGGGGGAGGCGTCGATGTCCCCGCGCAGATCGCTGACGAGAAAGGTCGAACCGTCGAGAATACTGATGGTGTCTTTCGCCATTGCGTACTCCTTGAAGTAGGTCTGTAACAGTCGCGGGGCTGCCGCGTCTGTTACAAGCGCATGAGGGAGATCATCGACATCAGCGTCCCGGTCAGGCCGGGCATGATCACCTATCCGGGCGACCCCACGGTGACGCTCGAGCGAGTGGTCTCGATTGCCGATGGTGCCGCCGCCAACATCAGCAGGCTGGACTTCGGCGTCCACAGCGGTACCCACGTGGACGCCCCCGTGCACTTCATCGACGGGGCGCCCGGCGCGGAGGCGCTGCCGCTCGACGTCCTGATCGGCCCGGTTCGAGTGGTGGATCTGACGGGCGCAGAGCGCCTCGACGCCTCCGCGTTCGCCGGCGTCCAGCTTCAGGAGCGAGTCCTCCTCAAGACCAGCAACTCGGAGCTCTGGCAGCGCGGCACCTTCGCGGACGAGTTCCTGGCGCTCACGGAGGACGGTGCGCGCCGGCTGATCGACGCCGGTGTGCGGCTCGTCGGGATCGACTACCTGTCTATCGGCGACGAGGAGGCACATCAGGCGCTGCTCGGCGCCGGCATCGTCGCGGTCGAGGGTCTCGACCTGCGAGACGTCGAGCCCGGCGAGTACGAGCTCGTGTGCGCCCCGCTGAGGCTCGTCGGTTCCGACGGCGCTCCGGCTCGGGTGCTGCTAGTTCGAGAAGTGGCGACGAACGAGCTCGCGACCTAAGCCGCGCCGTTCTGTGCCACCTCGACGTAGACCTTGATCGCGTCGCGGTCGTCAGTGAGCGCCCTGATCATCTGGTCGTAGTTCTCGAGGCCGGGAATCGGTGTCGTCAGGAGCTTGTGCAGCCAGCCCGGAAACACGGCCTCGGCCTTGATCAGGTCGTCGACACCGCTTCGGAAATCCGCCGGCGAGGCGTTGACCGTTCCCACCATGACCTTGTTGCCGAGGACGAAGCCCTGGTTGATCTTGTCGGAGTTGATCTCGGCTCTGCGGTCGCCGCCCGTGATCGAGGAGAGAACGAGCACGCCGTTCTTACCCAGCACTTCGGCCGCCTCCCAGACGATCGGGCTGAAACCCGTGGCATCCATGATCAGGTCGAATGGGCCGCGCTCCTCGCTCGCCTCTTCGAGGGTGTGGTCTGCAGAGGAGATGTAGGTGCCGCCGAGCTCCTCGACGAGATCGGCGTTGCGGTAGGGCTTGCGCGGGAGCGAGTAGACCGTGAGCTCGAGCCCACGCAAGCGTGCCGCCAGCGCCATCAGCAGGCCGATCGTCCCGGAACCGAGGATTGCCGCGCGCTGCGGCTGCCAGATCTTCAGCCGCCGCTGGATCTCGAAAGCGTGATTGATGCCCTTCTCGGCGACGGTCGTCGGCTCGAGGAGCACGCCCACATCGCGCAACGACGCCGGCAACGGGAAGACGAAGTCGGAGTCCTCGACGTAGTACTCGGTCAGGTAGCCGTGCAGCAGGTTGATGCCGCGCTCGTAGTAGACCTCGTCCGTCGTGAAATCCTGCAGACCGATCTGGCCGAAGAGGCTCGACCCCGGCCGGCGCACGCTGGCGACGACATATGTTCCGGGGCAGATCGTGTCGGGGACGTTGGCGCCCACCTCCACGACTACACCGAAGTTCTCGTGGCCAATGATGAGGAAGTCGTCGCCGGGCGGGGAGGCGCCGTACTCAGCCGCGTTGATCTCCTTGTCGGTCCCGTCCACTCCGACACGCAGCACCTTCACGAGCACGCCGCGTCCATCAGGAACGTCGTCCAGCAATGGTTTGGGCACATCTTCGAGGTGAACCGAGTCCGCCTTGCCTGGATAGACTGCGACGGCTTTCATAGCTCGTCCGTCTCCCGTCCCGTGGACAGCGTTACAGTCGGAGCGTGGAGCAGGTCCTCTCTCCGGAGGACGAACGACTCGTCGACGGTCTGCGTGCCGGCGACGAATCGGCTTTCGTCGCGCTCATGCGCATGTACGGCGCCGGCATGCTGCGCGTCGCGCTGATGTACGTATCGAGCCGGGCTGTCGCCGAGGAAGTCGTGCAGGAGGCCTGGGTCGGCGTCCTCAGGGGGATCGGCCGATTCGAAGGGCGCTCCTCGCTCAAGACGTGGCTCTACCGCATCGTCGCGAACACGGCAAAGACGCGTGGTCTGCGGGAGGCGCGGAGCGTCCCGTTCTCCGCTCTGGGCGACGAGACCGGCGACGAGCCTGCAGCCGACGCGGATCGTTTCCTCGGCTCCGGAGAGCGCTTTCCGGGTCACTGGAGCGTGCCGCCCCAGAGCTGGGCGCCCGAAGGGCAACTGCTCGGCCAGGAGACCCTGGAGATGGTGGCGCGCGAGATCGACCGATTGCCACCGGCCCAGCGGGCCGTCATCACGATGCGGGACATCCAGGGCTTCACTTCCGAGGAGGTTTGTAACTCTTTGGACTTGTCGGAGACGAACCAACGGGTGCTTCTACACCGCGCACGGGCGAAGGTGCGAAGCGCACTCGAGGAGTACATGAGATGAGGCTAGACCGGGAGCTTGCGTGTCAGGAGGTCGTCGAGCTGATGACGGCCTACCTCGACGACGTCCTCGATCCACTCGACCGTGAGCGCTTTGAGGAGCACCTCGTCTTCTGCGACGGCTGCAGCAACTACCTCGAGCAGATGCGCGCAACGATCGTCCTTGCGGGGCATGTCTCTCTGGAGTTGCCGCCCGCGCTCGAGGAGCGGCTGCTAGAGGCGTTCCGTGGGTGGCGGGGATCGTGATCGCCTACAAGTTTCTCTCCTCCGGCCGGATCGCGCCGTTCACCGGCTTCGGGTGGCCCGTGGGCGAATGGGTCGACGCCGGCGGCATCGACCCGTGTCGCCACGGTGTCCATGCCTGCAGCGTCCACCATTTGCCGATCTGGCTCGACACCGAGCTGTGGGAGATCGAGCTCGGCGGAGAGGTCCTCGAGCAGGCGCGGAAGCTCGTTGCGCCTCGCGGCCGCCTCGTGCGCCGTGTCGAGTCGTGGAACGCGGTCCTTCTCCGCGAGTTCGGCCTCGCATGCTTGCGGCGGACGCGAGAACGGGTGGGCTCTCTCCCGATCCTTTCCGGCTACGTCGCGGATGTGGGTCGACACGTCGTCGGGGGACGCGTCCCGCTTGGCGCCTTCGCTGCGGCCCGCGCTGCGGAGTTGCGCGACGGCTCTAGAGGCTACGAGCAGGAGCGCGGCTCGCAGGCCGCCTGGCTAGCCGAGCGGCTCGGGCTCGAGCGCGCGGACGTGGTCTGAACCGTCCTCGCGGCGGAGCAACCCGAGGGCGCCGAGCGGAAAGAGCAGGACGGAGAGCAGGCCCGCCGCAATCAGCGCCGCACCGGTCGCGCGGCTGATCAAATCGAGCTCCATCCCGATCTGGCCCGCGACGACGAAGAATCCGAGCGACGTTGCCTGCAGCAGCCCGGCGGCCGCGCTCTTCTTCGGGCCCTGCACGAGATCGCGATAAAGCAGAGCAGGCAGGCCGCGCGCTGCGAGCAGCGCGACGAGGAAGATCGGGACTCGCGTCAGTGTGGAACCACTGGCGAACAGAGCATGCAGATCGAATCGCACGCCACTCGTCACGAAGAAGAACGGCACGAAGATGCCGAAGCCCGCTGCCTCGAGCTTGCCGTGGAATTGCGGATGGGTCATCGCCCCGTCGCGGTCGACGAGCTTGAGCACAGCTCCGGCCAAGAAAGCGCCGAGGATCGCCTCGAGACCGAGTTTCTCGGCGAGGACGACGAACACTGCGAGCAGCAGAACGCACCGCGAACGCGAATCTGTGCCGTGTCCTGTAGGCGGAGCAACGTATCCGTGAGCCGCATCGAGCGTTCCGCGCCGGTGACGGCGATTCCGATCGCCACCACGAGGGCGCCGAAGCCGCCGAGCAGCACGAGCTTGGCGCCGATCCCGGTCGATTTCTCCGAAAAGAAGAGGGACAGCAGGACGATTGTGGCGATGTCGGCGATCGACGCGGCTGCGATCACGACCTGGCCGAAGGTCGTCGACGCCTCGCCGGAATCCTTCAGTACCGGAATCACGACTCCCAGCGACGTAGCCGAGAGCATGATCGCTATCAGCAACGGCGCACCGGTCACGCCTGCAACGTCCAGTACGAACCCAGCAGCGAGGGCGATTGCGAACGACAACACGAAACCGAAAGCGGTGACGCGCAACAACCTTCCGCGCAAGCGGTCGAAGTCGACCTCGAGCCCGGCGAGCAGGAGCAGAAACGCGAGTCCGAGGAGTGACATGACTTCGACCGGCCGGTCGACCTGCACCCACCCGAGGCCCGCGGGGCCGACGGCGATCCCGAGCACGATCTCGAGGACTACCGCCGGCAGTCGGAGCGACGGCGCCAGGCCGAGCGCGAGCGGCGCGGCAAACGCCACGGCCGAGACGATGGCGAGGCTCGAGAAGGAAACGGTCATCCTCGCAAGGTCTGCCACCTCTACCGCGCCGTTACAAGGGGCCCGGTGGGCGCGCGATGAAGCGCGCCCTACGCCTGGCCCGACTGCGGCTGCGGGCCAGGCTGCCGGACCCCGATCCTAGAGTGCCCGAAAGACGCTCGGTCCAGACGGGTAGCCTTTTCGCGGTGGAGCAGGGCCGCATCGAGCCGGGGCACGCCGTCTTCGCCGAGGGGGAGGTGAGCTGGCAGGAGGAGCTCTGGCGAGGCGAGGAGACAGACCACAGCGGCTGGTTCTGCGTCCGGACGAATCCCTTCCCCTGTCCGGCTTCGGGCTGCACGTTCGTCGCAGGCTTCATGACGGCCGCTCACCTGATCCTCGTGTGGGAGCAACCGGACGATCCGAACCTCCTTCATCACGCACAGCGCGCGAAGGAGGTCGGCCGCAATCCGCGCATCCAGGAGTACGAGCATTCGTACGGCCCGAGTGCGTCCTACTACGCGTGGGAAGCGGCCGGCGGCCCGGTCCACGGCGTCAGAGCGAGTTGATCGAACAGAACTTCGGGCGCTCCCTGACCGTCGGGGTCGAGGAGGAGCTCTGGATCCTCGATGCGGAGACACTCGACCTCGTGCCCGCTGTCGAGTCGTTGGTTGCAGGCGCAGCCGAGCGCAGTCTGCCCGGCGCGCTGAAGACCGAGTTGCACGCGTCGGTCGTCGAGCTCGCGACGGAGACGAGTGAGAACGCCAACGAGGCGATCGAGCGCCTCGTCGAGTTACGGCGCGCAGCGCGGGAGATAGCCGAGCGCAACGGTCACAGCGTCGCGGCCGCCGGCTCGTATCCGACGAGCATCCCATCGGAACAGGAGATCGCGCCGGTCGAGCGTTACCGCGAGTTCGTCGAGTACGCAGGCCCGTCCGCCCGGCGCCAGGGTGTCAGCGGCCTGCACGTTCACGTCGGCATGCCGGATGCCAACGCTGCCTTTCGGGTCATGGAGACGATCATGCCGTGGTTACCCGTCGTGCTGGCCCTGTCGGCGAACTCGCCTTACTTCGAAGGCCGGGACACCGGAATGCTCTCGATCCGCGCAGAGGTCATCGGGTTGCTGCCGCGTCACGGTGCACCGCCGGCCTTTCGTGAGTACGCGGAGTGGGAGCGCTTCATCGAACGGATGGCCGAGTCCGGAATCGCGAGCGACTACACGAGCTTCTGGTGGGACATCCGTCTGCATCCACGCTTCGGCACGCTCGAGGTCCGCGCTCCCGACCAGGCCACGTCCATCCAGAGCGCGGCGGCGCTCGTGCGCTACGTACGGGCGCTCTGCGAATGGGCGCTCGACGCACCGCCTCGCGAGTGCGACCCGAGTGAACGCGGTGTGTACGACCAGAACCGCTGGGCCGCGTCGCGCTTCGGCCCGCACGGCAAGCTGATTCACCCGGATCGGAACGTGGCTCTCACCGTTGCCGAATTGGCCCGCGAGCTTCCCGTTCCGCTCGACGGTTTCGATCCCCAGACGTGCGAGGCCGACCGGCAGCTCGAGGTCGGCCGTGCGAACGGGTTGCACGCTGTCTGCGCGGACCTGGTCGAGCGCTCGGTACCGTAACGGCGTGCCACTCGTCACCGAGACCATTCAGGTGAACGGCGTCCGTTGCGAGCGCTGTGTGATGAGGCTCGCGAAGATGCTCGAAGGCCACGAAGGCCTCGAAGCCGCGAACGCGAACCTGCTCGGTCACGTCACGGTGACCTGGGACGACGAACGGACGTCGCGCGAGGCGCTGCTCGAGGCGATGGCTCGCGGTGGCTTCCGCGAGCTCGAATCGATCTGACTCACCGCTTTCCATGCGCCCGGAATGCATGGGGTTAACCGTACGTTTACGCCAGGAACGCCTTGGTAGGGTGGCCCGACATGAGCGAGACGACGCGGGAGCCCGACGCTAGGCAACTGGCAACAGATGCGCGCAATCGCGTGCGTTTCGAGGAGGACGCTCTTGCACTGTCGGATCAGGTCTATCGGGTGGCCCGCCACCTCGTCGGTTCACGCGAAGAGGCGGAAGACCTCATGCAAGAGACCTACGCCCGGGCGTTCCGCAGCTGGCGCTCCTTCCAGCCGGGTACGAACCTTCGTGCGTGGCTCCTCCGCATTCTCACGAACCTCAACATCGATCGGGGACGCAAGCGTCAACGCACACCGGACCTGCAACCACTCGAGGAAGGAGACTACTTTCTGTACAACAAGCTCGAGGCTGCAGGCGATGGGGCAAGTGACGAGGACCGCGTGGTCGAGCGGTTGTCGCAGAACGATGTCGTCGGTGCTCTCTCCGAGGTCCCGCACGACTTCCGCGACGTCGTCGTTCTCGTGGACATCGGTGACTTCACCTATGCAGACGCTGCGCAGATCCTCGACATCCCGATCGGTACCGTGATGTCGCGCCTGCACCGCGGTCGGCGTATCCTCAAGCAGGCCATGGCCGAGTCTGCAGTGGGCGGCGACGGAGAATGACGGCGTACGACCCCTGCGCGCACTGCGAGGAGATGATGCAGCCGTACATGGACCGCGTCCTGACCGACGCAGAGCGGGCGGAGGCCGAGACGCACCTTGACGAGTGCACGTACTGCAGGAAGCGATACCGCTTCGAGGAGAGGCTGCGTCAGTTCGTGCACCAGGCAGTGCAGGAGCCCATGCCCGTCGAGCTCAAGGCGAAGCTCGCCAGCCTGCGCACTCCGCTGCAGTAACGTCGCAAAGTCCGGCTTGCGCTACGCGCGAGCCATGATGACTTTGCGCCGATCCGCTCTCCGATAGCCGTAGCGGCCACGCCGGGCAAAGCCCGTCGTGGCGGCGATCATTCGCCGGGACTCCGGGCGGGCCCGACGATGACGTAGAGCTGACAGGCGGCTGTGCCGCCGGGAAGCGATTTCGTCGCCACGCCGAGGTGTTTCGCGAGCCGGAGGGCGACACTTTGGCACTTCGGTGGGAAGTACACCGCTGTCTGCAGATAGGTGAAGTTGTCTGCGCGAGCGACCTTCTTGATCGTGTACCCGAAGGCGGCGATGCGGCTCGCGACCTGACGTGTGTAGTTGGTGTCGCCGCTGCCGTTCAGGACGTTCACCGAGATGCGCCACGGCGGCGGTAGAATGTCTGCGCCCGCCTGCGCCTCTCTTCCTCCCGAGCGGGGAATGAAGAGGAGCGCTGCGAAGACGGCGAGCGCGATCACGACACCGCCGATGACGAGCAGCCGGGGGATCGGGTTGCGATCGATCGGTTGCGGGGGCACCGGCAGACCCGCCAGCTCACGAGCTTCGCGGTTCCCGAGGCCTTAGGGGCTGTTGCGTAGCGCGGTCGCGATCAGCGCGTCGTCTGGCCGCGGGAAGCGGTACACGCGGCCCTCTTCGAGCCAGTGCACTTCCTCGGGTGTGATTCCTGCGCGCTTCGCCGTCTCCTCGACGGTCAGCTGGCGGTGTAGGCGCGCGCGGGCGAGCGGCGATTCCTCGCCGTTCGGCTCGAGTTGGTGAACGAGCTCCATGCCGTGTGTCATTCTTCGTTCGGGGGCGGCCATCCTTCCGATTCATCGGCAAAATCCACATCTCCTGGAGATTTGAGGTCGTCACAGGGCACGAGCTCTGCCGGGAGACCGCGCAGGCCCTCGTCGGGCACGGTGCCCCAGGCACTGCGATCGAGGAGCACGGGATGGAGGCGCACGTCCTCGTAGGTGGCCGCCACACGGTCGCCGCCACCCTCACGCCAGGCGCCGACCACCCGGTCGATCGCCCGAGGATCCAGGTCGGGGCCGTCGCCGAGGACGACCACGGCAGCCTCGACGTCCTCCCCCAGGGCAGCAAGGCCGCAGCGGAGCGAGGCGCCGGGCCCTCGCTCCCATTCGGGGCACCGCACGGTGTTCGCATTCGTTTCGACGTCGTGGGCGCCGAGCACCACCAAGACGTCGTCGATCGACGTGCTGGCGCGCACTTGTCCGAGGACCGGGTCGAGCAGGACGGCCTGCTTCGGCGAGCCGAAGCGAGTCGATGCTCCGGCCGCGAGCACGACGGCGACGATCATGTCTCCAGGCTACGGCGTGACGAGCATGCGGAGCACGACGACCTTCTTCGTCGGTTTCTCCGTGACGCGATTACCCAGTCGTCCGATCTTCTCGACGACGGGAAGGCCCGTCGTGACGACGCCGAGGATCGCGTAGTCGGGCGGTAGGCCCGCATCGTGGCCGGTGACGACGAAGAACTGGCTGCCCGCCGTCCCCGGAGGCTCGGTCTCAGCCTTCGCCATCGCCACCACGCCCTTCGTGTAGAGGGAATTGGCCGGTGGGCGGTCAACGACGCTGTACCCAGGCCCCCCGCGGCCGGTCGCCGTGGGGTCACCTCCCTGGATCACGAAGCCCGGGATGATCCGGTGAAAGCGCGTCCCGTCGAAGAACTTCTTGCGCACGAGTGCGGCGAAAGACGAGGTCGTGCAGGGCGAGTCCTCGACGTCGAGGCGGATGTCGAAGGAGCCGAAGTTCGTCAGCACGTCGACCGTGTACGGCGTCGACTCGGAAAGCAGGGGGAACGTCACCTGCTTCCCGGTCGTCGGACATGGCGACTCGGTTCGTTGCTTCTTGTCCTGTCGGCCGCCGCAGCCGGCGAGGACGAGGATTGCCACCCCGAGGATCGCCGCTGCGGCGGGCTTTGCCCGTCGCGGCCTATTCACGCCGTCGGAGATATCGCCGGAAAGTCATCATGGCTCGCGCTTAGCGCGAGCCGGACTTTTCGGCGTCAGGGCGATCTCCGCCAGCGCGCGGCGGACGAGGGCGCCGGCGATCTCGACCTTGTAGGCCGTGCCGGCAAGAGGCGTTGCGTCCTCGAGAGCTGCGGGAGAGTCGAGCTTCCAGGGGATCGGGGCTACCCCGGCGAGCGCGAGTCGGACCTCGCCGTCGAACCGTGCGGCGGCAACGCCCACGATCGGGAACGACCACTTCCGGCGATCCATCGCCTTGAGGTACGTCGACGCTTCCGGTGTCGGGACGTCGAGCTCCAGGATCAGCTCGTCCGGTGCAAGCGTCGTCACGTCACGGTTCTCGGTCGTCGGCAACCGGTAGAGATCCGCGACGGCAAGCCGGCGTTGCGTCGTGCGCAACGTCGCACCGAGAGCGACGAGCGCGGCGGCGATGTCGGATGGATGCGCAGATGCGCACTGCCCGTTGCCGAACACCGCATGCTCGCGGTGCGCGCCGTCCTTCGCGAAGCAGGTCTCGCCGCCGTGCAGCCAGCAGTCGAAGCCGAGCCGCCAGTACCAGCAGCGCGTTGCTTGCAGGAGGTTGCCGCCGATCGTCCCCATGGAGCGCAACTGCGGCGACGCCGCCTGGCTGCACGCCTCACGGAGGACCTGCGGGATCTGCGGATCGACCTCGAGCTCTGCGAGCGTCGTGCCTGCCCCGACCCGGTTTCCCTCGATCCCGCGCGGGACGACGTGGCTGATGTGCACGAGCGTCTCGGCCTTCACGAGCCCGTCGCGGAGGAGCGGGACGAGCTCCGTTCCCCCCGCGAGCGCCCGCGAGCCGTTTCCGAGCGCGCCGATCGCCTCTTCGGTGCTAGACGGCTGCAGGAGCTCCACGACGCTCCTTCTCGCGAGCTTCGGCCTCGTGTAGCGCGCGGAGCATCTCTTCACGAGTGATCGGCAGCGAACGGATCTCGGCGCCCGTCGCATCGCGGATCGCATTGGCGATCGCCGCTGCGGTCGGGATGATCGGCGGCTCGCCGAGACCTTTCGACCCGAGGTTCGTGAGGTGCGGATCCGGCACGTCG
Organism: Actinomycetota bacterium; assembly: GCA_013816245.1. Taxonomy (GTDB): domain Bacteria; phylum Actinomycetota; class Thermoleophilia; order Gaiellales; family Gaiellaceae; genus 3-1-20CM-4-69-9. The sequence goes on along the minus strand of JACDEU010000007.1, from coordinate 33,828 downwards.
ACGAGGTCGGTGACGATCTCGGGGACGTCTGCGATGGTCGGCATCCGGTACGCGTCCAGCGTGCGGGTGAGGATGGAGCCCGTCGTCGGGTCGACGATGCGCTCCTCCGAGAGCGTATGGCCGATTCCTTGGATGATCCCGCCCTCGACCTGGCTCTGCGCACCGAGAGCGTTGATCACGCGCCCGACGTCGTGGATCGCGACGATCTTGTCGACGCGAACTTCGCCGGTTTCAACGTCGACCGCGACCTCTGCGATCTGGACGCCGAACGTCAGCACCTGCATGCCCGCGGGATTGGGCCCGCGCGCGCCTTTGCCGAGGATCTGGCCGCTCTCCAGCAGGCCCGTGATCTCGGTGAGCGGCCACGAGCCACCGTCGGCGGAGACGATCTGCCCGTCGCGGAGATCGAGCACGCGCTCCTCGAGATGGAACCTCTGCGCGGCGATCTCGATGATCTGCCGCTTGGCATCCGCAGCGGCGGACCTGACCGCAGGCCCCATCGACGGCACGGTCGACGAGCCTGCGGAGATCGACGCGAACGGCCCGCGCGCAGAATCGCCGAGCGACACCTGCACGTGCTCGAAGGGAATCCCGAGCTCCTCCGCCGCGATCTGCCCCATCGCGGTGCGCGTGCCCGTGCCGATGTCCTGCATGGCCGTGACGACCTGCGCGTGACCGTCGGAGCCGACGCGAATCCAGGCGTACGAGGGTGGGCCGCCGCCTCCGTACCAGATCTGCGAGGCGAGGCCGATGCCGTGCTTCCAAGGTGCCTTGCTACGAGCACGGACCTCGTCCCGTTTCGCCCAGTGCGGCTCTGCGCGGCGGTAGCATTCGGCGAGGTTCTTCGACGAGAACGGCCGGTCGTCGGGGCGGTCGGAGTCGGCGTAGTTGCGACGCCGTAGCTCGAGCGGGTCGATGTCCAGCTTCGCCGCGACCTCGTCGAGCAGGCACTCGAGCGCGAACGTGCCTTCGACGAAGCCCGGCGCACGGAAGGCCGCCATCGGCGGCAAGTTGAGCTTCGCGGGGTATTGCGTCGTGCGCACGTTGTCGCACGCGTAGAGCATCTTCATCGGCCCTTCCGTCGTGGCCGACCAACCGGAGTGTCCGACGGCGTTGACGAAGTCGCCGCCGAGCGCCACGAGCGTCCCGTCGGACTTCGCGGCGGCCGTCAGCCTCTGGATCGTCGCGTTGCGGTTGCCCGCTGCGACGTTCTCCTCCCGGCGAGTCAACGCGCACTTGACCGGGCGCCCCGTGCGCTTCGCGAGCTCTGCCGCGATCGGCGTGTAGTCGCCCGGGCCGTTCTTCGCTCCGAAGCCGCCGCCCATCGCGTGGCACACGACTCGAACCTTGTCCTCCGCCAGGCCGAGCTGGCCCGCCATCGCGCTCCGGATGCCCCAGATGTACTGCGTCGAGATGTAGATGGTGATCCCGTCGTCCTCCCAGTGGCAAACGGCCTGGTGCGTCTCCATCGAGTTGTGCAGCACGACCTGTGTCCTGTAGTCCGCCTCGACGACCACGTCGGCCTCGGCGATCCCGCGTTCGAAGTCACCGCGCTCGTAATGCGCGACGTCGGAGACGAACGACTCCTGTCGCACCGCCTCGTCGGGATCGAGCAGCGGCTCGAGCACTTCCCACTGAACGTCGATCTGCTCCAGAGCTGCCTGGGCCTGCCCGAAGGTCTCGGCCGCGACGGCCGCAACCGCATGCCCGACGTACCCGGGCTCGTCGGTGAGCGCATCGAGGTCCGGGGGGCCGACGACGCCGCGCACTCCCTTCGCGTTCCGCGCCGGTTCGAGGTCGATCGACGTGACGCGCGCGCGCGCGTAGGGGCTCCGAAGCACCGCCGTCTGCAGCATCCCCGGGAGCTGGACGTCCGCTGTGTACATCGCGTTGCCTCGTGCCTTGTCGGTGCCGTCCACACGGGGAACGCTTCGACCGACGGTCGTGAGGGGTCCCGGCGGCCACTGGTCGAGCGCGTCCTCGTCTACGACGATCCAGACTTCTTCGTAGCGGCCCTCGACTTCTTTTTCGGTGCGGATCAGTCTTGCCACGTGGTGATGGCCTCCTCGATCTTCGGATAGGTGCCGCAACGGCAGATGTTGCCGGACATCGCATGCAGGATCTCGTCGTGTGACGGGCTCGGGTTTGCTCCGACGAGCGCCGCCGCCGACACGACCTGTCCCGGGGTGCAGAAGCCGCACTGAACGGCGTCGGCACGAACGAACGCGGCGATCAGCGGGTGATCGCGGAGACCTTCGATCGTCGTCACCTCGCGCTCGCCGACCGTGTGCACGAGCGTGATGCACGAGAGCGTCGGAACGCCGTCGAGCTGGACGGTGCACGCACCGCAGTGCCCTTCGCCGCACGCGACCTTCGTGCCGGTGAGCCCGAGGTCTTCGCGCAGGACCTGGGCAAGGGAGCGCCCGACGGGCGCGTCGACGGAATACGCATCCCCGTTGATCCGGAGCTCAGGCAGGGGTCGTCACCGCCACGATGTCGGCGAGGTGGATCAGCCGGAAGGTGGCTCTCGTGTGCGCCATGCGGTCCTGCTCGTCCCCGTCTGCGGGCAAGGTCAACCACATCGCCTGCGCGGCGGTCAACAATTCGCGGATCTGCTCGAGCGCTTCGCGGTGACCGTTGGCTCGATCGTCGCATGCGTTCAGTGCGAGGCCGAGGACCCCGACGTTGTCCGGCTGCCGGGTCCAGAGGAGTGGTGTCGCCATCGAGAGGTACTGGTGGATGCGTGCGAGCGCCATCGGCTGGGAGAACGTGTCGCTGCCCTTGGGCGCCGACGGCTCGATTGGCGGGCCGCCGTCCGCGATGCGGTTGGCATTGCCCGCAAGCACTCCGCGAACCTGTTCCTCGTTCAACTGGGCGAGCCGCGCGGTGCGCAAAGCGATCAGCAGTGAGGCGGGCTGCTGTCCGTACGGATAGTCGGAGGCGTAGACGACCTGCTCGGGCCCGACGAGCCGGTAGAGGCCGAGCAGGTCGAGCGGGCTCCAGACCGACGTGTCGAAGAAGACTCCCGCTTTGCCGCCGAGCCGGTCCGCGAGTGCTGCCAGGTCGGCGATGCCCGCGTGCGCGACGATCAGCTGCGCTTCGGGGTAGCGATCGACGACGCGCGCCAGGTCGTCTGCGATCGGGGGAAGCCCGCGCCCCCCGTGGATGAGGATCGGCACCTTGCGTTCGGCGGCGAGCTCGAAGATCGGCGACAGGCGCTCGTCGTTCAGGAGGAACTTCTGCGCGCGGGGATGAAGCTTGATGCCGCGTGCACCACGGTCGAGGACGCGTTTCGCCTCGCCGATCGGGTCCTCCGCGAGGTCGAGGCGGACGAACGGGATCATCCGGCCGTTCGAGCGCTCGGCGAACTCCATCGTGCGGTCGTTGCCGGCCCGGAAACCCGGATGCCGGTCCGGCTCGTCGAGGCAGAACATGAAGCAGCGCGAGATGCCGTACTTGTCCATCCCGCCCTCTAGGTCCTCGTAGACCCCGGCCATGCCGTCGATGTCGTTGCCGAGGTGTGTGTGGGCGTCGAAGATGTCGGCGCCCTCGGGCAGCTCCTGGCGCAGCTCGTCGTCCCACTTCGCCATCAGCAGCTGGGCACGCTGCAGCGCGTCGTTCACCCTTCGAAGTCTATGCATCGCTCCATGGCCTTCGCGGACATGTGCCAGGGAAAGTCCCTGGCACATGTCCGAAGTAGCTGGGCGGTTAGGATCCGCCCGTGCCCGACGTCCTGATCTACGGCGACAGCGTCCGCAACCCGGAGCTCCGGCACGAGGTGCCGGTCCCGGTCCCCGACAGCTTTCTCTACGTCGAGAAGGGCGATCGCCGCGTCGCCGTCTTGCACTCGCTCGAGATCCCCCGGGTCCGCGAGGAAGCCCCCGAAGTCGAGATCGTCCCGCTCGAGCAGCTGAACGCCGACGAGCTCTTCTCGCAGGGCCTCCAGGGCTGGGAGATCCAGAACGAGCTCGTGCTGCGGGGCTGCCGGGAGCTCGGCATCGAGCACGCGACCGTGCCGGAGACTTTCCCGGTCGGGCTGGCCGACCACCTGCGTGCGAACGGGATCGAGCTCGTCGTCGACCGCGACCTCTTCGACAACCGACGCCGCGCGAAGAACGAGACCGAGCTGCGCGGCATCCGCAATGCTCAGAAGGCGTGCGAGGCGGCACTCGACGCATCACGCGAGCTGCTGCGCCGCGCACAGCCGAACGGCGCCGGTCTCGAAGTCGACGGGGAACCGCTCACGAGCGAACGGCTGAAGCGCGTGATCGAGGGCGTGTTCGCCGACCACGAGGTGGAGGGGAGCGACATGATCGTCGCGCACGGCCCACAGACGGCCGTCGGGCACAACATGGGCTCGGGCCAGATCCTTCCGAACGAGCCGATCGTGTTCGACCTCTTCCCGAAGGACAAGGCAACGGGCTGCTACGCGGACATGACGCGGACCTACGTCGTGGGCGAACCGACCGACGAGGTGAAGGAGTGGTACCGGCTCGTGAAGCAGGCGCTCGAGTCTTCGACAGCCGGCGTCAAGCCGGGCGTGAACGGTCGTGCTCTTTACGAGGGAGTCTGCGAGATCTTTCACGACGCCGGTTACAAGACGCAGCTCAACAAGGATCCCGGCGAGGTTTTGGAGGACGGGTTCTTCCATGGTCTCGGTCACGGAGTCGGCCTCGAGGTGCACGAGCTGCCGAACATGGGGCGGACCGGCCAGGATCTCGTTCCGGGTGACGTGATCACGATCGAGCCCGGGCTCTACCGCTCCGGGTACGGCGGCCTTCGCCTCGAGGACCTCGTCCTCGTCACGAAGGACGGCTACGAGGTCATCACGGATTACCCGTACGACCTCACTCCCTAGTGGTCGGATCGGCCCCATTCGGCGGCGCCTGGCCCGCGATCACGCGGCGCCACGGGGCATCCTCAGTCGCACCCGGGCTGTCCAGCCCGGGCACTCCCTGCGTCCTTCCGTGGCTTGGTGCTCGCGACCCAGGCATCCACCAATGGAACCGACCCGACCACTGACGAACACCATCGACACGATGCTCCTCGAGGAGCGTCGGTACGAACCCGATCCCGAGTTCGCACGCCAGGCCAACGCCCAGCCGGACATCTACGAGCGCGACTGGGAGGAGTTCTGGGAGACCGAGGGCCGCGAGCGCGTCACGTGGTTCGAGCCCTTCGCGAAGCTCTACGAGTGGGAGCCGCCGTACGCCAAGTGGTACCTCGGCGGCAAGCTGAACGTCTGCTTCAACTGCGTCGACAGGCACGTCGAGGCGGGCAATGGCGACAAGGTCGCGTACTACTGGGAAGGCGAGCCCGAGGACGAGCGCCGCACGATCACGTTCGCCGATCTGCAGCGCGACGTCGTCCGCTTCGCGAACGCGCTCAAGGGGCTGGGCGTGAAGAAAGGAACGGCGGTCGGGATCTACATGAGCATGGTCCCGGAGCTTCCGGTCGCCATGCTCGCGTGCGCGCGTCTCGGCGCGCCGCATACAGTCGTCTTCGGCGGCTTCTCCGCCGAGGCGCTGTCCGACCGTCTGAACGACATGGAGTGCGAGTTGCTGATCACCCAGGACGAAGGGTGGCGGGCCGGCAAGAAGGTGCCGCTCAAGCGGAACGCGGACGTAGCCGTCGCGCAGTCACCGACGGTGCGGAAGGTCGTCGTGCACCGCCGCACCGGGGGCGAAGTCGCGTTTGACGAAGCGCGCGACGCCTGGTGGGACGCGCTCACGAAAGGAAAGAGCGACGATCCGGCCTCCGCTCCGTGCGAGCCGATGGATGCGGAGGATCTTCTGTATCTCCTGTACACGTCGGGCACCACCGCGAAGCCCAAGGGGATCGTGCACACCACCGCCGGGTACCTCGTGGGAGTTGCGACGACGCACAACTACATCTTCGACGTCAAACCCGACTCGGTGTACTGGTGCGCCGCAGACGTGGGCTGGGTCACCGGTCATAGCTACATCGTCTACGGCCCGCTTGCGAACGCCACGACCGGTGTGATCTTCGAAGGCGTTCCGAACTATCCGAACGCAGAGCGCTGGTGGGAGATCATCGAGCGCTACAAGATCGACATCCTCTACACGGCCCCGACGGCGATCCGCTCCCATATGAAGTGGGGGCCTGAACATGCCGCACGGCACGACCTTTCGTCACTCCGCCTCCTGGGCAGCGTCGGCGAGCCGATCAATCCCGAGGCCTGGATCTGGTACCGCGAGCACATCGGCGGCAACCGCACCCCCGTCGTCGACACCTGGTGGCAGACCGAGACGGGGATGATCATGATCACGCCGCTTCCCGGTGTCACGACGACGAAGCCGGGCTCGGCCACGAAGCCCTTTCCCGGTGTCGCAGCGGCGGTCTTCAGCGAAAGCGGCGAGCAAGTCGCCCCAGGCGGTGGCGGCTACCTCGTGCTCGACCGGCCGTGGCCCGCGATGTTGCGCGGGATCTACAAGGACGACAAGCGTTTCCGTGACACGTACTGGTCGAAGTACGAAGACGTCTACTTCGCCGGCGACGGGGCGCGCATCGACGAGGACGGGGACTACTGGCTCCTCGGGCGCGTGGACGACGTCATGAACATCTCCGGCCATCGCATCTCGACAATCGAGGTCGAGAGCGCGCTCGTCGATCACCAGAAGGTCGCCGAAGCCGCCGTCTGCGGCCGGGCCGATGAGCGGACGGGCCAGGCGATCGTCGCCTACGTGACGCTCAAGGGGGACGAGGAGGGCAGCATCGAGATGCTCGAGGAACTGCGGGACCACGTTGCGAAGAAGATCGGCCCGATCGCGAAGCCGGCGAACATCGTTTTCACACCGGAGCTTCCAAAGACGCGCAGCGGCAAGATCATGCGCCGTCTGCTCCGCGATGTCGCGGAGAATCGCGCCCTCGGCGACACGACGACTCTGGCCGATCCGACTGTCGTCGAGGAGATCAAGGAACGCGCGACGGCCGACGCCTCGGAGGACTAGCCACTACAACTTGTCGGCGCAGGCGACGGCTGCTTGTCGCCGGATCCTCGGGGGAAAGCTGCCGCCCGCGAGCCCGATTCGGGTGAAGTCCTGGCTCGAAACGTCGTTCGACAGCTCGTCGAGCGTGCACGAGCAATACGCCTCTCTTCCGTTGCGTGTCTTCGTGCAGCTCCGCATGAAGTTGTTGACGATCACCGGCGGGTAATGGAACCGGCCGTGCGTGGTCACCGACCAGGTCTCGGTGGCGTCCGTGGCCGTCGCGGCGACCGTCGTCACAGTCGTCGTAGCAGCCGATTTGGCGCCGCCGCCGCCGGCTGCCACGGTGACGGCGACCGGACGGTAGCGCGGTCAGAGCGATTCTCACGCCGTCTTTCTGCCGCTCAGGCCCTGATCGAAGCTAGGCGAGCAGCTTTTCGAAGCGCGCGGGATCGTCGAACGGGCCGATCACCGCGAGGTTCAGTCCCTGTTTCGCGATCACGTCCTGCGCCACGCGACTGACGTCCTCAGCGGTCACTTTGCCGATCGCCTCGAGGATCTCCTCAGGATCCGGCGTCCTGCTCTCGAGCACTTCGCGGCGCAGGCCGAACATGATCAGACCTTGCGAGGTCTCGAGCTGGAGCACGAATCGACCCTTTGCGAAGCTCTTCGCTTTCTCGAGCTCGTCGGTCGGGACCGGCTCCGTCGCGATCTTCTGTAGCTCACCGGCAACGGTCGACACGGCATCGTCGATGCGGTTGATGTCCACACCCGCCTGTGCGTAGAGAGATCCGGCGTCGGTGTAGCTGTGGTTGAGGCCGTAGACGTAGTACGCCAGGCCGCGCCGCTCACGCACCTCGGTGAAGAGGCGTGACGACATACCGCCGCCGAGCACCATAGAGAGGACCTGCAGCGCGTACCGGTCCGGATGCTCGAGCGGATAGCTGTGCACTCCGATGCAGATGTGCGCCTGGTCAGAAGCCTTCGTGTGCACCTTGACGTGCGGGCGGTCGTGCAGCTCGACCTTGACCGGCTCCGGCTGGCCGGTCTCCGCCGCCGGCATGTCGCCGAGCAGCTCCTGCGCTCGGTCGTGCAGATCGTCGCCGACCTTGCCGCCGACGCCGATGACCATGCGCGACGGCCTGTACCAATGATCGACGTAGCCGTTGAACGTGTCACGCTTCGCGTTCCGGATCGTCTCCTTGTGGCCGATGATGTCCCAGCCGAGCGGCTGGTCGCCGTAGAGGAGATCCTCGTACACACCGCCGATGAAGTCGCGCGGCGTGTCGTAGTACATGTTCATCTCCTCGATGATCACGCCCTTCTCGCGCTCGATCTCGTCGGGGTCGAACTTCGAGTTCCGCAGCATGTCCACCAGGACGTCAAGCGCGATATCCCGCGACTCCGCGGCGCACTTGACGTAGTAGCCCGTGTACTCCTTGCCGGTGAAGGCGTTGAACTCGCCGCCGATCGCGTCGATCTCCATGGAGATGTCGCGCGCCGTTGGCCGCCGATCCGTCCCTTTGAAGAACATGTGCTCCGCGAAGTGCGCGATGCCGTTCGTATCCGGCGTCTCGTAACGCGAGCCGGCCGCGAGCATGATCGCGCAGGTGACCGACTGGGCAGAATCCATCGGCGCGGTCAGGATCCGCAGTCCGTTGTCGAGTCTCTCGAGGTTGTAGGTGCTCACGACCCCGGCGATGCTACCGAGACAGGGGTGTTTACGCGCGCTCGCCTGCGACCGTGGTGATCATGCCGTTGCGACCGATCTTTCGCACCCGGGTGCCGTCCGCCACATAGAGATTGCCGTTCCTGTCGATCGCCAGGCCCGACGGCCCAGCAGGCCCAGCCTTGACGGCGGGACCGTCGTCGCCCGAAAACTCGCACACTCCTGTCCCGGCGACCGTCGTGATCACCCCGCCCCGGTCGATCCTGCTGACGCGGCAGCCTTCCAACTCCGACACGTACAGATTCTCTTGCTTGTCGAGGGCCAGGCCATACGTATGCAAGGACGCCTGAGTGGCTGGGCCCCCGTCCCCGGTCGAGTCCGGAGCTCCGTCGCCCGCGACCGTTCGGATCACACCGTCTGCGTCGATCTTGCGAACGCGCTGGCTTCCGTCCACGGACACGTAGAGGTTTCCCCGCTTGTCGATGACCATCGTCTCGGGCTCGTCGAGCGCCGCCCGCCTCGTCGGGCCTACGTCGCCCGAGAAACCGCGCGCGCCGTTGCCCGCGAGCGTCGTTATGACACCGTTTTCGCCGAGCTTGCGGATCCGGTCGTTGTCACGGTCGGCGATGTAGAAGGTGTGGTCCGGAGCGATGACCAGCCCGATCGGTTTTTGCAACCTTGCGCGGATGGCCTGTTCGCCGTCTCCAGCGTACGAACCGCGATTCATTCCGACAGGGCCGCCGCTTCCGACGACTGTCGTAATCACGCCGGAGGTGTCGATCTTGCGGACCCGGTTGTTGGCGTGATCGACGACGTAGAGATTGCCGTTCTGGTCGAAGGCGAGTCCGGCGGGACCGTCGATCTCCGCTCCTGTCGCGTAAACCTGGTCCACACCCTCGAGCATCGCGAGGGGCGTCGAGACGCCCGGCAAGGTCTTCGGCTTGGCGTCTCCGCCGCCGCACCCGGCAAGTAGGACCGAGGCAAGCGCAGCGGCCGAGTACAGACGGAGGAGGGCTTGGGGGGCCGTGCAGCAGACCACATCACAAGCCGCGGTTGGCGCTAGAACCGCTGCAGGGCGCGCGAGACCGCTTCGGTTCCGAACTCGACCGCCGCAGCGGGGACGCGCTCGTCCGCGGCATGGACGATCTCCAGGATCGGGAAATCCTCAGGGAGCCGCATCGGCATGAAGCCGTACGTCTGGATGCCGAGCTGCGAGAAGAAGCGCGCGTCCGTCACGCCGCCCTGGAGCAGCGGCATCGGAATCCCTTCGGGATCGAGCTCTCGCAGCACGCCGCCGAGCATGTCGAAGAGCTCGAGATCGGGCTCGGCGGGGCCTGCGTCGTGCCGGACGACGTCGACCTCGATGTCGTCGCCGATGATCTCGTGGAGCTCGGCGATCAATTGGCCGGGCGTGAAGCCGGGTAGCAGGCGGCCGTCGAGCTCGAGCTCGATCTCCGCCGGGATGACATTCACCTTCTCGCCACCTCGCACGATCGTCGCGTTGACGGTGTTGCGCAGCAACGTCTCGATCGGTCGTAGCCTCGGGCCGAGGCGAGGGAGTGCACGGTCCGCAATCCCCGGCTTGAGCAGCGTCAGTATGAGGTCGCGCTTCGGTCGCGGCAGCTGCGCCGCGATCGACTCGATCATGTCGCGCACGATCGGCGTGACGTGGATCGGGAGTGGCTTACGGTCGAGGTCGCGCAACATCCGCGCGAGTCGAGCCATCGTCCCGTCGCGGTGGATCATGGCGCCGTGGCCGCCGCGGCCGCGAACCGTCGCCTTCAGCCAGCAAATCTGCTTCTCGCCGAGCTGGATTGGATAGAAGCGCTTGCCGGCAATCACCCGTGAGATGCCGCCCGCCTCCCCCAGCGCGTGCCGGATGCCGGCGAACAGCTCGGGATGCTCGTCGACGAGGAACTTGGCTCCGTAGTCGCCGCCGTTCTCCTCGTCACTGAGGACGACGAGGACAACGTCTCCCGGCAACTCGAGCTCGCCCCGTGCCGCGCGCAGGAACGCCGAGACGTACATCGCGACCGCGCCCTTCATGTCGACGGCGCCGCGGCCCCAGACCTCGCCGTCCACCAGGTCGCCGCCGAAGGGCGGCCGTGCCCATGCCTGGCCCGTCGTCGTGACGACGTCGACGTGGCCCTGGAGGAGGAGCGTCCGGCTCTGTCCCTTGCCGGTCACGCGTGCGACGAGATTCGGACGCGACGGGTCCTTCGCGTAGAGCTCGCTCTCGACGCCCGCGTCTTTCAGCAGGTCGCGCACGAACTCGACGCAGGCCGCTTCGTTCCCCGGCGGATTCGTCGTGTCGAACCGGATGAGGCGCTGGAGGAGCTCGACGGGGGTCATTGAGTCAAGCGGCGGTAAAGATTCGCAGCGGGGGCTTGTGACAGCGTGATCCCCGTCGATACCTTGGATTCACGGAAAGGTTGTAACAGATGTTCAATGCCCTCACTATCATCCTGCTCTTCGCGGCCGCCTGGGCCGTATCGCGGCTGAGCGCCATCGTCGCGCGCCGCGTGATGGCCTGGTCCGACAGCCGCCATCGCAGCCCCAGCGGGGACCGCTTCACCCAGAAAGGGCCGAAATCGCCGCGAGCAGGCCGTCGACCTCGTCGGCGGTGTTGTAGTGCACGATTCCGGCACGAACGGCGCCGCCGCCGTCCTCGAGGCCGAGCCGCTTCATTACCTCGACCGCGTAGTAGTTGCCCTGCCAGACGGCGTAGCCGGCATGGCCCAATCGGGTCGCGGCTTCGCGTGTCGGCACGCCGTCGACGTTGAACGCGAAGGTGGCGACGCGGCCTTCCATTGTCGGGAGCCCGTAGAGCGTGACGTTGTCCGGCAGACCGGCGAGCAAGCGCTCGCCGAGCGTTCGCTCGTGTGTCTGGATCGACTCCCAGCTGATCGACTCGATGTACTCGACCGCGGCCACGAAGCCGGCGAGCAGCTCGTGCGCGAGCGTCCCCGTCTCAAAGCGGTGGCCGAGCGGCGTGTCGGCCGCCGGCCTCACTTTGTAGGGGCGCCAGCTCTCGAGCAGCTCCGTGCGCCCGAACGCGACGCCGAGGTGGGGGCCGAAGAACTTGTAGGGAGAGCAGATCAGGACGTCTACGCCCCAGTCGCCGACGTCGATCGGCCCGTGCGGCCCGTAGTGGACAGCGTCGGCCCATGCGAGTGCGCCGGCGTCGTGCGCTAGCTCGACGATCCGCCGGACGTCGGAAAGCGTCCCGACCGCATTCGACGCGACGGGGAACGCGACTACGCGGGTGCGATCGGTCAACTGCCGCTCGAGATCTGCGAGATCGAGCGTGGTGTCGTCGTTGATGTCGACGAAGCGGACCTCGAGCTCCCTGTCGTGGGCGAGCTCGAGCCACGGCGACACGTTTGCGTCGTGGTCGAGCTTCGTGACGATGATCTCGTCGCCCTTGCGCCACTCGCGTCCGGCGGTGCGAGTGAGCGCGAATGCGAGTGTCGTCATGTTCGCGCCGAAGATGACCTCGTCCGGGCCGGCGCCGAGGAACTCGCCGGCGGTCAGCCGAGCCTGGGTCACCAGTGCCTCCGTGCGGCGGCTCGTCTCGTACGAGCCGCTGACGTTGGCATTCGACTCGCGGTAGTAGCGCGAGACGGCGTCGATGACCTCGTCGGGCACCTGCGTCCCGCCGGGGCCGTCGAAGAAGGCGAGCGGCTGGCGTAGTGCCGAGTACCGTGCGCGGACGGCCTCGACGTCGAAGGTGACGGTGGACACCGTGAGAGACGTTACTACGATTGCCGTATGGCCCCCGCGACGAAGGAGCGCATCGACCAGGGAACCGGAACGGGTCTCGGTGCGCCGTGGAACGTGATCGTGCTGAACGACAACCACAACACCTTCCAGGGCGTCGCCACCGCGCTCGCGTCGACGCTACCCGAGGTCTCGTACGACCAGGGCCTGCGCATTGCCGACTGGATCCACTCGAGCGGCCGCGCGATCGTCTGGTCAGGGCACAAGGAAGTCGCAGAGCACTACTGGCAGCAGCTCCGGGACTGCGGCCTGACGATGTCGCCGCTCGAACGAAGCTAGAGCGCTCTTCCGTTGATCCGCCAGCGGTAGCGCGGTGAGGGCTTCAACGACGCGCTGACGAAGCAGTCCCGCTCGGCCTTGGCGAGCAGCGCGGCGAGCTCGTCGCCCGGCGGCACCGGCTCGAGCTCCAGGTCGAGCTCGACGTCGAGCTCGACGAATGCGTACCGCCCGTCGTCGGGACGCCTGGTCACGAGCCCGGAGGCGGCTGCGCTCGCGACGAAGTCGATCCCTTCGAGATCGGAGTGGAAGCGCAGGCTCTGCAGAGTGCAACGCACGAGACCGGCGAGGACCAGATGCTCCGGCGTCCAAGCCGGGTCGAGGTTGAGCGGCGCGCGGCCGTCGGCCGTGACGCGACCCGCGCGGTCGAGGCCAATGGCGTAGCGGAATTCTTTGGCCCCGGGAGCCACAGACCTATCCTGCCCTGGATGCGGAGGAACCGTCCGGAGGGCGGCGTACTGTTTGCCCATGCGAAGGCTGCGGCCACTCAGCGAGGCTGAGTGTTACGCCCGATGTTATGGCGGCTGGGACGACAAGGTCCGGATCGTCAGACTCGAGCCTCGGCGTGCGCGGCACGAGCTCGCAATCGAAGGCGAGGCACTGCGGGTGCAGTTCGAGGAGCTCCTCGACTCCCGTGACCCGCACGCGCTCGCCGAGCCCGAAGCAGCCTGAGTCGGCAATTCCCGACGTGCTCGCGCCGGGCTTGCGCGTGCTGTTCTGCGGCATCAACCCCGGCCGCGTCTCGGCGGCGGCCCGCGCGCACTTCGCGAACCCGCGCAACGACTTCTGGCGGTTGCTGCACTCCGCGGGGTTTACACCGCGACTACTGGAACCGTCGGAACAGTTCGAGCTCTTGCAGTACGAGATCGGCGTCACGAACGCCGCGGCGCGGACGACTCCGGGGTCGGGTGATCTGCGCAAGGCGGACTTCGCAGGCGCAGCCGAGCGCCTCGAAGAGCTCGCGTTGCGGCGAAGGCCCGCCTGGATCGGCTTCGTCGGCAAGGAGGCGTACCGCGGCGCATTTGGCGATCGGCCCCAACTCGGTGAGCAGGATCGCCGACTGGGTGACACTCGGCTGTTTGTGCTGCCGTCGACCTCGCCGGCGAACGCTGCCGTGCCGTGGGACGAACGCTTGCGCTGGTTTCGCGAGCTCGCGGCCGCGTCTAGCCGCGCCAGCGGTTCGTGATCGGAGTTCTGCGATCGCGGCCGAACGCTTTCGGATGGATCTTCACGCCCGGCGGCGCCTGACGGCGCTTGTATTCCGCCCTGTCGACCATCGAGACTGCGCGCTCGACGATCTCGCGGTCGAAGCCGTCCTCGGAGAGCTCCTCGAGCGTGCGATCGTGCTCGACGTACTGCTCGAGCACTTCGTCGAGCTTCGGGTACGGCGGGAGTGAGTCCTCGTCGAGCTGGTTCTCACGCAGTTCGGCGCTCGGAGCGCGGTCGATGATCGTCGTCGGAATCAGCTCACGCTCCGCACGTTCGTTGAGGTAACGCGCGAGCCGGAAGACGTCCGTCTTGTAGACGTCCTTCACGAGCGCGAAACCGCCTGCCATGTCCCCGTAGAGCGTCGCGTAGCCGACCGAGAGCTCGGACTTGTTGCCGGTGGCAACCAGCATCCAGCCGAACTTGTTTGAGAGGGCCATCAGCAGGACGCCGCGCACGCGCGCCTGGATGTTCTCCTCCGCTAGGTCGGGCTCTCGTCCTTCGAACGCACCTGCGAGTGCTTGGCCGAATGCGTCGACAATCGTGCCGATCGGGATCTCCATGAACGGACAGCCGAGGCTCTCGGCGAGCCGTCGCGCGTCGGCCTTCGTGTCGTCGGACGAATACCGCGACGGCATCGACACGCAGTGCACGCGTTCGGGCCCGAGCGCCTCGGCGGTAAGTGCGGCCGTCAGGGCCGAATCGATTCCGCCCGAAACTCCGATGACCACCTCGCGGAAGCCGTTTTTCCCCACGTAGTCGCGGAGCCCGAGCTCGAGCGCGAGGCGCATCTGTTCGAGCTCGTCGACGAAGGGCGCGACCTCCACCGTGACCTTGCTTCCGTTCTGCGAAGGCCCGCGCGAGCCGACGTGGACGATGTCCACCGGCGGGATCGCTTCGCGTTCGCGAGCGAGCGCGCGGCGCCGAACGTCACGCAGGCGCCGGCCGATCACTTCCTGGGGCTCGATGTCGGCGAGCAGCAGTGCTTCCTCGAAACCGGGAGCGCGTGCGATCACCTTGCCTTCGTCGTCGAGGACGACGGAGTGCCCGTCGAAGATCAGCTCGTCTTGTCCCCCGACGGTGTTGCAGAACGCGATGAAGCACGAGTTGTCGCGCGCGCGGGTGATGAACATCTCCTCTCGCTCGCGGTCGCGTCCAACGTAGAACGGCGAGGCAGAGATGTTGACGAGGAGCTCGGCGCCGGCGAGCGCAAGATCGGTCGCGGGTGGTCCAGGCTGCCACATGTCCTCGCAGACGGTCGGGCCGATCAGCGTCTTGCCGTGCTCGAGGAGGACCAGGTCTCGACCGGGTGCGAAGTACCGGTCCTCGTCGAAGACGCCGTAGTTTGGAAGGAAGCGCTTCCTGTAGATCGCTTTGACTTCGCCGCCCGAGAGGACGTAACACGCGTTGTAGAGATCCCGGTTGAAATGAGGCGAGCCGATGAGAACGGTCGCTCCGCGAGTCTCGAGGGCGATCTTCTCGACCGATTCCTCGGCGGCACGGACGAACCCGGGGCGAAGCAGGAGGTCCTCCGGCGGGTAGCCGGTGACGGCCAGCTCCGGAAAGACGACGAGGTCAGCGGAATTCGCCCTGGCCTCGGAGAGCCACTCGAGGATGAGCTCGCGGTTCCCCTCGAGATCTCCGACGACCGGGTTGATCTGGGCCAATGCCAGCCGCATGCGCCCAGTCTAGCTGTTTACGACTCTGAGGCGAAAACTTACCTGCGCCGGCCGAACTGCATCACCCAGAGGGCGACGCCGTCACGGCCGAAGATGTGGCCGCGCTCGTAGGCGATCCCCAGGTCGCGCCACCGGCCCCCGAGGAGGTTCTCGCGGTGCGGTGGTGAGTTCAGCCACAACTGCAGCGTGTGCACCGGCGACCCGAGCTCTCCCTGCCCCCACGCGAGGTTCTCGCCCCACGCTTTCGCGGGGAGGTACCCGGCTTTCTTGAACGTCCCGGAGAACGACATTCCGCAGGGCGTGTGCGAGAACTGACCACAACGCCGAACGGCGTCGGCCTTGAGGATCGACGAGCGGTTGAGCGGCGTGTTCCCTCTGACGACGTGAAGCCCGTACGCGCGTCGCATGATGTTGATGCCGCAGTACATCGCCTCGAGTCGTGAGTGTTCGTCCCCGCCGGCTGTCGTTGCGCCGGCGCAGGCTGACGCTACGGCTGCCAGCGCTGCGGGATCGGTGGTTTGTGGAACGGATCCCGACGGCGCGGCCAAGCCAAGCACGATCGCGGTGAGGGGGACGGCGATTCCCATAACCGGGTCGACCAACTAATGCCCGTTTAGCGGAAACCCTGCGTCTTCCTTCCGCCAAATTACATTCACTGTCGTATTTTCGTACGCCTATGCGACGAGAACTATAAGCCTAGGCCCGGGCGGCTGCATCTCCGATCTCATCGAGGGCCTCGGGGTTCTCCAGGGAGGAGAGATCTCCCTGCTCCTTGCCCAAAACCCGGGCCCGGACGGCCCTGCGCACGATCTTGGCGCTCCGGGTCTTCGGCAGGGCCGACACGAAGACGATCCGGTCGGGACGGAACGCCTTCCCGAGCTCGTCGGTGACCGCAGTCGAGATCTCGAGCGCGCAGGCGGGCGTCGCCTCGTTGCCGGGCCTCAGCACGCAGAAGATCCAGGCGACCTCGCCCTTCACGTCGTGTGGCACGCCGATCGCGGCCGCCTCGGCGACGGCGCCGTGCCCCACTGCGGCGGACTCGAGCTCGGCCGGGCCGATGCGCTTGCCCGCGATGTTGAGTGTGTCGTCGGAGCGTCCGTGCAGGTACCAGTAGCCGTCCTCGTCGATCGACGCCCAGTCGCCATGTGTCCAGACGCCCGGGAAGCGTCGCCAGTAGGCGTCGAGGTAGCGCTCGTCGTCGCCCCAGATGCCGCGCGTCATTCCCGGCCACGGACGCTTGCAGACGAGCTCGCCGACTTCGCCGCGCACGGGCGTACCGTCCGGCCCGTACACGTCCATGTCCTGGCCGAGCGCCGGGAAGCCGAGCGCCACCGGCTTGATCGGCTCGGTGACGCACGTCGTGAGAAAGCAGGCGCCGACCTCGGTGCCACCCGAGCAGTTCACAATCGGCGTTGTGCCGCCCCCGACCTTGTCGAAGAGCCAGCGGTACGGATCCTTGTTCCACGGTTCGCCCGTTGTGCACATCGCCTTCAGCGACGACAGGTCCGACTTCGGATCGCCTTTCGGGATCAGCGCGCGTATGAGAGTCGGTGAGACGCCGAGCATCGTGACCCGCTCCGCCTCGACAAGCTTCCAGATCCTGTCTTCCGGAAAGTCGGGCGCGCCCTCCGCGTAGACGACCGTTGCACCGCAGGCGCCGCCGCCGACGACCGTCCACGGTCCCATGATCCAGCCCATGTCGGTGGCGAAGTGGATGCGGTCGCCCGGCTTGACGTTCGCCTGATATGCGACCTCGCGCGCGATCGAGACGAGGAACCCACCCTGGACGTGGAGCGCCCCTTTCGGCTTTCCGGTCGTCCCGGATGTGTAAGCAAGCAGGTAGGGATGCTCCGAGTCGACCTGGCTCGGGGTCAGCCCCCCGGACGTGTTCTCTGTGAGTTCGTCCCAAAAGCGGTCACGCCCGATCGTCATAGGGACGTCGTCCAGTCCGAGCCGGCGCCACACCACCGTGTGTGTCACGGTCGGCGACGATTCGAGCGCCTCGTCTACGATCTGCTTCATCGGCACGACCTGTCCGCGCCGGAGCGAGCCGTCCGCGGTGATCAGCGCCTTCGCCTTCGCATCAGCCAGACGCGCGGCGATCGCAGGGGGTGCGAACCCGGAGAAGATCGGCACCTGCACGGCACCGAGATGCGCACAGGCATGCGAGGCGATCGCGACCTGTAGCGACATCGGGAGGAAGATTCCCACGGCGTCCCCGGGCCCGATGCCGATCGACGCGAGCCCTTCGGCCAGGCGAAAGACCTCCTCCGAAAGCTCGCGCCACGTCAGCGACGCCCGCGACCCGTCCTCGCCGTGCCAGATCGCCGCCTCTTCTTCGGCGAGCTCCCCGGCCGCCCACTTGTGGACGCAGTTCCACGCGAGGTTCAGCTTTCCGCCTGTGAACCACGTCGCCCATTCGTCGCCGCGCGACGTGTCCATCACCTGCTCCCACGGCTCGGAGAACTCGAGGCCGAGATCTTCGATCAAGGCCGGCCAAAAGCGGTCGGGCTCCTCGATCGAGACGCGATGGAGCTCCTCGTAACTTTCGACGCCGACTCTGTGGGCGAGCCTCGTCAGGTTCGCGCTCTCGACGTCCTCAGCGGTCGGAGACCAGATGAAGTCGGGCACGGGCGAACCTTACGGGTACCCGTAAGCGTAGGGCTCCTGTGGTGCTCTAACCTCTTCAGCAGGAATGCGTGCTCGCCTCTTCACGGCGGAGAACCGCAAGTGGTGGACCCTCGTTGCGGTGGCGGTCGGCCTGTTCATGATCATGCTCGACAACACGGTCGTGAACGTGGCACTGCCTTCGATCCAGAAGGAGCTCGGCATCAGCATCTCGGAGCTCGAGTGGGTCGTGAACGCCTACGCCCTAACGTTCGGGGTCTTGCTGCTGAGCGGCGGGAAGCTCGCCGACCTGCTCGGCCGCCGCGCGATCTTCATCGCGGGGCTCGTCATCTTCACCGGCGCGTCTCTGTGGTGCGGCCTTGCCGGCGGCGCGGCGTCGCTGATCGCGGCACGCACCGTGCAGGGCGTGGGTGCGGCGTTGATGAACCCCGCCACGCTGTCGATTATCACTGCAACCTTCCCGCCCAGGCAGCGGGGAACCGCGATCGGCATCTGGGCGGGTGTTTCCGCCCTGGCGCTCGCGATCGGCCCGATCGTGGGCGGCCTGCTGACGGAGAAGATCAACTGGAGCTGGATCTTCTTCGTCAACATCCCCGTCGGCGTGCTCGGTGTGATCGCGGCACGGCTCTTCATCGACGAGACGAAGGACACCTCGGCCGAGCAGAGCCTTGACTTACCCGGTCTGCTCACGTCGGGGATCGGTCTGTTCGCCCTCACCTACGGCCTGATCCAGACGAACACCTACTCCTGGACGTCGGCGCGCGTCCTGACGCTGTTCGCGATCGCTGTCGTTGCGCTGACCGCATTCGTCTTGCTCGAGCTGCGCCAGCGCCTGCCGATGCTCGACCTGACGCTCTTCAAGAACCCGACTTTCGCGGGCGCCAACGTCGCGATGCTGCTCGTCGGTCTCGCGATGTTCGGGATCTTCTTCTACAACTCGCTCTTCCTCCAGGGCGTTCTTAGCTACGGCGCGATCAAGACCGGCGCGACGTTTCTGCCGATGACGGTCTTGATCATCTTCGTGGCACCGATCGCGGGGAGGTTCGCCGACCGCATCGGCGCGCGCTGGCTTATGGGTGCAGGCATGACGCTTCTCGCAGTCGCCCTAATCCTTTTCGGGACGCTCGATGAGAGCTCGTCCTTCTGGAACATCCTTCCCGGCCTGCTCGTGGGTGGTGTCGGAATGGCGGTCACGATGGCTCCGACGACGGCGGCCGCAATGGGCTCGGTGCCCGTGGCGAAGGCGGGGGTCGGCTCCGCGGTGATCAACAGCATGCGCCAGGTCGGCGGGTCGCTCGGGATCGCGATCATGGGAGCTCTCGTCGCTACGCGCGTGACCGTGGCGCCCACGAGTCCTCTCTGGCGCCACGAGTTCGTCGGCGGCTACCACCGGGCAGTTCACCTGGGCGCGGCCCTGGTGCTACTCGGCGCGATCATCTCGGTCGTCACCGTGCGCAAGGTGCGGCATGAACCTGCAGCGGAGCCGGCAATCGGCGCCTAACGCCTGAGCGTCCCCGCGGGGATGCGCGCCGAAAAGACCTCCTCACCTCCCCCTTCGGTGTCCTGCGTGTCGATCCACGCCGGGTGCGCAACTGCACCTCCTACTGCGAGACCGGCGTAACCGCCGTAACCGATGGAATCGCCGAAGCCGTAGATTCGCGAGTCCTCCCAGAGGACCTGTGGGCTTGCGGAGGCGGTCGCCGCTCGCACCGGGGTCGTCCAGTTGCGTCCATCGCGCGAGGTCGCGCACGAGAACCACGCTTGCTTACGACTCGGATCCCCGGTCGTGTCGTAGAAGCAGGTCCAGAGGAGCCCTGTGCGCGGGTCGACCGCCGACGTCGGCCAGAATCGATCCGCTCGGCCGGCGTGCGCCTCTCCGATGCCTCCTCTCCCGAGGAGCTCGAGCGCTGCGTCGAAGACCGCGATCGAGACGTCCTTCTTGGGGGCGTCGAACGGCGCGCCGTACGTGACGTAAACACGACTTCGCGTCGCGGAAACGGTTGGATTGGGCCCCAGACAGCGGTTGGCCTGCTCGGCTATCGGATGGCTGCCGACGAGGAGGCACGACGAGGCTCGGCTTGCGGAGATCGGGCCGACGCGCCGCACGACAAAGGTGCGCGCGTCATTGGAGCGTGCCACCCACACCCCGAGGTGCGCGTCTACTCCGGTCAGGTAGAGCGTTCCGAGCGGGCTGACCGTCATGTTCACGAGCTGTGGTTGGTTGAGCCCGCCCGAGACGATGTGCGGTCGAGACCAACTGCGTCCACCGTCACCGCTTGAGCTGATGACGGTGGTTTGCCGCGTCCAGGTCACGAGTCGCGACCATGCGACGTGCGCATTTCCGTCCGGGCCCACCGCGAGCGACGGCTTGTCGTCGAACGAATCCTCGGGCCTCTTTCGTCCGATGCGACGAACGGTCCACGGCTTATCCGGGCCGGTTCGGCTTGCCACGACGAGATACGGCGATGGATCGAACTGCGTGCAGAAAGCGTTGACCGTGAACGCCGCGTACTCGCGTCCGTCCGAACCGATCGCCACCGAAGGATCTCCCTTCGCGCAAGCGTCGGTGCCGAGTGCGGGACCGGACGATGACGACCAGGTTCGGCCACCGTCCGTCGACGAGTGGACCCGGATCGTCCGCATGAGCGAGTCGTTCGACGCCGCTAAGAGAACGGTCGGCTTCGAAGGTGAAACGGCGACCGACGCCTCGCTCTGCGCTCCACGCGCCTGTGAAAGGTTCTGGATCTGGGTTCCCGCCAGCCGCCAGTTGCTCGCGACGGGGTTGACCTGCCACAGGTAGATCGCGACCGCTGCGCCTGCGACGAGGCCGAAGACCACCAGCGTTTCCACGAGCAGTCGGATCGCGCCGCCACGACGTGCGGCCCGACGATTCCTCCTCCTCGAGTACGCGCCCGCCCACACCCCGACGACGGGCTCGAACCGGCGAAAGGGCGCGAAGACGTCGAAGGGAAGGTTGCGCGGAGACAGGCGGCCGGCCAGATCGAAGAGCGATACCTCTCGGAACGGACTCGCGGCGGCGATCTTCGCGCGCACGCGTGACGGTTTTCGTCTCCTCCGGGGAGGCGCATACCGGCGCTCGGTGGGATCCAAGGCGTCGCGAAGCCCGTCGCCGATGAAGTAGATCGGAGCAACGAGCAGGACGACCGCGAAGCCCGGGAAGAAGAGCCCCCACCAGTTGAAGAGCCCGTCGTCGTTGGCGAGGTCCATCACCTCGCCGAGGCTTCGCCGCGACTCCCCCGTGAGGAAGTTCGTCACCCGAAGCCGAGAAAGGCAATCGTGGTTTCGAGGATGACCGCTCCCGCTGTCATCAGCGAGGCAGCGACAGCGACCGTTCCGCTTGCGTTCGGGAGGACCTGGCGAACGATGATGCGGACGTCGCTCGCTCCCATTGCGCGTGCTGCCTCGATGTACTCCATCTCCCGCAAAGAGAGACAGGACGCCCGAACCACGCGCGCCACGGGCATCCACACCACGCACGCGATCAGGATCGAGATCTCCACGAGTGTCGTCGCATGCAGATACGAGGCACCGACGAGGAGAACGACGAGCGGGGGCATCGTCAGCAGGACGTCGATTCCACGCATGACGAGGTTGTCGAAAAGCCCTCCGAAGTAGCCGGCAGTGGCGCCGAGCAGCATTCCGATCAGCGTCCCGAAGACACCGACGAGCAGAACGATGCGAACCTCGACGCCCAGTCCGACCAGAACGCGACTGAAGTAGTCGTGCCCGACGGAGTCTGTCCCGAAGAGATGAGACCAGCTCGGTCCGGCGTTCAGTGCGTGGACGTCGATATGCGTGTACTCGTACGGGGCGAGCGGCCCCGCGAAGAGACCGGCCGTTACGACGAAGGCGAAGATCAACAGGCTGACCGCAGCGAGCCGATGGCGCAGGAAGCGACGCCGGGTAAGAGCCCACTGACTCCGCGGCTCGACCGCGAACTCGTATTCAGGACGCTGACCGGGAAGGGCGTCCGCAGGCGCGGCGCTCGACACGCGCTAAGAGTAAGCCGGGATTCGGGCTGTGAAGCACAGCCGGCGCCTGAGACGAGAGGAACATCACAACCCAGCCGCCGTCGGAGCCGGGCTTTGCCCGGCGGGAGGCCAACATCCGCCGGCGGAACCACGAACGCAAAGACTCGGGGCAAAAGCGCAGCTTTTGCCCCGAAATGTAGGAAGACCCCCGGCTGCGGCTCCGGGGGTCGATTCCTGTTAGGCGACTCCGCCCTGTGTGGCGGTCTCTCCGGGACTTGACTCTGCGGCCCAGCCACGCCCCGGTTGGAGTCCACCTGGTGAAGCGCCTCCTGCAGCCGACCCTGGCGTCGGGCGCGGTTGCAAGATTGCCTCACTCTAGGAGCCTTCTCCTGACCTGTCAAGTAGCTAGGTCAAGTGATTTGAGTTAGGCTTGCTTGACCGGTTTTAGACCCAGCCATGACCTTTTTGGGGGATGCCCGCAGGAAACAGGTTGTAATTGGGTGAAGCATGACGTACTACTAGCCACGAATGTCTGACTCGACCGCCATCCGTCAGCAACAGCAGGGAGCCTCTGCCGCTCAGGTAGGGCTTCGACTCGGCGAGCGCCTGCGCCAGCTTCGGGTCGCGGCGGCTTTGACCCAGACCGACCTTGCGGGTGAGCGCTTCTCGAAGGAGTACGTCAGCCAGATCGAGCGGGGCAAGACCCGTCCGACCGCCGAGACGATCGTCTGGCTCGCGGAACGGCTCGGGGTCGACCCGGGCTTTCTGGCGAACGGCGTGTCGGCCGACGAGCGCGGCCGGGTCGACGCGGGTCTCGCCCGTGCGGACGCTCTTCTAGAGGCGCGTCGGAACGACGAGGCGCTCGAAGAGTTCGAGAAGATCCGCGCAGCCGTGCTGGCAACGGGCATGCCTGAGCTCGAAGCTCGTGTTCTTTCCGGCGAGGCGACCTTGCGCATGCGCGGCGGGGGGGTTCGCGAGGCGATCGCTCTGCTCGAACGCGCCCGAGTGCTCGCCGAAGGCACGACCTTCTCGGACGTCGAGCGTGCAGACGTGCTCTTCCGGCTCGGTGTCGCGCGCTACAAGCTGAACAGCATCCAGACCGCGATCGGGCTGTTCGACGAGGCGCTCAAGCTCGCGGAGCGATCCGAGATCCCGTCGGATCAGCTTCGCTCGAACATCCTTGCGTGGCGCTCGCGCTGCTATCGGCGCCGGCGCGACCTCGAGGGTGCGCGGGAGGACGTCGAGCGCGCGCTCGAGCTTGCCGAGGGCCTAAATGACAAGCGCACCGCGGCCGACGTCTACTTCCAGGCGTCGATCATCGCCGACCGCGAAGGCCGCTGGGTGCTCGCGCGCTCCTACGCCGAGCGAGCGAAGGCTGCGTACGAGGAGCTCTCCGATCGAGGGAATCTCGGCCGGCTGCTGAACAACCTCGGTGGAATCAACTTCCTGCTCGGTAACCCGGAGGAGGCGGTGGGCTTCCTGAAGGACGCAGTTCGGATCGCCCTCGAAGTCGGAAGCGACACGGAAGCCGCGCGCGCAGTGAACGGCATCGCCCAGGTCCATCTCTGCGCCGGTGAAGTCTCGCTCGCGGAGGAGCAGGCGCGGTATGCGCTCCAGCTGCTCGGCGATCGGGTGGACGAGATGAGCGAGATCGGCAACGCGCAGCTCGTCCTGGGCCGCGCGCTGCTCGAGCAGAACCGTCTTGACGAGGCCGAACAGGCCTTCGGGGCTGGGGAACGCGCATACGACCAGCTCTCTTCAGGGAGCCACCGGGCGTCTGCGTGGGTCGCACAGGGAGATCTGGCGGCACGACGCGGGGACGACCGGGCAGCCGCCCGGCTCTACCGCCAGGCCGCCGACGCTCTGCAAGACGTCCGCTTCTAATTCGACGCTCCGAAAGGGGGTGACCCACGTGTCCAAAGCACAGCTGATCTATTTCGCGGTCTTCGCGATCATCATCGCTACCGCCCTCCTGCCGGCACTCGCATTCCTGCCCGACGGCATGGGCGACGGCTCTGAGATCTAGAGTGAACCCATGCGCGCCCTGCTTGCTGTCCTCGCGCTCGCTGTCCTGACGGCAGGTTGTGGCTCTCCGGCGAAACGGTCGGAGCCGAGCGCGCCTAAGGCGGGATCACTTGAGGCGCTCTGGAAGAGCTCCGGGCAGGCTGTGGCGCTGATTCCCGGCACGAACGACTACTCGGCCGGTGACCTGCGCATCTCCTTCCTTGTCGTCGACAATCGGGGTCGCGTCATCGACCCGCCGACGGCACGGTTCTGGATCGGCCGGTCCCTTTCCGCAAAGCCGTTCCAGAAGACGCTCGCAAGGCTTGAGCCGGTGGGTGTTCCTGGTGTCTCGAAGAGCTCGGACATGCCGCCGGCGTTGTACGTGGCCCACGTCCATGTCGATCAACCGGGGACGTACTACGTCGTCGGGCGGCCGATCGGCGCCGTCGCAATCGGTGGAGTCCGAGACCTCGTCGTGAAGGACCGTTCTGCAAGTCCTCCAATCGACTCGCGGGCTTTTGCCTCGCGAACTCCGACGCTCACGAGCACGGGAGGCAAGATCAGGCAGCTCACGACGCGTGTCCCTCCGGACCGGGGGCTGCTGCGCTACTCGATCGCCGAGTCGCTCGCGGCTCACGCACCCTTCGTCGTGACGTTCGCGACGCCCCGCTACTGCGAGAGCCGCATGTGCGGGCCTGTCGTCGACGTCGTCGACCACGTTCGGCGTCGTTTCGAGCGTGCCGGAATCCGCTTCATCCACGTCGAGATCTACAAGGACAACGATCCGCGCAAGGGACAGAACCAGTGGGTGCGCCAGTGGCGACTTCCGTCGGAACCGTGGACGTTTCTCGTCGGCCGCGACGGTCGCATCAAGGCGAAGTTCGAGGGAGCGGTCTCCCCTGGAGAGGTCGACGGCGCGATCCGGCGCTTCCTCCGCTAGCTTCAGCTAATCCGGCTGGCCCGTGCGCGCGTGCGAAGGACCTGCAAGGCTTGGTGCGGATCGTGTCTTCCTTGAACGAAGACCCCGCAGGGCTCGTCAGTGTCCGTGAGGTAGCCGACCAGCTCGGCGTCCATCCGGAGACGATTCGACGCCTCATCCACGACGGACGGCTCGACGCGGTACGTGTCGGGCGTGTGCTTCGCGTCCACCGTGCGGCGCTCGACAGATTTCTCGCGCGCCAGCGCGTGAAGCCGACGCGTTTCCAGGCATAGGGACCCGGACAGACTGCGGCTGATGGGCGCCCGTCTGGAACGAATGAAGCGCGCGCTCTACGTTGGGCGTGTCGCTCGGCGAACGGGTTTGCTCCGCGTCCTGCGGGAGCTCGGCGTCTGGGGGGACGAGCCGGCCACGCGGGAAGGAGCGCAGGAGTTCAGGCACGCGCTCGAACAGCTCGGGACGACGTACATCAAGCTCGGCCAGCTGCTCTCGTCGCGGCCCGATCTCTTGCCCGACGTCTACATCGAGGAGCTCGAAAAGCTCGTCGACCAGGTGCCGCCCGTGCCCTTCGCCGAGATTCAGCGCATCCTGGCCGAGGAGCTTTCCACCGATCTCTTCGTCCGCATCGATCCGGAGCCGATCGCAACGGCGTCGATTGCGCAGGTGCACGCGGCGCTGCTGCAGAGCGGCCGCGAGGTGATCGTTAAGGTGCGCCGCCCCGGGATCGAGGAGAAGATCGAGCTCGACCTCGCGCTGATGCGCTCGACGGCCGCCCTCCTCGAGCGGCGTTCGGAGCGCGCGCAGCTATTGCAGGCGCAGGCGCTCGCCGACAAGCTCGAGACGCATCTTCGCGCCGAGCTCGACTTCGTCGAGGAGGCCAACAACACCGAAGTGATCGCGGGCCTCCTGACCGAGTACGAGGATCTCGTCGTGCCGGAGGTCATCCGCCCGTACGTTGCTCGCCAAGATCAAAGCCGGCGAAGCGCTGGCAGACCTGCAGCGGATCTCGTTTCAGCACGGCATCGGCCTCCCGCCGGTCTTCGCACTCGTCGGCAAGACGCTCGCGCAGGCCGACTCGATCGCGCGCGTTCTCTACCCCGAGCTCGATCCGATCGCCTTGCTCGAGGAGGACGCGGTCGAACTGATGTTGGCTGAGACGGAGCGCCAGCTCGAGCCGCAACAGTTGCTCTCCTGGCTCTACACCCAGATCGAGCCGCTCAGCCACATGCCTCGCCGCGTCGGCAACCTCGTGAACAAGCTCGACACCGGCACGCTCAAGGTCGGCATCGCGCCGACGGACCTCTCCGACTTCGAGCACGCGATCCGGTCGACGGCGAACCGGATCGGCGGCGCGGTGATCGTCGCCGCGCTGCTGATCGCTTCAGCTCTCCTGGCCCGAGTGCACGACCTGCGCTGGGCTGCCTTCGCCGGCTTCTGCTTCGCGTTCGTGCTCAAGATCTACCTGCTCTGGAAGATCATCCGCACGCCCGGCGAGCTCTAGGCATCACCGGCGGCGACGCGCTCGATCACCACGTGTGGCAGCCGTGCATATCGGCTGATGCGTAACAGCGCGCGCACCACCTCGGCGCAATCCTGCGGGCGGATCATCTGCTCGGGCGGGACGGGTGCCCACTCCGTCATGGGCGTGTCGACGAAGCCGGGGCTGAGCGCGGTCGCACGCACGCCGTGCTGCTCCTCGGCGCGGTTCAGCGTGTTGGTGAACTGGATCACGGCCGCCTTCGCAGCTCCGTAGACCGGTAGATACGGAGACGGGCTCGTCCCCGCAATCGAGGCGAGGTTCACGATCAGGCCGCTCGTCTCGCGGAGGAGCGGAAGCGCAGCGGCGGTGACGAGCATCGTCCCGCGCAGGTTGACGTCGAGCTGCAGGTCGATCTTCTTCGTCTCGAGCTCGTCGATCGGCCCGGCGATGCCGACACCGGCCGAGTTGACGAGCACGTCGAGCTGTCCGTGCCGCTCACGGTGTTCCTCGACCATGCGCCGGCAGTCGTCTTCGTTCGCGACGTCCGCGATCACAGCGTGTGCATCGAGCCCCGCGGCCGCTGACTCGACCTTCGTCTTCGTGCGCGCCGCCAGCGTCAGCTCGAAGCCCTCTGCCCGCAGCATGCTCGCGATCGCGAGGCCGATGCCCGACGAACCTCCTGTGACGAGCGCTGCTCTAGGCACCGAGCCATCTTTGCAAGTCGGAAGGTGCCACGCTGGGGGCGCAGAACTCTGGCGCGGGGGAACCGAAAGGCTCCTCCTCTCCCCTGAACGGCGGCGG
>JACDEU010000007.1:0-6419 GCA_013816245.1 Actinomycetota bacterium | reverse complement strand
CGGCGGCGTTCGCGCCGCCGCCTTTCTTTCGTTTTGGCGGGAATACTGCCGGGTACCTCGACGTAACAAGGTGAACCGCCGCCAGTCTGTAGACGAAAAGGTCGGAGACCCCTACATTTCGCGGTTCACCCTTTGGGAGGGCTTCCTTGAACACCAAAACCGGACGCGTCAAGCTCACAGACCTCGCAACGTGCGGAGGCTGCGCCGCCAAGTATTCGGCCGCGCGTCTCGAGCAGTTGCTCGCGGGCTTCGTTCCCGCCGAGGCCGAGAA
Organism: Actinomycetota bacterium; assembly: GCA_013816245.1. GTDB lineage: Bacteria > Actinomycetota > Thermoleophilia > Gaiellales > Gaiellaceae > 3-1-20CM-4-69-9. The sequence goes on along the minus strand of JACDEU010000007.1, from coordinate 6,148 downwards.
TCTCCTCGTCGGCCTCGCGCCGGCGGACGACGCTGCCGTCTATCGCCTCGACGACGAGCGTGCACTCATCTTCACGCTGGACTTCTTCCCGCCAGTCGTCGACGATCCAGGCGACTACGGTGCGATCGCAGCAACCAATGCGCTGAATGACGTCTTCGCGATGGGCGGCACGCCGCTCCTCGCACTGTCGATCGCAGCCTTCCCCGAAGAGCTGCCGATCGAGATGCTCGCCGAGGTCTTCGCCGCGGCGGACAAGCAAGTGCGGGCGGCGGGAGGCCTGCTCGCCGGCGGTCACACGATCCGCGATGCGGAGCCGAAGTACGGGCTCGCAGTCATCGGCACGGTGCGACCGGACGGGATCTGGCCGAAGAACGGAGCGAAGCCCGGCGACGCTGTGTTCGTCACGAAGCCGCTCGGAACCGGGCTGATCATGACGGGCTACAAGAACGGCCACGCGGGCGACATGCAGCTCGAGCGCGCGATCCGCTGGATGAGGACACTGAACAAGGATGCGGCGGACGTTCTGCGCGGGCTCGAGCCGAACGCGGTCACCGATGTGACTGGCTTCGGGCTCTTCGGCCACGCACACGAGGTTGCCGATCGCAGCGGCGTCTGCATCCGGCTCGAGTCGGAGCGATTCCCTGCGATCGACGGTGCACTCGACGTCGCACGGAAGGGCGTTCGGACGAGTGGAGACCCACGCAACCGTGACTTCGCTGCACGCCACGTCACGACCGAGGGGCTCCCGGAGACGCTCGTGGCGCTCGGCTACGACCCGCAGACCGCGGGTGGGCTGCTCGTCTCGCTCCCGGCCGAACGAGGCGCCGCGCTCGAGGCCGAGTTCGCGGGCCGCCGACTGTTCATCCGCCGGATCGGCCGCGTCGAGGAGGGCGCCGGAGTCGTCGTCGTCTAACTCGAAAGATGCTGCGCATTTTCGAGTTGTCATGGAAAGTCCCTTCGCTTCGCTCGGGAGGACGTAATTTGGGATGCGGGATGATTCACGGGCGCTTTCAGCCCTTCCACAACGGACACCTCGAATACCTGCGCGGAGCCGCCGAGCGGTCCGACGAGGTGTTCGTCGGGATCACGAACCCCGATCCGCAGCGCATCAAGGAGGAGCCGACCGATCCGCTGCGCCACCTCCCGGAGTCGAATCCGTTCACCTACGTCGAGCGTCTGCTGATGATCGAGGCGGTCGCACAGGACGAAGGGATCCACGCGCACGTGATCCCGTTTCCCGTCAACGAGCCTGAGCTCTGGAACGCCTATGTCCCTCCGCGTTTGACGCAGTACCTCCGGCTGTTCTCGGAGTGGGGCGGCACGAAGCTCGAGCGGCTGCGCGAGGCCGGGTACGAAGTCGTCATCCTCGACCAGGGCATGGAGAAGCAGATTTCCGGGACTGACGTGCGCGCGGCTCTGCGCTCCGGCGGCGAATGGGAAGCGCTCGTGCCGGGGGGCGTCGTGCGGGTGATCCGCTCGTTGCAGCGAATACCGGCCTGAGTGCACCCGATCGTCGTCCTGCTACTGGATGGCCTGGCCGACCGGGCGCATGACTCACTCGGCGGTCTGAGCGGTCTCGAGGCTGCCCGCACCCCGAACCTCGACCGGCTGGTGGCGTCGGGATCCAACGGCGTTCTCTACGCGGTAGGCCCCGGCCGGGCGCCTTCGAGCGAGGTCGCGCACTGGTCGATGCTGGGGTACAGGCCCGATGAGTTTCCCGGACGTGCCGTCTTCGAGGCGCTTGGACGCGGACAGGACGTCAGTGCGGAGCATGTCTTTGCCTACGCCGCTCTGCGCCCGGCGGAGCGGCGCGCAGACGGCTGGTGGTTGACGGGCCGTCCGGATCCCGGCCGCGACGCTGAAGAGGCGGAGCGGCTCGTCCGCGCCTGCGACGGCATCACCATCGATGGCCTCACTTTCTCGCTCGAGCACGTATGGCGCGGCGAGGCGATCCTCCGGGTCTCCGGGGGTGCGGACGAGCGCGTGACGGACAGCGACGCGTTCTTCCGCGACCGCCATCCAGTGCTGCGTCCGCAAGCGCTCGTGCCCGAGGCGGAACGGACCGCAATCGCGGCAGAGGCGTGGAGCCGCGAAGTGATCCGACGCCTCGACGGTGAGCGCTTCAACGTCATCACCTTGAAGTGGTGGGGGCGCCCACGAGACGTGCCGACGTTCGAGGAGCGACACGGGCTGCAGGGAACGTTCGTTGCGAGCTCGGCGTTCCTGCGTGGCCTCGCAATTGCCGTGGGACTGGCAACGCGTGAAGAGCCGGAGACGGAGGACGCCGCCGCCGATCTGCACGGCCGGGTCGAGCTCGCTCACGAGCGTCTCGAAGAAGGCGACAGCTTCGTGTTCTGCCACGTCAAGAGTGCGGATGCGGCAGGCCATACAAAGGACCCGGTCCAGAAGCGGGCCATGATCGAAACGCTCGACGGCGCCGTGGTCGACTTACCGACGCACAGAGCGATCGTCTGCGTCACGGGCGACCATGCGACGCCGGCGTCCCCGGATGTCATTCACTCCGGAGATCCCGTGCCTTTCGTCGTCTCGGGCCCCGCGGTCCGCGCAGACCGTGTACGAGAGTTCGGCGAGTCGACCTGCGCCGACGGGATCTTCGGCCACCTGCGCGGGCCGGACATGATGCCGGTGCTCTTGAACGCGGCCGACCGGCCGCTCTTCCTGGGCTCGAGGCCCACGCCGTTCGACGGCGCCGACGCCTATCCGTCGATCCTCGAGCCGCTCTGACGCGTCACTAGACTCGGAGCCGTGCACGCTCAGCCCACGGCGCTCGCTCGTCTCCGGGCGCTCGTCCTCAGCCCTGCGCAGATCTTCCCGCTCGTGCTCGCCCAGCTCGGCGCGCTGTGGCTGATCATCGGCACCGGCGCGGCCGTGCGGTTGACCGACAGCGGTCTCGGTTGCCGCCACTGGCCCGGATGCGAAGAGGGCCATCCGCTGCCCGCGAAGAATGCGCACGCCTTCGTCGAGTTCGGCAACCGCCTGGTCGGCGGGATCACGATCGTGCTCACGCTGCTCGTCTGGCTCGCAGTCCGTCGCACGTCGGTGTTGCCGCGCCGGGCGCCGCGGCTTGCTCTCGGAATTTTTCTCGGCACGCTTGCCCAGGCGCCGATCGGCTTGCTGGCGATCGCGAGCGATCTTCGTTGGCCGATCGTGATGCTGCATCTGCTGCTCTCCATCGCGCTGCTCGCTGCAGCGACCGTGCTCGCGCTCGAGGTGCGCTCGGCGGTTGTCGGCCGCACAGAGCCACTCGTCCCGGTCGAGCTGCGGCGACTCGGTCTCGCGTTCACGTTCGCCGGGTTCGTCCTGATCGTCAGCGGTTCCCTGGCCACCGCCGCGGGCCCGCATTCAGGGGGTGGCGCGGCGGACAAGATCGACCGATTCGGACGCCTCGAGCCGATCGTCTACGCGCATGCCGCGATCGTCGGCATCTTCCTGCTCACGTTCCTGTTCAGTCTGGGCTATCTCGCTGCGCGGCGGGATCGCGCGCCTCGCCTGTTCGCGTTCGGCTCGGGCGTCTTAGTCCTTCTTCTCGTCCAGATGGGCCTCGGCGAGCTGCAATGGCGTACCCACCTACCCTGGGGGCTCGTGCTGCTGCACGTCTTCCTCGCCGCCACGGTTTGGATCGGCACGGTCGCCCTCGCGACGCTGTTCTTCAGACCGAACGTAGACTTCGCCGCCACCAAGCACTGACGCCAGCAACCATGCGGTTTTGCGGCGCGTTGGGTAAGCCCTGGGTAACGCGTTCAGGCGCGCCGGTCGAAAATGTGACGCCCTTACCCCGACCCCCTTGACTTTCACGCGATGACCGGGATCGCCGCCAGACGGGTCTCACGTCAGGAGTTGGACGCACGACCGTGAGGGGGCGAGCCAGTGCGCACCCCCTCACGGTGGAATAGGCCGGAGCCTACGGGCAGGTCACGCGAAACTGGCTGACCTCGGAAGTGAACTCGCCGGGGTCGGGGACGCCGTTGCCATTGCTGTCGCGCCAGGTGATATGGGTCAGCGTGAACACCGACACAATTCCGATCACCTGACCGTCGGCGCTATAGAGCGTTCCGCGATCTTGCTGTGCCTCGGTGAACACTTCGACACTGGAGGTGGCGGTGCGCTCGAAGTGGCTGGGTGAAACGCTGAGTAGATAGGTGCCATCGGCGAAGTCGATCCGGTAGTCCTGGATCGCGGTCCCCCTGATGTGGACTCCCTGATCGGTGATCACGAAATGCCCCGACTCCGTGACCGTGTTCGTTACCACACCGATTGGACTGGGCTGGCAGACGAACTCCGACTCGATGCCCGTGAACGTCTCTTGCTGGTAGAAAGTCCCGACGGTTGCCTGTGCATACGACAGGCTGGCGAATACCAGCGCGCCGAGTGCAGCTAGGGGAACCAAAAGGTGAAGCTTCGTTCTGCTCAAGTATTTCATCTCATCCTCCTCGTAGTTTCGTCCAGACGCCTTCCCAGATGGCTCGCCTGTTGGGGCAGCCTTCGTGGCGCGCCTTGAGCGTTAGCTCGTTGCCGGAGACCGACCAGTTGTAGGAGCCGAACGGCCCGTCTTCTCTGCAGTCGCAGCAACCGAACCCATGCGCGCCGAACCTGCTGACGCCTTTCGGCGCCATGGTGATCGGCGCGAACACGTCGATCAGGCCCGGGCGCGCGGCGTACTGATTCACCACGCCTCCGTTGTCGGGATCGATGTGCCATGCGCCGACACGGTCGAAGATCAATTTCCATCGTCCCGCCGGCGGCGGCTGCGGTCCGGATTTCGCGATGTCCTCTGCTGTGACGGTCCGACTCCATGCGCCGGCGAGCGCCGCCGGGGGCGCAGGGGCGGGAAGCACTCGCGCGGTGACCGTGTCGGTTGCTTTGCGGCCGTTCCGATCCGTGACGCGGGCGGCGAAGCGGTGCTTTCCCGGTGCGAGCCACGTAGTTATTAGAAAGCCGAGATGCCCCTTGAGGTCGTCGCTGCCGTAGTTGTATGGGGGCTGGTGCTCGACCCAGCGCAGCTTGCCGTCGACCAGGAAGTCGACCTTGGAGACCTTCGAGGCCGGCAGCTTCGGGTTCGCTACCCAGCGTAGCCTGAGCGGCAGCACCCTTTTGCCGTCAAGGCTCGAGCTGACCTTGAATGCGGGGCTGTTCTCGCCGGCGAGCGCGGAAGATGCGGCGATCACGCCGGCGAGCGAAAGTAAAGCTATGAACTGGACTCGTAGCGACATCGGTTTCCTTTCGCGGTGCTGATGACGCCGCGTACGCTGTCGAACCCACGTCGCAAGAACCTCGTAATCGGCCCGCAACGGTGCTTAGCTGGTCGTGGTGGAGTTCGCGATTCTGGGCCCGATGAGTGTGCGGCAGGACGGCCGTGAGCTTCCGCTCGGAGGGCCGAAGCAGCGTGCGTTGCTCGCGATTCTCCTCCTGCAAGCGAACGAGGCCGTCTCCCGTGATCGCCTGATCGACGGGTTGTGGGGTGAGCACCCGCCGGCGACTGCGGCGCATACGCTCGACAACTACATCTCGCGTCTGCGAAAGGTGCTTGGCGACGATCGGCTCACAAGGCGTCCACCCGGCTACGCGCTCCGCCTCGAGCGCGGCGAACTCGACCTCGACCGATTCGAGCAGCTCATGGCGCTGGGACGCGAGCAGCTCGTGCACGGACATGCGCGCCAGGCGGCCGCGACCCTGCGCGGCGCGCTCGCGCTCTGGCGAGGCACGGCCCTCGCAGACGTGCTGTACGAACCGTTTGCCGCCCCCGAAGCGGAGCGGCTCGAGGAGAGGCGTCTGTCCGCGCTCGAGGAGCGGGTCGAAGCCGATCTCGCGTCTGGTTCTAGCGCCGAGCTCGTTGCCGAGCTCGAACGGCTCGTAGGCGAGCACGCCTTCCGGGAGCGGCTGGTCGGCCAGCTCGTGCTCGCGCTTTATCGTTCGGGACAGCAGGCGAAGGCGCTCGAGGAGTACCGGGTTGCGAAACGCCGGCTGGCGGAGGAGCTCGGGCTGGAGCCGGGCCCGCAGCTGCGGAAGCTGCAGCGGAAGATCCTCGAACAGGATGCAAGCCTCGGCGCGCAGCGCGCCGAGCCGCGGGGCCTGCAGCAACGGCAGGAATGGGGCCGGCCGAGGCTAGTGGTGGCCGGACTGACTGCCG
>JACDEU010000031.1 GCA_013816245.1 Actinomycetota bacterium | reverse complement strand
GTTCCCGGCCGCTTCGTGGCGAGCGCGCTGCGGGCCGCACGGATCGCATCGAGCGCGTCGGTCTTGCCGCCCGTGCGCCGCTCCCGCCGAAGCCTGCCGACCTCGAGCACCCGCTCGCCGCTGCCGGTAAGGAAGCGTGTCAGGCCGGCGCCGAAGGAGCCGGTGCCTTCGACCGCGAACGCACGCCGACCGGCCGCACGCTCCTCGGCGAGCCTGAGCGCCTTCGCGTAGCCGCTGCTGCTTGCCGCAACGGTCGCCTCGAACACCACGGCGCCGCTGACCACGTCGACGACCGCCAGCGCATGCGAGTCGCGGTGCGGATCGACGCCCACAAAGTAGTCCAGCTGATCTGCAAGCATCGGTACCTGACCTCCAGAAGTTGGGGGACGCAACGTTGTCGGTCTGGGGATGCAAACCGCGGGCGGCAGAACTGTGACGGGTCACGCGCTCACAACGCGGACAGGCTTCTGATCAGGCCAGCAAGCGGACGCCGGGCCGACACCGGACCCTCCACCCGGACAAATCACTGGAAAGACACCGCAGCAGCGGGTCATTCAAGAATCGAGTCACAAACAGAGAGCACCGGAGCCAACCTGACAAACGTCCCAGACAAGACCACTCACACACTCAAAGGTCAAGGATGTCCCCTGAAGGTTAGAGTCGCTGTATGAGTCGGAGCGTCGTCGCCCGTATCCACAATCCAAGAAACCGGGAGTGCGGGTGCGACTCGGATTGCTGGTGCCGACGCACCGCCCTCGGCAGAGCCGTTAAGTGGTGGTTCCCCGGTCGGCTGCTCGGCCTCCACCACAAGAACGCGGAACTAGAGAAGTGGAAGCGCAGTCAGGAGCACGGCTGACCGGTCTGCTTCGGCGGGCACACCTGATCCGCGTACGAGCAGAAAACGCAGCAGTCACCTGGCAGCGGTCGCAGCTGCGAAGAGCAGTTCGGGCAGGTGTAGAAGAAGAGGCACGCGTCCGTTGGCATCGTTTCCGCCGTCCCGTGACCACACTCGGGGCATGTGATCATCGCTTTGGTGACGATCGCCATCGAGAGTCAGGCTACTAAGATGGGCAAGGATCCTCTCACCTGAAAGGGTGCCGAACTTCGCCACTCAGCGCATCGGTAAACGCTGTCCTCTCTTGGGTAAAACAACACGCCTCAACCTCCATAAGGACGTACGCGTGCGGCAGCTCCATTTCGCGGAAGCCTCTTAGCGGCTAGGCACCTTTCTGCGCTTCCAGCTGTCTTGGCTCTTGCGGCGCTGCGCTGAGGTCGGGGTGATCATCGAAGCCGTACTTCACGATCGCGCGCTTCGCGGCGAGCACTTCGTCCAGCCGCTTCACCGGCCGGGCGTGAGGCGCCTCGTGCAGGAGCGCGGGGCTCTCTTCGGCCTCTCGTGCAATCGCCAGCATCGCGTCGGCGAACTCGTCCAGCGTCTCCTTGGCCTCGGTTTCCGTCGGCTCGATCATTAGCGCCTCGGGCACGACGAGCGGGAAGTAGATCGTCGGCGGATGGAACCCGTAGTCCATCAGGCGCTTCGCAACGTCGAGGGCGGAGACACCGTGCTCCCGCTTCAGGCTTCGCGCGCTAAGAACGAACTCGTGCATCGCGAGCCGGTCGTAGGGAAGGTCGTAGGACTCCTTCAAACGGGCGAGCAGGTAGTTGGCGTTCAGCACCGCAACCTCCGACATCTCGCGCAGGCGCGGGCCGTAGGAGCGGATGTAGGCGTAGGAGCGGACGAAGACACCAAACGGGCCCGTGAAGCCCCGGACCTTGCCGATCGACTTCGGCCGGTTGTAGTCGAGCTTGAAGTGCTCGCCGTCCTTCACAACGGCTGGAACGGGGAGGAACGGTTCGAGCTTGTTGCGCACTACGATCGGGCCGCCGCCGGGGCCGCCGCCGCCGTGCGGCTGCGAGAACGTCTTGTGGAGATTGATGTGGACGATGTCGAAGCCCATGTCGCCCGGCCTCGAGATCCCGCAGACGGCGTTCAAGTTCGCCCCGTCGTAGTAGAGCAGCGCTCCGGCTTCGTGGAAGATCTCCGCGATCTCCTCGATGTGCTCGTCGAAGAGCCCAAGCGTGGACGGGTTCGTGAGCATCAGGCCTGCGGTGTGCTCGTCGACCATCTCGCGCAGGTGCGCCACGTCGACGTTCCCCCGCGCGTCGGTCTCGACCTTCGCGAGCTTGTAGCCGGCCATCGTCACGCTCGCCGGGTTCGTGCCGTGTGCCGTGTCGGCGGTGATGATCGTGTCGCGCGTGTCTCCCTCGCCGCGGTCGGCGAAGTAGGCGCGCATCAGCATCAGCCCGGTCAGCTCACCCTGTGAGCCGGCAGCCGGCTGAAGCGAGCAGGCGTTCAGGCCGGACACTTCGATCAGCACCTCCTGCAACCGCCACATCAACTCGAGCGCGCCCTGGCTTCCATCCTCGTCCTGGTAGGGATGGAGGTCGCGAAAGCCGGGCAGCATCACGAGCCGCTCGTTGACGCGCGGGTTGTACTTCATCGTGCAGGAGCCGAGCGGATAGAAGCCTGTGTCGATCCCGAAGTTCCGCGTGGAGAGCTCGGTGAAGTGCCGGACGATCTCCGGCTCGGCGAGCTCAGGCAGGCGCGGTGGAGTCTTCCGGCGCAGCGCATCGGGCACCTTCGCGGCGGGAAGGTCGTGCTTCGGCAGCTCGCCGCCGCGACGCCCGGCTTGCGACTTCTCGAAGATCAGTTTCATCGGTACGCCAGCGCTTCGACGAGCCGGTCGATGTCTGCAGGGGTGCGGCGTTCCGTGACGGCGACCAGCAGCGCGTCGTCGAGGCCCTCGTAGTCGCGGCCGAGCGCATACCCGGGATGGACACCGCGCTCGCGGGACGTACGGATCGCGTCCTTCGCGCTCCGTCCGGCCCTGACGGCAAACTCCTTGAACGTTGGCCATTCTGGAAACACCGATTCGACACCGGCTTCGGCAAGACGGCGTTTGGCGTACTCGGCGAGGCTCATGCAGGTCTCCCCCACCTCCCGCAGCCCCTGTGGCCCGAGCCACGAGAGGTAGACGAGACCTCCGAGTGCGAGGAGCGTCTGGTTCGTCGTGATGTTCGACGTCGCCTTCTCGCGGCGGATGTGCTGCTCGCGGGTCTGCAGCGTCAACACATAGCCGCGCTCACCCGCGACGTCGAGCGTCTCGCCGACGATGCGGCCCGGCATGCGGCGGATGAAGTCCTGTCGCGCCGCGAGGAAGCCGTAGTGCGGCCCGGCGAAGGACTGATAGTTGCCGGCGCTCTGGCCCTCGCCGATCGCCATGCCGCAGCCGTACGCACCGGGTGCCTCCAGCACACCGAGCGAGATCGGGTCGACGTGCGCGACCGCGATCGCACCCGCGTCGTTCGCGGCGGCGGCGAGGTCGGGTGCCGGCTCGAGGACCCCGAAGAAGTTGGGCTGCTGGAAGATGATGCAGGCCGCATCCGTCGCCGCGGCGCGCAGCTCGTCGGGATCGGTCGCACCGCCGCGGTGCGGCACCTCGACGACTTGGAGCCCGAACCCGGGCGCGTAGGTCTTCACGACCTGTCGCACTTGCGGGTTCGTCGCCTCGGTCACGACCACCTTCGTGCGCCCGGTGGCGTGCTTCGCCACGAAGCAGGCGTCCGCCGCAACGGTAGTGCCGTCGTAGCCCGATGCGTTCGACACGTCCATTCCGGTCAGCTCGCAGATAACCGTCTGGTATTCGAAGATCGCCTGCAGCACGCCCTGGCTCATCTCCGGTTGGTACGGCGTGTAGGCGGTCAGGAGCTCGCCACGCTGGAGGACGGTGTCGACGACGGCGGGGACGTAGTGGTCGTAGATCCCGGCACCCAGGAACGAGAGCTCCTTGCTCGTGTCGACATTGCGGGCGGCGAGCTCCTCGAGGTGGCGCGACAGCTCCTGCTCGGAGAGCGCCGAGCCGATGTCGAGCTCACGTCCGAAACGGACGGCCTTCGGGATGTCGCGGAAGAGCTCCTCCACGGAGGAGACTCCGATCGCCGCGAGCATCTCCCCGCGGTCCCGCTCGGTCAGTGACAGGTAGCTCAACTCAGGATTCTGCGACGACCTGCTTGTAGGCCGCGACGTCGAGCAATGCGTCGGCCTCCGACGGGTCGCCGAGGCGAATCCTGATCAGCCAGCCGTCGCCGTACGGGTCATCGTTGACCGTCTCGGGCTCGTCGACAACCTTCGCATTCACTTCGAGCACCTCACCGGAGAGCGGTGCGATCACGTCCGAGACCGCCTTCACGGATTCGACCTCGCCGTACGCGGAGTCCCTGGCGATCGTGTCACCCTCGTTCGGCGGCTCGTAGTGCACGAGCTCGCCGAGGGCGTCTTGCGCGAACCACGTGATGCCGAGCACCGCCTCGTCACCCTCGATGCGGGCCCAGTCGTGCTCCTTGTGGTATTTCAGGTCGTCGGGATAGCTCTCGCTCGCGGTCAACTTGAGTTACTCCTCTCGCTTATAGATCGGTCTCTTGACGATGCGCGCGCGGCGGGAGTTGCCGCGGACGTCGATCGCCAGCTCGGTGTCGGGAGCCGCAGAGGCTACGGGCACGTAACCCATGCCGATTCCGCGGTCGAGCATCGGCGAGTGCGTTCCGGATGTGACCTCGCCCCCGCCCTCGATCGGCATCCCCTGCCTCGGGACCGCCTTCTCCTCCATGACGAACGAGACGAGCTTGCGCTCCGGACCACGGGCCTTCAGCTCGCGGAGCTCCTGGGCTCCCGAAAATTCCTTGTCGGGATCGCAGCACCAGCCGAGACCGGCGGAGATCGCGTCCGTTTCCTGAGTTATGTCGTTGCCGTGGAGCGGCAGCGACGCCTCCAGGCGCAGCGTGTCGCGTGCGCCGAGCCCGCAAGGCCCCGCGCCGCGCTCGAGCACGCTGTCCCACAAGGCCGGGGCGTCCTCGGCCATCACGAGCAGCTCGCAACCGGCCTCGCCGGTGTATCCGGTGCGATTGACCATGCACTCGATCCCGTCGATCTGACCCTCGGCGAACGTGAACTGCTTCGCCTCCGGCAAGCCGAGCCGTTCGAGCGCTCGGGGACCCTGGACCGCGAGCAGCCCGTACTCATCCGATACGTCGCGCAGGTCGGAGCCGGGGATCTCCCGCTCCTTCAGCCAGGCGAAGTCGACCTCGCGATTGGCCGCGTTGACGATCAGCAGGTAGCGGAACTCGTCCAGCCGGTAGGCGATCAGGTCGTCGATGATCCCGCCGCGATCGTTGGTCAGCAGCGTGTACTGCGCCTCCCCGGGCCCGATCTTTTCGAGATCGTTCGAGAGCGTCGCCTGGAGGAGCTCGCTCGCGCGCGGCCCTTCCACCTCGAACTCTCCCATGTGCGAGACGTCGAAGACACCGGCGTCCGCCCGCACAGCCTTGTGCTCGGGGATCACTCCTGCGTACTGGACCGGCATCTCCCACCCGGCGAACGGGACCATGCGCGCCCCGAGGGCGACGTGCCGGTCGTGCAGCGGCGTACGGAACAGCGTCTGAGCCATCAACAGCCGATGCTAACGAGGCTCAGAAAGGTGCCGCTCCGGCTGTGTCTCAGAGAGGCGCAACCGGAGCGACGTACCGGGTCATGGGGTCAACCGGGGAGGAAGAACCCCAAGAGGGCGGCGGTGAGATACCGCGCCGAAACTCGCTCTAAACCTCTTCCACGAGCCGAAGGCGAAGTCCTAATCCCACACCGCGGAAAATGCGGAGCATTTTCCACGGTTAATCGTCGCGGAGGAATGAGGGCACGTCGAGCTCCTGGGAGGAGTCGAAGCTCTCGGAAGCGGAGGTTGCGGCCGGGAGCGGTGCTTCCAGCGGCGTCTCCCGCGGGCGGGCTCGCCGGCGTCCCTGGCCGCCGAAGCCCGTGGCGATGACGGTGACCTGGACCTCTTCGCCGATCGAGTCGTCGATGACGGCACCGAAGATGACGTTGGCGTTCTGGTCGGCCGCGCCCGTCACGACCTCCGCGGCCTCGTTGACCTCGAAGAGCCCGATGTCCGAGCCGCCGGTGACGTTCAGCAGGATTCCCGTGGCACCCTCGATCGAGGCCTCGAGGAGAGGAGACGAGACAGCAATCCGCGCCGCCTCGGCCGCGCGGTTCTCTCCCGACGCTCGACCGATGCCCATGAGCGCCGAGCCGGCGTCGCGCATGATCGTGCGGACATCGGCGAAGTCGAGATTCACGAGCCCGGGCTCGGTGATCAGATCCGTGATGCCCTGGACGCCCTGACGGAGGATGTCGTCGGCCATCCGGAAGGCGTCGACGACCGAGGTCTGACGTTCCACGACCTGCAGCAGGCGGTCGTTCTCGATCACGATCAGGGTGTCGACGCGGTCACGCAGCTGGTCAATCCCGCGCTCGGCCTGCTCGGCGCGCTTGCGGCCTTCGAAGGCGAACGGCCTCGTCACCACGCCGACGGTGAGCGCCCCGATCTCCTGGCCGAGCTCCGCGACGATCGGCGCACCGCCCGTGCCGGTGCCGCCACCTTCGCCTGCGGTGATGAAGACCATGTCGGCGCCCTTCAGCGCCTCCTTCAACTCGTCACGGCTCTCCTGCGCGGCAGCGAACCCGATCTCCGGATCGGCTCCTGCGCCGAGGCCGCGGGTTGCTTCCGCCCCGATCTGGATCTTGACGTCCGCGTCCGTCATGAGCAGGGCCTGCGCATCGGTGTTCACGGCGATGAACTCGATGCCGGCCAGGCCCGCGTCGACCATGCGGTTGACCGCGTTCGTTCCACCGCCGCCGACGCCGGCGACCTTGATGACCGCGAGATAGTTCCCTGTTTGGCTCATAAGGCTGAAGGTAGCTCGACCTCAAGCTGGACTAAAGCGTTGGGGCTGTCGAGCGGCTTCTGCGCAGCAGGGTACGTTGCGCGGTCCAAGGTGTCAACGCAGAAACCATCAAGCTCAACCTGAGAGTTGAGGGTTGCGACCCGCGACGGGTCGCTCTGGGACAGTGATGTCGAGGTAATCCGGACCGCCCGCTCGAGGTAGGGCGAGGGTCGGGAGGATGCCCCGCGCGATTGCAATCTTCAGCCTGAGGTCGACGGGTGCTCCGAGTTGGATCTCGAGGCCACCGCGGAGACCGAGCGTGATCTGCCCGTCGAGCGCCCTGACGAATGCGACCCGACTGGGGAAGCCGCTGCCGACGAATGCCGCGACCGAGCGAGCCGCGAGGACCCCGGGCTCGTCCGCCAGGAGGGAGCCCTTCGTCAGCTCCGTGCGTGACGGCAGCCAAATGCGCGGCAGGTCCGCGCGTCCGCCGCGCTCGATCGTCCCGATCACCCGGCTGCGCGCGGAGACGAGCCACGATTCCGCGCCGCGCCGAAGCACCGCGACCGGAAGCTCGGGAACGATGTGGATCCGGACCGTGTGCGGGAACGCGCGGTCGACGACCGCGCTGCGCACAGCCGGAAGGCCGTCGACGCGCTGTCCCACCGAGGACGCGTCGAGCGAGACGAGGCTCCGGCCGTCGAGTGCAGCTAGCTCGGAGCGGATCTCGGCGGCGAGCGCCGGAGAGGCGCCGTGGATCTCGATCGACCGAACGGCGAACATCGAGGTCTCGCGCGCGAGCGCGTAGAGGCCGGCAGCGACCAGCACCACGCTGACCCCGATCGCGAAGGAGCGTCCCGACGGCGCGAAGCGCAACACATCGAGCCCCCGCCTGCGCGGGAGCTTGAGGACCTTCTCGCTCACGCGGGTGACTTCGCCGCTGCGGGCGTTCGTCCTACTTCGCTAGTGGCGGTAGCTCGAGTGGCCCCAGGAACTCGACCTCGTGCCGGAGCTCGACCCCAAACTGGTCGGCGGCCCGCCGGCGTGCCTCCGTCATCAGCGCGATCGCGTCGGCAGAACGTGCCCCGTCGGTGTTCTCGATGAAGTTGGCGTGGCGAGGCGAGATCTGGGCTCCGCCGCTGCGATGTCCCTTCAGACCGCACGCTTCGAGCATCCGCCCGGCCGAGAGCTCGTGCTCCGGGTTCTTGAAGACGCTGCCGAAGGTCCGCTTGTTCGTCGGTTGGGCTGCCTTCCTCTGGACCTGGAGGTCGGCGACGATCGTCTTGATCTCTTCCGGCGCCCGCGGCGTCAGACGAAACTCGACCCTCGCCACGACCTCGCCGTGCCGGAGCTCGGAGTGCCGATAGCTCAGACCGAGCTCGGCGGGCGTCCGCCAATTCGCCCAACCCTCTCCGTCGACGACCAGAGCACGCTCGAGGATCGCGGCCCAGTCGCTGCGGTACGCGCCGGCGTTCATCCAGACGCCGCCGCCGGCTGTGCCCGGAATCGCGCAGGCGAACTCGAAGCCGCCGAGGCCCGCGGCACGGGCGCGATGGAGGGCGACGGCATTCGGCGCGCCACCCCCCGCAACGAGCAGCTCTCCCGCTACCTCCGCCTGTGCGAGCTCCCCGACAAGCTTCAGCGCGAGCCCGTCGAAGCCCTCGTCGGCGACGAGCAAGTTCGAGCCGAGACCGATCACCGCAACGGGCAGCTCGTGGGAACGGGCGTAGCGGAGCGCCTCATGCAATTCGTCGAGAGATTGGGGCCGAGCGAACGCGCGGGCCTCCCCACCCGTGCCGAGCGTCGTGAACCGTGACAGGGCGACGTCCTGCTCGATCTTCACGCGAGCGCGTCCAGCAGAGTCGCCGCGGCCAGGTCGACGTCACCGGCGCCGACGGTGAGCAGCCGGTCGCCCGGCCTCGCCCGGCTCGCCAGATACGCGGCGCCCTCATCCACCGATGGTGTCCACGCGACCTCCATCCCGGGTCGCCGCTCAGCGAGCGCATCCACGACGAGCTTGCCGGTGACGCCTTCCACGGGCTCTTCGCGCGCCGCGTAGACCTCGGTCACGGCGACGACGTCCGCTGTCGCCAGGACCTCGGCGAGCTCGCGTGCGAGATGTCGGGTGCGGGAGTACAGGTGCGGCTGGAAAAGGATTAGCAGCCGACCCCCGTCACTCAACGCCTCGAGCGTCGCGGCGATCTCGGCCGGATGATGCGCGTAGTCGTCGTAGACCTCGACGTTCCCCGCTTCTCCGCGCCGCTCGAGACGCCGCGAAGCGCCGCGAAAGTCTGCGAGCTCGGCCTCGGCCTGCTTTCGGGGCACACCTGCGAGCTCGAGCGCCGCCAGCGCGGTCGCAGCGTTCCGGCGGTTGTGCAGGCCTGCCACGGTGAGTGGCCCGTCGTAGGGCGGCAGGTCCTCACCGCGCACGACCTCGGACACGTTCGCGAGCCACTGCTCGAAGAGCTCCTCGACTTCGGTTCGAGAACCGAAGGTCGTGTGGTGGTCGAGGTCGACGTTCGTCACTACCGCGATGCGAGGCCGCAGCGCGGCGATCGTGCGGTCCGATTCGTCACCTTCGACCACAAGCCAGCCTTCTCCAGTCCCTGCGTTCCCGCCGAGCTGCGGAATGTCCGCACCGATCAGCCACGCCGGGTCCAGGCCGAGCCGCTCGAGACAGAACGCGATCATCCCGCTTGTCGTCGTCTTGCCATGTGCCCCGCCAACGACGATCGAGTCGCGCAGCGAGACGAGCTCGGTGAGCAGCTCCGCGCGCGACTTGCCCGGGATGCGCCCGGCGAACGCTGTAGAGACGTATGACTCCCAGCCCTCCGGTGGCGCAGGCGGCTCGTCGGAGACGTCGACCTCGATCCCGTCGAGGTGCTGGAGGTACGGCGTGTCGAAGCGATCCCAACCGCGCACCTCTGCGCCCCAGGCGCGCGCGAGGAGTGCATACGCGCTCATGCCTGCCCCGCCGATTCCCGCGATCCAGAAGCGGCGGCCTTCAAGCGGTGAGGGCAAGGAGCTCCTCGGCGATCTCGTCGGCCGCATCCGGGCGGGCAAGCCTCAGCATCGCGCTCGACATCTCCGCAATCCGCTTCTCGTCTTCGAGCAGGGAGCGGATCGCCTCGGGCGCGCGCGTCACCTCGTCTTCCGGCACGACGATCGCACCCCCGCCCGCCTCGAAGTAACGCGCGTTCTTCGTCTGGTGATCTCCTGTTGCGAAGAGCCCTGGAACGAGCACCGCCGGCTTCCCTGCCGCCGCGAGCTCCCAGACCGAGCCGCCAGCACGCGCGAGCGCAAGATCGCAGGCACCGAGTGCGGCGCCGAACTCTTCGGTGAACGCGAAGAGGCGGTAGTCCGTCCGGCTCACCCGCTCTCGCAGCTCGTCGTAGTCGCGCGTGCCCGAGAGATGCAGCACCGCCGGACCGATTTCGCCGAAAGCGTCGATCGCCAGCTCGTTCAGCACGTGCGCACCGAGTGAGCCGCCGAACACGAGCAGCACGGAGCCCGACTCGGGCAGACCAAAGAGCCGTCGTGCTTCGGCCTGTGGAACAGCTTTCGAACGCGCGGGGATCGGCCGGCCCGTGACGCGGTACTTCGCACCGTCACGCCCGGCTATCGGGAACGAGAGAAAGATGCGCCGCGCGAACGGAGCGGCGAGCCTGTTCGCGAGACCGAGGTGCGCGTCGGCCTCCATCAACGCAGTCGGGATCTTGCGCCGAGCCGCCGCGTAGACCATGGGTCCGGCGACGTAGCCGCCGCCGCCGAGCACGACGTCCGGCTTGCGTTTCGCCAGAATGCGCGCGCACGCCCGCGGCGCGCGACCTGCGAGTAGCACCGCACGGACCAGAGCCGGCGACGGCCGCCGCGGCAGGCCCGAGATGCGGAAGGTGTCGAGCTCGTACCCCGCCTCAGGAACGAGCTGCGCTTCGATGCGATCCGGCGACCCGGCGAACGTCACCCGTGCGCCGCGCCGCTCCAGCGCCTCCGCGACCGCCAGCGACGGCGCGACGTGTCCTGCCGTCCCCCCGGCTGCGATCAGGCAGTGCACGCTTGGCTGCTGCGCCATTCCTGCCGGCGATGTTAAGGAGGATGCCCACCCCGAGGAGCGCGACCACGAGGCTGGAGCCGCCGTAGGAGATGAACGGCAGCGGGATTCCGGTCAGAGGCGCGAGCCCGAGCACCGCCGCGAGATTGATCACCGCCTGGCCGCCCACGAGCCCGACGATGCCCGCGGCGAGCCGCTTGCCGAACGGATCTGTGCACGCGAGCGCGACTCGCAAGCCCGCGTAGGCAAAGGCCGCATAGGCGGCGATCACAGCGGTGACACCGAGCAGGCCGAGCTCCTCGCCGATGACGGCGAAGATCATGTCGGTGTGAGCCTCGGGCAGGTAGTTGATCTTCGCGACCCCATGTCCGAGCCCGGCGCCGAGGAATCCGCCGGAGCCGATGCTGATCAACGCCTGCACGGTCTGGAAGCCAGCGCCCTGAGGATCTTTCCAGGGATCGATAAAGCTGAAGAGCCGCGCGCGGCGGTAGGGCTCGAACCAGATCGCGACGAGGCCTAGCGCGACAGCGATACCGGTACCCGACGCGAGCGTCGCGGGCGGCGTCCCCGAGATCAGCAGCACAGCGAGCAGGACCAGCCCGAGGGAGATCGCCGTGCCGAGATCGGGCTCGGCGAGGATCAGGACGCAGAAAAGCCCAAGGAGAAGCCCGATCGGACGCCACAGCTCGCGAAGCGACTGAGGCGCCGGGCGCTTGCACAGGTATGCCGCCGCCCACACGGCGAGCGCCAGCTTCGCCAGCTCCGACGGCTGGAACGTCGCGGGCCCGAATGCGATCCAGCGCTTGGCGCCGTTGATAGGTGTCCCGATCACGAGCACTGCGAGACAGCCGCCGAGCGCAGTGAGCACGAGCGCAGGAGCGAGCAACCGCAGGCGCCGGTAGTCGAAGCGCGACGCGGTCATCATCAGTCCGACACCGATCAGCGCGTACACGCACTGCTTCTTGAGATACGACATCGGATCGGTGCGCTCGAGTGCGGCCGGTGCGGAAGTTGCGCTGTACACCATCACGAGACCGAAGGCGACCAGCCCGAGCGTGACGAGGACGAGGAGATGCGACTCGATTTGCGTCTTGGCCTTCACCACAGCTCTCCGACGAGTCGGCGGAATGTCTTGCCGCGTTCCTCGAAGTCGCGAAACTGGTCGAAGCTCGCGCAGGCCGGCGAGAGCAGGACGACGTCACCCGGCTCCGCGTCGCCCGCAGCCGCGCCGACCGCGGTCGCGAGATCGCCGGAGCGGCGGTAGGGCCGTCCCGCTCGCCCGAGCGCGGCAGCGAGATCTTCGGTCGCCTCACCGATCAGGTCGACCGAGCGCAGTGACGGGGGCAATCCCTCGACAAGCTTGTCGAACGACTCGCCCTTGAGCGAGCCGCCGAGGATCAGCCGGATCGGCTGGCCCGCATAGGCCGCGATGCCCCGGCGGGCCGCAGCCGTGTTGGTTGCCTTCGAGTCGTTGACGAACCGGACGCCGTCGACCTCGCCGACGAGCTCGAGCCGGTGCTCGACGCCGGGGAACGTGCGCAACGCCTCCGCGATCGCCTGCTCATCAACACCGGCCGCGCGCGCGGCTGCGGCCGCTGCAGCAGCGTTCTCGCGGTTGTGCCGGCCGGGAATGAGCGGCCCCGCCGGGAGGTCGTCGTCGGCATCGAACTCGATTCGGTCCGCACCGCCGGGAACGGCGCCGAAGCCGCGCGGAACGATTGCCACATCGGCCTCGGTCTGGTTCTCGAAGATGCGCAGCTTCGCGTCGCGGTACGCGTCATAGGTGCCGTGACGGTCGAGGTGATCCGGCTCGAGGTTCAAGAGGACCGCAACTCGCGCGCGCAGGCGGTGGATGTCCTCGAGCTGGAAGCTCGACAGCTCACAGACGATCCAGGCGTCCTTGTCGAGTGCACCGTCGAAGCTCGTCAACGACCGGCCGACGTTGCCCGCGACCGCGACCGGCTGTCCGGCCGAGCGGAACATCGCGCCGAGCAACTCGCTCGTCGTCGTCTTGCCGTTCGTGCCGGTCACGCCGATGAACGGGTTTCGCAGCAGGCGAAAGCCGAGCTCGACCTCGCTCCAGATTGGGATCCCATGCGAGCGTGCGGCGGCCGCCAGGGGCGATTCCCCGGGCACGCCCGGGCTCTTGATCAGCAGCTCGACGCCGTCCAGCAAGCCTTCCTCCTCATTCCCCGCGTGAACTTCGACGCCGGCTTCGGCAAGCCTCCCGGTCTCGACGTCGGCCGCCCTGTCGACCGCGACGGTCGGCACGCCGCGCCGCACCAGCGCGAGCGCAGCGGACTGGCCGGAGCGCGCGAGCCCCAGGACGAGCGCCCGGCGGGGAAGCTTCACGGCTTGCGCGCGTCGAGAGCGGGACCGCGGTCGCCGGAGACGATGATCACCTCGACGAATCCGGCTTCGCTCAACATGCGTTCACCTGAGTTCAACGCCGAGCCGGTGGAGCCTGCGAGGGACAGCCGCCCGCCCGGACGAAGCACACGGAAGAACTCGGAGAACGCCTCCGCGCTCGCGGGCGTCGCGGTCAGCACCGCGTCGATGCTCTCGTCCGGAAGCGGCAGCACCGCCGCCTCCCCGACGAGGTACGTGACATCCGGTTCCGCCGACGCCTTCCTGAGGCGCTCGAGCATGTCGACCGACTGGTCGACGACGACGACGTCACCATCGGGAGCGACCTCGTCGGCCAGCGCGGCGATGAGCTCGGCGTCCGCGCCGATGACGACGACGATGTCGCCCGGCTTGCTCAGCGTCGGAAGAAAGTGAAGTCGCGGTAGAAGAGGGCGAAGCCGACGGCGCAGAGAATGGCGGTCACGATCCAGAAGCGCACCATGATCTTCGTCTCGGACCACGCCTTCATCTCGAAGTGGTGGTGGATCGGGGCCATCAGGAACACCCGGCGACCGTAGTACTTGAAGAAGATGACCTGCACGATCACCGAGAGCGCTTCGATCGCGAAGATCCCGCCGATGAACAGGAGCAGGAAGATCGTCTGCGTGAAGATTGCCAGCGCCGCCAGGGCGCCGCCGATCGCCATCGCGCCGGTGTCGCCCATGATCACCTCCGCGGGAAAGGCGTTGTACCAGAGGAATCCGATCGTGGCTCCGATCAGCGCCGCACCGACAATTGCGAGATCGAGCCGGCTGTCGAAGCGCCCGCCGGGATTTCCGGAGCGGATGTAGGTCACGACCGAGATGGCGGTGAACGTCAGCAGCGCGATGATTCCCGTTCCCGCGGCCATCCCGTCGACGCCGTCGGTGAGGTTGACGCCGTTCGCAGTTCCGGCGATCACGAGGAACAGGAGCACGTACCAGCCCCAGGACAGCTCGACGTTCCAGTGCACGATCGGGATGAACACGTTCGTCGGCAGCTGCTGGTGATCCGCCGCGAATGCGACGCCGACGGTGATCAGTGCGAGCAGAACCATCTTCCAGCGTCCGCGCAATCCGAGCGACCGCCGGTGCGTGAGCTTGATGAAGTCGTCGAGGAAGCCGATCGCGCCACACCCGAGCGTGACGAAGAGGACGGTGAGCGCCGGCACCTTGTACTTCGACACGGCGAGGAACGCACCGGTCGCCACGACGAGAATGAGCAGACCGCCCATCGTAGGCGTGCCCTGCTTCAGGCGGTGCGCTTCGGGCCCCTCTTCGCGGATGTGCTGGCCGAACTCGTTTCTGCGCAGAAACTCGATGAACTTGGGGCCGACGAGGATCGAGACGATCATCGCGCCGACGCCCGCAGCCAGGACGCGGATCACTGGCGGGTCACCGGGTTGGGATCTTTGTGAGTGCTTCTGCCACAGCTTCGAGACCGACGGCCCTGGATGCTTTCACGAGGACGGCGTCGCCGGGACGTACGAGCTCGTCCACCTGCCGTAGGGCGTCGTGGACGTTCGCGACCCAGCGTCCGGAGACGCCGCCTTCAAGGTACCCGCGAGAGAGCTCGCCGACGGCCAGGAGCTCGTCGACGCCCAGCTCGGCGGCGGCCTCGCCGACTTCTCGGTGGTACTCGGGCCCCGTTCTCCCGAGCTCGGCCATGTCGCCGAGAATCGCCACCCGCCGGCGCGCTCCGGCTCGTTCGGCCAGATACGCGAGGGCGGCGCGCATCGAGACGGGGTTTGCGTTGTAAGCGTCGTTGATCAGAAGGCCGCCGCCCGGCAGGTCGTCCTCCTCCCCGCGCCAGCGCGCAAAGTCCACCTCAACTGTCTGCGGGCGCGGCAAGCCCAACGCATCGAGGGCGGCGAGCGCTGTTGCTGCGTTCTGTACCTGATGCTGGGCGGTGAAGTTGAACCTGACGCCCCCGACGACCGTGTAGTGGTTTACGCGCTCCGCCACCGCCTTGCCGATTCGCACGACGTCGATGTCGTCTCGCGCGACTGGGAAGTCGCTCGGGACGATCGCCGTCCCAAAGGGCGGAAGAGCTTCGATCAACTCTCCCTTCGCCCGCGCGACGCCCTCGAGGGAGTCGACGAGCTCGAGATGCACCGGCCCGACGTTCGTCACGGCGCCGATCTCGGGACGCGCGATCGCGGCCAGCTCGGCGATTTGGCCGAAGCCCCGCATCGCGAGCTCGAGGATGCAGACCTCAGTGTCTTCCTCGAGCCGGCAGAGCGTCAGTGGGACGCCGATCTCGTTGTTGTAACTCGACTCCGCGGCGATCGTCCTGGCCGCGGGCGTACAGAGCGCGGCGAGGATGTCTTTCGTCGAGGTCTTCCCCATCGAGCCGGTGATCGCGACGACACGTGCCGAGCTTCGATCGCGAACTGCACCTCCGATACGTGCGAGCGCGGCGAACGCGTCGTCGGGAACCAGCGTCGCAGCGGCGCCGTTGGCGAAGGCATCTTCCAGAAAGTCGACACCGTCAGCCACAGCGACGAACAGGTCGCCGGCAACGATGCGCCGCGAATCGACCTGCACGCCGTCGAATTGGTCCGCGCGAATCTCGGCGCGGCCAAGGCCCTCGAGCAGGGTGCTCTCGAGCCCGATCACACGGGTGCCCTCAGCGCCCGCAGCGCGTCGCGGGCGACCTCGCGGTCGTCGAAGGGAAGCCTGCGGCCGGCGATCTCCTGCCCCTGCTCGTGCCCCTTGCCGGCGATCAAGACGACATCGTTCTCTCGCGCGGACTCGAAGGCCCGCTCGATCGCACGGCGTCGGTCGAGCTCGATGTCGAGGTCGAGCTCACCGGCCACCTCGAAGGCGATCGCGGCGGGATCCTCACTGCGCGGATTGTCGGACGTGACGAGCGCGACGTCGGCGAGCTCAGAGACCACCCGGCCCATCAGCGGCCGCTTGGCGCGGTCACGATCCCCACCGGCGCCGAAGACGCAGATCACGCGGCCGCGGCCAAGCTCGCGCGCGGACCGAAGAACGGTCTCGAGCGCGCCAGGCGTGTGCGCATAGTCGACGAGGACCGTGAACGGCTGACCCTCGTCGACGCGCTCGAAGCGACCCGGGACCCGCTCGAGGTCCTCGAGTCCCTTTCTGATCGACTCGTCGTCGACTCCGAGGGCGCGAGCTGCGGCGGCAGCCGCGAGGGCGTTCTCCACGTTGAAATGACCCTGCAGCTTGAGCCGGACCTCGCCGAGCCCGTCCTCCGGCCGGAAGGTGATCGCATCGGGAAGCTCCGCGGCGAGACGCGCGCCATATTCGTCGCCGACGTTGATCACGGCCCGTGCAGCCTGGGCGAACAGACGCCGCTTCGACTCGAAGTACTCCTCCATCGTCTCGTGGAAGTCGAGGTGATCCTGGGTCAGGTTCGTGAACACGAGGACCGCGAAGCGCGTCCCCTCGAGCCGTCCCTTCGACGAGGCCATCGAGGTCGCCTCCATCACGCAGGCCCGATTCCCTGCGTCGAGCATCTCGCGGAACAAACGCTGCAGGTCGGTCGACTCGGGTGTGTTGAGCCCGACCTCGCGCAAGGCGCCACCAACGCGGCGCTCGACGTTCGTGAGTAAACCCGGCTTCTCTCCGGCGACGGCAAGGATCGACGCGAGGAGATACGCGGTCGTCGTCTTCCCGTTCGTACCGGTGACCGCCGCGACAGGCAGTTCCGCCGTCGGGTCGCCGAAGAACTCCACTGCGGCGAGCGGCATCGCGGCCCGCACGCTCGGGACGACCAGTTGCGGGACCGGAAGATCGAGTGGACGCTCGACGACGAGCGCCACCGCTCCTTGCTCGACCGCGGACGCAGCAAAATCGTGACCGTCAGCCTTCGCTCCCGGAATGCAGAAGAAGAGTGCGTCGCGCGGCACCTCCCGCGCGTCGTACGCCAGCTCGCGGATCTCGGGAGCATCGCCTCCGACGACGTCGGTCGGAGCCAGCGCTGCGATGAGCCGCTCCAGCTGCATATCGCCGCCCAAGTCTAGTGTGGGCGGCCTACGGCGCAGGGTCTACTGGGTACACGCGCGGGTGAGCCGCTAGTGCACCGGGGCGGCGTCGGGCGGGACCTCCAGGTACTGGAGGTCGAAACGGGCGATCTGCTGGAAGGCGGGCGCGGCGACGGTGCCGCCCCAGATCGCGCCGCGAGGCTCGTCGACGGCGACGAGGATGACGAAGCGCGGCCGTGACGCGGGAACGATGCCGACGAAAGATGCGACGTAGCGCCCCGTGGCGTAGCCGCCGGTCGAATCCGGCTTCTGCGCCGTGCCCGTCTTTCCGGCGACCTGGTAGCCCGGCATCGCCGCGTACGTGCCGGTGCCCTCGGCCACAACGTCCTTCAGCATCATCATCAGCTGTTGCGCAACCCGTGGGGAAACGAGCCGCCGGTGGTAAAGCGACGGCCGCCCGCCACCGGCGACGTGATCCACGAGATGCGGACGCGACCACACGCCCCGGTTCGCAACGGCCGCGTAGGCAGCAGCCATCTGCACCGGCGTCACGGCGATGCCCTGGCCGATCGGGACGTTCCCGATCGTCGAGCCGGACCACTTGTCCTGCGGTAAGACGATGCCCGGGCTCTCACCCGGGAAGTCGACCCCTGTCGTCCGGCCGAAACCGAACTTCGAGATCCACGACGACAGTCGAGTGCGACCGAGCATCTCTGCGAGCGTGATCGCACCGATGTTCGACGAGTGCGCGAGGATCTGTGCCACGGAGTAGTTGACGGTGCCGCGCTCCTCCGCATCGTGGATGACACGGTCGGCGACCTGCAGCTGGTACGGCAGCGTGAAACGCGTCGTGGGCGAGACGATCCCCTCCGAGAGGGCGCCCGCGACGGTCATCAGCTTGAAGGTCGACCCCGGCTCGTAGGTATCTGTGATCGTGCGGTTCCGTTGCAGGTCGCTCGGCACCGAGGGGAACAGATTCGCGTTGTAACCAGGCTGGGTGGCCATCGCGAGAATCGCGCCGGTGCGCGGGTCTAGGACGATGGCGCTCGCGCTCTTTGCACTCCACTTGTGGACGGTCTCGCGCAGCACCTCCTCGGCGTTTGCCTGGATGCTGTGGTCGAGCGTCAGGTAGACGTCCTTGCCGGGAATCTCGGGCTGCTCGTTCTGAACGTCGATGACCTGACCGCCCGGATCCTTGACGACGGTCTCCTTGCCCGCACGGCCCGAGAGCCCTTTGTCGAACTGGAGCTCGAGGCCGGAAAGACCGTTGCCGTCCGTTCCGACGTAACCAAGGACCTGCGCCGCAACCGATCGCTGCGGATAGTTACGCCGTTCCTCGGGATAGAAGCCGAAGCCCGGCAGCTTCAGGCGCTGCAGGGCGGCGGCCTGGGCCGGGTCGGCCTGGCGCGCGACGTAGACGAAGCCCTTCGTGTGGTCGGCGAGCATGGGATAGAGACGGTTCGCCTCGACACCGAGCGTCCGCTCGACGGCAAGGGCCGCACGTCGCGGGTTCACGATCTGCATCGGGTTCGCGTAGACGGTCGTCGCACGTTCGCCGAGTGCGAGTTCGAGACCGACGCGGTCGTAGATCGTTCCGCGCCCAGCGGGGAGCGTCACGGATTCGCGGTGCTGCGTGCTCCCGAGCGCCGACAACGATTCGGCGCGCACGGATTGAAGCCACGTCGCACGCGCGAGCAGTCCTCCGAATACCAGGAACAGCACCGCCAGGAAGAGCCTGATCCGCCTGTTGACGTGGCGGTTCACGTCAGCGCCTACTTGGAGAGCTTGAAGTAGGTCGTCTGGTCGGAGGTTGCCTGCTGTAGGCCAAGCTGCTTCGCTGCGAGCTTCTGGATGCGCGGCGCGGACGCGGCGCTCGACAGCTGTGACGAGAGCTCCGCGTTCTGGGCCTTGAGATCTGCGCCCTCACGGCCGAGATGGTCGAGCTTCATGTTCAGACGTAGCACGGCGACGTTCGTCGCGACGACGCCGGCTAGAAGTGCAGCGACGATCGCGATCGACAGCACGCCCCCGGTGACGCGGCGCTCACGCTTGACGACGCGTGGCTGCGACCGCGGACGCGCTGGAGCGACAACCTGTTCGTCGGCTCTGGCGGCCCAGGTGGCCACTAGGTCTTTACTCCGACTCGTAGGCGCGCCGAAGAAGAGCGCGGGTTCGCGGCCGTCTCCGCCGTGCTCGGGCGAATTGCCTTCCGGGAGGTCGAGCGCAGCTCGGGCGTCTTGCCGCAGATGCACACCGGGAAGTCGGGCGGGCATTCGCAGCCCCGTTCGCGGTCGCGCAAGAAGCGCTTGACGATCCGGTCCTCGAGCGAGTGGAAGCTGATCACGGCGAGCCTGCCGCCGGGACGCAGCATCGCGAAGGCGGACGGCAACGCCGCCTCGAGCGCCCCGAGCTCGTCGTTCACGGCGATGCGCAAGGCCTGGAAGACGCGCTTGGCGGGATGCCCGTCACCGAACCGTGCCGGTGCGGGGATCGCGGCCTTGATCACCTCGACGAGGTCACTCGTCCGCTCGAAGGGCTGCTCCTTCCGGCGGCGCACGATCGCCTTCGCGATCTGGCGTGCATAGCGCTCTTCGCCGTAACGCCTGAAGATCGTCGCAAGGTCTCGCTCGGCGGCCTCGTTTACGATGCCGGCGGCAGTCACGTCCGCGGACGGATCCATCCGCATGTCGAGGGGCGCGTCCGCGATGTAGGAAAAGCCGCGCTCGGGGCGGTCGATCTGCATCGACGACACGCCGAGATCGAGCAGGATCGCATCGGCTTCGACGCCGTTGTCGGCGAGCTGCTCGAGCACGACGGAGAAATCGCCGCGCAGAAAGCGCGTCTGTGCCGGCACCTGCTTCGCCACACGCTCGAAGTACGCCCGCGCGCCGGGGTCGCGATCGATCGCGATCAGCTTGCCCTTGCCCTGGAGGTCGGCCGCGAGGAGCGCCGCATGCCCTCCTGCCCCGAACGTCGCATCGACGACGGTCTCGCCTGGGCGGACCGCAAGGAGCTCGCGCACCTCGCCGGCGAGAACGGGGACGTGATCAGTCGCGCTTGTCTGCAAGACGTTCGGCAACATCCTCCGCACTCCCTTCGACTTCTGCCAGCTCTTTACGCCAGGCGGCGCGGTCCCAGACTTCGAGCCGGTCGTTGACACCCGCGACGACGACCTCCTTGCCCAGCTTCGCGTGCTCGATCAGCTGGGCAGGAATCATCACGCGGCCCTGTTTGTCGAGCTCGGCCTCGGACGCCCCGGAGAAGAAGTGCCGCTGAAGCCGCCGGCCCTCCGGGCTGAGCGGATCCAGCGAGGACAGTCGAGAGTCGACGAGTCGATGCCAATCCTCACGACGGAAGGCGTACAGGCAGCCGTCGAGCCCCCGCGTGATGACAACACCGTCAATGAAGGCTTCTCGGAACTTGGCCGGAAGAGTGAGACGGTTTTTGTCATCGAGGGTGTGGTCGTATGCGCCTAGGAGCATCGCTGGGGTTCCGTGGAGATTACCACTTCGCTCCACAATAAACCACACTCCCCCACCTGTCCACCCCGGAAGGGGGATTTCCCAAGCTCCTAGGGCACGAGCTGCTCGGCCCCGATCTGGCCGTGGTAGGGGCCCCGGCCGGTCATGACGGCCGCCCCGCACCGCGCGGCCACCTGAACGGCCTCCTCGACGGCGTCGCCCCGGGCAAGGGCGAAGGTGAGGCCGGAGGCGAAGCAGTCGCCCGCTCCGTAGGTGTCCACGACGGGGCCGGGGAGAGGAGTGGAGCGAAATGGCCCGCCCGGTTGGAGCCAACCGCCGAGCCCACCGGCGGTCGTGACCGCGACATGCGGGGCCGGATCGAGGTCGCCCGGGTGGTACACCTCACCCTCGTCCTCCCCGCTTCCGACCAGGGCATCCAGCTGGACCGCGGCCTCCTTCAGGGTCCCGAGCTCACGGGAGGTCGCGACGAGTACGCGGGCAGCACGGCTGTGCCGAACGGCATCGGCGTCGCCGCTGACGAAGAAGACGGCGTCCATCGCGCGGAGCTCGTGCCACGGGAGCCTGCTGTCGCCGCCGCGCGGGACCAGCTTCTGGCTCAGAACAGTGATCGTCCGCTCGCCGGTGTCATCGACGTAGGTGAAAGCGCGGCGAGTCGGCTCGGCCTCGGGAATCGCCTTGACGTCTACGCCACGCTTCGTCAGTTCCGCGCGGGAGCGGCGCCCGAGGTCGTCGGAGCCGAGGGCTGTGAAGAACGAGCAGGAGCCGTTGAGCCTCGCGAGCTGGACGGCCGCGACGGCCCCGCCCCCTGCGGGCTCCTCCCAGGTCTCGAGGGCGTGCGCGATCTCCCCGGGAAGCGGCACGGTCGCCACGCGGACGAACTCCACCCATTCGACATGCCCGACGACGGCGACCTTCATGGTGGGATCCTCACACCTGGAGCCCCACTAGCGTTTCAAGATGTCGAGGATGACCTTGCCGCCCTTCGAGAGGTTCTACGAGCAGCACCGCGAGGAGATCTTCGGGTTTCTTGCGCGCAGGCTCGGCAGGGAGCGGGCCGAGGACGCCTTCCAGGAGACATTCCTCCGCGCTCTGCGGGCCTATCCCAAGCTGAAGCACGGAGAGCATCTGCGGGCCTGGGCATACACGATCGCGGGCCGGATCGCGATCGACGAGCACCGTCGCCCGCGAGCCGACGCGGACTTGCCGGAGATCGCAGCGCTCGACGGACGGCCGGCGTTCGCGCAGCTCGAGCACCTCGCCGACCAGCTGCCTCCGACGGAGCGTGCCGCGGTCGTGCTGCGCTACGGCTACGACCTCGATTACTCGGAGATCGGTGCAGCACTCGGCTCGAACGCAACCGCGGCCAGACAGGCGGCATCCGCCGGCATCCGCCGGCTCCGACAGAAGGAGCTTTCGTGAACGCTGTCTCTCCCGAACTCGATCGTCGCTTCCGCGACGCCGCTGCCACCGAGGGCCTGCTCGATGCAGCCTTTGACTTCGTCGACTCCCCGATCGGCCCGTTGCTCGTGGCGACGAGCACGCGCGGGCTCTGCCGAATCTCGTACGACGCCGATCCGGAACGCGAGCTGGAACGGCTGTCGCGCGACTTCGGAGTGCGCGTGCTGCGATCGGCAAAGCCGATCGATCCCGCGCGTCGCGAGCTCGACGAGTACTTCGAGGGCAAGCGGCACACGTTCGATCTTCCGATCGACGTCGCCCGGCTCGCCGACTTCAACCGCCGCGTACTCCGTGAGCTTGCCCGCGTTCCCTACGGCGAGGTCGTCACGTACGGAGAGTTGGCCGCACGGTCGGCCCAGCCACGCGCGGCGCGCGCGGTCGGCACGGTGATGAACAGAAATCCACTGCCGATCGTCCTGCCATGTCATCGCGTGGTCGGTGCCAACGGCAAGCTCGTGGGCTACGCCGGTGGCCTGGAGCGCAAGGAGAAGCTGCTCAGGCTCGAGGGTGCGATTCTGTAATCTGGGCTCATGCATCGTTGGCGAGCCATCTGCTGCACGCAGAGCGGCTAGGTCGCCGCTTCCGACTACAGCGTCCGTGGAAGCGGCGGGACAGGACGCGAACCTGACCACCAGCGTCACGGTTTCGCGCACCTTTCCCGCACATTTGAAAAGAAGGTGACGCGATGCCAATGCCGCATCGCACGCAGATGCAACTGATCAAGCGCCGGCTCGTCGGCAAGGAAGGCTCGGAGCGAATCCGCGAGCTGCGGACGATCCTCGGCGAACTGCCCGGCTACAAGAACGGCCCATACGCCGACATTCGCAAGTGGGTTGAAGGGCAGCTCGACCACACGCGCGTGCAGAAGCGAGTGATGCATCGTGACTCGATCGCCGTTCGGCGGGAGGGCGCCGCGCAGATCGCAATCGTCGGGCCGCCGAACGCCGGCAAATCCTCGCTGCTTCAGGCGCTCTCGAACATCCAGATCAAGACCGGCGCCTATGCGTTCACGACGACACGCCCGGTGCCTGCGCTCACAAGGGTCGGCGGCGTGCTCGTCCAGCTCGTCGAGATCCCCGGGCTGATCGAGGGCGCATCCGCGGGCCGCGGCGGCGCCCGCCCGCTGCTCAGCGTGCTTCGCGGCGCGGACGCAATCCTCTTCTGCCACGACGCAAGCGCGCCCGTCGACGAGCTACGAGCGGTGATGGACGAGGTCGCGGAGGCCGGGATCGAACGCCCTGCCGTGATCGCGGCGACGAAGAGCGACGAGACCGACGGCACGGCGCTGCGGGCGGCGTTCCCGGAGCTTCAGGTCATCGAGGTCACTGTGCTCGACGATGTGAGCGTCGAACGGTTGCGCGCGACGATCTGGAGACTGACCGGACTGATACGTGTCTATCTGCGCGACGACGAGCATCCGGTCGCGCTGCACCCTCCTGCCACGGTGTTCGATGTCGCCGACTCGATCCACCACGACCTTGGAGTGCGCTGCACGGGCGCTCGGGTCTGGGGCCCTTCGGCGCGCTTCGACGGTCAGCAGGTCGGGCGCGAGCACGAACTCTCCGACGGCGACACGGTGGAGATCCTCGACTAGCTCCTCACTGCCGGGTGCCGTAGTGAAGGTGAACCACTCCCCCGCCGAACCGCCGCTCGTCCAAGTCGAGCTCGACGCGGACGTCATCGGGGAGCGCGCGTTTTCCTCCTCCGACGACCACGGACGTGAGGAACAAGTGGAGCTCATCGACCAGGCCGGCTCTGATCGCCTGAGCCGCAAGGTCGGGGCCGCCCACCGTGAGGTCACGGTCCGCGGTCGCTTCAGCTGCCGGACCGCATCGACGTCGAAGTCCCGCTCGATGCGCGTCCTGGCGCCGGAGACGTCGGCCAGCGTCCGGGAGTAGACGATCTGTCGGCCGCCTGCCAGATCTTCGCGTAGTCCTGAACGTACGCCGGCTGACCGGCGACCGCATCCGGGGTTTCCCAGAAGGACATCACTTCGTACATGCCGCGCCCGTAAAGGTAGGTGCCGATCGGACGCTCGAGGTCGTTGACTACGACATGCACTTCCTCGCTCGGTGCAGCCCAGTCGAAGTTGCCGTCCTCGTCCGCGACGTAGCCATCGAGGGATGTGATCGCCGAGTAGATCAGCCTGGCCACGTGGGCTAGGGCCAGCGGGGCGTGCGCGGCTCGACCCGCTCCGCCTCACGCCAGTCGTCCCGCGGCGGAACGAACACGTCGAGAACGACGGCGCCCTCCGTGCCGACCTGCACCTCGTGCGGCACATTGGACGGAATCGACCAGGTGCCTCCCGGCCCGAGATCGCGGGTCTCGTCGCCCACGCGGAACACCAGCGAGCCGCTCAGGCAGATCCCGAGCTGCTCGTTCGCGTGCTGGTGCTCCGGAACGTTGCTCTCTGGATCAAGCTCGACGATGCCGAGCGTGATCCGCTCGCCGTGCAGGACGCGTGCGTGCACGCCGTCCCAGATCTTCTGGAGCTCGAGCGAGGAGAGATCGTCCAGCGGGGACTCCCTCATGAACGTTCAGTCTTGTCGGCCCGATGCCAGCGCATGAATCCGCACTCGTCGCAGGAGTATGCGATCGCCTCCAGCCCTCCTTCGAGTGCCTGCAAAGTCGATGTGCCGTCGAGAAGGATCCACTTCGTTCCACCGCACATCGGACACTTCCTCTCCGCGTTGGTGAGTTCGCGTCCCAAGGTCACGAGTCTACGACGGATCCCGCGTGGTTACCGATCCAACAGTCTGTACCCCACTCCCCACACGTTCACGACGTACGCGCCGGGCACCGCAGCTGACAGCTTGCGCCGCAACCGAGACGCGTGCGAGTCGAGCGTCCGGGTTCGTCCGAGGGAACGGAACCCCCAGACGTCACGCAACAGCTGTTCCTTCGTGAACACGCGTGTCGGATCCGTCATCAGCTTCAACAGGAGCTCGTATTCCTTGCTCGCCAGCACGATCGGCACCTCGTCGACCGTGACGCGCCGCGTCGCGCGATCGGCCGTGACCGGCCCGGCCCTGAGCGTCTCGTGGCCCGCAGGCGCAGTCCGCCGCAGAACGGCGCGAATCCGCGCCAGCAGGGCTCAGTTTCAACTTGCGAGCCCAATTGCCAAGCGGGCTCGCCGCGTACCCCTTTCGGCTTAACGGGAAGATTTCGGGAATTTCAGACCGTAATGCCAGTCCTTAACGGGACGGCTTGCTGGATAGCCGGTCAAACCGTCGTGCGCGGGAGACATTTGCGGTGTGCAAGGGGTGCTTCAAAGAGAGCCATCCTCTCGTCTCCCAGCGTGCGAGATTGAGCCGCTCGAGGTGGCACTTCGCCACCTGAATGAAATCGAGCCACCCGGCGAACCAATCCTTAGCGCTGCGTTCGAAGGGGCGCGTGCTTGGACTTCTGACCTGCTTACTCGCCTGCGTGGCCTCGTTCTGTCCGCGCCTCTTGAGGAACTTAAGGAAAGCGATAGCGAAGAGTGGTGGCGGGTCGAGGCAACTCTCCAAGAGAGTCAGCAGCAGCTGGCTGTGATGGCTGCTCTGACAGACGCTTCTTCGCTCAAGCGGATATTGAGAGGTACCCGCTCCTCGCTCTATACCCGCCATCGCGAGCTAATTGAGGAGATCCTTGATTTGCCTGTTCCGCACATCGCCCTGATCGTTGTAGAAGACCCATCGAAGGATGGAGATGTGCTCAATGGCTGGATCCCTCCCTATATCAACGGACCCTGGGCCGTAGTCCTAACGAAGCCGCTGCCAACGCGAGGCCTCCAGCCGACGCTCTTACACGAGCTGATCCACACCGCTCAGTCTTCGTTCCTCTTTCCGGTTGAGGAAGACAAGGAACTGGAGTGGCTGCTCGGCGTCGGTAACAAGACCTTGATCGAGGGAGCGACGACCACGCTTATAAACGTGCTACTGGGAGATGAGGCGCAGATATACGCTGCCGAGGGCGTCACCTTGACGCGACTGGCTCAAGAGCTCGAACAGACGCCTCTGGATTTTGCCCGTCTCATCTCGGCAAGCAGCTACCCACTCGCAGTAGTCGCCGAGCTCGTGGGCTCGAGCGTCGAACAGCTGGCCAATGAGATCCTCGTGGCGAATGTCGAGGAGCACGAAAGGGCAACTGCCCACTGGCCTGATTTAGGTCGGGCGGTCGAACAAAGGGGGCGGTCCTGTCGACGTCAACCGATAGCGACGCAGACGCTCAACGCGTTCGAGGAGCCCGGACTCGACTCCACGTTTGAGCCACGCGCGCGCCTGGACGAGCTCGAGGGCGAAGTAGTCAGCGACCTCTCTTTCGCTGCGCGGCTCGGTCAGGTAAGTCGCCAGGCGCGGCCAAACGAGTTGGTACAGGTCGGCTTCAACAACGTCGACCGGTTCTGTCCTCTTAGGCAGAGACGGCGTTGGCGGAGCCTCGACGACCATTTGCTCGCCCGGAGCCCGGTCAGAGAGGCGGTCGAGTAGTCCTGCGAATTCCAGATCGTCTCGCGTCAGCCGTAAAGCGCCTGTCCGTAGCAGCTCGCGGTTGCCGCCCGGCGCGTCCGAGTCAACGCGGACGAACAGCGGCACCCAACCGGCTTTCAAGTTTTCGAGAGCTCCTTCGCGTGTACCGCCTTTCGCGCCACTAGCGACCACGATCGCGGCTTCGGCGAGGCAGTAGATGAATCGGTTACGCCGCATCGCATTAGCGACGGTGAAGCGTGCTTCGGGATGGACGGCGCTCAATAAGACGACAACACCGTCGCTTATGTGCGCGCGGAGGTCCTGGCGTCGGAAAGCCTTATCAAGCGCGTCCGCTACAACCCCAACAGCCACGCCACCCGCGTCGACCGCGGCCGTCATGGCTGTCGTGTCGACGCCCCGAGCCGCAC
Source organism: Actinomycetota bacterium (assembly GCA_013816245.1). Taxonomy (GTDB): domain Bacteria; phylum Actinomycetota; class Thermoleophilia; order Gaiellales; family Gaiellaceae; genus 3-1-20CM-4-69-9. Next base: position 4,249 of record JACDEU010000031.1, on the reverse strand, counting down.
CCGATGCCACTGCGATGCCATCAGTCGCCAATCGCCGGCCTAGGGCCGTCGTGAAGTCGAGGCTTGCGGCATCAGCATCTCGCGAGCCGACGACGGCCACGGTACGGTGACGGAGTAGCACAGGCTCCCCGACCCCATAGAGCACAGGCGGCGCGCCGCGCCTCAACCGCTCTTTGAGTAGCGGCGGGTAGTCCTCGTCAGCGCGTGTTAGCAACCAGATGCCACGACTCATCAGACGCTCGAGCTCGAAAGCCAACTGGCCACCACGGACGAGCAACCGCTCCAAGCGATTGGCCGCGCTGCGTTCAAGACCAAGGATCGTTCCGATCTCGTCGGCGCCAAGACCGAGGAGCGCTCCCGGCCGTTTGAGCGTGGACGCATGAATCGTCGCTGCCAATCCGCTCCACTCTGGGCCTGACAGCGGCTTCAAATCGCCGCGGGGCAAAGCTAGGGTCGTGCAGAGAAGTGCAATGACCTGACTGTCGGCGCTCAGGGCGTTCGCCGCCACCGCCATTAGGAGTCTCCGCTCCGCGAGGAGTCCGCGAGCGCGCACGGATAGACAGGGCCGGAGCCTGACTCGCGCAGCAGGCGCGCGCACTCGGTAAGAGACCAACGCGAGTCGACGACGTCGTCAACAAGCAGAGCCGGCCCAGGAAGAAGTGCCGCTTGATCAACCTCGAAGGCGCCGATCACGTTGCGCAGCTGCTGACGGCTGTTCTCCATCTCTTTCTGTGGCGGCGTTTCTTTGACTTTGACGAGCGCCTGGCTGTAGGGCAAGCCAAGGCGGGCGGCGAGCCTCGCAGCGAACTCCGGGACGAGATCAGTGCGCAGCGACGGCATGGCGACGACCCACTCTGGCGCCGGCCCAGGGCGCCAAGTCTGCTCGATCAACTCTGCCACCGCTTCGACAAGCTCCTCATCAAACCGCCCTCCACCGTACTTTGCCTGGCTGACGAGACGGCCCCAGCCGGCATCACCGTAGATCGCCAGCGCGCGGCCCTCCTCAGCGCGTAGCGGTTGCGGGATCATCCCGCGCCGCCCGTCGACGCCTCCATCAGGCCACTTCTTCCGCGGCTGAATCAACCGATGGGACCGACGCAAGAAGCCGACGGCTTCGCGAACCAGGGCAGCGTCTGCCTCACGCGATACAAAGTCGCCGGCGCAAACGGCGCAGCGCCCGCACGACGCCGCTGCCGGGTCGTCGAGCTCGCGTTGCAGGAACTCCATCAGACAGCTCTCGCCGCGCACGTAGTCCTGCATCCGCCCGAGCTCGCGCTCGCGCTGCTCGGTGACACTCCTGATCCGCTCGTTGTCCGGCGTCCAGGCGGTCGCTGAGCGCACATGGCGGCTGCCATCTCGGAAGACTGCTTCGTCCAGTTCGAGGACTTTGAGCGCCTGCTGCAACCGTCCACGACTGAGATTCACGACGTCCTCGAGCTCGCTCACCGTCAAGCCCTCGCCGGCCTCGAGAGCCGTCAGCACCTGACGGAGGTTGTCCTCCGGCGGGAAGGCCCCGTGGATAAAGAAGCTTTCGATCTGGTCGTCCTCGCGCCCCGCCAACAAGACGACGTCAGCGCGCTCAACGGCGCGGCCGGCGCGACCAATCTGCTGGTAGTAGGCGACCGCTGAGCCGGGCCTCTGGTAATGAACGACGAAGCCAAGGTCACGCTTATCGAAGCCCATCCCTAAGGCGATCGTCGCCACCAGCGCCTTGACCTGATTTGCGCGCAGCGCTTCCTCGAGGGCGCGGCGTTTTTCACCATTGAGCCCGCTGTGATAAGCGGCGACGTCATAGCCGCGTGACTGCAGCCAGTCGGAGACGCGCTCACAGTCGGCGATCGTCAAGCAGTAAACGATTCCCGACCCTGACAGCCGATCGAGATTCTCGGCGAGCCAGGCCAGTCGCTCGGCCTGGTCAGAGAGCGCGATCGCCTGCAGCCGCAGGCTGTCGCGGGCCAGCGAGCCGCGAATGACAACGAGATCCGGACCCAGCTGGTCTTCGATGTCCGCGACCACCCGATCGTTCGCCGTAGCTGTCGTTGCTAGCAGCGGCACCGTTGGGGGCAGCAGCGTGACCAGGTTCTTGATCCGACGGTAGTCGGGACGGAAGTCGTGCCCCCAATCGGAGATGCAGTGCGCCTCGTCGACGACGAACATTCCGATCCCGCGCTCGATCAGCCCGAGGGTGCGCTCGCGGAAGCGCTGATTCGACAAGCGCTCAGGTGAGACGAGTAATAGATCGACGTCGGCGGCGGCGAGCGCTCCCTCGATCTCATTCCAAAGGTGGACGTTCTCGCTGTTGATCGTGAGCGCGCGGACTCCGATCGCGTCGGCCATCCGCATCTGGTCGCGCATCAGCGACAAGAGCGGACTGATCAAGATCGTCGGCCCGGCGCCTCCGTCCCGCAGGAGACGGGTCGCCATGAAGTAGATGAGGGACTTGCCCCAGCCCGTCCGCTCTACCACGAGGACGCGGCTGCGATCGTCGACGAGCGCGAGCACAGCTTCGAGTTGGCCCGCGCGAAAGGCAGCCCCCTCCCCGAGCATTGCCAGCAGCAGCGCTTGAGCGCGATCAGCGGTCGCCACAGGCTCGCAGCCTACGCCAGCTAGTTGCCTTGAGTTGACAGAACTCGTGTAACCAGATACGAACGGCCTGCGACCTACAAGCGGAAGGAGAGAGCTGTGGGCAAGCCAAGCTGGGAGTCAACGGTGATCGCTTCGCTGCTGATCGGGCTGGCAGGGGCGATCTTTCTGGTCGTCTACCTCAAGGGCGGCATCGACGATGCCTTGAAGGCATGGGCGGCCATCGGGACGATCGGTGGGGTGATCACAGGTGTCGTCCCGGCCTATTTCTTCGGGCAGCAGCGGGCCGCGAGCGCTGAAGAGGCGGCGAAGCAGGCCCAAGATCAAGTCGTCGAGGAGCGGGCGCGACGCGATCGCGCCGAGGAGAAGTCGCAACTCATTCTCGGCAGCGCCGATCCGCAGCTCGTGGCGACGCTGCAACAGACGCACCCCAACCTCTTCTGAGGACATCCACCGATGACGCAACGCCCGACGGCGCGACGGCGCAGCGACCGGCTTGAGCTCGTCGGCGCGGCGGCGTCACCACTGCTCCTGAACCCGGCGCGCTGGATCCACCGTCGTGTCGAGTCGATCGAGTTCATCGATGATCGCTCGGTCCGCCGGCACGTCAGCGTCGACTTCACTCTGCCCGGCTTCTTCCTGACCTCTCCCTATCGACCGGGGCCGCCGCCGATCCACCTCGCACCGCTGGCGCTGTTGGCCAAGCCCCCTACGACACTTCGACCTCACCGACGAAGAGGGAAGATCGTTGCCGCTGCTGACGCGAGCTCAAAATAGCCGCGTAGCCGCCGCCGTGCTGGTCGGCAATGCAGGGGCATTGCTCCGCACCCGCCATGGACGCACCCTCGAGCGCGAGATCGCCGCCGACCTGAACGCTGTTGCCGCCGGCTCGCGCCACGAGGCTCAGCACGCCCTTGATGCCGTCCTGCGCGCCGAGGGTGCAGCGCGCATCAACCGCGAACTGTTGGCCCGCGACCCACGCTTGCGCACGCTACTCGGCGCTCTTGCCGACAATTTCATCGTCCTTGCCAGCCTCGATGGTCGCTCGCGACGCGTCGTCAAGTTTGCATACGACGAACCCCTTGGCCAGTCGTCGCAACAGTTTCACAAGCGCCTCGCCGAAGGCCTGGGCTGGAGGACGACGGAGATCGTCTGGCACACACCGTCGGTCGGCTATAGCGCGAGCTACCACATCGAGGTCGAGGCGCCACGAGACCTCGAGATCGTCTCAGCGGCGCTGGTCGTCGCCGACGGACGCGGGCGCGATACATACATACCCGCCGGGTTTAGCGGCCGTCGTTCGCATCTCTATAGCGAGGGCATGGCTCAAGACGCGATCGGGACGACGTCGGTTCGGCTGCGGCCCCGTCGCGCAGGCTTGATCCGAGCGGCGGCATTGCTCGGCTTGTTGACAGCGGCGATTCTCACCGCGGGTTCCAGCCAGATCGGCAGCGTCAACAAGGATGCCGCCGCCTCGATCACTCTTCTGGTCGTCGTGCCTGCCCTGCTCGCCGCCTACCTGCCACGGCCCGGCGAGCACGAGCTAGCTGACGTGCCTCGAGAGGTTGTGGACGGCTGAGTAGGTCATCCGGGCCTCCTTCGAGGCTGTGGGTCTGCCAAGGCTCACGCCCGAAGGAGGGACCCGGATGGGGACTCACCGTAACGC
>JACDEU010000080.1 GCA_013816245.1 Actinomycetota bacterium | reverse complement strand
GCCGCCGCCCTCCTGCTCGGCGGGGTGCTGGCCGACCGTTCCGCGCCGACCGCCTCCAGTGCGGTTCGGCTGGCCTCGGGAATCGTGGGCGAGGGTAACGCTGCGCTGCTCCCACGACTGCAACAGCAGGCTCGCGAGAATCCCACGGACGTCCGCGCCCTCGGCCTCCTCGGTCTGGCCTACCAGCAGCGGGCCCGCGAGAGTGGAGATCCTGCGTACTACGGCAAGTCCGACGGTGTGCTCCGGCGGGCGCTTCGGATCAAGCCGGACGACCTCACTGCCACGAGCGCGCTCGGCTCGCTCGCGCTCTCACGACACCGCTTTCGAGAAGCGCTGGCGCTCGGTCGCCGCGCGGTCTCCATCTCGCCGTCCACCGCCCGCGGGTACGGCGTGATCGGCGATGCGCTCGTGGAGCGCGGCCGCTACGACCAGGCCTTCGCGGCGTTCAACAAGATGATCACGTTGAAGCCGGGTCTGGCGGCCTACGCGCGCGTCTCCTATGCACGTGAGTTGCTGGGCGACGTTCGAGGTGCCACGGACGCCATGCGGCTCGCGATCGACGCCGCCGTCGGTCAGCCCGAGGCACTTGCCTGGTCGCACACCCAGCTCGGCAAGCTCCTCTGGTCGCACGGCCGCCTGCGTCTGGCGGAGCGCCACTACCGGATCGCGCTCGCGGTTCGGCCGGGCTACGTCTTTGCACTCGATGCCCTCGCGCAGGTCGAGGCGGCTCGTGGACGGTTGCGACGTGCGGTCGCGCTGGAGCGGCGCGCCGCCGACACGATTCCATTTCCGCAGTTTGTGGCGACCCTTGGCGATCTCCAGCGAGCATTGGGAGACGACGGGGCGGCGGCGCGGCAGTACGCGCTGATCGGCGCGATCCAGCAGGTGCTGCGCGCGAACGGGGTCAAGACCGATCTCGAAGCTGCGTTGTTCGACGTCGACCACGCGGTTCGGCTACCTGAGGCACTCGTGCTCGCCCGAGCTGCGTACCTCGATCGCCCGTCGATCGACGGCGAGGACGTGCTCGCCTGGGCGCTGGCACGCAACAACCGCTGCGCAGAGGCGTTGCAGCACTCGAAGCGCGCGCTCCGGCTCGGCACACTCGACGCCGGTAAGTTCTTCCACCGCGGCATGATCGAGCGCTGCCTCGGCAATCGTGCCGTGGCGAAGCATTGGTTCGGCAGAGCCCTGGCATTGAACCCGCACTTCTCGATTCTCTGGGCACCGGTCGCCAGGAGATACGCGACGTGAGGCGGTTCCTCCTGTGTGCCGCAGCACTCGCCGCACTCGTGCTGCCCGTGGCTGCTTCGGCTCATCCGCTCGGCAACTTCACGGTGAACCGTTTCAGCCGGATCGAAGTCGGCGGACCGCGCGTGTACGTGCACTACGTGCTGGATCTTGCGGAGATCCCGACCTTCCAGGCGGGAAAGATCAACGCGCGAATCTACGCACGTCGCATTGCGCGCGGCGCTCGACTGACGGTGAATAGGCGCCGCGCGCAATTGGTTCCGGTCGAGACCGCACTCGCACATCCGTCCGGTGCGGGTGGGCTCGAGACGACGCGCTTCGAAGTCGTGCTGCGGGGCCCGAAGCTCACCGGCGCAAGCAGCGTGACCTATCGCGACAGAAACTACGCCGGCCGGATCGGCTGGAAGGAAATCGTCGTCGGCAGCGCACCCAGCTCGAGCAAGGAGCTGCGCGCTTATCCGAAAGACCTTCTCTCGAGTCCTCTGGGAATCACCGTCGTACAAACCAGACTCGTGCCAGGGACAGTCCCTGGCACACGTCCGCATGTGACGAGCGGGAACGCGCTGCAGGCCCGCGACCGAGTCGCAGACTCCGGGTTCGCCGCGCTCGTCGGACGCGAGCAGCTTGGAGTCTGGGTCATCCTCGCCTCGCTTGGCGCGGCGCTGTTCTGGGGCATGGCGCACGCGCTTTCGCCGGGCCACGGCAAGACCATCGTGACTGCCTACCTCGTTGGCCAGCGCGGGACTCCGCGTCACGCGGCGTTGCTTGGCCTGATCGTGACCGTCACACACACGATCGGCGTCTTCGCGCTCGGCCTCGTCACGCTCGGGCTTTCACGCTTCATCGTTCCCGACCAGCTCTATCCGTGGCTCAACCTCGTCTCCGGACTGCTCGTTGTTGCGATCGGCGCTTCCGTTCTGAGGGCGCGCTGGTTGCACAGGCGCGCGCACGCGCACGGCCACGATCACCACCATCACCACGACCATGACCTCAGCGCCCGCTCGATCTTCGCCGTCGGCGTTTCAGGAGGACTGCTCCCTTGCCCCTCCGCACTCGTCGTCCTGCTCGCGGCGATCTCGTTACACCGGCTGGCGTTCGGTCTGCTCCTGATCGTCGCTTTCAGCGCCGGGCTCGCACTGACGATCACCGGGATCGGCCTCGCCGCCGTGCTCGCCCGCGGTGCCTTCAGAAGACTCAGTTTCGAAGGGCGCGTGGTCTCACTTCTGCCGGCCGCGAGCGCGCTCGTCATCCTCGCTGCCGGGCTCGCGATGACGATTCACTCCCTGCCCGGCGTGAGGTAGCCCTCCCGGCTCCGGTGCGATACGTTGAGAGCCCGTGCCGACCGCCGCGCCCTACGGCTCCTGGCCCTCTCCGATCACCACCGACCTGCTCGCCAGTGAGGGCGGCGTCGGATTCGGCTACCTCGACATCGACGAGAGCGGGGTGTACTGGACCGAGAGCCGGCCGCAGGAAAACGGTCGGAGCGCGCTCGTGTTTCGCCCTCACGACGGCGAGCCCGTCGACGTGGTGCCGCCGGACTTCAACGTGCGGACTCGAGTTCACGAATACGGAGGCGGATCCTGGTTTCGGGACGGCAGCACCGTGTTCTGTTCGAATTTCGACGACAGCCGTCTCTACAGGATCGACGGGCCAGACTCCGAGCCGAAGCCGATCACCCCTGAGCCACCGGAGCCACATGCGCTTCGCTATGCGGACGGGAGGGTCTTCGCCGACCGGCGACTGATCGTCTGCGTACTGGAGACCCACGGGAATGGTGAGCCGAAGAACGAGCTCGTCGTGTTTCCCACGGACGGGTCTGCCGAGCCACGTGTGGTGGCGACCGGCCGCGACTTCTACGCCGCACCGCGTCCGAGCCCTGACGGGACCTGCCTGGCCTGGCTCGCGTGGGATCACCCACACATGCCATTCGAGGGCACGGACCTCTGCGTTGCCACGCTGGCGGACGATGCGACGATCTCGGACAGCAGGCGCGTTGCCGGCTCCGAGCAGGAGTCGATCTTCCAGCCGGACTGGGGCGCGGACGGACTTCTCTACTTCGTCTCCGATCGTACGGGCTGGTCGAATCTCTACGTGGAGCGCGACGGCGGGGTGCACGCGCTTACGAATGAAGAGGCGGAGCTCGGCTATCCGCAATGGGTCTTCGACCTGTCGCGCTACGCGTTCCTCGACGACGGCCGGATCGCCTGCATCTTCACGCGGTCCGCGGTCGACGGGCTTGAGATCCTCGATCCAAAGACCGGAGAGCTCACGAACCTCGAGCTCCCGTTCTCGAGCTACTCGTCACCGTCGCTGCGTAGTCGTGGTACGCGACTCGTCTTCCCCGCAGCCTCTCCGACGCAGCCTTCGGCGGTGATCCAGCTCGACACCGCATCCGGTGAGACCCGGGTTCTGCGTCGCTCGACCGAGATGGAGCTGGACGAGCGTTACATCGCGGTCGCGCAAGCGGTCGAGTTCCCCGGAACCGGCGGGCAGACCTCGCACGCTTTCTACTACGCGCCGACGAATCCGGACTACACGGGCCAAGACGGCGAATCGCCGCCACTCGTCGTCTCCGTCCACGGCGGTCCGACCGCGCATGTGACGACGGCGCTCGACCTCGAGATCCAGCTCTTCACGAGCCGCGGGATCGCAGTCGTCGACCTGAACTACGGCGGGAGCACCGGGTACGGCCGTGAGTACCGCGACCGTCTGCGCGGGACGTGGGGCGTGGTGGACGTCGAGGACAGCGCAGCAGCGGCGCGTTACCTCGCCGAGCGCGGCGAGGTCGATCCTGCGCGCATCCAGATCACCGGTGGCAGCGCGGGCGGCTACACGACCCTGATGGCGCTCGCGGTGCGCGACGAGTTCGCATCCGGAGCCTCCTACTTCGGCGTCGCCGACCTCGTGACGTTTCACGCGGAAACGCACAAGTTCGAGTCGCACTACGACGACTACCTCGTTGGGCCGTGGCCGGAGGCGATCGAGATCTACCGTGAGCGATCGCCGATGACTCATGCAGACTCGATCTCGGATCCACTCCTGTTGCTGCAAGGGCTCGACGACAAGGTGGTACCTCCGTCGCAGTCCGAGGTGATCGTGGAAGCGCTGAAACGACGCGGGATCCCCTACGCATACATCGCGTTCGAAGGCGAGGGTCATGGTTTCCGCAAAGCGGAGAACATCAAGCGCGCTGCGGATGCTCATCTGTCGTTCCTCGGCCAGGTCTCGGGCTTCGAGTCGGCCGACGAGATCGAGCCGATCGAGATCGAGAAACCCGACGCGGTTCGCCAGTAGGTTCGCGCGATGAGTACCGCCGACCTGACGCGCCACGCGGTGCACGTCCTGCCCGAAGGGGAGCTCGAGCGCAAGCTGAAGCTCGGGCGGCCGCTTCGCGTGAAGCTCGGCATCGATCCGACTGCGCCGGACATCCACCTCGGTTTCGCTTTCGTGCTCGACCGCCTTGCGGAGTTTCAGCGCGAAGGGCACACCGTCGTGCTGATCGTCGGGGACTACACCGCCCGGATCGGCGATCCATCGGGACGCTCTGACGAGCGACCGGTTCTGCCCGACGAGGTGCTGGACGCAAACGCGAAGGAGTTTGCGGAGCAAGCCTTTCGAGTGCTGGACCGCGAACACACGGAGATTCGCTTCAACGGGGAGTGGCTCGGGAAGCTCTCGTACGCAGAGGTCGTTCGCCTCGCGCGCACGATCACCGTCGCCCGAATCCTGGAGCGAGACGATTTCGCGCAGCGGTTCGCCGCCCGCGAGCCGATCTCGATCTCCGAGCTCCTCTACCCGCTCATGCAGGCCTACGATTCCGTCGCGATCGAGGCCGACATCGAGATCGGCGGTACCGATCAGCTGTACAACCTGCTTGCAGGCCGGGACGTGATGCAGGACTACGGCCTCCACCCGCAGCTCGTCATGACGTACCCGCTGCTCGTCGGTGTGGATGGCGAGGACAAGATGTCGAAGTCGCGCGGGAACTACGTCGGTATCAACGACCCACCAGATGAGATGTTCGGGAAGACGATGTCGATCCCGGACAAGGCGCTGCCGCAGTGGTGGGAGCTGGTGCCCGGTGGCGGGTCCCATCCGGACGACCCGATGGAGTGGAAGCTCGAGCTCGCCCGGCGGATCGTTTCTCGCTGGCACGGCGACGACGGCGCGCGGCGTGGAGAGGAGCACTTCACCCGTGTGGTTCGCGAGCATCAGGCGCCGGACGAGGTGCCGGAGGGGCAGCTACCCGAGGGAGACCCGGTTCATCTGCCCGCTCTCCTGGTGGATCAGCTCGGAGTGGGCTCCACGAGCGAGGCCAGGCGCCTGATCGCCCAGGGCGCAGTCCGGATCGACGGGCAGCCAGCGGCCGAGATCGACGTCCCGCGAGCTAGCCTGGAAGGGGCCCTGGTGCAGGCCGGAAAGCGGCGGTTCATGCGGTTTTCCGCTGCTTGACGGGGGTGCCCCGGCTGCTATCATGCCCCGGCTGCCCGATAGGGCGGTGTAGGACAGTCCCCGTACCTCGACACTGGAGCGCCCACAGGACGCAACCGGATACGACGAAAGTCTTCCGTGCTTCCCTGGGCCTTCGGCGCGAGTCGGAGGCTTTTTTACGCAGATAGCAGCGACGGTCTTTGAAAACTCAGCAGCGTTCTAACGTCGAGACCTCGATGATCCTTCGGGATCTGAGAGGAAACGAACAACCTGTCACAGCCTGAGGTGTCGCTTGCGATGCCAATGGGCTGGACTTTGAGCACAAGCTCAAAGTGAAAAGATCGCCGGCCATTACGTGCCGGCAATCAATCTTCATGGAGAGTTTGATCCTGGCTCAGGACGAACGCTGGCGGCGCGCTTAACACATGCAAGTCGAGCGAGAACCAGACCTTCGGGTCTGGGGACAGCGGCGAACGGGTGAGTAACACGTGGGTAATCAACCCTCGATACTGGGATAGCCCGGGGAAACCCGGATTAATACCGGATGGCCCTTTGGATCCTCGGATCTGAAGGAAAAGGTAGCTTCGGCCTCCGATCGAGGACGAGCCCGCGGCGGATTAGCTTGTTGGTGAGGTAACGGCCCACCAAGGCGACGATCCGTAGCTGGTCTGAGAGGACGATCAGCCACACTGGGACTGAGACACGGCCCAGACTCCTACGGGAGGCAGCAGTGGGGAATCTTGCGCTAATGCGGGAAACCGTGACGCAGCGACGCCGCGTGAGGGAAGAAGGCCTTCGGGTTGTAAACCTCTTTCAGGAGGGACGAAGCCACTCGGGTTAATAGCCCAGAGGGTGACGGTACCTCCAGAAGAAGCCCCGGCTAACTACGTGCCAGCAGCCGCGGTAATACGTAGGGGGCAAGCGTTGTCCGGATTTATTGGGCGTAAAGAGCGTGTAGGCGGCTAGGTAGGTCCGTTGTGAAAACTCGAGGCTCAACCTCGAGACGTCGATGGAAACCATCTAGCTAGAGTCCGGAAGAGGAGAGTGGAATTCCTGGTGTAGCGGTGAAATGCGCAGATATCAGGAAGAACACCCGTGGCGAAGGCGGCTCTCTGGTACGTGACTGACGCTGAGACGCGAAAGCGTGGGGAGCAAACAGGATTAGATACCCTGGTAGTCCACGCCGTAAACGATGGGTGCTAGGTGTGGGGGGTGTCGACTCCCTCCGTGCCGAAGCTAACGCATTAAGCACCCCGCCTGGGGAGTACGGCCGCAAGGCTAAAACTCAAAGGAATTGACGGGGGCCCGCACAAGCAGCGGAGCATGTTGTTTAATTCGACGCGACGCGAAGAACCTTACCAAGGCTTGACATGCACGGGAATGTCGTGGAAACACGGCAGCCCTTCGGGGCTCGTGCACAGGTGGTGCATGGCTGTCGTCAGCTCGTGTCGTGAGATGTTGGGTTAAGTCCCGCAACGAGCGCAACCCCTGTCCTATGTTGCCAGCGTGAAAGACGGGGACTCATAGGAGACTGCCGGTGACAAATCGGAGGAAGGTGGGGATGACGTCAAGTCATCATGCCCCTTATGTCTTGGGCTACAAACGTGCTACATTGGCCGGTACAAAGGGCTGCAAACCTGCGAGGGTGAGCGAATCCCAAAAAGCCGGTCCCGGTTCGGATTGGAGGCTGAAACTCGCCTCCATGAAGGCGGAGTTGCTAGTAATCGCGGATCAGCAACGCCGCGGTGAATATGTTCCCGGGCCTTGTACACACCGCCCGTCACACCACGAAAGTTGGCAATACCCGAAGCCGGTGGCCTAACCCGCAAGGGAGGGAGCCGTCGAAGGTAGGGTCGATGATTGGGGTGAAGTCGTAACAAGGTAGCCGTAGCGGAAGCTGCGGCTGGATCACCTCCTTTCTAGGGATTCCGGAGCAATTACTCCGGTGGCTCCTGGCTCGTTGATGATCGATTTACGTTCTCCGTGCCAGACTTCAGTCTGGCTTGGGTACATCGATCGTCCGAACAACCAGGTCGCCTAGAATTATGTCGACCTCGACGAGAGAATTGCTGCTGAGTTTTGAGAGACCGTCCTGCGGGGCGGTTTTTCTCATGGGCTGCGCCCGCGTGCACCTTGAAAACTCCATAGCGACACACAAAGTGTTCTTTCTGATCAAGAGAATAAGAGCACACGGTGGATGCCTTGGCGCCAAGAGCCGATGAAGGACGTGGGCGGCTGCGATAAGCGTGGGGGAGGTGCTGACCAACCTTTGATCCCGCGATTTCCGAATGGGGAAACCTACGCGTGGTAATGCGCGCGTGTTCCCAGCTGAATACATAGGCTGGGTAATGGCAAGCCGGGGAACTGAAACATCTTAGTACCCGGAGGAAAGGAAAGAAACCTCGATTCCCTGAGTAGTGGCGAGCGAAAAGGGAACAGCCCAAACCTTTGTGATGTGATAGGCGGCAGCCGTTGTCACAGAGGTGTTGTAGGGCCTGATTTGATCCGCCTGCCGGCGGGTCGGGAAGTTACAAAGTTGCGTGTTAGCCAAAGTGGATGGAAAGCCACACCACAGCGGGTAAGAGTCCCGTAGGCGAAAGCGCGTAGCCTTCCTTATCAGGTTCCTGAGTACGGCCGGGCACGGGAAACCCGGTCGGAACCCGCGGGGACCACCCCGCAAGGCTAAGTACTCCTTGGCGACCGATAGTGAACTAGTACCGTGAGGGAAAG
>JACDEU010000030.1 GCA_013816245.1 Actinomycetota bacterium | reverse complement strand
GCAACCGCGAGGCGCTCTATCGCGTCCACGAGCGGCCGGACCCGATGGCGATCGAACTCCTGCTGAAGAAGCTCGCCGACCTGGGGGTTCCGACGCCTCCCGCACCGGAGCAGCTCTCACCTGCGACCGCGGCGAAGGTGTTGGCCGACGTGAGCGAGCGGGTCATGGCCTACGTCCGTAGCTCGGGCCGGGGGACCGAAGCCTTCCCGGCGCTCGTCCTCCGTTCGCTCAAGCGGGCGCACTATCACCCGGAGAACCTCGGCCATACAGGTCTTGCAAGTCGCGCGTACTGCCATTTCACCTCGCCGATTCGCCGCTATCCGGACCTGGTCGTGCATCGGGCGCTTCTGAAGGAGCTCGGGCTTTCCGACGAGCCGCCCGCCTCGGAGCTGAAGGGCCTGGCGGAGCACACCTCGGCGCGGGAGCGTGCCGCCGCCCAGGTCGAATACCTTGCCGACGAGCTCTGCCTGGCCTGGCTCCTCGACGCGACCCTCTACGAGCGGGGCTGGGACGACCCGTTCGAAGGCGAGATCGTCGGGATGATCGCCTCGGGGCTCTTCATCCGTTTCGGAGACGTGTTCGAGGGCTACTTGCCCGCGAGGCGGCTCGCGGGCGACTATTTCGAGTTGAACGGCCTCGGAACCGCCATGGCCGGCCGCCGGGGCGGCCGTACCTACCGTCTGGGCGACCCGATCGAGGTCCTAGTCGAGAAGATCGAGAAGGCCGAGGGCAAGGTCGAGCTTTCACAGGCAGCCCGCACTCGGAAGTAGGGAAAACCGTAGGGCTTTCGCGCGTCCTGTAGTCGAAACTCAGGACATGAAGAAGCGACTGTTCATCATCTTGCTCGTCACCGCAGCCCGGCTCCTCGCAGGTCTCGGGATGATCATCGCCACGGGCGGCGACTGATGTTGTCCCTGACAGTCGCTGCCCCGCTTGCCTTCCTGCCGATCGTCAGCCTCATGGCAACGCTCCGCTGGATGGCCGTGTCCGCGCGGATCTGAGCTAACGGACGATCCGGAACGTCCGGCTGCCCATGATCGTGCCGTAGTCCACGGCGGACCGGGTCCCGTAACCGGGCCAGATGAACCAGGTGTAGAGCCCCGGCTGCAGCGTGTATTTCCGGCCGTTGTACTTCCACGTCTTCTTGAGCGCGTACGCTGGGCGAAGCGGCCAGACGCTCAGGATCTTGACGCCGTTCAGCATCAGCTGGGCGTTGTAGTACTGCGCCTCGGCGTCAACTGCCCAGACGAGCTTGGGCGCCTTCTTGAGGCGGGCGCCGTCCTTCGGGGACTTGAGCAGGTCTCTCCTCGGGACGACCACTCCGGCGACGCCAGCGGAGTGATTGCCGGCCGCGTCGAGCGCCCGGACGACGTAGCGAACCTCGACGCCGTTTTGAAGACCGCGATCCGTGTAGCTCGAGGCCGTGCCCTTGTAGACCACTCGTTCGTCGCCGACGGCGCTGAGTGACCCGGTCGAGCTCGTCGAACGAATCACTTCTACGGTTCGCCCGCCCGCGTCCCACTGGATCCGCACCGCACGGTCGAGCGGCGTGAACCTGACGTTCTTGACCTCTGCCGGGATCCCCGGGGGCGGCGGGATCGGCAGCGGCGGCGTCCCTTGGAGAGGCTCCGGGAGGACGACGAGTGTCGACTGCCTGCTGGTCACGTTGCCGGAAGCGTCCTTCGCGAAGAAGTCGACCGTGTTCGGACCGACCGGGAAGAAGGCGGGTGCATCGGTCGAGATCACCGGGTTCGGATCGACGATGTCGGTTGCTGACGCAGCCGAGAGGAAGGCGACGACTCCGGAAACGGTGTTCGGCACGCCGGTCGCGGTGGTCGCGTAGACGCTGCGGCCAGCCGGCACGATGAGGTTCGGCCCCGTTGTGTCCTCGACCGTGACGTTGAAGGACGCGTGACCGACGTTGCCGTGCGAGTCGGTGGCGCTGCAGTTGACCGCTGTCGTTCCGAGCGGGAACGTTGTCCCGGACCCGGGAGCGCAGGAAACGACCCCGATTGGACCGTCCAGCGCGTCGACTGCGGTCGGAGTCGAATAATTCACGACTGATCCTCCGGGCCCGTTCGCCTCGACCGTCTTGTCGGCGTAGTTCGAGAGCACAGGAGGGGTGTGGTCGGCGAGCGTGACGGTGACGTTGAAATCGCCGGACGAGGCATTGCCATGTCTGTCGGTCGCCGTGCAGTGGACGGGTGTCGTCCCGATCGCGAAGGTCGTGCCGCTCGCCGGGCTGCAGCTTGGCGAGATCGTGCCGTCAACGATGTCGGACGCACTGGCGGAGTAGGTCACCGCCACCCCGCCTGGATTCTCTGTCTCGACCCGCTGGTTCGACGGGACTGTGAGCGTGGGCTTCGTCGTATCGGTCACCGTCACGTCGAAGGTGATCGGAGGAGATGTGTTGCCCGAGCTGTCGCTCGCAGTGCAGGTCACGGTCGTGGTTGTGATCGCGAACGTGCTTCCCGAGGTGGGAGCGCAGTTGATGGTCGGGTTCGGGTCGGCGTTGTCGGTCGCTGCGATCGCCCATGACACGGCCGCACCGCCCGGGCCGGTGGCCTCCGTGGTCGACGACGAGGGGAGCGGCGGCGTGAATGTCGGCGCCTGATCGTCGGTAAGGGTCACAGTCACGTTGAAAAAAGCGTGGCCGGGAGTAGGGCTCCTACCGTCGTTCGCTGAACAGTCCACTTGCGTCGTCCCGATTGCGAATTTGGAGCCCGATGCGGGCGAGCAGCTGACGGCGACGGGCTCGCCCAGGTCAGTTGCGGTCGGTGTCGCGAAGGAGACGACCTTTCCTGTGGGATCCGTTGTCGAATCTGTCACGGATGACACGGATGAGAACGAAGGGGGCGTCGTGTCGACCACGCGGATGACGACGGGGGTACTGGTGGGAGTGACGCCGTCGCTCAACGTCGCCGTGCATTCGCCGGAGGTCTCTCCGTAGGGGAAATCGGCCGTGACGTAGAAGTCACCGGAGCCGCTGCCTCCCGGGCACGTCGCGGTTATTTCAGGTTGCGCGGCAACTGACGTGTCGTAGGCCTTGACGTGGTATGTCACGCTCGTTGCGCTCAGGCTCGTCGCCTCTGTTGTCGGTGGCACATCGACGCGGATCGGTGGTGGCACCGCACTGCTCGTCGAGACCAGTAGCAGGGCGACGGTGAGCAGAGCGGTTCCGAAGATTGAAAAACGACGCAAGCTAAAACCCCTTAATCCAGATGAACGTGAACGCAGCCGCCACGAGCAACCCCAGCCCGATCACGGTCAGATCAACCTGACGTTCGGAGACGAAGATCGCAGCCGGGCGCCACTTCACTGCGGTGGCCGGCACGACCGCACCCGCAAAACAGACGATCGCGGACCCGAGGCCCATCACGATCAGTAGTGAGCCGAGGTCGAAGCCGCCGTCAGGCTTGGTCTGGAAGGCGCTTCGCACACCGACCCCCTTCACGGGGGGCGTGACAGCGACATTCGGCAATACGGTCGTGGTCGTCGTCGTTTGCTTGACCGGCGCCGGCTTGGGCTTGACCTTCTTCGCTTTATGCTTGGGGTGCACGCGAACCTTCGGCTTCGGCGTCGTCACACGAGGGGCGACCTGCACCGTGCTCGGCGGCTTGTAGGTCGGCGTCGGCGAAGGGTGGAAAGCCGGCTTCGGTGTCGGCTTCGGCGCGGGCTTCGGTGTGGGCGTCGGTGCGGGATCCGGAGTGGGGAGCGTCGGCGTCGTAACGGTCGTCGGGGGTGGATCGTCCGCGCGGGCGGTCGAGGGCAGAGCGAGACCCAACGTCAGCCCCGCGGCGGACGCGAGCACAGTTGCGCCGATGGCCAAACTGCGTGCAACACGAGACAAGCTGTCCTCCTCCCCGAAAGACGCGACCCTACCCTACGTATTGATTGTAGATCGTAATCCGGACGACCACAAACCCCACTTAGACTGGCTTCCATGGCCGAAAAGGGTGAGCATTTGATTGTCGACAACCGGCGGGCCCGGCACGACTACCACCTCCTCGACCGCGTGGAGGCCGGTCTGGTGCTGACCGGGACCGAGGTGAAGTCCCTCCGAGACGGGCGCGCCTCGCTCCAGCAGGCGTATGCCGATCTGCGGGACGGGGAGGCGTGGCTCGTGGGGGCCCACATCTCCGTCTACGACCAGGGGAACCTGGCAAACCATGATCCGGACCGCGACCGGAAGCTCCTCCTGCACAAGAAGGAGCTCGATTCGCTCGCGGGCAAGGTCAGCCAGAAGGGCCTGACGGTCGTTCCGACGAGGATGTACTTCAAGAACGGCCGCGCGAAGGTCGAGCTCGCCCTTGCTCGCGGCAAGGAGGGTCGGGACAAGCGCCGCGACATCGCGAAGCGCGAGGCTGACCGGGACATGCAGCGAGCTCTCAAGTCCCGCAGATAGCAGCTAAAATTCGCAAACACACATACGGGGGCGACTTGGCTTCGACGTGGTCGATTCTCCGGCAGAGCTGCAAGCCGAGGTCGCCGGTTGGCCTCGAAAATCCACCGGCAAAACAGTACGTGCGAAGAACAATCTCGCACTCGCTGCCTAATCTAATTAGGTAAGCGACGTCGCTCCGAATTGGGCCCGTGGTTCGGGTAGCGGCGCCAGATAACGGGCTCGGCGCGGAGGGAGAGCCAATCGCCCAAAGCGCGACACTTAAGGATGGCTAGATCGTCGGTAGGGCGTCCGCCCCCGGCCGACGTTCGAAGTTAAAGCGCGGACTACGCTTGTAGACGTTCTGACCGGTGCGACGACGGACGCGGGTTCGATTCCCGCCGCCTCCACTCACCGACCGAAGTCCGGCCCCGCTTCGCGGAGCCATGATGACTTCGGTCGGTCTCGGCCGCGGCGAGATTCTTCTACCGCAAGCGCACGACGAGATCACGCTGAGTCTGGGTCGCCTGCTGCCGCTGCGCTCGCAGCTGAGCCGGCGGGTTTGGAACGCCGGGGAACAGCGCGTCGCCGATTGTCGGGATGAACTGCGGCGGGACACGAACCTGCGTCGCCTGCTCATAGTCGTACGCGAGCCCGAGCAGCTTGGGTTCTGCCCAGCGACCGCCGATGAAGGTGATCCCGATCGGCAGTCCCTCGTCGTAGCCGGCGGGCACCGTGATGTCGGCGTAGCCCGATACCGCAGCCGCCGTCGACGAGCCAACGAAGTACTCGAAGTGCCCATTGAGGTCACCGGCGTTCGGATCGTTGTTCGTCGGCCACGCCGGACCGTTCGTCAGGGCGATGATGGCGTCGAGGTGGTTCGCGGCCATGAGCTGGTCGATTGCGGCTCGAACCGGCGTCGTCGTCGCCTGCCGAAGGGCAGCGCAACCGGCGTCACGGCCGTTCGTCCCCTCGGCGAGTTCGAAGATCAAATCGTTCCAAGGTCCCTCGAGGTTCTGATGGGCCGCATCGAAGGCGATCAGGTCGGCGAGCGTTTGCGGGTACGCCTGGCCCGACACCGGGTTCGTACCGTGCACGTATGTGTGAAGGTATGTCGCGATGTCGCTCTTGAACTCGCACAAGAGCGCTCCGAGCTCATTGGCGGTCGCCGACAGGTCGATGTCGGTCCCGTCGATCACGGTCGCTCCTTGTGCCTTGAGCGCGGCGATCGTGTGATCGAGGATCGGCTCCACGACTGGGCCCACCAACGCCGGGTCGTACGTACCGGCGCGCCAGACGCCGATTCGAGCGCGTCTGAGCGCGTTGGCGTCGAGGAACTGGGTGTAGTCGGTGAACGCGTGGCCGGCCTGGCCGGCGGTCGCCGCGTCGTGCGAGTCGACGCCGGTCGCTGCGCCAAGGAGTACCGCAGCGTCGGTCACGTTGCGGGCGATCGGGCCTGCCGTGTCCTGGTCGGCGCTGATCGGGACGACGCCCGCGCGGCTCCACAACCCGAGTGTCGGCTTGATCCCCACGTCGCCGTTGGCGCCGGACGGGCAGACGATCGAGCCGTCCGTCTCCGTGCCAACGGCCGCGACCGCGAGATCGGCAGCCGCGACGACCCCGGAGCCGGAGCTCGAGCCGCATGGGTTGCGGTCGAGGACGTAGGGCATGTTCGTCTGGCCACCGATGCCGCTCCAGCCGCTCGAGGAGGGGGCGGACCGGAAGTTGGCCCACTCCGACAGGTTGGCCTTGCCGAGGATGATCGCGCCGGCGGCCTTCAACTTCTGTGCGATGAATGCGTCGTCGGGCGTGCTCCCGGCGAGCGCCCAGGAGCCGGCCGTTGTCGGCATGCCGGTGGTGTCGATGTTGTCCTTGACGATGATCGGAATCCCGAGCAGCGGGCGGTGGTCGCCGTTGCGTCGCGCCCGGTCGGCCGCTAGTGCGTCGGCGTGCGCCGTCGGGCTGACCGTGATCACCGCGTTGAGCAGCGGGTTGAGCTGGCGGATGCGTCGGAGATAGAAGTTCGTCAGCTTGACGGAGTTGATCCGGTGCGAGTTCATCAACTCCTGGAGCCTCGGGATCGTGGTGGCGTCGATGTCAATGCCGGAGACCTTGGTCTTCGGCGGATTGGCGGCGAGCGCCGCGGCGCCGGATACCGCGAGCAAGAGGGCCAGCAGGGTCGTCACAACTAGGAAACGCCGAAGTCGGCTGCTCATCGCATGACCTCCACGGGATCGAGGGCGTGGACGTTGGGATCGCGAGCTAAGTGATCTTGGGGGCTGAATTCTATAACGATGCGCGGAACGAAGCGGCCGACGCCGGCTCGAGCCGGCATCGGCGGCGGATGTTCTCATTGCTTCTGCACGTCAGACACTGGTAAGTACGAGGTCTAGCGGTCGAGGCACTTGGGTAGCGAGATCGAGCGCATCGACGAGCAAGCGCGCGTATCGGATCTTTCGGCGGCCACCGCTTCCCATGAAGCGCCGAAGCTGCTCTTCGTGAGGCCGACCTTGCCACGCCGGCTGCTTCTGGAGGGTGCGGAAAGATCCGAGGTCACCCTGGGCGTCCACGACCTGTTCCACCGCGGGGGTGCCGAGAGCGCGGATCAGCTCGTCCTCGAGGTCTGCGATGCACACGTAAAAACCCAGCTGTTCCATGTCGACCCGTGTGAGATCCGAGCCCAGGCCGGCCCGCTCGAGACCACGTTGGAACTCGCCCTCCTCGGCGGCGTCACAGAGACCGGCCAATCTGACGTCCGAACCTCGAGGGCCGAACAGATTCAGGAAGTGTCCGATCGCTTGCGCGCCTCCAATCGGCACGACGGAGATGCCCTCAGAGTGAAGATCTCGACCATGGCGCTCAGCGAGGGCTTCGAGCGCGAACTGGTCACTGACTCCTTCGACGAGTACGACAGCTCGTGATCCCTCCGTCCCATACACGTCGTGCATTTTCACAACCTCACGCGTGACGCGGCGGTGTCGGGCTAAAGTCGATCGAGCGACGGGACGCTCGTGCAGGCGAGGAGGCTAAGAGCTGGCGGTAAGCGCGCCGGCGGATGTTCATCGTCGCGGTTAGGCGGCTTCGAGTCGGGACGCCTCGCGGGTAAGTACGCCGAGCAGGTCGTCGACATGATCGAGGTGACTGCGGTAGTGCAGGACGGCGAGGCGCAGCGTGTAGGCGCCGTCGATTTCGGTAGAGGAGATGATTGCGCGTCCGTCAGCGGCGACAGCGTGAAGGAGACGCCGGTTGAAGTCGTCCGCGTCCCCGTTCTTGGGCACGTAGCGGTACGTCACGACAGACAAGTCCGGTGGCGGGCCGAGTACCCAGCCTGGAAGCTCTGACAGGCGCGCGTGGAAGTATCGGGCGAGGAGCAGCTTCTCTTCCAGTGCAGCACGGAACGGAGCCAGGCCGAAGAGCTTGAGTGGTAGCCAGAGGCGGGGCCCACGGAATGGCCGACTGAGCTCCAGAGAGAGGTCGGAGGCCGAAAACCCACCGCCCTCTTCGCGTGCGTCGCTGAGGTAGCTGGCGCTGTACCGATGTGCCTCCGCGAGTTGCCGTTCCTCGCGGACGATCAAAGCACCTGATCCGAAGGGCAGGAACAGACCCTTGTGCGGATCCATGACGACCGAGCGCGACCGTTCGATTCCGGCCAGGACCTGACGGCCGTGCTCGGTCAGGATGAAGAAGCCACCGTAGGCGGCGTCGACCTGCAGCCACAGGCCGTGCGCGTCTGCGATGTCGGCGATCGCGGCCAGCGGATCGACGGCGCCCGCATCTATCGTCCCCGCCGTGCCGACGACGAGCCAGGGATTCAGCCCGGCCGCGACGTCCCCTTTAACCAGTGCCTCGAGACTTTCGGGCCGCATCCGGCGGCCTTCGTCAATCTTCACCCGCCGGACGACGCATTCGGCCATACCGCAGATCCGCAGAGCCTTCTCGATGCAGTGGTGGGTTTCGCTCGTCAGGTAGACGACGGTTCGCGGTACGTCGGCTGACCCGATTGCCCCGGCGTCGCGGGCGGTGACGATCCCCTCGAGGTTCGCCACGCTCGCGCCGGATGTCAGGTCGCCCCCGGCGGTCGAGGGGTAGCCGACCAGCCCGGCCATCCAGCGCACGAGCGAGCGTTCCATCTGGGCTGCGGCGGGCGCCGCGTATTGGACGCCGGCGTAGCGGTTGCCGATCGCTGCGAGGAGATCGCCGAGCGCCGCCGGGAACAACCCACCTCCGGGGATGAAGGCGAAGTGACCTCCCGACGTTTGGTTGATGCCCACGTTCTCGACCGCCTTGATCGTCGTGAGCGCCTCAGCAATGTCGGCTGGCGCATCGTCGATCGCAAAGGCTGTCGCGTCGTCCAGGCCGGCGGCGACGTAGGCCGGCGCTTCCCCGAGCGCGGAGGCAGTATCGAGAACGTGCGACCCGACTGCAGCCCACAGCGCGCCCTGCTGCGCCCGTCCAGGATCCAGTTGGCTGGCGGTGACCTCGACCTCGGCGATCGCCGCTCGCAGCGCTTGCATGTCGGAAGAAGCGATCGATAGATCCTAATGGGACCTTCAGGTGCCGCTACACGCTGGGTTCGCGAGACTCCTCCGACCCCTCGCGCCGCTCAGGGGTCATTCCGCATCACTGGCGCAAGCCGCGTTTGCGCCGCTCGGTGGGCGGTGAGCCGCTTCGTCCCTGAAGCGAAGCGCGCTGCGGTGGTTCGTGGCCCCCTTTCCCCATGCCTTGCGACAGTTCCGTCGGTGTTGAACACTTCGCGTGTGGCCCCCAACATCCGCTACGTCAAGAATGGTGGAGTCGCGATCGCCTACCAGATCGTCGGCGATGGCCCGACTGACCTTGTCTTCGTCCCCGACTACACCTCTAACCTCGTCTACGGGTGGGAGCACCCGTACTGGCGAGACTTCTATGACCGCCTCGCTCGTTCATTCCGGCTGATCCTCTACGACAAGCGCGGCACCGGCCTCTCCGATCACGGCGGTCAGTTCCCGTCGCTCGAGACGCGTATGGACGACCTGCGCGCTGTGCTGGAGGCGGCCGGATCGTCCGCCGCGGTGCTCCTGGGCGCCCACGACGGCTGCTCGATGGCGGCCCTCTACGCGGCAACCTTCCCGGAGCGGACGCGCGCGCTCGTGCTCTTCCAGCCGAGGGCGCATATTGATATGACTGACGAAGACCGCGAGTGGCTTGCCGACCTGCGTGATCGCTGGGGAACGATTGAATTCGCCCGCGAGCACCTCGCCCGGATCTGCCCGACCCTCGCGGGGACGCAGGAAGGACACGACTGGTTCGTCAACGATCGCCGTGTTGGCGCGACCCCGGCCGTCGCGTATGCGCTCAACCTCGCGTCGTATCAGACCGATCTCCGTGAGGTTCTCCCTGCCATCCGCGTTCCGACGCTCGTTCTCCACCGTGGCGCTCGGGGGCAGGAGGAGGCCCGAGACGTCGCCCCCCGGATAGTCGGCGCGCGAACGACCGGGCTCGCCGGAGATGACTGGTGGGGGATCTTCCTCTCTCCCGAGCTCGTCGACGAGGTGGAGCGATTCGTGGCCGGGCATGATCCCCCCGAGGTGCCGGAGGCCGTCCTCGCCACCCTCCTCTTCACCGACATCGTTGGCTCCACCAGCCGCGCGGCCGAGCTCGGCGACCAGCGTTGGCGCGAGCTTCTCGGACGCCACCACGCCCTCGTGCGCCGCGAGCTGGCGCGGTTCCGAGGCGAGGAGCGGGATACGGCCGGCGACGGCTTCTTTGCCACCTTCGACGGGCCAGCGCGCGCGATCCGCTGCGCGCAGGTCATCACGCAAGAGGTTCGCGAACTCGGCCTCGAGATACGCGCCGGTCTGCACACTGGCGAGTGCGAGCTACACGATGGCAAAGTGGCCGGCATCGCGGTCTCGATCGGCGCCCGCGTCGTGGCCCAGGCATCAGCAGGCGAGGTGCTGGTGACCGGCACGGTCAAGGATCTAGTCGCGGGGTCGGGACTCGTCTTTGAGGCGCGCGGCCAGCACGAGCTGAAAGGCGTGCCGGGAACCTGGGCGATCTACGCGGCCAGGGAGCGCTGAGGCGGTGGCCGTGATCCCGAACGTTCCTCTGGCGTCATTCCGCATCGCTGGCGCATTCGACTGTCCTGTTACTGCGAGCGCAACGGCGGCGGTGATAAGAGCCGTTGCTCGGGGCCGATTTAGGCTCATAGAATCGAGCGCGATATCGATCAGGTGAGGATTTGATGCAGTCGCGGGAGATCGGTTGTGTGCTCGTGCTCGTACTAGGCCTGCTCGCGTCTGCGGGCTGCGGCGGCGGGAATGTGGGCGCCAGCCAGTCTTCGACGCTCAGTCACCCGAAAGCGTTGGGGCCATTCACCGTGAGAGTCGGCGAGCGATTGCTTTCTGGTCGGTGCGAGGGGAGGGTCGTTTCCGGCCAACCGACCTTCGTGTTGGAGGCGGGACAGGGTAACGGCGCGACCGAGCTCCAACCTGTTGCGCAAGCGTTGACCGGGATCGGCTTGGTCTGCAGTTACGACCGAGCGGGGTTCGGCGGTAGCGATCCAGTTGCTGATCACCCACGGCCCCTCGGCGCCCTGCTCACGGATCTGCGTACCGTTCTAGCTGCGGGTGGTTTCCCCAAGCCCTACTTCCTTGTCGGGCACTCCCTCGGCGGCAGCATGGTGCTGCTTTATGCGCAGCTCTATCCCGATGACTTGGTGGGGTTTGTCTCCATGAACCCGGGGCCGACGTACCACGACTGGTTGAGGCGGCTTCGTCCGATCGTCTCACGGAAAGAGCTCGTTGAGAACGAGATCAGGCCGTTGACAGGTGGCGTACCGGAGGAGCCGGTCGACACTCGCGGTTCTGACGCTTTGGTCCAGAAACCGTTTCCCCAGCACATGCCCTACACGATCATGTACGCCGAGGATTGCAGCGGCGGGACTGATCTCTATTGCAACAAGGTCGTTGGGCAACTCGAAGCTGCCCAACGGGCTCTCGCCGCCTTGAGTCCAGAGGGCCGATTCGTCGCGGTCAGGGGTGCTGGACATGAGATCTGGGCGACTGACCTCGACCGGGTCGTCGCCGCGGTAAAGCACGTGATGGCTCGATCGAAGTAGCTGCTGGTTCTAAGGGTCGAGCCGCCTCTTGTCTCAGGTTTCCAGAACCTCGGCGAGAGCCGGGCTTACTTCTTCTTCGCTGCCCGTTGAGCGTGCGCCTCGGAGTTGGCCGCCACCGCAGCGCGGATGAGTTGCTTGAAGGCAGCTTCGTCGATCTTCTCCCCTTCGCGGAGGTCGATCGCACGACGCACGTTTCCTTCCAGGCTGGAATTGAAGAGCTTCTTCGGGTCTTTGATGGAGGCGCCGCGAAAGAAGGTGAGCTTCACGACCTGCTTGTACGACTCCCCAGTGCAGACGCCGCCGTCATGGGACCAGACGGGCGTTCCGGAGGATTTTGGTTTCTCCCACTTCCACTCTTCCTCGATGTCGGGGTCGGCATCGTGGATGAGCTGACGGACATGAGCCAAGGTCTCTCCTCTCCAGTCCCCGAGCTCTTCGATCCGCTTGGTGATCTTCGCTGAAGCGGCCTCGCCATTCGGATGATCTTTCGGCGTCACGCTTCGAAGGTTAAAGGAGGAGCGACGGCGGAAGCTTGCTCGCTCCGGTTGGCAAACGCCAGAGCTACTCCCTGGGCCACCAGTGCGAGGACAGTCGCGAGGGCGAACGTTGCCGGAACGCCCAGACCTACGACGCCGGCGCTGACGGTGAAGCAGAACAACGCGTACGCGAAAAACCCCATCGTCATCCCGTGAAGGAGTCGCGCCGCCTCCTTTGCTCCTCGTTGCGCGTGCGTGAATGCGGCGAGCACCGGCGTGATGACCGGGAACGCGGTCAACAGGCCGCTCATGTGCGGACCAAGGAGGCTCGCGGCACCCGTGACGGCGACGACAGGGATCACCGCGCACGCCGCGCGTAGCGGCAGGTCCCACCGCGGATGCGAGAGAGACGACACAGCCGCGGCGTCTGGACGAGGCAGAAGCAGAAGCGTCGCACCACACGCACGGCTACCACGCCGCCCACGCGGACGCCGAAGCGGCGCGCGACGACCGACGCGACGACGATCAAGCTCGGTGCCAACAAGAGTTTCATCGCGAGAATCGTCAACGGCAGAAGGTTACCGCCGTCGTTGCTCGTCCTTGGCTGCACAGACTGTTCGGTAGCATCACGGCATGCGTGAGTTGCGACCCGGCCTGTGGCACTGGGAGGCGCCGCACCCGGAGTGGAGGGCGACCGAGCCGTGGGGCCCGGAGGTCTCGTCCTATGCGATCGACGACGGAGAGCGGCTGCTCCTCTTTGATCCGCTTGCCGTACCCGCCGAGATCGAGGGGCTTGCAGCTGACCGCGACACAGCGATCGTGCTCACATGCCCGTGGCACGAGCGCGACTCGCGAAGTCTCGTTGAGCGGCTCGCCGTGCCCGTGTACACGCCTCGGCCTGATAGCGCCGAATACCTGATGCAGAAGTACGGCATCACAGCCGAGCAGGCGGGCGACGGCAGCCCCGACGTCGTCTGGCTCCTCAAGGAAGGCATGGGCGAGGCGCACCCGTATACCGCGGGCGACCGACTGGACGTCGGGGTCGAAGCTTTTGCCGGACAAAAGCCGAACGACATGGTGCTCTGGATCGAGAGCCGCCGAGCGGTGATCGCCGGCGACACGCTCGTCGACTTTGGTGACGGGCTCTTCATCAATCCCCGGTGGCTCGACCCGGACGTGACGCGTGAGCAGGTCGTCGACGGTCTGCGTCCATTGCTCGACCTGCCCGTGGAACACATGCTCGCGACACACGGCGTCCCCTTCACCCGGGCCGACCTCGAGCAGGCGCTTTCCTGAACAGCGATCCCTTTAGGGTTGAGCAATGACTTCCGCACCGATTGTGCTGGTTCCCGGGTTCTGGCTCGGCGCGTGGGCGTGGGACGAGGTCGCCGACGCATTGCGCGCGGACGGCCACGACGTCACCGCGTTGACGTTGCCCGGGCTCGAGTCGGCTGACGCGGACCGATCCGGGATCTCGATGTCGGACCATGTCGACGCGATCTGCGAGGCGGTGACGGCGGCGGGAGCTCCCGCCGTGCTCGTCGTGCACAGCGGTGCGGGGGCCCCCGGCTACGGCGCAAGCGATCGCATCCCCGAGCAGATCGCCGCGATGGTCTACGTCGATTCAGCCCCGGCGAAGGGTGCGCTCGACCCCGACGTCACCGGAGACGAAGTGCCGCTGCCGTCGAGAGAAGCTCTCGCGGCGGAAGAAAACCTCGACGGGCTCAGCGAGCAACAGCTCAAGACGTTCCAGCGGCGCGCTGTTCCCGAACCGGCCGGCGCGGTGCGCGAGGCGGCCGAGCTGACCAATGACGCGCGCCTGGACGTGCCGAGCACGGTCGTGTGCACGGGTTTCACGTCCGAGCAGGTAAAAGGCTTCGCCGAGAAGGGCTATGCGTGGCTCGGTGGCCTGACGGAGCTGCGCGATCTGACTTACGTCGACCTCCCGACGAGCCACTGGCCGATGTGGTCGCGCCCCCGGGAGCTCGCCGCGATCATCGGCGACGTCGCCAAGGCTCAGGCTCCCAGCGCCGAATGACGAGGAGCGCTAGCGGGTCGCCTGGCGAGCGGTGAGAAGATCCCTGCCCGCCGCCGTCAGCAGCACGCATCCTCGGTCGATGCGAACGAGGTCGTCAGCCAGCGCGTCTTCCCACACAGCGAGTCGTGGGCATGACGTCTTCCATGCCTCGGTCGTCTCGGCATCGCTTCGTGACTGCTCGTTTATCCAAACGAGCAGCTGAACGGTGGGTGCGGTTACGGCAGGCATCTCGTTCATCTAGCGCGTTCGATCCTGGTCGGCGGCGAACAACGTCAACTGCATCCCATCCGGCGCTCGCACACGCACGTTGAGATCGCCCCATGGCGTGGTGACCGGGGGTGCAACTTCCTCGGCCCCGGCCGCAACGAGTGTCCGGGCGGTCTCGACGCTGTCTGCGACCTCGAGCGCAAGCCTCACCACGCCGGACACCCGGTGGCCGGCTTCGATCGTGTCGACCTTCTCGGCCTGCGCCTGATCGAAGAGCTCGAGCGTCGCCCGGCCGGCCGAGAGCAGGATGACGCGGCCTTCGTCGCTACTCCAGTCGGCCAGCTGTTCGAGCCCGAGCGCGTCGCGGTAGAAGCGAACGGCTTCGTCGAAATCGGAGACCGTGAGCGCAACGCGTAACTCTGTGACATGTGGCATACCCTCTCCAACGTCTTGGGGCTCAGCGGACATTCCCGAACCGCCGTGCAGGCGTCCGGGATTCCGTCATTTGAGTGAATGACGGCACAAACAGGTGCGGAAGCCTGGTTTCCACAGACGTCCGCTTCGGCCGCTGTCTTCGGGTCAGACCTTGAGAAGCGCCCGTACGGACAGGGCCGCGGCGGCATGTCTTGAATCAGTCGAGCGGGCGGAGCTAGTCAAGAGGATCTTGTCGATCGTCTTTTGCGGGCCGCGGACTGCGATGCCGACCAGATCGAGATCGTCCTCGGGAACAGCGGCGACGGCCGCTCTAGACGCTAGACGAAGTCGTTGTCGTCGAAGCCCGGTAGCGACGCGCTGCCGTCGAGACAGAGCGCGAGATAGAGCGCAGTGCCCGGGTCACCCGTCCACAACGAGTAGTGCCCCCGGCCAAGCGCGCGCCGCTCTCGCTCGACCTGGGCGACCGCGTGCATGGCAAACGCGCGAGCGCGCTCCAGCCACAGCTCGTCGCCGGTTCGGCGAAACAGCTTCAGCAAGGCAAGCCCGTTTCCGGCTGTGCCGTGGCACAGGTTCGCGCCCTTCGCGAGCGGGCCCGCGCGCCATGTCAGCTCGCCGCCGGCGATCAGCAGGCGCTCGTGCTCGTCGTCGCCCGGTGCGATCTCCGCGAGGCACGCAACCATTCCGGGTGCGCCGTGGCACCACTGCACCCGGATCGTCCCGTCTCGCTGAACGAGCTCCGCGCCGACATTCGGTGCCCAGTTCGCGAGCCCATCCTCCTCGAGCGCGAGCCGCGCAAACGTTTCGCTTGCGCGCCGGTGCAGCTCCTCGTCCGGCTCGTGAACGAGCGCCGCGACACAGCCGGCAAAGCCGTGGGCCGGCCCGATGAACTGCTGTATGCCGGTCGGGAAGTCTTGAGTCCAGACGCCCGAGTCTTCCCACGTGCCGCGGAGATGGTCGGCGCTCTCGCGCCACAAGTCGAGCCGATCGATTGCGCGGGCGGCGAGCATCGTGCCGGGGCTGCCGTACATAAACTCGCGGTGCGGATCGTCGACGTTCGCGGCCACGAGCTCGGCGATACGGTCGCCGACCTCCCTGGACGGCGCCAATCGGTGCAGGGTGAGCAGGATCCCCGTCTCGCCGACCCAGATGCTCGGCACGTGTGCCCACACCTCGAGCTTCGGGTCGGCCCGGTACACCTCGAGAGCCTGCTCGAGCACCGGGACGTTGTCTCGGGCCGCCTCGATGAAGCCGCGGCGCGCGAGGAGGTCGAGCGCGTAGATCACGCCCGCCGAGCCCTCGTAGAGGGTCGTGTACGGCCCGGTTGCGTCGTCGTCGCGCGGATGCACGGGCCAGTAGAGCGATTCGAGCGACGCGTCACAGTCGGCCGCGATCTCGCGGATCGCGGTCAGCGCCACCTCTGGGTCCCACGGCCCCGATTCGAGCGGCTCGTGGGCTTCCGGTGAGTAGAGCATCACGCTCAACGGCCGCGGGTGACGCGGAGGTTCGCGGCAAGCCAACGCTTCCGCGCGCGTTCGAGCAGGGGCCGCAGCCGCCGGCCCTCGGTTTCACTGCCTTCCGACTGCGCCGCCTCCATCTGCCCTTTCAGTGTCAGGAATCGCTGATGCAGGGCGATCTCCTCGGCTCTCGGCTCGTGGCCGTGATCGAACTCTCGCGTCACGGCAGCTTCTGCGCGATCTCCCAGATATGGCCGCTCGGGTCAGTGAACGTGGCAGTGCGCATTCCCCATTCCCTGTCGATCGGGCCGTTGAGCAACTTCACCCCACGCGTGTCCAGCTCCGCGCAGACTGCATCCGCGTCATTCACCCAGATGGTGAACTGGACATGCGATCCGGCGTCGCGACTTGCGACAGCCCCGGGGGCGATCAGCTCGCGTGCTTCTGAAACGATCAGGAGATTGACGATCGTGTTCTCGAACTTGAAGGCCGCGGAGCTCTCGTCTTCGAAGATGACCGGCACGGCGAAGACCTCCTGGTAAAACGCCTTCGAACCCTCCAGGTCTTCGACGAACAGGGTGATCGCACCAACACTGTTCAGCGACGTGCTCACATACACCTCCTTAGTAATCATCATGTTGCGGCAGGTCGTCGGTGATCTCGAACCACTCTGCCTTGGATCCGACGAAGATGTGCTTCGTCGGACGAAGCGAGGGTGCATCGACGAGCGATCCCATCGCGACGTGCACGTACTCGCCGCTCCGTACGACGGAGAAGAGAAGTGACCCGCACCTCCCGCAACGAGTGTGGTTCTCGTCTGGGTCTCCGAACACGAGGAGTCGATCACCGCCTTCGGTGATCCGCAGTTTCTCCCGCTCGATGCCGGCGAACGGTTTGAAGGCCGAGCCGGTCCCTGCCCGGCAGTTGGAGCAGTGGCAGTTGGACGCGTAGAGGAACGAGTCCGAGACCGCGTACCTGACCGCGCCGCACTCGCACTTCCCCTCGATGACCCGGTCCGTCATGGCTCCTGGTGGGGTGTGAGGATCAGGACCGGTATCCGGCGCGACGTCTTCTGCTGATACGCGGCGTAGCCGGGATAGGTAGCAGTGATCCCCGGCCACAAGCGCTCTCGCTTTTCAGGCGATGCGGTACTAGCCTGGACTGTCAGCTGGTCGGTGCCGATCTCCACGACTGCGCGCGGGTTCTGCTGGAGGTTGAGCGACCAGTCGGGAGGTCGATCCGCGCCGCCGTTCGACGCGATCACCACGAGATCGCGCCCGTCGCGGAAAAAGGTGAGAGGTGTTGTGCGCGCCTTGCCCGATCGCCGGCCGGTCGTGGTAAGCAGTAGCACCGGCATTCCTGCCAGCCTGCCGAGCAAGCGACCGCGGCTGAGGCGGTGGAGAGCCAAGTGCAACCTGCTCAGGCCTCTGATCAGCCAGCGTCGGAACGTCAAACGCAGCATGGACATGCTGAGCAGTATGCCGATCAGGATTCGACTCGCTAAGGAGCGGGAATCAGCTCACGCGATGA
This sequence comes from Actinomycetota bacterium, assembly GCA_013816245.1. Classification (GTDB taxonomy): domain Bacteria; phylum Actinomycetota; class Thermoleophilia; order Gaiellales; family Gaiellaceae; genus 3-1-20CM-4-69-9. Next base: position 15,899 of record JACDEU010000030.1, on the reverse strand, counting down.
GCAATCCACCGCCGGGCTATCAAAGAGTCTCGCCGTATCTTCTGTACGAGGACGCGCCGCGAGTCATCGACTACCTGAAGGAAGCCTTCGGTTTCGAGGAACGCTTGTCCCAGACGGGAGGGGCCGGGCGCACACACACCGAGCTTCTCCTCGGCGAGGACGGCCTCGTCATGCTCGGCCAGGCCGGGGAGGGATTCTCCAGCCCGAAGACACTCGGAGCGCACCCGCCCTCGCTTGTCCATGTCTATGTGGATGGCGTCGATGCTCTGCACCACCGAGCTCAGGAGGCGGGAGCCGAGGTGACCGATCTCGAGCTCTCTCCCAAAGGAGATCGTCGCTTCACCGCGACGGATCCCGAGGGCCAGGTCTGGGTGTTCGCGGAGCGGGTCGGCTAGCCGGCAACCCGGCCGGGGCTGGAATTCGTTCTCGCACCGTGCCGTTAGCATCGGAACGATGTTCGAGACGAGCGTCCTCGCTGCGATCGGGAACACGAAGCTCGTTCGCCTGAACGCCCTCGGGCCGGCAAACGGTGCGGAGCTCTGGGTGAAGCTCGAGTATCTGAACCCGACAGGCTCGATGAAGGATCGAATGGCGCTTTCGATGATTGAAGGCGCGGAACGGGACTCGCTCATCAAGCCGGGGATGACTGTCGTCGAGTACACCGGCGGCAGCACCGGCCCTGCACTTGCGCTCGTGTGTCGTGCGAAGGGGTATCGCCTGCGCATTGTCATCGCGGACTGTTTCAGCGAGGAGCGACTGCGGCTCATGCGCGCCCTCGGCGCGGAGCTCGAGGTCATCCCCGGCGTCGATGGGCCTGGGCGCGTCACGGCGCAGGACATCGACAACATGGTCGAGCGCGCGGCGGAGCTCGCACGTGAGCCAGACACTTATGCAACGGACCAATTCAACAATCCGTACGTCATCCCGGGGCACCGGGAGCAGCTCGGCCGCGAGATCTGGGAGCAGACGTCTGGACGGGTAACCGCGTTCTGCCACGGCATCGGCACTTCGAGCTCGCTGATGGGAGTGTCGGAGGCGCTCAGGGCGCACGGCGACGAGATCCGGATCGTCGGGCTCGAGCCCGCCGGTTCAGCGGCGATCAGCGGCGGCGAGAGAGGTTCGTTCGCGATGCAGGGTTGGACCGGGCTCGTGCCGCCGCACTTCGATCGCTCGCGCGTCGACGAGGTCTGGGCCATCGAGGATGACGAGGCGATCGCGATGACCGCCCGCCTCGCTGAGGAAGAGGGGATCTTCGCCGGCGTTTCGAGCGGAGCGAACGTCGTCGGTGCACGTCGCCTGGCCGAGGAGCTCGGGCCTGAGACTGTCGTCGTCACGCTCGCAGTCGACAGCGGCTTCAAGTACATGACGGTCCCGCCGTACGCCGCGATCTGATCCTAGGTTCGCCGCTCCCAGTCCGATCGCAGCAATGCGTACTCGACGTCGCCCTCTTCGTCGCCCTCGATCTTGTCCGGCCACTCCTGGTAGAAGATCCTTACGAACTTCAGACCGGCCTTTTCCATGACGTGGCGTGATGCGACGTTCACGACCATCGTGTTCGCGACCACACGCTCGACACGGAGGTCGGTGAAGCCTTTCTCGATCAGAGCGCGCGAGCCTTCGGTCGCATAGCCCTTTCCCCAGGCAGCTTTACGCAGCCGGTAGCCGAGCTCGATTTCGCCGGGAGGGGCGCCCTTCGCCGGGCGGAAATGGAACCAACCGAGGAATTCGCCGGTCGCCTTCTCTTCCGCGGCCCAGAAGCCGTAGCTCGCGAAACGCTCGTAGTAGGCCAGAAAGGCGGGCAGGACGTCGTCTTCGATTTCTTCGCGCGGCGTCGGCCTGCCGCCGTTGATGAAACGCATGACCTCGGGATCGCTGTCGAGCTCGACGAGGTTGTCCACGTCATGCGGCGTGAACCGCCGCAACAGCAAGCGGTCCGTCTCGAGGAAGCTCTCCATCGAAGGCTCCTGTCGAGTGGTCTCGGCGGGCGCTAGGGGAACCATCGGTGATGATCGAGCTCGCTCGGCATTCTCGTCGGTGAAGACGATCGTTCCGCGGTAGCCGTCGTAGTCGTTGAGCCACTCCTCGATCGCGTCGCGTGCCATGCGCGCGATGTGCGCCATCTCGGGAGCCCGGCCCGTCACGAGGGTCCTACTGCGACCATGGCCACAAGTTAGCCGAGCGAGAGCGTGATCCACACATCAGCGCCGCCGCCGTTCGTGTTTGCGGCGTGTGCGTGCCCATGATGTGCATTGGCGATCGTCTCGACGATCGCCAAGCCAAGACCGCTCCCGTCGGTCGACGTCTTCTGACCGCGACTGAACCGTTCGAAGGCACGTGTAAGGAAGTCGGCCGCGAAGCCGCCGCCTTCGTCGAGGACGTGCAGCTCCGCAGAACCGTTTCGCCGGTCTGCGGTGAGCGTGATCCGGCCCGCGCCGTGGTTGAAGGCGTTGTCCACCATGTTGGTGAGTGCTTGTTCGACGAGAACTCGATCGGCCTTGACGACAAGGGGATCTCCGGGCGCGACGGACAAGTCGCGCTGCTCGAGCAGGGCGCGTGGGCGGAAGCGCTCGGCCACGGTCTCCAGGACGTCGGCGACGTCGACAGGCTCTCGCTTGATCGGCACTCGTCCCTGTTCTGCGCGCGCGAGCAGCAGGAGGTCGTCCGCGATGCGCGAGAGGCGCTCGGTGTCTTCTGCAGCCGCCCTGATCGCCGCTTCGAGCTCTTCGGTGGTACGTGCGCGTCGGAGCGCCAGCTCGAGCTCGGTCTTCAGCAACGCGAGCGGGGTTCGGAGCTCGTGGCTCGCATCCGCCACGAAGCGGCGTTCTCGCGCCAGCCCGTCGCCGATTCGGGTGAGCATTGCGTTGAGCGTCTCGCCAAGGCGTGAGACCTCGTCCTGCGTTGGCGGAACCGGGAGCCGGTCGTCGAGCGACGAGGCTGAGATGTCGGCTGCGCGTCGCCGCATCGCCTCGATCGGGCGGAGTGCTGCGCCCGCGAGCGCGTAGCCGGCGAGCGACGCGAGGATCAGCGCGAGCGGGCCGCCGATGAAGAATCCGTTACGCAGGCTTCGCAGCGTTTCCGCACGGTTCTGACGCGTGGCCCCGACGATGAGCACGAGGTGCCTCGAGTCCCGAACGACTGGCAATGCCAGCAGGCGCGCCGGTTCGTCCAACCCGGGAACGGCAGGACGATCGAAAAACACCGCGCGATGCTGCGCTTCGCCGAGCTCCAGCGAAGAGAGCAGAGGTTTTGAGCCATCGGGCGCGGTCGAGTCCAGGATCGTTCCCTTCGAGCCCAACAGCTCGGCGAAGGACTCGCCGTGCTCGACGAGCGCACCGCTTGTCGACTTCAGCGAGCCGTCACGCCTGACGAGTGCGGAAACGTCCTGCGCCCGGGCGCGCAATTGCTCGTCGAGAGCGTTGTCGAGATTCATTGACACGCGTACGTAGACCAACCAGCCGGCGAGCAGGAGCACGATGGCCATAGCGATGGCGAAAACGAGGGTCAGGCGTAGCCGAATCGGCAGTCGGTTCATGCGTCGGAATCTTCGGACAGCCGGTAGCCGACGCCGCGGACCGTCTCGATCGAATCCGTGTCGAACGGCCGGTCGACCTTCTCTCTCAGGTAGCGGACGTAGACGTCGATGACGTTCGACCGGTTTTCGTAGGCGAAGTCCCAGGCGTGCTCGAGAAGCTGCAGCCGAGAGAGCACCTGGCCGGGGCGGCGCATGAACGCCTCGAGCAACGCAAACTCCTTCGGTGACAGGCTGATCTCGACCTGCCCTCGCCAGGCTCGCCGCGAGGCCGGATCGAGTCGGAGTGAGCCCACTTGGAGCTCGGTCGGGCGTTCGCCGCCACCGCGCCGCACGAGGGCGCGCAGACGCGCGAGTAGTTCAGCGAAGGAGAAAGGCTTCGAGAGGTAGTCGTCTGCGCCGGCATCGAGACCCGCGACGCGATCGTCGACGCCGTCTCGCGCGGTGAGCATCAGCACCGGCGACCAGACTCCAACATTCCGGAGCTGCCGGCACGTCTCGAACCCGCTCAGCCCGGGAAGCATCACGTCGAGCACGATCGCTTCGTAGGGATGCGACTGTGCCATCCAGACTGCGTCCTCCCCTGTGGGGGCGACGTCGGCCGCGTGGCCTTCCTCGACCAGCCCGCGGCGCAGCAGGCTCGCCATCTTCAGCTCGTCCTCGACGATCAAGACACGCATCGCCTGGGAGTGTGCCTCGTGCCAATGAGAGCAAGATGAGAAAGCGCGGCGAATCTCTCATCTTCCGCTCAGAAGGCCGAGGCTACGGTGCCGCGCGTGACTCCCCGGATCAAGCCGTTTCGACGCAGAGCAGGCCTGGGGGGCTTTCTGTTCGTGCTCTGCCTGCTGGCGGCAGGGTGCGGCAGCTCGAAGAGCGCGGCGCCGACCACCACGGCGGCCGGAACCACGACCGCTGGTACGACAAATGCCGCTACGACCACGGGGCAATCTCCCAACGCGCTGCAGGGGGAGGCGAAGGCCGCGGCGACGGGGGACATCCCCGACAACCAGGTCTACGTGGTCTTCGACAACTCTCGAGCCGGCTACTCGATCAAGTACCCGGAGGGCTGGGCGCAGAAGGGATCGGGCGAAAGCGTCACGTTCTACGACAAGAACAATCTCGCCCGCATCGTCGTTCAGCCAGGAGGCGCGCCCACCGTTGCTCAGGTGTCGGTGGAACTGAAGGCTCTGAAGGCGTCGAGTCCCTCGCTTCGATTCCAGCCGCCGCAGCGCGTTCGGATCAACGGTCGGCCCACGATCAAAGTCGTGTACACGACCGAGAGTGCTCCGAACGCCGTTACGAACAAGCGCGTGCGGCTCATGGTCGATCGGTACTACCTCGCGCAGGGAGGCAGGCGCGCGATCGTGGACCTGGGCTCGCCGGTCGGTGTCGACAATGTCGACGGCTACCGGCTCATGATTCAGAGCTTCCGATGGAGGTAGCGAGCCTCTACCGAGAGCCACCGCGCGAGCAAGAGCGGGCAACCGCAGCGGTCGAGTTCCTCGACGTCTTTCGGATCTACCGCTCGGGCCCTGCGGAGACCGTCGCTCTACGCGGTTTGGATCTGCGGATCGAGGCCGGTGAGTTCGTCGCAGTCCTAGGCCCGTCAGGCTCGGGAAAGAGCACGTTCCTCTCTCTCGCCGCCGGTCTCGAGCAGCCTTCGGCCGGCGAGGTACGCGTGTTCGGGCAACCGCTCAACCGGCTCGACGAGGCCGGTCTCGCGATCTTCCGCGCGAGCCGTATCGCGATCATCTTCCAGAGCGACAACCTGCTCCCGCTTTTGACCGCGCGCGAAAATGTCGCGACGGCCGTTCGTCTGGGCGGAAGCTCGAACGCTCGTGCGCTCGCAACGTCGGCGCTCGAGACCGTCGACCTCGCGCCGAGGGCGACTCATCGTCCCGCGCAGCTCTCGGGTGGCGAGCAGCAGCGCGTCGCAGTCGCCGCTGCACTGGCGCGCGACGCCTCACTTGTGTTGGCGGACGAGCCGACCGGCGAGCTCGACTTGCAGAACGAGCAGCGCGTCCTCGGCGAATTGCGTCGCTTGCGCGACGAGCTCGGCAGCACCGTCGTCACGGTCACACACTCCTCGAAACTTGCTTCGATCGCCGACCGCGTGATCGAGATCCGTGACGGCAAAGTCGCATGACCGCCGTGTCGGCGTGCCGTGAGCTGGTCATCGAGTACGGCCACGGCGAAGAACGCGTCCGCGCTCTCGACGGCGTGTCGCTCGAGGTCCGCCCCGGAGAGCGGCTCGCGCTGCGTGGCCGTTCTGGCTCGGGCAAGACCACGCTGCTGCATGCACTCGGCGGTCTCGTAGAACCCACTGCGGGCGACGTCGAGCTCGACGGCAACCCTCTTGCCACGCTGGACGAAGAAGCCAGGCGCCGGATCCGCGCGTCGAGCATCGCGTACGTCTTCCAGGGCGCGAACCTGCTTCCGACCTTCACCGGTTTCGAGAACGTCGCGTTCGCGATCCGGGCTACGTCGAATCCGGATGCGCCCACCGATCCGCTGATGTTGCTGCGGCTTGTCGGTCTGGCCGACAAGGCGGAGCAACTTCCCGGGGAGATGTCGGGCGGAGAGCGGCAGCGCGTCGCCCTTGCGCGCGCGCTCGGGCAGCACCCGGCGCTCTTGCTCTGCGACGAGCCGACCGGCCAGCTCGATTCGGACACGGGCGTGCGGGTCCTCGACCTGATCGACGCTCTTCAGCGCGAGTTCGGGTTCGCTCTCGTGACGGCGACCCATGACGAGGACGTTGCGGCAAGGCACGATCGCGTGCTCGAGCTCGAGGAAGGTCGCGTCGTGGGGGAGAGCGCATGACGTACGCGTCGCTCGCGTTCGCGAACCTGGTGCGCACTCCCGGTCGCACCATCGTGCGCATCGTCGTTCTCGCAGCTGCGGTTGCGCTCGTCGGGGCGATGATCCTGTTCATCGGCCACTCGCTGCAGACGATGACCTCGAGCACCGTGCGCAGCGTCCCGCTGGATTGGCAGGCTCCGGTCGGCTCGCGACAGGCCGCGGAGCGCGCGGCGCGTGCCGTGGCGAAGCAACAAGGCGTCCTCGACGCACTCCCGGTGGCAACCGCCCCGTTTGCAGGAGCGGCGCACGTTCAGCCCGGCGCGGGGATCTTCCGCTCGGCGGCCGGATCGATTCTCGCGGTGCCGCAACGCTACTCGCAGCACATCCACACGATCCGCTTCCTCCGTGGCTCACTGCTTCCCGGCCAGGTCGTGCTCGACCAGCAGCTTGCCGCCACGCTGCAAGCTCAGCCAGGGGACATGGTGAGCTTCACCGCGAAGCCTGGTAAGCAACCCGTGCGCCTTCGGGTGAGTGGGATCTCCGTCGTGAGCGCCGGGGACCTCGTCTTCCAACCCCTGAACCCGCTGGTGGGTCCGGCGCCTGCGCAACCGCCCGTGGAGATCGCGGTCATGACCGTCAGGACGTTCGCCCAGAAGCTTGCACCGCAGTTGCCGACGATCGCCTCGTCGAGCGGGCTCCCGGGGATCCCCGGATCGGTTCCGGGCACGCAATGGCAGGTGCAGGCGCAAGTCGACCCGGCGCAGCTCACGGGTGGGCCGGCACAAGCGCTTCGTCAGGCCACTGGACTGCGCAACCGGATCCAGAGCTCGTTGCCTGGGCAGGTGAACTTCGTGGACAACCTCTCCGAGAGCCTCAACACGGCGACCGGCGACGCGCTTTATGCGGAGACCCTCTACATCATGCTGGCGCTCCCGGGTGCGCTGATCGCGCTCGGGCTCGCATACCTCGCCGCGCTCGGGACTGTCGAGCGCGACCGACGCGAGCTGTCGTTGCTCCGTGCTCGCGGTGCGTCACGGCGCGGGCTCCTGGCTCTTGCCGGGCTCGAAAGCCTGCTGGTCGGCATCGTCGCCGGCGTACTCGGTAGCGGTATCGCACTGCTCGCGTTACGTCTCGTCCATGTCGGGCACGGGCCCTTGACGCTCTGGCACGTCGTCGCGACCGTCGGAGGCTGCATCTTTCTGGCGGTTCTGGGCGCTGCAGCGGCGCGGCTCGGCGCGGGGGCGGCGGCGCTTCGAGGTGAGGTCGCCGAAGGACGACGCCCGCAGAGAGCGCGCAAGCCGCTCTGGCAGAAGCTCTACGTGGACGTCGCCGCACTCGTCGTCAGCGGTCTCGTCTACTGGTTGACAGCGCGGACCGGCTTCTCGGCCGTCGTCAACCCGGACTCGAACCCGACGCTGTCGCTGTCGATCTACATGTTCCTCGCGCCGGCTTTCCTCTGGCTCGGCGCTGCACTGCTGCTTGTGCGGCTCCGAGGCGCCTTGCTCGAGACCGTCGCACGGAGGGTCACCGGCGGACGGGCGCGCACCCTGTCCGGTCTCCTGCTCGCGAGCGCCGGACGGCGCAGCGCTGCGATCAACCGCGGCCTGCTCCTCGTTGGGCTCCTGCTCGCTTTCGGCGTGAATCTCGGCGTGTTTGCCGCCACCTATGATCAGCAGGCCCGCGTCGACGCGCAGCTGACGCTTGGCGCCGACATCGTCGCAAGCGCTCCCGCGGAAGCTCTGAAGGCGCACGGGCTCGAGCAAAGGATCGCGCAGGTCCCGGGAGTTGCGGGAACGACCTCGCTCGACCATTCGTACGCATACGTGGGGCCGGATCTGCAGGACACGTTCGGCGTCGACGCAGCCACGCTGACCCGCGGCACCTCGCTGCGGGACTCCTATTTCATCGGCGGGACCGCGAAGCACCTACTCGCGCAGCTACGCATGCGCCGTGACGGCATCCTCGTCTCGAAGGAGACGGTCACGGACTACTCCTTGAACATCGGCGACCTGCTCAAGCTGCGCGTCCTCGACCACGCGACCGGGAAGCTCCGCATCACGCCGTTCCACGTCCTCGGCATCGTCCAGGAGTTTCCGTCCGCGCCGCGAGACTCGTTCATGGTCGCGAATCTCGACTACCTGCTCGCCGCGACGCATGACCCTGGCCCGAATGTCGTCTTCGCGAAGACCCACGAAGACGCAGCGGGGGTCGCAAGACGCGTCGCCCGGATCGCGCAACCCGCCGGCGCGAGCGTCAAGGACATCACGACGCAGACCGCGCAGACGGTGAGCTCGATCACGACGGTCGACCTGGGCGGGATCGCGAAGATCGAGGAAGCGTTCGCTGTGATCCTTGCAGCCGCGGCGATGGCGCTGTTCGTCGTCCTCGGGCTCGCCGAGCGCAAGCACGAGTTCGCGACCATGGCGTCCATCGGCAGCTCCGTGCGTGAGATCAGCTCGTTTCTCTGGAGCGAGGTGGCCATCGTCCTTGCGGGCGGGTTGGCGTTGGCCGCGCTCCTCGGCTGGCTGCTCGCGGAGATGCTCGTCGCCATGTTGCAGCACGTGTTCGATCCGCCACCCGATCACCTCGCTGCACCCTGGCTCTTCCTTGTGGGCCTCGCGGGGGCGGCTGTGCTCGGCGCGCTGCTGACGACCGTCGCCGCCGGTCTACGCCTCCGGCGCCTGCCGCTCGGCGAGATACTCCGCGAGCAGTAGCGCTTTGGCTCAGTCGAGGACGGCGGCGAGCGCCTGCTTGCCGTCGTCGACGATCGGAATCCCGTGCGAGACAAGCACGCGCTCGACCGGAAGGTCGAGCAGCGGCCGGAGCGTCTCACGCAGATCGTCGTGGGTCTTCTTGCCGAGCCACCGCTCGGGACAGAGCCGGAGAGGGTCCTCGGTGGCACGCGGCTTGGCACCCGCACCGAGGAGCACGTCTCCCACGGCGACAGCGCGGTGCTCGGGGAGCCAATAGACGACCTCCGACGTGCGTGCGGTCTGAAAGGCCACGATGCCGCCGGGAAGCTCCTCGCCGGCGCGGAACGCATGAGCTACCTCGATGCCGCGGTTTCGCAACGGCTGCGCTGAGCGGGTCGACGCCCACACTTCGCTCGCCGCGAGTTCGCCGCTCGAGCGCCCGTGCCAGTAGACGGTGACGAGCACGTGATCCGGCAGGCCGATCTCGGCGGGAGGGGCGATCGGATCGATGAAGATCAAGCCGTCTTCCGTTTCCACGGCGAGTGCGCCGACGTCCTCTTCCCAGTGGTCGTGCCACGCCGTCCAGCGATGAAGCCCCTCTGCTATTCGCTCCATTGGGCCATCTTCTTCTAACAAGCCGGGGTAGGCTCCGCACATGCGAAGGATCGCTTGGCTTGGCCTGGTTCTGTTCGCATTCTCCGGCTGCGGCAGTGGTGACAACGCGGCCGCGCCCGGGGAATCCACTGCAGGGACGACCACCGCCACCACGTCCGGAACCACGACGGAGGGGATCGACCCGCTCGCCGACGCGGGTACCGATCCGGTCGAAGGTGCAGCGGGCGGAGGTGAGACGGCACTGCTGGAACGCATTGCGGTCGGGCGTCACGAGGGCTACGACCGCGTCGTCTTTCAGTTCAAGAACGGCCTCCCGGGCTACCGCGTCGAGTACGTCGAGCCGCCGCTGACGGAGGACGGCTCGGGGGACCCTGTGACCGTCAAGGGCAATGCCGTCGTCGTGGCTCGGATGGAGCCGGCTTCGGGGTTCGACCTCAACACCGGCGAGGGAGTCATGGTCTACAAGGGCCCGAAACGGATCGACGCGACGAGTGCCGGAGCGTCCGCCATCCAGGAGTTGGTGCGCACCGGCGACTTCGAGGCGGTCCTCAGCTGGGCGATCGGGCTCTCCGACAAGGTCGATTTCCGGGTGACGACCGCGACCTCGCCGGCGCGGTTGATCGTCGACTTCCGCAACCACTAGGAGATGGGCGATCCCGCAGAGCGGGAGAAAGTGCTCGCCATGGTTCGCGAGCTCTGCCTCGCGCTGCCCGAGACCAGCGAGCGCCTGAGCCACGGCGCGCCCACCTTTTTCGTCCGCGAAAAGCGCTCCTTCCTCATGGTGCTGACCGATCATCACGGTGACGGCCGATTTGCCATTTGGTGTGCTGCACCTGACGGGATGCAGAAGACGCTCGTCGAAGCCGATGCGGAGCGGTTCTTCGTCCCGCCCTACGTGGGCCATCGCGGCTGGCTCGGTCTGAGGCTCGACCGCGGCGTGCACCCGGACGAGCTCGCGGGAATCGTGGAGGACGCCTATGCCGAGGTCGCTCCTGCGAAGCTCGTCGAGGCCGCGCGACTCGACGAGCGCTCGCTCCCCTATTGATCCGCGGCGCGTCGCACGGCAGAATCCTCCGACCCTACTAGGAGGCGGAACTGTGGCCGATAACTCGGCGCACGAGAAGGATCGAAGCATCCTCCACGCTCTCGGCTATGCCCAGGAGCTGCGGCGTGGGATGAGCGGCTTCTCGAATTTCGCGATCTCGTTCACGATCATCTCGATCCTGTCCGGGACGCTCACGCTCTACGCGACGGGCATCAATTACGGAGGCCCCGTCGAGGAAGCGTACGGCTGGCCGATCGTGTCGATCTTCGTGATCATCGTTGCCCTCGGCATGGCCGAGATCGCCTCGAAGTATCCGACTGCGGGCGGTCTTTACTACTGGGCCTCGAAGATGGGCGGCCCGGTGTGGGGCTGGTTCACAGGGTGGTTCAACCTGATCGGTCAGATCGCGATTACCGCTGGCATCGACTACGGCGCGGCGATCTTCACCGATGCCCTGCTGAATCTGCTGTGGCCAGGCACCTTCCACGCCTCGCCGCACGAGATCATCTACGTGTACGCCTGCATTTTGGGGCTGCACGCTCTGATGAACATCTTCAGCGTCAGGCTCGTCGCGGTACTGAACGACATTTCGGTCTGGTGGCACGTCCTCGGCGTTCTGATCATCGTGGGCTTCCTGGCGTTCAAGCCGGATCACCACCAGTCGGTCGGCACGGTGTTCTCGAAGACGATCAACAACAGCGGCTTCTCGCATCAGTGGCTCTGGTTCGTGCTCTTGCTCGGACTGCTGCAGGCGCAGTACACCTTCACGGGCTACGACGCGTCTGCTCACATGAGCGAAGAGACGCAGGATGCGTCGCGGTCGGCCGCGCGGGGCGTGGTCATGTCGGTCGTCGTCTCGGCGATCTTCGGTTACATCCTGGCTCTGGGCATCACGTTCGCGATCCAGAGCTTCGACAGCACGACCGGAGCGGGCATCTTCGCGGTGAAGCAGGTCCTCCTCGACGCGCTCGGGTTAAGGGCGGCCGAGTTCTTGCTGTTCATCATCGTCGGTGCGCAGCTCTACTGCGGGATGTCGTCGATCACGTCCGCGTCGCGGATGCTCTACGCGTTCTCCCGCGATGGAGCGACACCGGGGCACCGCATCTGGCGTCGGTTGAATGCGGCTCGCGTGCCGTATATGGCGGTGCTTGCGATCGCCGTGTTGGCGTTCCTCTGCGCATTTCCGGCGTACTTCTCCAAGGACATCGGGGTCGGCGCGGGCTACATCGCCTACGCCGCCGTCACGTCGATCGCAACGATCGGGCTCTACATCGCGTACGCGATCCCGATCTACCTGCGGCTGCGACTGGGAGATGCCTGGGAGCCCGGCGAGTGGAACCTCGGTCGTTGGTACAGGCCGATCGGGACAATCGCGGTCATCTGGGTGGTGTTCATCTCGGTGCTGTTCATCCTGCCGATCACGCCGACCGGGATTCCGTTCAAGAACGGGTTCACGTGGTTGAGCTTCAACTACGCGCCGATCGCCGTTCTCGGCACGTTGTTGCTCGTCGGCGGTTGGTGGGTCGTCTCCGCGAAGAAGTGGTTCAAGGGCCCGGTCTCACAGGGCTCGGAGGACGAGCTCGCGCTGATCGAGGAGCGGTTCGGGGAGCGGTCTGGTCCGCCTCTGACCACACCAGCGGCGTAGGATCGATTCGACGAGGAGGGAGCCGGGATCCCTGGCTCCCTCCGTCCTTACGCCGATGCTGACGCTGGACGAACTGAAACGCGACGTCGAAGACGGGTCGATCGACACCGTCGTCGTCGCCTTTACCGACATGCAGGGGCGGTTGATGGGCAAGCGCGTCCACGCCCAGTACTTCGTGGACGAGAACATCGCCGACCACGGAGTCGAGGGATGCAACTACCTCCTTGCACTCGACATGGAGATGGAACCCAGCCCGGGTTACTCGATGGCCAGCTGGGAGCAGGGGTATGGAGATTTCGCGATGAAGCCGGACCTGGACACGCTCCGGCGACTCCCGTGGCTCGAGGGGACAGCGCTCGTGCTCTGCGACGTCGGCTGGGCTGACGGATCGCCGGTGCGGCCGTCGCCACGGCAGGTGCTGAAGGCGCAGGTCGAGCGCGCCCGTGCCGCGGGCTACGAGCCGATGATCGGGTCCGAGCTCGAGTTCTACTTGCTAAAAGAGAGCTTCGAGGAGGCGCACGCGAAGCATTACCGCGACCTCACTCCTTCCGTCCCGTACGTCCTCGACTACCACGTGCTGGCGACGACGTACGACGAGCCGCTTCTGCGTCAGATCCGAAACGGGATGCATGGTGCCGGGATCACGGTCGAGAGCTCGAAGGGCGAGGCGTGGCCGGGACAGCAGGAGATCAACTTTCGCTTTGCGGACGCCGTCACGATGGCGGACAACCACTCCGTGTACAAGAACGGAGCCAAAGAGATCGCGCATCTGAACGGATGTTCCATCACGTTCATGGCCAAGCCTGATCATTCCTGGATCGGGAGCTCGTGTCACATCCACGCGAGCCTCTGGCAGGACGGCGAGAATTCGTTCGCCGGTGGGCCGAAGGTGTTCAAACAGTTCCTGGCGGGCTGGATCGCAGGCGCGGCGGAGCTGGCGGTCTTCCTCGCGCCGACGATCAACTCCTACAAGCGTTACGCAACGGGCTCGTGGGCGCCGACGACACTCGCGTGGGGACACGACAACCGGACGTGCGGGTTCCGCATCGTCGGACACGGGCCTGCGCAGCGCATCGAGACGCGCATTCCCGGCGGTGACGTCAATCCGTATCTCGCGTTCGCTGCTTTGATCGCGGCCGGGCTGTACGGGATCGAGCAAGAGCTCGAGCTTCCGCCTGCTCTGGAGGGCAATGCGTATGAGTCCGACGCGAAGCGATTTCCCTCGACGCTGCGTGAGGCGATCGAGTCGCTCGAGCAAGGCACGATGGCGCGGGCGGCGCTGGGCGACGACGTCGTCGATCACTATCTGAACTACGCTCGCACGGAGCAGCGCCTGTTCGACGAAGTCGTGACGTGCTACGAGCGGGAGCGTCTGTTCGAGCGTGGCTAGGCCGGTCATCGGGATCACGACGTACGTCACGCCGGCGAAGTGGAGTTACTGGGAGCTCGAGGCGGCACTGGTTCCTGCGGACTACGTGGACGCGGTCGAGCGAGCGGGTGGACGCGCGCTGCTCGTGCCGCCGAGCGACGAGGGCGTCGAGGAGACGCTCGAAGCGCTCGCTGGGCTGATCTTCTCCGGTGGCTCCGATCTGGATCCCGAGCTCTACGGGCAAGAGGCTCACGCGGAAACGTTCGGTGTGGTGCGTGACCGGGACACGGCGGAATTGGCGCTGCTCGAGGCGGCGCTTGAACGTGACATGCCCGTCCTGGCCATCTGCCGCGGGAGTCAGGTGCTGAACGTCGCGCGTGGGGGAGACCTCGTCCAGCATCTGCCGGAGGTCGTCGGCGACGAGAAGCACAAGCACACGCCGGGCACGTTCGCGGATCACGAGGTCTCGCTCGAGGACGGCACGCGGTTGGCGTCGATGCTGGGCGACCGCGCGCCGGTGAAGTCGCACCACCATCAGGGCTTCGGCAAGGTCGGAGAGGGGCTACGCGTGGCAGCGCACGCGGAAGACGGGACGATCGAAGCAGTCGAAGATCCCGAACGGCGCTTCGCAGTCGGCGTGCTCTGGCATCCGGAGGCCGGCGAAGACGCGCGCCTGTTCGAAGAGCTGGTTCGCGAAGCGGAGCGGTATCGCTCCGCTCGGGCGAACTGATCAGCGAACCCGACAAAGAGCCGGGGCCAACTAATCCACGTCCCGGTGTCGGGCATGGTGACGAAAGTGTGACGCGCTCTCCACAAGCGGCCTTTCGCGGTGTGTGCGGCGCTAGCGTCGCAGGAGGTGGGACGCGCACTTAGAGTCTTCGAGCCCGGCGCCTATTACCACCTCGCCTCGCGTGGGAACAACGGTCAGTCGATCTTTCACGACGACCTTGACTGTCTCGATTTTCTCCGCTGGCTCTCGCGCACCGTCGTCCAACAGGAGTGGCGAGTCGTCACTTATTGCCTGATGACGAACCATTACCACCTACTCGTCCGGCCGGGCGAAGCCGGGTTCGGGGCCGGGATGCAATTGCTCAACTCCGGCCATGCTCGCCGGATGAACCGTAGGCACGGGCGAACGGGCCACCTCTTTCGGAACCACTACTCGTGGTGGCCGGTGGAAAGGGATTCGCACCTCTTGGAGGCAGCCCGGTACATCGTGCTGAACCCCGTGCGCGCCGGAATCTGCAAGAGGCCCGAGCAGTGGCGGTGGAGCAGCTATCGCGCGACAGTGGACCTCGAGCACCCGTTGGACTTCTTCGCGGCCAGTCAGCTCCTGGCCCTATTCGGGGCCAGGCCAGGCAAGGCGCGAGCCGCCTTTCGAGACTTTGTCGCTGCAGGGCACGTCTCGGTGTCGGACACCGAGACGTGAGGAGTGCGTCCCGTGGTCAAATGGGGCCGATGGCACTAGTGGTGACCAACCCGGCGACCGAGGAGACGATCGCCGAGCTCGAGCCCGCCGGGGTCGACGAAACCGACGCCTCCGTCGCGCGGGCCAAGACCGCGTTCCCGAAGTGGCGCGCCGTCGCCCCGACTGACAGGGCCCGGCTGCTTCGCCGGCTGGCGACGCTCGTCGAAAAGCACTCCGAAGAGCTCGCGCGCATCGAATCGCAGAACGTCGGCAAGCCGATCGCCGGTGCCCGGGCCGAGGTCGCCATGGTCGCCCAGGTCTTCCACTTCTACGCCGGCGCGGTTGACAAGCACCACGGCGAGACGATCCCGGTTGCCGGCGGAGTCGACCTCACCTTTCGCGAACCGCTCGGGGTGGTCGGCCTGATCGTCCCCTGGAACTTTCCGCTCAACATCTCCAGCTGGAAGCTCGGGCCCGCTCTTGCCTGCGGCAACACCGTCGTCCTCAAACCGGCGGAACTGACGCCGCTGTCGGCGTTGCGGCTCGCCGAGCTCGTCCTCGAGGCCGGCATCCCGGAAGGAGTCGTCAACGTCCTAGTCGGTCCGGGCCGCGTCGTCGGCCAGCGCCTCGTCGAGCATCCGGACGTCGCGAAGATCGGGTTCACCGGCTCGACGGAAGTAGGCCGTGGCGTGATGGAAGGCGCGGCCGGGACGATCAAGCGCATCACGCTCGAGCTCGGCGGCAAGTCCGCGAACGTCGTCTTCGCAGACGCCGACCTCGAACAGGCGGCTGCAGC
>JACDEU010000117.1 GCA_013816245.1 Actinomycetota bacterium | reverse complement strand
TGGTCGAGCACGACGAGCAGATGATGCGCTCCTCCGACTGGCTCGTCGACATGGGCCCTGGAGCGGGTGAGCACGGCGGACACGTCGTCGCCGAGGGGACGGCCGCCAAGGTCGAACGAACGAAGGGCTCTGTCACTGGGCAGTTCCTCTCGCGCCGGCGCGTCATCTCTGTGCCCGAGCGCCGTCCGGAGGACAACGGATCGTTCTGGGTGCGCGGGGCGACGCAGCACAATCTCAAGAACATCGACGTGGAGTTCCCGGTCGGGAAGTTCGTCGTCGTCACGGGAGTCTCCGGCTCCGGCAAGTCGACGCTCGTCAACGAGATCGTCCACAAGGCCTTGGCCAACAAGCTGCACCGGCACCGCACGAAGCCGGGCGAACACCAATCCGTCGAGGGGATCGAGGTCTTCGACAAGGTGATCGACATCGACCAGTCGCCGATCGGGCGGACGCCGAGGTCGAACCCGGCGACCTATACGAAGCTCTTCGACCACATCCGCGAGCTTTACTCGATGACGCCCGAGGCGAAGGTGCGCGGCTACAAGCCCGGCCGTTTCTCGTTCAACGTGCGCGGCGGCCGCTGTGAGACCTGCAAGGGAGACGGCCAGATCAAGATCGAGATGCACTTCCTCCCCGACGTCTACGTCCCCTGCGAGACGTGCAAGGGCGCGCGCTACAACCGTGAGACCTTGGAGGTGCGCTTCAAGGGGAAGTCGATCGCCGACGTGCTCGAGATGTCGGTCGAAGAGGCGCTGCAGTTCTTCGCGAAGATCCCGAAGTTGCGGCGCCGACTACAGACATTGCACGACGTCGGGCTTGACTACATCAAGCTGGGCCAGCCGGCGACGACGCTGTCCGGCGGCGAGGCGCAGCGCGTGAAGCTCTCCTCGGAGCTCTCGAAGATCGCGACCGGGAAGACGCTCTACATCCTCGATGAGCCGACGACCGGGCTCCACTTCGCCGACATCGAGAAGCTGCTCGACGTGTTGCAGCGCCTCGTCGACTCGGGGAACACCGTGCTCGTGATCGAGCACAACCTCGACGTGATCAAGCAGGCCGACTGGATCATCGATCTCGGCCCCGAAGGCGGCGAAGCCGGCGGCGAGATCATCGCGACGGGGACACCCGAGCAGATCGCCGACGTCGACGGGTCGGCAACGGGTCAGTTCCTGCGGCACGTGTTGCCGAAGGCCGCAGTCGCGGCCGCCTGAGGTGGTCGCCCGAGCCGAGCCGCGGCAGGACGAGAAGTCCTGGTTTCTCCGAGCGCTGCTCGTGCTGCAGAAGCCCCGCCCGGTCTTCGCGGCTCTGCGCGACGATTCGGACGAGGTGGCGGCGGTCCGGCAGGACACTGCCGGCGCGATCGTCTGGCTCGCCGGCATCGCGGCCATCCTCGCCACCACCGCGGCAAGCACGCTCCGCGACGACGTCGTGATCGACGGTTACCTGTTTGCGGTCTGGGCCTTCTTCGCCGGCGGCCTCTACGGCTTCGTGCTCTATTACGTCGTCGGCAAGCTGCTGCACGTCTCGCTTCGCCGGCTCGGCGGTCGCGGCAGCTTCCGTCGTGCGCGTCATCTGCTCGCGTTTGCGGCCACGCCAATCGCGCTCGCCCTCCTCGTCTACTGGCCGATCAGGATCGCGATCTACGGTGAGAGCCTGTTCCGTACCGGCGGTGCCGACGGACGCGGGACAGGCCCCGTGCTCGCCTGGCTCTTCTACGGCTTCGTGGCCTGGGCGCTCGTGTTGCTCGTCGTCGGGGTGAGGACGGTCCACGGCTGGACGTGGGGTCGCTCGCTTGCGGGAGTCGCGTCCACCGCCGGGGTCGTGGGTGCCCTAGCCGTCGGTGTGACTCTGCTGTACGCGCTTGGCTGAGGCACCGCTTGCGGTGCCTCCTTCAGGACGCGCGGGCTCTGCCCGCGTGTCCGCCGGAAATGATCGATCGACCCGGCTCGGAGTTGCCGAATACGCCTCGGAGAACAATTCGAGCTCGTCTTCCGGCATCGCGTACGTGTGCTCGGGTGCGGGGTAGACACCGCTGCGGACCTCTGATGCATACGTCGTGAGCGCACCGCGAATCTCCTCCGCCAAGTTGGCGTAGCGCTTCACGAAGCGCGGTGCGCGTCCCTCGGTCAGCCCGAGCAGATCGTGGTAGACGAGCACCTGGCCGTCACATTCCGGTCCGGCGCCGATCCCGATCGTCGGGACAGTGACCGACTCGGTGATGCGCGCCGCGACCGGGACCGGGATCGCCTCGAGCACGATCGCGAAGCAGCCGGCAGCTTCGAGCGCGAGGGCATCCGAGAGCAGCTGCTGCGCCTTCGCGGCCGTGCGACCCTGAGTCTTGAAGCCGCCGAGGATCGTCTCGGACTGAGGCGTCAGGCCGATGTGGCCCATGACTCCGATGCCGGCGGCCGCGATCGAGCGAACGCGGGACAGCGACGGCCCTGCGCCTTCGAGCTTGACGACGTCCGCGTCAGCTTCCTTCACGAAGCGGATCGCGTTGCGAACCGCGTCCTCGTCGGACACGTGATAGCTGCCGAACGGCATGTCGCCGACGACCAGCGGCCGGTCGACCGCGCCCGACACTGCGCGCGTCAGGAAGAGCATCTCGTCCATCGTCACGGGGACGGTTCCGTCGTGGCCGAGCACGACCATGCCGGCGGTGTCGCCGACGAGGAGGATGTCGACGCCGGCCTGCTCGGCGAGGCGTGCGCCGGGCGCGTCGTAGGCTGTGACCATGACGATCTTCTCGCCGCGGCTCTTCAGGTCGGCGAGCTCGAGCAGCGTCAGCTTGCCGGGTTTCATCTCGGGTCTCCTTCCAGGGTGACGTTGTCGATCAAACGGGTTGAGCCGATCCGGGCTGCAGCGGCGAGCACCGTGATGCCTTCGAGGTCGATCAGCTCGACGTAGTCGGGCTCGAGACCGTTGAGTGCGGCGCGCGTTGCAGCGACCGGATCCCCGCCTGCAGCGTGTGCCGAGCGTCCGGCTTCGAGCGCGCGCGGGAGGGCAAGCGCTCGCTGCC
>JACDEU010000116.1 GCA_013816245.1 Actinomycetota bacterium | reverse complement strand
CGAAAGTTGCTGTTGCGCCTGCGAGACAGGCAGCACGAGAGCGACGGCGGCGAGGACGTGGGCGAGCACTCACCGAAAAGTACCCACGCGGCGGCGCGACGGTTTCAGCCTTTACCTACTTCTTAATAAGAATGCGGCGAAGCTCGTCTTCCTTGCCCGGCTGCAGAATCGCGAGGACCTGGTCACCGGGTCTGAGCTCGGTCGAGCCGACCGCGATCTCCGCGGTGCCGTCACGCATGACGGAGATGAGCCGCGAGCCTTCGGGAAGCTTCAGCTTCTCCACGGTCTTCCCTGCGGACGGCGACTCTTTGTCGATCTGAACCTCGACGATCTCGAGGTTCTCCTTCCGCAGCTCGAGCAGGTGAACGAGATCGTGCTCGGGGACCTCGTGCTCGACGAGGCCGAGGATGCTTGAGGTCGCGCACACCGTCGGCGAGATGCCGAGGAGGTCGAAGTGCGGCTGATTCCGCGGATCGTTGACACGCGCGATCACCTTCTGAACGCCGTACTTCTCCTTCGCGATCTGCGAGATCACGAGGTTGTCCTCGTCGTCGCCGGTGAGGGCGAGGACGAGATCCGGCGGGCGCTTGATCCCGGCCTTCTCAAGCGTGTAGAGCTCCGTTGCGTCACCCTGCATCGCCTGGTGCTCGAACTCGGACTCCAGCCGCTCGAACCGCTCGCGCTTCTGCTCGATGATGGTCGCCTCGTGGCCGTTGCGGAGCAGCGTGCGCATGACGTTCGCGCCCGCCTTGCCGCCGCCTGCAATCAGGACATACATACTAAGCTTTGACCTCCTCGCGCACGTTCGGAATGTCGCACGAGCGCACCGCCTCGGTCAGCGTGTCGATCGCGGTCGAGGTCGGGCAGATGGTGCGTAGGCCGCGCTCGCGGTAGAAGTCGGCGCGAGCGGGATCCAGGATCCGGACGACGGTGCACTCGATCCCGAAGCGCTTCTGTGCGACCTGACCGATGACGAGATTGGTGTTGTCGCCGTCGGTAGCGACGACGACTGCGTCGGCCTCCTCGATCCCGGCGTCGCGCAGGATGGCCGTGTCCATGCCGTGGCCGACGATGAACCCTCCGGCCCAGTTCTCCCCAAGGCGACTGAGGGCAGACTCGTTCTCGTCTACCGCTGTCACGTTCCACCCTTCGGAGGCGAACCGCTTGGCGATGGTCGAGCCCACCCGGCCGCAGCCGATGACGATGAGCTTCACGTACTCAGCGTAGCTCGGCGGTCAACCCTGGTGCTGATCGCCGTCCCCTTCCAGGACCCCCAAGGCGTCGCTTGCGATGCCGCTCAAAGGCCACGTAGGTTTTTGCCCGGGTGGCCGGCTCAACGCCCGCTCTCCGCACCGTCCACACCGTCCCCTTCGAGAACGCCCTGCGGGAACGCGACGATCAGAACTTCGCTGGGAGCCTTCTTCAGGACGTAGTCGACCGTCGGGGAGAAGAAGCGTGACTGCCGCCTCCAGCGCGGTGCCGAACCGAGGACGATCAGGTCGGCCCCGTGTTCCTGGGCCTCCTGGACGATCGCCTGCCCGATCGAGCGGGCGCGCACGGTTCGTCCCTCTACCGCCACCCCGTGGTCGGCCCCGAGCAGCCTTGCCTCTGCCAGCGAGGCCTCGGCGCGCTCCTCGTCGGCGACCAGCTCCGCGTCGAGCGGCAGCTCCATCGGAACGCGGATGACGTGCAGCGCCTCGACTGAAGCTCCACGCTCCTGCGCCAGCTTCACCGCCGTGGCAAGCATCTCCTCGCCGATCTCGCCGAGCTTCATCGGGACGAGGATCTTGGAGAACTCCGCCTCGGCGAGCCCGCGGTGCTCGTCGGCGGAAACAACCCGCGTGAGCAGACCCTCGCCACGGGACTTGCGGACGGTGACGTAGACGACGAGACCAACGGCAAGCCACGCAGGGCCCGCGTAACGCGCACCCTCGTGGGTCGCCATGGCAATGACCCACACGGTGGCGGTGAGGACCGCCCCGACCACCGAAGGCACGGGAACCCTGCCGATCGTCAGCGGCACGCGGTACGGACGCCGGCGCTGTGGCTCGCTGAAGCGCAACTTGATCACCGCGAGCTGCGCCGCGGTGAAAGCGAGCAGCACGCCGAAGCTGAAGAGACTGGCGAGGAAGAGCACCGGATGCGCGAGCAGCGCCGTGCCGACGAGCAGCCCGATCGAGATCAGAGCGGCGGCGACGATGGACTCGGGCGCGACGAGCGTGCGTGGCCTGAGCATCCCGAACCGTCGAGGCAGCTGTCCGTGCTCGCCGAGGGAATATGCGAGTCGCCCGAAACCGGAGATCGACGTCGTCGCGGCGGTCAGCAGGATGAGCGCACCGGAGAGGCCGACGAAGACCTGGAGAGGCGCACCGATCGCGTACGGAACGTGCTCGCGGATCTGCGTGACGATTCCGACCAGCGGAGCACGGATCCAGTTGCTGCCGAGCAGCGTCCCGTGCGTTGGCGGGAAGGCCGACAGCCCGACGATCGCGATCGCAACGTAGAGGACGACGACGAGTCCGATCGCGCTGAAGAGACTGCGTGGAAGGTCGCGTCCAGGCCGTCGCGTCTCCTCAGCGAGATTCGCCACCGTTTCGAGTCCGGTGTAGGCGAGCATCGCCAGCGGGATTGCAAACGCGAGCGAGTGCCAGGTAGGCGTGGTGCCGAGCGACGTACCCGTCGTGAGCGCGTCGGGTGAGAAGAGCAGTGCGAGCCCGAGCGTTACGATCAGCAGCTGGGTCGCGAGATCAACGAGCGCGACGAGCAACGCCCACCGGTGCAGCCGCGTGCGATGGATTAGCCGGATGATCGCCACGGCGGCAATCACGCCGCAGCCCGCGACGACGTCCCAGGGCCGGTGCAGCTTGGTGAAGAACGCGCCCGCGACGTAGTGGGGCAAGAACAGCGCCGAAAGTGCGATCACGATCAGGTAGTCGAGAAAGAGGACCCAGCCGGTGACGAAGCCCCAGAAGTCGTTGAAGGCGATGCGGACGAACGTCGCCGCGCCTCCGGTCTCCCTGATGGC
>JACDEU010000006.1 GCA_013816245.1 Actinomycetota bacterium | reverse complement strand
GCTTCGAGGTGCGCGTCCCGCGGCCGGAGCCCGCGTTCGCAGAGCTGGCTCGGCGCCGCCGCGAGCGGTCGCGGGACCGAGGGCCTGCCGGAGCCGGGCGCGACGCGGTCGTGTCGCCGATGCAGGGAACGGTGCTGGCCTTAGAGGTGTCCGAAGGCGACGAGGTCGAGGCGGGTCAGGTGCTCTGCATCGTCGAGGCGATGAAGATGGAGAACGAAGTGCACGCGCACCGCGCCGGCCGCGTGACGGAGCTGTCGGTCGCGCCAGGCCAGCCCGTGACGACCGGCCAGGTGATCTGCGTCGTGACCTCCGGGTGAAAGTTGGTGCAGATCCGGCGCAGACGTGTACGAGTTCCCCGGGTATCGTCGTTTGCAGTGGGCGGTGGGTGACTCTCCCCCACCCGGGTGGGGCCGCGCGCGCGTGCACCTAGAGATGCGCGGCGGCGCAGGGTGTGGCGGGTAGAGTCCCGCGCCGGTGGATCTCTACGAGTACCAGGGCAAGCAGGTCTTCGCGCGCTTCGGCATCCCGGTTTCCGACGGCCGGCTCGCGACGACCCCCGAGGAGGCGCGTGCGGCTGCCGAGGAGATCGGCGGCCCCGTCGTCGTCAAGGCTCAGGTTCTGACGGGTGGGCGGGGGAAGGCGGGCGGCGTGAAGCTCGCGGACGATCCCGCGGACGCCGAGGCCAAAGCGCGCGATATCCTCGGGCTCGATATCAACGGCCACGTCGTGCGCAAGGTGTGGATCGAGCAGGCGTCCGACATCGCGAAGGAGTACTACCTCTCGATCACGTTCGACCGAGGTACGAAGAAGCCTCTGTTCATGCTCACCACGGAAGGCGGCGTCGAGATCGAGCAGGTCGCCGAAGAGAACCCGGACGCGCTGGCGCGACTGCACGTCGACCCGCTCGAGGATTACCAGCCCTATCAGGGCCGGCGACTGGTCTACGGCGCGGCAATCGACGACCCGAGCGAACAGAAGCAGATCCTGGGGATCATCGAAAAGCTCTACCGGTGCTTCGTCGAGTCCGACGCGATGCTCACCGAGATCAACCCTTTGATTGTCACGCCCGAGGGAGAGGTACGCGCGCTCGACTCGAAGTTCACCGTTGACGACAGCGCGCTCTACAGGCATCCCGACATCGCGGAGATGCGTGATGTAGAGGCAGCGGACCCGCACGAGCGGCTTGCCCGCGAAAAAGGCGTGACCTACGTGAAGCTCGACGGCGAAGTCGGGATACTCGGCAACGGCGCCGGCCTCTCGATGTCGACCGTGGACGTGGTCGTCGTCGCCGGTGGCCGGCCGGCGAACTTCTGCGACCTCGGCGGCGGTGGCGACGCGCAAGGCGTCGTCGACGCGCTCGAGGTGATCACGAGCGACGATCAGGTGCGATCCATCTTCTTCAACATCTTCGGCGGGATCACGCGCTGCGACGAAGTGGCGCGCGGGATCCTGACCGCGGTCGAACAGCTGAAGATCGAACTGCCGATCGTGGTGCGGCTCGACGGCACGAACGCGGACGAGGGCCGGAAGATCCTCGCTGACGCAGCACCTGCGAATCTCCACGTCGAACCGACGATGCTGGAAGCCGCTCAGCGCGCCGTGGAGCTGGCAGCGTGACCGACGTCTGGTCTCAGCGCGCGGACGCTTTCCGCGAAAGCCCTACGCATCGCGAGGGGCCTGATCTCGATTTGCTCGTCGAATGGTGCGAGCCCGGTGATGAGGTCAAGGTGCTGGACGTCGCAACGGGCGGCGGCCACGTCGCGAGGCGCCTGCGCGAGCAGGGTTGCACCGTCATCACGGCCGACCCGGCCCCGGGGATGAAGTCGGATGTGGTCTCCCGCGCGGAAGAGCTCCCATTCGAGGACGGCAGCTTCGACGTCGTGACCTGCCGGATCGCTCCTCATCATTTCGAGGACATCCGCAGGGCGGTCGCCGAGATGGCGAGAGTGACCCAACGTCTCGTGGTGATCGAGGACAACGTGTTCGTCGACGAGCAGGTCGAGGAGGCGGAGCGTCTCCGCGACCCGACGCATGTACGGTGCTACACCGAGGACGAGTGGAAAGAGATGCTGACCGACGCGGGTCTCGAGGTCGAGCAGCTCGAGCACTTCCAACGGCATCCGGTCGTCGACGACTGGCTCGCCCGCGTCGACACGCCGCCCGAGGACGCGGCTCGCGTGAAGGAGTTGCTCGGAGACCACATCTCAGACGGCGTTCTGACGCTCGACTCGATCGTCGTCAAGGCACGCAGGAGCCAGAAGTAGTGGCGGTGATCGTCGACAACGACACGCGTCTCGTCGTCCAGGGTCTGACCGGCAGCGAGGGCCGCTTCCACGGGCTGCGCAATCGCAACTACGGGACGAAGGTCGTCGCAGGCGTCACGCCCGCCAAGGCGGGCCAGGACGTCGAGGGAATTCCCGTCTTCAACACCGTCGCCGACGCCGTTCAGGAGACCGGCGCGAACACGACTCTGATCTTCGTCCCTGCGCGTTTCGCCACCGACGCGATCTACGAGGCGGTCGACGCAGGCATCGGCACCGTCATCTGCATCACAGAGCACATTCCCGCGCACGAGATGCTGCGGGTGCACACCTACATCCGCGGCAAGGGCGTGATGATGATCGGCCCGAACTGCCCCGGCGTGCTTTCGCCCGGCAAGGCCAATGTCGGGATCATCCCTGCGGAGATTTTTTCCGAGGGCTCGATCGGCCTCGTGTCGCGCTCGGGGACGCTGACCTACCAGATCGGTCACGAACTGACGCAGCTGGGCCTCGGGAACTCGACGATCGTCGGTATCGGCGGCGATCCAGTTGTCGGCTCCTCGTTCATCGACGTACTGGAGCGCTTCGAAGCGGACCCGGAGACCGAGCTGATCGTCCTGGTCGGGGAGATCGGCGGAGACGAGGAGGAGAAGGCGGCAAGCTTCGTCCAGGAGCACGTGACGAAGCCGGTGCTCGCCTACATCGCCGGCTTCTCCGCGCCCCCGGGCAAGACGATGGGTCACGCAGGCGCGATCATCTCTGGCTCTTCCGGAACGGCTCAGGCGAAGAAAGAGGCGCTCGAGGCCGTCGGCATTCAGGTCGGCACGACGCCCACCCAAGTGGCGCAGCTCGTAGCTGAAAGATTCGCCGCCCGCACGTAGCTCTACACTCGGCGAGATGGACACGATCACCTTTGCCCGGGGAAATCCGGCGCACGAGTGCATCCCGGTCGAGGAGCTGGCCGACTGCGCGCGGGCCGCGATCGAGCGCGACGGCACGACAGTTTTGTCGTACGGCCCGGTCGGCGGTTACGGGCCGCTGCGAGAGTGGATCGCCGAGCGCCACGGCGTCGACCCTTCAAGAGTCCTGGTCACGAACGGGTCGCTGCAGGGAATGGTGTTCCTCGCGGAGCGCTTCGCCGGCGGATGCGTCCTCGTGGAGGCGCCGACGTATGACCGCTCGCTGAAGATCCTCGCCTCGCACGGGGTCGAGACGACGCCGGTTTCGATGGACGGCGAGGGGCTTGAGCTCGACGCACTCGAACAGGCCCTGCGGAGCGGCGAGAAGCCCGCGTTCCTCTACACGATCCCGACGTTCCAGAACCCGAGCGGCCGGACGCTCAGCGTGGACCGCCGCCACCGTCTGGTCGAGCTCGCGCGGGAGCATGACCTGCTCGTGCTCGAGGACGATCCTTACGGGCTCGTTCGCTATGAAGGAGAACCGCCGCCGACGCTCTTCGAGCTCGAAGGCGGCGAGCGCGTCATCTATTCGTCGTCTTTCTCGAAGACGATCGCGCCGGGGCTGCGCGTCGGCTACTTCGTGTTGCCCGAAGGGCTCGAACGGGAGCTCGAGGCGCTGGCCGTCTCGACGTACATCACACCGGTTCTGCTCGGGCAGGCGACCGTGTTCGAGTTCCTGCGGCGCGGTAACTTCGAACCGAACCTCGAGCGTGTGCGCTCACTCCTCGGTGCGCGGCGCGACGCGATGCTCGAAGCGCTGGAACGGGAGCTTCCAGGTGCGAGCTGGAGTCGGCCCGAGGGCGGCTACTTCATCTGGCTGGAGCTGCCCGAAGGCACCGATACGACGGCGCTGGCAGGCGTTGCCGGCAAGACCGGCGTTGCGTACGTCCCAGGCCCCGACTTCGGCGGTGAGCCGAACACAGCTCGGCTTGCGTTCAGCTTCGTCTCGCTGGACGAGATCCGTGAAGGCGTGCGCCGGCTCGCGGCGCTCGTGCCCGTCTCGGTCTAGGACGCGGCGGCCTGGGCGAAGTCGCCCGGCGGGCGAGGCACGAGCCGAGGCTGGCGCGGCGGGGCGAGCGAGCCGCGGCTGTGCAGCCGGAACGTCGGGCAGGGGGCATCGGTCGGCAGGGCGCAGAGCCCGGCGCGTCGGAAGTAACAGTCCTCGCAGGTCAAGTCGTTCCGTTTGGTCATGGTTTTCGTCTGCCTAGGTTGTAGGGGCCGCAGTGACAAGGCGGGATACTACGAGGCTGCCCGACCCGGCAGAGGTTGTCGCCGCTGAAAACTAAGCATTTTCCGGCCGTTTCGATTCTGCCGAAAACTACGCTGGACTAACCTTTTTTCGGAAGCGTTGCCAGTGCGCGCAACGCCTGTTGAAAAGTCTTCACAGGGATGATCTTGAGGCCATGCGCGTAGCGCTTCGCGTCCTTGGCGTTGTCCCCATCGACCGGGACGAGGAAGACGTCCACGTGGGATCTCCGCGCGCCGATCGTCTTTTGTTTGATTCCGCCGATTCTCGTCACCGAGCCGTCGAGCTCGATCTGACCGGTCGCCGCGACCTTGTAGCCGCGATCGACGTCGCGGCCCTTCTGCTCCATCAGTTCGAGCGCGAACGCCAGCCCTGCGGACGGCCCACCGACCTTGCGGAGGTTGAACTTGATCGGGAACGGAAACCGAGCGCTCAGCGCCGGCAGGACGCCGATGATCGGACGCTTCGGATCGCGACTGTCGGCCGTCGTTCGAATCGAACGCGAAAGCTTTTTCGCACCGCGCCGGATCTGGATCCTCACGACGTCTCCTGCTTTGTGGCGGGCGAGCGCCGCGGCGAGGTCGGAGCGGGTACGCACAGGCTTACCGTCCGCCGCGATGATCACGTCGCCCGGTTTGACCAAGCCTGCCGCATGCGAGTCCGGAGTCACCGCCACGATGCGAACGCCGGGTCGGATCGGCACCTGATAGCCGAGCTGACGCAGTGCCACGAGCGAAGCAACTTGCTGCGAGACCTTCATCGTGGCGAGATCGAGCTGGAACCGTTCCTTGTCCGAGATCCCGGGCTCGACGATCTGAGTGCGGGCGACCAGGTCCGAGCCTTCCGGGCGGACGGCAGGCACCAGCGACTCGAGCAAGGACGCAGGCCGGAGCAGGACGTCGACGTAGTAAATGTCGCCGCCGTCGGTCGGTGGCTTCGCGCCCTGCACCTGCACCAGGCCCTGGAGGGGATGAGCCTCGTCCGGGACCTCCAGATACTGGTCGCTTCCGCGCGTCACCAGGATCACGAGCACGACGGCCAGCAGGATGAGACCGGCTGACACCAGCCGGAACGGCGAGAGTAGGCGAACCATGCCGGCTAGAAGAGGCCTCGCGACAGGCCGCCGTCGACCACCACGGTCGTGCCGGTGACGTAGCGGGCGCGGTCGGAGGCGAGGAAGCACGCAACGTCGCCGAACTCCTGCGGAGTGCCCCAGCGACCGACCGGAATCGCCTCCAGGTCAGCCTCCGTCGGGCCCTCCGGGTAGAGCTGTTCGAGCCGTGCCGTCTCGATGCGGCCCGGGGCGACGCAATTGACCGTGATGCCCTTCGGGCCGAGCTCGCGGGACAGGGTCTTCGCCCAACCTGTCACGCCGGGACGAACCGAGTTGCTCAACGCGAGGTGCGCCGACGGCTCTCGTGCGGCGACCGACGTGAAAAGCAGGATCCGCCCGCCCGCGCTTTGCACGAGGTGCGGCAAGCAGAGCGACACGAGACGAAGCGCCGGCGTGAACAGGAGCTCGACAGCTTCCTCGAGCGCCTCGATGGTTACTTCTACTGCAGGCCCAGGTGGTGGGCCGCCGCCGTTCCAGACGAGAATGTCGATGCCGCCGAATGCCTCGACCGTTTGCTGAACGACCGCCTCGAGGTCGCGCGGATTCGTGACGTCTCCGCGAACGGCCAGAGCCCCGATCCGGTCCGCCTCGCGCACGAGCACGTCGCGCCTCCTGGCGAACATGGTGACGTTCGCTCCCTCCGCGGCAAGTGCCTCCGCGGTCGCGAGCCCGAGCCCGGACGATGCGCCGCTCACGATTGCCGTCCGGCCTTTGAGACCGAGGTCCATGACTAGGTCGCGAGCAAGCCGACGACCTCGCGCACGGCGTCGGCCGACTTCCCGAGAAGCGCCTGCTCGTCGTCGGTCAGATCGAGCTGGTAGATCGCATCGATCCCTGAGGCCCCGAGTGAGACGGGCACGCCGATGTAGAGACCGTCGATTCCGTACTCCCCTTCGAGATATGCAGTGCAAGGAAGAACGCGCTTCTCGTCGAGCATGATCGAGTCGACCATCTGCGCCGCTGCAGCACCCGGCGCGTACCACGCGGACGTGCCGAGCAGCTCGACGAGCTCGCCGCCGCCCTTTGCCGTCCGCGCGACCATCTGCTCGATCTCGGCGTCACCGACGAGCTTGCGCAAAGGGATTCCGCCGACAGTGGTGGCGCTGACGACCGGCACCATCTGATCGCCGTGGCCGCCGAGCACTGTCGCAGTTACGTCCTTCACCGACGCTTGCGTCGCCCACGCGATGAACGTCGAGAAGCGTGCGGTGTCGAGTATCCCGGCCATCCCGAACACGCGCTCTTTCGGCCAGCCGGAGACGTTCTTCGCGACATGGCACATCGCATCGAGCGGATTCGACACGACGATCAGGATCGCATCCGGGCTCTTCGCGATCGCCTTCTCGGTGACGTCCTTGACGATCTTCTCGTTCGTGGCGACAAGGTCGTCGCGGCTCATCCCTGGTGAGCGGGGAAGGCCCGCGGTGATGACGACCGCGTCCGAGCCCTCGGTCTCGTCGTAGCTGTTCGAGCCGGTGACGCGCGGCTCGTAGCCGAGCACGGCGCCCATCTGATTGATGTCGAGGGCCTTTCCCTGCGGCAGCCCTTCCTTGATGTCGACCAGGACGACGTCGGCGTAGCCGCGCGTGGCGAGAACCTGCGCGCACGTTGCGCCGACGTTCCCGGCGCCGACCACGGTGACCTTGCGCCTCATACGCGCACGCCGAGCTTCTCGATGATCGCGTCGGCGACCTCGCTCGTGCCGACCGCGCTCGGGTCGCTGCGCGTGGGTTTCATGTCATACGTGACACTCTTGCCCTCGCGGATCACGTCGGCGATCGCTCCCTCGAGATGGTCGGCCGCCTCCCGCTCGCCGAGGTGACGCAGCATCATCATCCCGGAGAGCATCTGTGCCATCGGATTGACCTTGTTCTGGCCGGCGTACTTCGGAGCCGAGCCGTGGGTCGGCTCGAAGATCGCGATGTCCTCGCCGAAATTGCCGCCCGGCGCGAGCCCGAGCCCGCCGATCATTCCGGCGCACAGATCGGAGAGCACGTCGCCGTAGAGATTCGGCAGCACGAGCACGTCGTATTCCTCGGGACGTTGGACGAGCTGCATGCACATGTTGTCCACGATGCGGTCATCGAACTCGATGTCGTCGTTTTCGGCAGCGACCTCTCGCGCGACTCGGAGATACAGGCCGTCGGTGAACTTCATGATGTTCGCCTTGTGCACAGCCGTCACCTTGCGGCGTCCATTGCGGCGCGCATAGTCGAACGCGAACTGGACGATCCGGCGCGTACCGGTCACGGAGATCGGCTTGATGGAGATGCCGGCGTCGTCGTTTGCGAGCTTGCCGCCGTGAGCCTTGATCCAGCCGATCAGCTCTTCGGCCTCGTCCGAGCCCTGCTCGTATTCGATCCCGGCGTAGAGGTCTTCGGTGTTCTCACGCACGACGATCAGGTCGACCTCGTCGAAACGAGTGCGCACGCCCGGGTAGGTCTTGCACGGGCGCACCTGGCCGTAGAGGTCGAGGCTCTTGCGGAGTGCGACGTTCACCGACCGGAAACCGACTCCGATCGGCGTCGTGATCGGCCCTTTGAGCGCGACGCCCGTCTCGCGAATCGCATCGAGGACCTCGTCCGGCAGCGGATTGCCGTCGTATTTCTCCATGACGTCCGCGCCTGCCTCCCGGACCTCCCAGTCGAAGTCGACGCCGGTCGCCTCGAGGACGCGGCGGGTGGCCTCCGTCAGCTCGGGGCCGGTCCCGTCGCCTGGGATGAGGATGACCTTGTGCGCCACGGCGCAGGACTTTAGCCGCGGCGGGTAGAGTGCCGCGCCGCATGTCCCTCGCCGAGGCAGCCGCAGAGGCCGACGAGCTCGCGCAATCCGGTGCCGAGCGTGAACTGGCGGAACTCCGCCAGCAATGGGACGAGGAGCTCGAAGGTGCCGCCCGAAGTGCTGACTATCGGGAACGTGCCGTCGCCTACCGCGCGATCGGGCAATTCCGCTTCCGGCAGAAGCTCGAGCTGTTGCGCCGCGGCTTCGAGGACGAGAGCCCGGCTGCGCGCGGATCCGCGCTCGTGTCCGTCCAACTCCTGTCGAAGGACAGTCCAGGCGTCGTCAACGCGATCCGGCCTCTCCTTCACACCATTGTGACCACCGACGCGAATCAGGCAGTGCGCAGGCTCGCGGTGATGTGCCTGCGACATGGATCGGCGCAACGGGAGACGGTCGTCCTGCTCACCGGCCTCGCCGAGGACGACGAACAGGAGGCCGAGCTGCGGAGCGCAGCGCGCACGGCTGCGGCGGATCTGAAGAAACGCGCCGGCCCGAAGGGTTAGCTACAGGCGCTGCAGACGGCGTGCCTAGATGTGTCGACCGCAGCTCGGGCAGGTTTCCGGGTGCGGCGCCTCAGCTCGAGCGCGCCTTTGCCGAGACCGGCGACAGTCATCAGACATCCGATGCCACAGGTGACAGTGGCGAGCGCGAGCATGTTGGGATCGAGGTGCATGGCAATTCCTCAGTTCGACTTTCTACGTGCGTGGGGGTGCGCCTGGAAGTACAACTCGCGCCGTCGCCGATCGGATACGTGGGTGTAGAGCTCGGTCGTCGCCAGATCTGCATGCCCCAGCATCTCCTGGACCGAACGTAGGTCGGCCCCACCTTCGAGAAGGTGAGTCGCGAAGGAGTGCCGCAGCAAGTGCGGATGGACTCGCTCGGCCTCGAGCCCGGCCGTGGCTGCGAGCCGTCGCAGGATGAGAAATGCCCCCGCTCTTGTCAGCCCTCCGCCCTTTGCGTTGAGGAAGAGCTCGGGGCGGTGCCGCGAGTCCAGGTAGGGTCGGCCCCGGCCGAGGTAACGCCTGAGTGCCTGCACCGCCTGGCGGCCGATCGGCACCATCCGCTCCTTCGAGCCCTTGCCGATGCAACGTACGAGACGGGCGTCGAGGTCGACGCTGGACTTCTGCAAGTTGACCGCCTCGCTGACGCGCAGCCCGGCGCCGTAGAGAAGCTCGACGAGTGCGCGGTCACGCAGTGCGCGTGGCGTAACGCCGTTCGCCGCTTCGACGAGCCGCTCGGCCTCGGCGGGGGAAAGCGTTCGCGGCAGGGTGCGCCGGCGTCGTGGCAGATCGAGCTCGGCGGCGGGGTTGTCGCTGCGCGCGCCGAGAAGCGTCTGATGGCGGAAGAAGGATCGAATTGCGGCAACTCGCCGCGCGATCGTCGACGGCGACAGTCCGGCCGCGCGAAGCTCGGCGAGGTACTGCTCGAGCTGCTCGGTCGTGATCTTGCCGACGGGGCGGTCGAGCCAGGCCGCGAAGGCCTTGAGGTCCCGCCGGTACGCGTCCACGGTCTTCGGCGCCCGGCGCGTCGCGAGCAGTGCGAGAAACCCCTCGACCTCGGGATCGACTGGAGACGTCTCCACGGCTGTCGCTTCGGGGCCGGCGGCGAATCGCCTCCCGTGCGGTGATCTCAGTGCAGGGGCGAGCGAACGAAATCACGGCCGTTTTCGCGCCGCTTTCCCGCCTGAACACCGAAACGATGCCGTGTGAAGCCACCCGTTGCCAGGCTTGTGGAAGGAAAGTCACACTTTCGTCGCAGAGGGCAGGTCCGTTCTGACCGAAACAGACGCGCCACATGCGGACATGTCGGGGACAGTCCCCGACATGTCCCGGAGCGTCAGGAACGCGGATGAGCCTTGTCGTAGACGCGCCGGAGGCGGCGGCCGTCCACGTGGCTGTACAGCTGCGTCGTTGACAGCGAGCTATGACCCAGCAGTTCCTGGATCGTTCGGAGGTCGGCTCCGCCTTCCAGCAGATGCGTGGCGAACGCGTGTCGCAGTCGATGTGGGTGGGCGAACACACGTCGCAGCGTGGAGGTGTCGAGCCGCTTGCCGCGCGCTGACAGAAACAGCGCATTCTCCGCACCCGAGACCAGCTCTGGACGCCCTTGATGGAGATAGCGCGCGAGCACATGGCCCGCTTCCTCGCCGAGCGGGACGAGCCGCTCCTTGCCGCCCTTTCCTCTGACGTGAAGCTGCTCGCGGTCGAAGTCGATGTCGGCTAGATCGAGGCCGACGGCCTCTGCGCTTCGCAGTCCGGCCGAATACACCAGCTCCACCAGCGCGAGGTTCCGCAGGGCGAGCGGTCCGTCCCCTGCGAGCGCAACGAGTGCCGCCTCGACCTCCGCCGTCTTCGGTGTGTCCGGAAGGCGCCGCGGCCGGCGCGGCGCGAGCGACACATCGGGCACATTCGTCGCCCCGAGCGTGAAGCGAAGGAAGCTCCGCACCGCCGCAAGCTTGCGACCGATCGTCGTCGGCGCGAGCTTGCGGGGACGCGCCCGTCCAAGGTCCGCCGCGTAGTCGGTAAGCACCCGGACGTCGACGTCGTCGAGACCCAGCCGCCGATCGCCGAGCCAGGCAGCGAATTCCTCGACGTCGTGCCGGTAGGACCGGCGGGTCCCTTCGCCGAGCGCCGGAGAATTGAGAAAGCGGTCGATTGCGCGCAACGTGTCCATGCAGAGCCTTTCGCGGCGCAGCTAGCATCGCCTCCCCATGTCGCCCAACCTCGAGCGCCTGGCCGAACTGATCGTCAATTTCGGCGCGAACGTCCAGCCCGGCCAGATCGTCGACGTCGGCTCGGGCCTCGGCAAGGAAGAGCTCACACGCGCGATCACCGCGAGCGCGTACAAGCGAGGTGCGAAGTTCGTGGACGTCTCCTACTGGGACCCCCACCTCAAGCGGGAGCGGGTGAAGTTCGCGGCCGACGAGGTGCTCGACTTCGTCCCGCCGTGGTATGGCGAGCGAACGCTCAAGCTCGCTGAGGAGCGAGGGGCGACCATCTCGCTCAGCGGGCCGATCGCACCGCACCTCTTCGACGACCTGGACCCCGAGCGCCTGGGGCGTGATGTCTTCCCACGCGTCAAGGAATGGGCGACGGTGATCAACGAGCGCACGGTGAACTGGTGCGTCGCACCTGGGCCGTCCACAAAGTGGGCGCAGCTCGTGCACCCAGACCTCGACCCGCAGGCTGCGCTCGACAAGCTCTGGGAGCAGGTCGTCCACATCTGCCGGCTCGACGAGGATGACCCAGTCGCGGCCTGGCAGGAGCGGAGCAAGGTGTTGAAGGGCGTCGCGAGCCGGCTCAGCGAACGGCATTTCGACGCTGTCCACCTCGAGGGCCCCGGAACAGATCTCATGATCGGGCTCCTGCCGACATCTCGTTGGAACGGCGGAGGCGACGAGACGATCGACGGCATCCTGCACATGGCGAACCTGCCGACCGAAGAGGTGTTCACGTCGCCGGATCCGGAACGAGCGGACGGGATCGTCCGAGCGACGAAGCCGCTATACACGCAGGGCCGGATCGTCGAAGGCCTGACCGTTCGCTTCGAGGGCGGCCGTGCAGTTCAGGTGGACGCCGACTCGGGAGCAGAGACTCTGCGCGCACTGCTCGAGCAGGATGACGGCGCGACTCGCCTCGGCGAGCTTGCGCTCGTCGACCGCGAGGGCCGGATCGGCCCACTCGACACCGTCTTCTACGACACGTTGCTCGACGAGAACGCAGCCAGCCACATCGCGCTCGGGTCGGCGTACGAGTCCGCCGTCGAGGAGTCCGACAGCGAGCGACTGAATCGCTCGTCGATCCATGTCGACTTCATGATCGGCTCGCCGGAAGTCGACGTGACGGGGATCACCCGCGAAGGCGAGCGGGTGCCCGTGCTGCGCGACTCAACCTGGCAGCTCTAGCTCCCCCGGGAGGAGCGAGAACATCACGAAGTCGACTCGCCGGTCCTGCCGCGGGTTGAAAGCGACCGACCGCAGGACTCCTTCGCGCGTGAACCCGGCCTTCTCGGCAACGCGCTGCGAAGGCAGGTTCAAGACATCTGCGCGGAGTTGAAGCCGTGCGCAGTCGAGCTCGTCGAGCGCCCAGCGTGAGATGAGGTGAAGGGCGCGCGTCGTCAGGCCGCGACCCCGTGCGTCACGGCGTAGCCAGTAGCCGACTTCCGCGACGCGCTGGTCACCGACCCAGCCGAAGCCGACGCTGCCGAGGATGCGCCCTGTCTCTGCCTCCGTCACGGCGAAGGGAGCCGACGTTCCGTCATGCCACCACGACGCGGCCTGGTCGACCCACGCCTGAGCTTCCGGCTCTCGATAGGGCTGTGGGATCGCGTCGAGCCACCGCGCGATCTCCTCGTCGCCGTCGACACACTCGATCAGCGCGGGAATGTCCCCTTTCGACCAGGGTCGAAGAGTGACGACCCCGTCGCTGAGCGGCGGGTCCGGAACGGCGAGCGTCAGCGGACTGCGGCGAGGATCTCGTCGGAGAGGCTTGGGAAATCGTCGAGGAACTCGGCCCGCTCGGCCTTCAGGCGCGCGACCATGGCTCGGTACTCGTCGGCTCGCCCGGTTCTCTCGTACAGCTTCTGCGGCTGCAGGACTTCGTCGTCGTCGATGCCCGGAACTGCTGCGGCGAGGAAGTACCCGAAGTCCGGGTCGCGCTCCCACTCGATCGTCCCCTCGGCGATCCCCTTAACGATCGCGGAGGAATGCTTGATCCGCACCTTCTTCGAGCGCTCGTCTTCCTCGGGGCCTCCGACGCGCCCGGTGTTCAGCAGATAGGCCTCGAGCGGGTGATCCTCGAGCAGTGCGAGGAAGCGATTGCCTTGCAGGTCGTGCAGCATCGGGAAGAACGGGTTCGTTCCCGGCACGCGCAGCGACTTGCCGGCCTCGTCCGCGCCGCCTGCCGCTGTTCCCTTGGTCTCGCCGAGCATGAAATAAGCCGCGGCCTGCGGCCCTTCGAGCTTGGCGACTGCGGGGATCACGTTCTCGTTGCGGTTGAGGATGAGCAGGAAATGCGCGTCCTCGATGTCGCGGTCCGCCGCTGCATCGATCACGCCGAAGGGGAACGTGGCACGGCCGTTCTGCGTGTAGCTCTCGTCGTAGAAGTCGACCTCGTCGCCCTTCTGCGAGACGTTCTCGAGGTAGGAGTCCGGTTGGGTGACGGCGCCGTAGATCGTCGGCTCGTCTTCGGGGTTGAGCCCGTACGTCTTCGCGAAGCACCCGTTCTCCGTGACGTACACGCGGCCGTCGGGCATCCAGGCGACGAAGTCGTCCTGCACGGGCAACGAGCCGTTCTGCTTCGTGAACGTCGTAGTCGTCTTGCCGGTGCCGGATAAGCCGACGCACAGGCAGACCTTGTCCCCCGTGTCGGTCGGGATGATCTTGCAGCCGGCGTGAAGAGGTAGGCCGCCGCGGTCGTAGACGAGCTTGTTCCACATCCGCAGGCCGCCCTTCTTCGACTCTCCGAAGTAGTCCGAGTTGAAGACGCGAGTGACGCCTTGTTCGAGGTCGACCATGATCAACCGGTCGTCGGGAAACCCTTCGGCCTTCAGGTTCGGCGTGTAGATGACGGTCAGCTCGGGCTCGAACTCCTCCTCGGGTGGGCCGAAGTACAGCTGCTGCTGCATCCCGGCGATGTTCGCGTTCGCAGTCTCCACGTAGAGGCGGGCCGGCGTGCGGAACTCGGGATCGTTCCCGATGTATCCGTCGATCACGACCATCTCCTGCCCGGCGATGTACTGGTCCTGACTGTCGGCCCACTTCGCGGCGTCCTCCGTCGAAACAGCCTGGTTCTGACCGTCCGGGTCGTCGGTGACGAGGAAGGTGGAGCGCTTGGAGCGCGCCAGCACCTCGGTCTGCACGTTGAGGTTCCCGTGCTTCGTCGGGCGCGCGGTCGGCATCTGCGCGGCGAGCTCCTTGACCTCCTCGGGGCTCGGGTTCTCGATCACCCGCTTCGCCTGCGGCAGTCGGAACAGCATTTTCGCCACTCTCGTCAGCTCCTTCTCGAGGACCCGGGACTCGGGGATCTTACCCAGGACCCCGCTTCGCAACCCGCGTCACGAAGCCGGGGCCGCCGCCCATTCGATAGCTTCCTCAGTGGTGGAGGCCAAGCACGATGTCCTCATCGTCGGTGCCGGCTGCGCGGGAATGCGCGCGGCCATCGAGGCGCACGATGCGGGCGCCGACGTGGCGCTGCTCTCCAAGATCCATCCTGTCCGCAGCCACTCAGGGGCGGCGGAGGGCGGGATCAACGCGGCGCTCGGCAATGCCTCCGAGGATTCGCCGGAGGAGCACGCGTACGACACCGTGAAGGGGTCCGACTACCTGGGCGACCAGGACGCGATCGAGATCCTGTGCAACGAAGCGCCCGACGACGTGTACCAGCTGGAACATTGGGGCGCGGTCTTCTCGCGCACCGACGACGGCCGGATCGCACAGCGGCCGTTCGGCGCAGCGGGTGCTCCGCGGACCGCGTACGCGGCGGACATCACAGGTCACGTCCTCGTCCACGTCCTCTACGAGCAGGTGATGAAGCGCCAGATCCCGGCCTACGAAGAGTTCTTCGCCTGGAAGCTCGTGATGAACGACGACCGCTGTCAGGGTGTGATCGCCTGGGACCTCCTCGACGGGGGGCTGAAGGCGATCGGGGCGAAGACGGTCATCCTCGCGACCGGGGGCGCCGGCCGACTCTACGTCGGCACGACCAACGCATACGCCTGCACCGGTGACGGCATGGCGCTCGCGCTCCGTGTCGGGGTGCCGCTGAAGGACATGGAGATGATGCAGTTCCATCCGACGACGCTTGCGCCGACCGGCGTGCTCATCACGGAAGGCTGTCGTGGGGAGGGCGCCTACCTGCTCAACTCCGACGGCGAGCGCTTCCTCAAGAGCTACGCGCCGAATGCGATGGAGCTCGCCTCGCGTGACGTCATCTCGCGCGCCGAGCAGACGGAGATCGACGAAGGGCGTGGCATCAACGGCAACGTGCTGCTCGACCTGCGCCACCTCGGCGCGGAGAAGATCCTCGAGCGGCTGCACGGCACGCGCGAGCTGTCCATGACCTTCGCGGGCGTCGATCCGATCTACGAGCCGATCCCCGTCCGGCCCGGATCGCACTACCACATGGGTGGCGTCGACACCGACGTCTGGGGCCTGACCTCCGTGGAAGGGTTGTATGCCGTCGGCGAGTGCGCCTGCGTCTCGGTGCACGGCGCGAACCGCCTCGGCGGCAACGCGTTGATGGAGACGATTACGTTCGGCAAGCGAGTCGGGCGTCATGCAGCCGACTGGGCGCTCGCGAACACGACGGTTGAGGTCCCGCAATCCGTCGAGGCGGATGCGGAGCGTGAGCTCAAGGCACTGCTCGACCGGCAGGAGGGCGAGCGGCCCTGGTCAATCCGCGACGAGCTCGCGTCTTCGATGCACGAGAACTTCGGTGTGTTCCGCCGCGAGGATCAGATGCGGAAGCAGGGCGAGATCGTCGAGGGGCTACGGGAGCGCTACGAGCGCGTGATCGTCGACGACAAGGGCGACATCTTCAACACCGACCTGACTCAGGCGCTCGAGCTCGGCTTCCTCCTCGAGCTTGCCGCGTGCATGGTTCCGTGCGGCCTCGAACGGAAAGAGAGCCGGGGTGCGCACGCCCGGCCATACGACTACCCGGACCGAGACGACGAGCAGTATCTACGGCACACACTGGTCACCATGCGCGACGGAACGCCGCAGGTGGACTGGAAGCCCGTGACCATGACCAAGTGGCAACCCCAGGAAAGGACCTACTAGTGCACACGGACCTGGCTCCGGCACCGGGCTCCACCACGATCGAGATCGCGCTGAAGATCTGGCGCTACGACGCCGTGACAGGCGACAAGGAGCTGAAGCGCTACGAGGTCGAGGCCCCGGACTGGGTGACCCTCCTCGATGTCCTCGACATCATCAAGGACAAGCACGACGGGACGCTCGCGTACCGCAAGAGCTGCCGGATGATGATCTGCGGCTCCTGCGGGATGCGCATGGACGGCGCTGCGGTGCTTGCGTGCAAGACGCGCATGTACGACATCGCGAAGTCCGGCCACGTGCCCGTGATCTCGGCGATGGGGAATCTGCCGGTGCGCAAGGACCTGGTCGTGGACATGGAACCGTTCTGGGACAAGATCCGCAGGATGAAGCCGTGGCTCGACCCCGGCTACGAGGAGCCGCCCGAGAAAGAGTGGCGCGTCTCGCAGGAGAAGATGAACGTGATCCATAAGGAGGCGCTTTGCATCATGTGCGGCTGCTGCGTCTCCGAGTGCAACTCGATGGAGTCCGATCCCGAGTTCTTCGGGCCGGCGGCGCTCGCCAAGGGTATGCGCTTCGTGGGCGACGCACGCGACCAGGCAAACGTGACGCGCCTCGAGGACTACAACGACGAGCACGGCATCTGGGACTGCACGCGCTGTTACTTCTGCAATGAGCGCTGTCCCAAGGGAGTCGATCCGCGCGACGCGATTGCGAAGCTGGGCGCCGAGTCGATCAAGGAAGGGATCGACCACGACATGGGCGCGAAGCACGCGAAGTGGTTCGTGACCTCCGCGAAAACGACAGGCTGGCTGCGCGAGACAGAGCTCGTTCCGAAGACGCAGGGAATCGTCGAGGCGATCAAGCAGACGAAGTTCGCGATCGGCCTCCTGAAGCGTGGCAAGGTTCCGCCGCCGATCCCACCGCATGTCGCGGAGCGCGTGAACGAGTCGCGCCGGCTCTATTCACTGGTGAAAGAGCAGGGACGCGACGGGGCGCTCGGGATCGTGCAGGGCGAACATGCGCTCGGCCGGATCGAGTTCACCGAGCAGGCCGGCGTGAAGACGAGCGATCCCGAAGTGCAACCGGGGGTTGAGCCGCCTCCTGCAGAAGGATGAAAAGGGTCGCGTACTACAAGGGGTGCCTCGCCTCGCTCTCGGCGAAGGAGCTCGACTCGTCGACCCAAGCGCTCGCTCCCAAGGTCGGCCTCGACCTCGTCGAGCTCGAGACGGTGACCTGCTGCGGCGCAGGTGACATCCACGAAGCGGAGCCGGACTACTACCTCCATCTGAACGCGCGCATCCTGGCTTACGCAGAGGCCGCCGGCTGCGACGAGCTCCTGACTGTGTGCAACGTCTGCACTTTGAATCTCAGGCAGGCGAATTGGCAGCTGAAGAACGACGACGGCCTGCGCGAGCGCGTGAGCAACAACCTCGAACGTGTCGGCGTTCCGCCGTACAGCGGCAACGTCGAGGTTCGGCACCTGCTCTGGGAAATCGCCGAAGGCGAGGGGTACGAGCTGCTGAAGCAGTCGGCCCACAAGGGCCTCAAAGGCCTCAAGATCGCACCGTTCTACGGCTGCCAGATCTTGCGGCCGTCGAAGCTGCTCGGCTTCGAGGATCCCGACCGGCCGTGGTCGCTCGAACGGATCATCGAGGCCTGCGGTGGAACGGCGATCGATTACCCGGCCAAGGTCAAGTGCTGTGGCTTCCCGATCATCCAGGCGCGCGAGGAGACTGCGCTCGGCGAGCTGATCCAGCCGATCGAGCAGGCAAAGGAGGCCGGTGCCGACGCGATCGTCACGCCGTGCCCGCTCTGTCATCTCTCGCTCGACGCGTGGCAGTCGAAGCTGAAGGCCGCGACCGGCAAAGACTTCGCTATGCCGATTCTCCACCTCTCGCAGCTCGTCGGTGTCGCCGCCGGGCTCGAGGAGTCGGAGCTCAAGTTCAAACGCCACGTCGTGCCGGTCACGCCGGTACTCGAGAAGCTCGAAGTCTGACCGGCTTTCGGTCTCGCGCCGGGACCGTGGTGGGCGGCGTCGCCGGGGCCGCCGTCGGTTGGGGCTGGTTCGAGGCCGGCTGGGTGCGGCTGCGAACGCTCGACGTTGTGTTGCCGCGGCTACCAGAGGAGCTCGTCGGGCTGCGAATCGCCCACCTCTCGGACTTCCACTTCGGCTTGCCTTCTCGCGGCGCCGTCGCCGCCGAGCGAGCCGTGGACTGGGCCAGAGAGCGGCGGCCCGATCTAGTGGCCGTCACGGGCGACCTCGTCTCGCGTCCGAGTGGCGAGACGCTGTTGCGGGAGCACCTCGCCCGCCTCGGTCAGGCGTATGTCGTTCTCGGCAATCACGACGTCGAGCACAGCCGTGATCCGTTCTCTCGCTCGGCCGGCCTGACCGATCTCTCGCCGGCGCGGCTGCTCGTCGACGAGGCCGAGACTGTCGAGCTGCGAGGCCGCCGGGTGCAGATCGTCGGCGTCGATCCGCGCGTCTACTGGCAGGGCCGATCGCGCCCCTGGGAGCTCGTCGACGAGGATGCCGACCTACGGATCCTGCTCTGCCACTTCCCCTACGTCCTCAGCTTGTTGCCGCCGGGTGCGTTCGACCTGGTGCTCAGCGGCCACATGCACGACGGACAGATCGCGCTGCCGCTCGGCCACGGCCGGAAATTCCGCTTCGCCCACCCGGGGACCCGCTACACCACAGGTCTCTACGAGCGGCCTGGCGGGACGATGCACGTGTCTCCCGGCCTGGGGACGACCTTCGTCCCGTTTCGGTTCTTCGCGCGACCCGAGGCGACGGAACTGGTGCTACAACGCCCCTGATGGCGACGATCTCGAACGACATCCTCGCGAGCTATGCCGCGGACGCTGCGCGGGAGGTCGACGGGGTCCGCGGGCTCGTCGAGAGTGCGCTGCACAGACACAAAGGCGTGCGGATCGCACAGGACGACGGACGGGTACGGGTCGAGCTCCGTCTCGCCGTCGAGTGGGGTGCGTCGATTCTCGAGGTCGGCCGCGAAGTGCAGCGCCGGGTTGCCGCATACCTCGACCGGATGGCGAAGGTCGAGCCGGACGCCGTCGACGTGATCGTGGACGAGATCGGACCGGCGTGAGCGGACCGCGGGTCACCGGTCTCACCGGCGTCACGCTGCAGGATGCGCCGACCGTGTGCCATGACTGCGTCTGGTGGCAGTCGCGTACGGGCCGGACGACCGACAAGCGGAAGTGGATCGAGAAGGCGGAGACGGAGTGGGGGCCGTGGGGAACCGTGTACTACGACGCAGACGGCGACGTGCTCGGATCGATGCAGTACGGCCCCGCGGAGCTGTTCCCGCGCGCCGCGGAGCTGCCTGCCGGCCCAGCTTCCGCCGACGCGGCGCTCGTCACGTGCGCGTACCTCGTCGAGACCTCCAGCCCCTGGGTGATGCAGTCGTTGTTCCTCGCTGCGATCGGCGACGCCCGCGACCGTGGCGCCAAGGCTCTCGAGACCTTCGCGTACCGCTACCGGGAAGGCGAGTCGCAGTACGAGCGCTTCCAGGTGCACAAGACGATCTTTCCTTCGGACTTTCTTGCGGACTTCGGGTTTCAGACCCTGCGACGCGCCGGGTCCGTGGAGCTCGCGCGCCTGGAGTTCGGCGGATTGGTGCCGGTCGCGGAAGGCCCGCGCGAGAAGGTCCTGCGCGTCGTGAAGGAAGCCTTCACCCCGGCACCTGCCCCGGTGCGGCCCGGTCCCTGAGCCGTGCCGTGTCCCTAACGGCTGGGGTCAGACCCTTGCTGTTAGGGACGTGTCGGTGCTCGGGGCGGCTTCGGCACCAGCGCCAGCGCGACTCGTAAGCCGGCCTCCGATCCCGGCCAGAGCTCCTCGACGACGCCTCGGCCTGCCGTGCGGGCAACATACGCGAGCGCGGCCGCCACGAGAATCGCGTCGTCGAGCTGCCCGGCGACCGGGATGAAGTCCGGCACGAGGTCGAACGGCAGCGCGAGATACGGAACGAGGAGCAGGAGTGCGAGCTTCGCCCGTCGCGGCACTCGGTCGTCTCCGAGCAACCGCTTGAAGAGAACGATGCAATCCGGAATGAAACGCGCGAGCTCGCGCGCTTCGGTACGACGACCGAGTGCAAGCAGCGCGACGAGAACCGACAACCAAAGCGCCAGGCACGCGCCGAGCGCGACGAGGAGCCAGAGCCAGGCGCTCAGGCCGTTACGACGCGGCGCGCGAGGACGAGTTCTGCGATCTGGATCGCGTTCAGCGCCGCACCCTTTCGCAAGTTGTCGCAGACCACGAAGAGGACGAGGCCATTCTCAACGGTCGGATCCCGGCGGACGCGGCCGACGAGAACGTCGTCCGTGCCGACGGCGTCATGCGTCGTCGGGAATTCGTGCACGCGAACCCCTGACGCCCGTCCGAGGAGCTCGCGCGCGCTCGCCGCCGAAAGCGCTTCCTCCGTCTCGAGCCAGACTGCTTCTGCGTGCCCGACCATGACGGGCACACGTACGCACGTCGCGCTGACCGGCAGCTCCGGCAGCTC
This sequence comes from Actinomycetota bacterium, assembly GCA_013816245.1. Classification (GTDB taxonomy): domain Bacteria; phylum Actinomycetota; class Thermoleophilia; order Gaiellales; family Gaiellaceae; genus 3-1-20CM-4-69-9. Next base: position 60,113 of record JACDEU010000006.1, on the reverse strand, counting down.
CAGGATCTTGCGTGTCTCCGAGCGCAGCTTCGACTCCTCGTCCGATTCGTCGCCGTCGAAATCCCAGTCCATTGCGATATCCGTCTCGGCGGGTCCGGTAGCGCGCAACTCTTCCATCCGCTGGGCGCCGGCACCGGACACCGACTGATAGGTGCTCACGCGCACGCGTGCGAGGCCGGCGGCCTCGTGCAAGGGCTTCAGCGCCATCGTCAGCGGGATCGTGCAGCAGTTTGGGTTGGCGATGATGCCGTCGTGCTCGAGGGCTCGCTCGCCGTTCACCTCGGGGACGACGAGCGGGATTCCCTCCTGCAACCGGTACGCAGAGGACTTGTCGATCGCGACCGCACCGCCGCGGACGGCGTGCGGCACAAGCTCGCGCGACGCAGCGGTGCCGACGGAGAACAAACAGAGGTCTAGGTCTCCGGCCGCGAGCGCTTCGGGCGTCGCCTCTTCGACCGTCAGCTCGCCAAGTTGCCGACCCGCGGAGCGCGCCGAGGCGAACGCGCGCACGTTCTCGTAGCCACGTTCGCGCAGAACCTGGAGCGTCACTGTGCCGACGGCTCCCGTCGCGCCGACGACGCCGATCCGGGAAGCGTCAGCCAAGTTCGAAGGCCTCGTGGAGCGCCTGCACCGCGCGGTCGACGTCGGCGCTCGGAACGTGGCAGGCGATCTTGATCGGCGAGGTGGAGACGATCGGTGCGTCGATTCCTGCCGCTTCGAGCGTCGCGAACGTCTTTGCGGCGACCCCTGGATGGCTCTTCATTCCGGCGCCTACGAGCGACACCTTGCCGAGGTCTTCCCGCGCCGTCCAGCTCACGCCCAGGAGATCGAGCGCCCGCTTCGCGTCGGCCCTGTCTTCGACCGGCGCGGAGAAGACGATCTCGGCGCTCGTCTGCACGATCGTGTCGACGTTGATGCTCGCCTCGGCCAGCGCTCCGAAGAGCCGCGCCGGCGTCACGCCCTCGACGCGGTAGACCGTCTCCTCGCGCTGGTGCACGACTCCCGAGATCAGTGCCTTTTCGAGCATCGTCTCGTCCTCCTCCCGGATCCACGTCCCTTCTGCCTCGCCGAACGTCGGCCGGACGTGGAGCCTCACATTGTGGCTGCGCGCGACCTCGATCGAGCGGGTTGCCATCACCCTGGCGCCCGAGGAGGCCATTTCGAGCATCTCTTCGTAGCTGAGGAGAGCAAGCCTGCGTGCATTCGGCACGAGCCTCGGATCCGCGGTGTAGACGCCGTCGACGTCCGTGTAGATCTCACAGACAAGCGCACCGAGCGCGGCGGCCAGAGCTACAGCGGTCGTGTCAGAGCCGCCCCGGCCGAGCGTGGTGACGTCGAAGGAGACGGCGGAGACGCCCTGGAACCCGGCGACGAGCACGATGCGGCCGGCGTCGAGGGCTTCGTTGATCCGGCGGGCACGCACGTCGACGATCTTCGCCTTGCCGTGCACCGTGTCGGTGACAATGCCTGCTTGCGAGCCGGTGAGTGAGATCGCCTCGTGGCCGAGGTCGTGGATCGCCATCGCCGCGAGAGCGCAGGAGATGCGCTCCCCCACCGAGATGAGCATGTCGAGCTCGCGCGGCGAGGGCCGCTCGGAGACCTGATGTGCGAGGTCGAGCAGCTCGTCCGTCGTACTGCCCATCGCCGAGAGCACGGCCACGACACGGGAGCCGCCTTCTCGTGCGGCGACGAGCCGGCGCGCAACGGTCTTCAATTTCTCCGGATCGGCGACGGAGCTCCCGCCGAACTTCATGACGACGGTGCCGACGTGCAGCGCCGGATCGTCGCGCTCGACTGCGGGAACGGCTTCGTAGTCGGTGGTCGTCATGCCATGTCCCGCCTGCCGGTGAGCGCGCGTCCGAGGGTGACCTCGTCTGCATATTCGAGGTCACCGCCAACGGGGAGGCCGCTCGCAAGGCGCGTCACGCGCACACGGCCACGCAGGCGGTCGGCCAGGTATGCCGCCGTCGCCTCGCCCGTCATGTTCGGGTTCGTTGCGAGGACGACTTCCTGAACGCCGTTTCGCTCGACGCGTCCGAGCAACTCGTCGATGCGCAGATGCTCGGGCTCGACGCCGTCGAGCGGTGACAACGCACCGCCGAGCACGTGGTAGAGGCCGCGGTACTCACTCGTCCGCTCGACGGAGATCAGGTCGACCGGTTGCTCGACGACGCAGATGAGCGTGTGGTCGCGCCGCTGGTCGCGGCAGATGGCGCACACCTCTTCCTCGGTCAGGTTCCCGCACTCGTTGCAGAAGCGAACGCGCTTCTTCACGTCCTCGATCGCCGCCGACAGTGCAAGCGCTTCGTCCTTCGGCCGCTGCAGCAGGTGGAACGCGAGCCGGTGTGCCGTGCGCGTCCCCACGCCCGGTAGGCGCGAGAGTTGGGCGACGAGGTTTTCCACAGCCGGGCTGAGCACCAGCCTATTGTGCCGACATGCCCCGGATTGCCGGGGTGGCCGGGCTCAGGCCGAGAGCCCGCGGAACTTGTCCGCGAGGCGTGGATCCTCGGCCAGGAGCCGTTCGATCTCGGGCCGGGCGATCGCGAGGTAGCGGACGTCTGTCTGCGCTCGTACCCGTGCCGTGCGCTCGATGTCGTCTCCGAGGAGCGAGCGCTCGCCGAAGACGTCTCCTGGCCCGAGCTCGCGCTTGCCCTCCGGCGCTTCGACGTTCGCCTGCCCCTGTTCGAGGACAAAGATTCCCGAGCCCGGTTTGCCGCGCTCGATCAGTGCCTGGCCCGCGGGCGCATGGAATTCCGACGTCGCCGCGGCCAGCCGTTCGAGCTGTGCGTCGTCCAGATCGGCGAAGAGCGCCAGTGCTCCCAGCCGGTCGCGCATCAGTCGCCGAGACCCGGGAGGCCGAGGCCACCGAGACCACCGGCGAGACCGCCGAGCTTCGACTCCATCAAGCTCTGCGCGGAGCGCACCGCCTCGTTGACAGCGGCGAGGATCATGTCCTCGAGCATCTCCGGATCCTTCGGGTCGATCGCCTTCGGATCGATCTTGATTTCCTTGATCTCGCCCGCACCGTTCGCGACGACGGTGACCATTCCACCGCCCGAGGTCGCCTGCACGGTCTCGTTCGCGAGCTCCTCCTGCGCTTTCTGCATCTCGGTCTGCATCTGACCGACCTGTTGCAGCAACTTGTCCATGTCCATGCCCATCGCGTCAATCCTCCCGTTCGTGGGCGTCCAGGGTCTCTTTCACGAGCTCCAGAATCTTTTCCTCGCCGGCGGGCTCGTCGATCTCGAGCTCGTCGTGTCGCGCCTCGCCTTCGGCGAACGCGAGGCCGAGGTGCCGTCCGGTCACTTCGTAGAGCGCGTCGGCAAGGAGCGTCGCGTTCTTCGGCTCCTCCGCCAGCTGCCGGTGGAACGAAGCGCTCGCGGGAAACTCGACGGTCAGGGTGTCTTCCGCCAGACCGGCGGGGTGAGCTTCGCGCAGCACGGACGCTGCGGGGATTGAGCGTTCCTCGACGGCGGGGAGAATCGTCCGCAGCCAGGCTTCCTGGAGCTGCTCGAGCTCGAGCGAAGGCGGCGCGACCATCGCCACGGCCTCGACAGGTGCCTGCTCCAGACGGGTCTCAGGGACTGTCCCTGGCACGGGTGCCGTCGGGACGTGGCCCCTCGTCTCGAGCTGTTCGAGCCGGTAGGAGAGAGACTCGCGCGACAGGTCGCTTCCGGGGCGGGTCACCTTCACGAGCGCCAGCTCGAGCGGCAGGCGAGGGTCACCGCCCTGTCGCATGTCCTCGACCGCCACGGCGAGGAGGTCGACGAGCCGGATCACCGTCGCTTCCCCGAGCTGATTCGCCTGCGCGCGCAGCCGCTCGCGGGTCTCTTCGGTGACGGGCAGCGTGTCGGGTACCTCACCCATGTGCTGCACGAGCATGAGATGCCGTAGATGTTCGAGCAGGTCGACGACCAGGCGGCCGAGATCCTGTCCTTGCTCCGACAGCTCCTCCACGAACGTGAGCGCACCCGCCGTGTCGCGGTCGACGACGAGGTCGCAGAGCCGAAAGAGAGCCTCCTCCTCGACGGCGCCGAGCAGCTGGAGCACCGACTGCACGGTGATGTTCTTCTCCGTCGCCGATGCGAGCTGGTCGAGCGTCGAGACCGCGTCGCGGAACGAGCCGCGCGCACCGCGGGCGACGAGCGCGAGGGCCTGGTCAGGCACCTGGATCTCCTCGCCGTCGGCCACGCGACGCAGCAGGCGGACGAGCTCGGGCAGCCGCGGTCGCGCGAAGACGAACGTCTGGCAGCGTGAGCGCACGGTGGGCAGCACTTTCGACAGGTCGGTCGTGCAGAAGACGAACACGAGGTGCGGCGGTGGCTCCTCGATCAGCTTCAGGAGCGCATTCCAGGCAGCGTCGGTGAGCTGGTGCGCCTCGTCGAGGATGTACACCTTGTACCGGCCCTCGGCAGGCTGGAGCACCACTCGCTCCCGGATCTCGCGGATATCGTCGATCCCCCGCTGAGACGCGGCATCCATCTCGATCACGTCGAGCGAGTTGCCGTTCGCGATCGTGACGCAGGGATTGCAGACCTTGTCCGGCGTCGGCGTCGGCCCTTGCAGGCAGTTCAGCCCCTTGGCGAGGATGCGTGCGAGCGATGTCTTACCGGTGCCGCGGGGGCCTGCGAACAGATAGGCCTGGCGCACCTGCCCGGACGAGATCGCGTTCTTGAGCGTCCGGACGATTGCTTCCTGGCCGACTACCTCGTCGAAGTCCTGCGGGCGGTACTTCCGGTAAAGGGCGGCCACCGAGCGATCTTAGCGACCGAGGTTTCGGAGGCTAGATCGACCCGGTGAAGGTGTCGCAAACGGCCGGGCGGCCCTGCTCGTATCCGCGAGAGAACCAGCGCCGGCGCTGCTCGGAGGAGCCGTGCGTCCAGGTCTCCGGATTCACCTGGCCCTGGGTCTGTTGCTGGATCCGGTCGTCCCCGATCGCGGCTGCCGCGTCGAGGCCGTCGTTGATGTCGGCCTGGGTCAGCTGCTCCACGAGTTGCGTCTCGACTGCGTGAGCCGCCCAGACGCCGGCGTAGCAGTCGGCCTGGAGCTCAGTGCGCACCGAGAGGCTCTCCGGCCCCGTTTGATTGCCGCCGAGCTTGTCGAGCCTGCCCTGCTGATCCTGGACGTGATGTCCGTACTCGTGCGCGATCACGTAGGCCTGCACGAACGCGGAATTGCCGACGCCGAAGCGGGACTGCAGGTCGTCGAAGAAACCGAGGTCGATGTAAACGAGTTTGTCGCGTGGGCAGTAGAAAGGGCCGACCTGGGAGTCTGCGGTGCCACACCCCGTGTCGGTCTGGCCCGTGAAGAAGACTGTCTTCGAGTTCTCGTACTGGCGGTTGCTCCGCTGGAACACGCCGGCCCAGAACTTCTGCACGCTGTTGACGACAGCGACGATGCGGCAGTCCGTCCGCTCGTTCGCGTCCTGCCCCGTCTTGCAGTTCTGGTCGATCTCGCCTGGTGTGTCGGCCTGTCCGATCTGCTGGCCGTCGAGCGGCGCGAGTTGAGGGGGGAGGCCGGCAGCACCGCCGCCGTTCGAGAGGACTGAGATCAGGATGTAGATGATCAGGCCGACAAGGCCGAGGCCGCCGCCACCTACGGCCGCGCCCACGCCGCGGCCGCGGGCATCGCGAACCTGCCCTGTATCGAGCGGAGCGTTACGGCGAAAACGCACTTGCACCTCTTTTGCCTCCAGCGCGTGTCGGCAAACTCGGTGGTGTCCAGCCGCGGCGCACATCGAAGAGTCTTCAGCCGCCTCTACCGCGCTGCTACCATCGTCGCGCCGCGGCGGTGGAAGTGTGTGAACCGCGTCAGGGCCGGGAGGCAGCAGCGCTAAGCATTCCTTCCAGGCGCCGCGGTTTAGCCTCGAAAAGTCCGGCTTGCTGCGCGAGCCATGATGACTTTCCGAGGATCCGTGTCGATTCGGGGCCGCAGTGGTCACCGCCGGCAAAGCCGGCAGTGGCGGCGATTGCTGTTGGGCTATCCTCGTCTGCTCCGGGCGCATAGCTCAGCGGGAGAGCGCCCGCTTCACACGCGGGAGGTCCCTGGTTCGATCCCAGGTGCGCCCATTACTCCGAAGATGAGGGGGAGGCAGGATGACGGGAGCGGAGGAGAAACTCGCCGGCAAAGGCATAGCCGACATTCGCCGACGCCGGCCTGCAGCCTTCGATCCGGAGTGAGCTAACGGGGCCGCCGCTGTTCCCCCAGGTGATGGCTGCACGCTTACGGCAGTTTTTCGGGACGGTCACCGTGACGGATTTGCCCCGTTGCGCGAATGACGAGTCCTTGCTTGTGCCAGTAAGCCCACGGGTGCTCGCGGTGGGAACCACCTGTTGCACGCACAAGAGTCGCTTCATCGCCACTCTTACACCGCCCCTGCGCCTCGGATTCCTGAAGTTGGCCGCATGACGGCACACACAGGTGCGTAACTCCCGTTTCCACAGTCGTCCGCTTCGGCCACCTTCTTCGGGTCAGACCCAAAGACGCGCCCGTATCGAACGGGGCCGGGTATGAGCATGCTAGAACGCGAGCGTGGGGATGTTCCTCGTCGTGGTCCGCCGCTCCGGCGCTCAGTGGGACTCGTCGCGGCCGATGGAGGAGCAGTCCGACTGGGCCGCGCACGCCTCCTTCATGGACGGCCTGGTCGACGCTGGCTTCATCGTCCTGGGCGGGCCCCTCGCCGACGAGGATCGGGTGGTTCACATCGTCGAGGCCGAGTCGGAGGATGCGATCCGGGCGACCCTCGCACGCGATCCGTGGAGCGAGACGCATCTCCGGGTCGACACGATCGATCCGTGGACGATTCGGCTCGACGGGCGGAACGCCCTGCCACGCTCCGGCATCTAGTCCCAAAGCCAGCCTCGCGGTATTTGTCCGAGGAAAGAGCTCTTTTACGGCATGCTTCGAGCTCATGGTTCCCGAATCGACATTCGAGCAGACCGAGCACGGGCTCGCCCCGATGCGGGAGGGATGGTTCGTCCTCAACATGCGGGATGCCGAGTGGCGTCATGTCGACGGTCGCGGAGCCGTCTGCATCGTCGCTGACGATTTCGAAGGCGCGCGGGGATTCGAGCAGCTCGGCGTCAATCCGTTCGTGCTCGGGCCCGGCGAACCGATGTCCATGTACCACTGGGAGGGCGATCAGGAGGACTTCCTCGTCGTCCGCGGCGAAGCAGTCCTGATCGTCGAAGGCGAGGAGCGACAGCTGCGCGCCTGGGACTTCGCGCATTGCCCGCCGAACACGAAGCACGTGATCGTCGGGGCGGGAAGCAGTCCGTGTCTCCTCATCGCAGTCGGCGCACGCGAACGCGACACGCTCGGCTTCACGGTCGACGAGGCCGCGAAGCGTCACGGCGCGAGCGTCGTAGAGGACACGAACGACGGGGACGAAGCGTACGCCTCGGTCCCGAGCCGAGAGCCGACCGCTTACCGCGCCGGCTGGCTTCCCGAATAGCCGTCGAGTTATCCAAGACGGAACTCCCCGTCCGATGATTGGCCCCGGGGGTTCGCCGCAAGCTCGCCTCCGCTGGTGAAACGCCGCAACCGAGAGGGACAACTCTCGGTGCTCACCGCGTATTACTTCGCCGCGATCTGGGTGTCTCTGTACTTCAAGTGGTGGTCGATGATCAGCCTGCACGAGCTGATCCACACCATGCCGCTCGTCATCGCCCCGTACATCTTCGTGACCGCGATCTCGAATACCCAGGCCTCTCGCCCTGGATGCTCGTCTTCCCCTTCTACGCGCTCGCGCAGGTCATCTTCCTGCCGGCTATCGGCGCCCCCTACTACTCCGTGATCGCACGGCGACGCGGCCGACTCGGGCGCTACGGGTTTGGCTTCCTCCGTCTCCGCTTCGCTCCGCTCGACCTGCAGGCACGTCTTGCTGGTCGGCCAGCAGCGGCCTGTCTAGTCCGGAAGCCAGCCCTCGCGGTAAGGGCCTGGCTCGCGCTTCGTGAATCGCGCGTACGCCTCCTTCGGGTCAATCGTGTCCTGCTCAACACCCGCGTCGTGGCGGAGGGCCACTTCGTCGACGGTGTAGCCGCCCCAGTCCGGGCTGTCCACGGAGAAGACTCGCGCGCCGACCGCGAGCACCACGCAAGGCCTGTCGCCCGCTCCGAGGATCGTGTGCTTCGTCTTCGCAGGACAGTGCACGAAGTCCCACTGGCGCAGCGGACGCTCCTCGCCCTCGATGATCAGCAGCGCTTCGCCCGCGAGCACGAGGAAATCCTCCTGGTCTGCCTCCCAGTGATACATCGCCATCGGCACGCCCGGGTCGAGGACGTTGATGTTGATCCCCAACTGCGCGAAGTTCTGGTCGCCCTCGAGGTCGCAGAAGGCGGTGCGTCCCGGGCCGTGGTACCACCTCGCGTCGCGGGCATTGAGGACGAACCAGCCCGCGCCTCGGGAGACGAGGCCCTGCTCGGTTGGCTCGGGTCGCGATTCAGAAACCATTGAGGGGAGACTGCCGAATCGGCTCGAACGGCGCAAATCGAGCAGCGCCATCGACTACTCCACGCCACCCTTCCCCAGCACGGCGATCAGACCCGTCTCCTCGGCCGTCAGCAGACCGAACGTCGTGATCCGGGTCAGGTTCGTCACGATTTTCCAGCGCCAACCGACGATGCCAAACCGTTCACGAACCGAACGCTGCACAGGACCCTCGTAAAGATCGAAGTACCTAACTCTCCAACCAGTCGCCTCGGCGTGTGCCACCAACGAGGAGGGCCGCAGGCTGAAGGAGTGGAAGGCCCGAACCGGCTGGCGGTCCGGGCGCACGCTCAAGACACGGCGGTAGAACCAGCGGTGGAACGCCCAGGGTGTGGCGCGCACGGACAGACCCTTGAGCGACGCCACGTTCGGCACGAAGATCACGAGAATCCCACCGTCTTTCAGTGCGGGCAAAGGCTGTCAACCACGGCCAGTGGATTGCGCACGTGCTCCAGGACGTTGACGCAGAGCACGAAGTCATACTCCTCCGCCTCGAGCTGCAGGTGGTCGAGATCGAGCACCCGATGCTCGTCGGCTCCAGCCCGGACGCCGCGCTCGGCTTGCACGACGTCGGCACCCACGACGTACGCCGGCGGCCGTATCGCAAAGCGTCCTTCACCGGCCTCTGCGGACAGCACCTTCAACACGCGGTCTTTCGGGAGAAGTGCCTCGACGAACCGCTCAACTCTCGCGTACTCGTCTTCCGCCGTCTTCAGACCATGGACGGTCAACCTGAGCTACCCCCTTGCGACGCCATTTCTGGAAACCACCGTACCGTCACCTGTTCTTCAGGTTTCTCGCGCTGAACCCTTCGCTTGGGTCCTGGGCCGGAGCGAGAAGAAAACGAGCCCCGGTGACTTGCGGCCTGTACCGGGGCTCGACCATGGAAGGTGCTCCGCCCTGTGAGATGCCTCAGTCTTTACTTTCTTGCGCGCGATCGGCGCGCTCACTTTGGGACGGGCGGCGCGGGTGACGCGCCCATCCCTCGATCGAGGGAAACGCCGGCATCCCTCAACGCGACGTATGCAGGAGCAGCGCTTCCTCCGGCCTTTGGCGTGACGGTCATGCGTGCTGACGCCGCGTCGTACTGCCTGCAGGCGGAAGTCGGCGGCACTGTGCAGCACTTCACCGGTCCGAGCGGCACGCCCACGACCGGTCCCTGCTGAGTCACACTTCAGGGTGTGACGATCCGGGCCTGCCGCGGCGTATGAAAGTCGTGAACGCGGTGACAACCTCGTGGCCTGCGCTGCGGCTCGAGCGTCCGACCTTCTCGGTGGTCGCCGAATCCGAGCTCGACGCCGTCCATCGCTACCTCCTCTTCCTCACGGGAAACCGCACGGTGGCAGAAGACCTCACAGGAGAGACTTTCGAGAAGGCATTTCGCGTCTGGCGTCGATTCGACCCGCGCCGGGGCACCGCGCGTGCGTGGCTCTGCGGGATCGCCCGGACGACCGCCCTCGATCATTTTCGTTCCGAGGAACGGCGCCGTCGCAGGGAGGAGCGCTACGCACGCGACCTCCCCGACGCGGAGGAGATCGCGCTCGGGCCCGGTCCGCTCGAGGCGGCGCTCAGCCGGCTCTCGGCAGCCGAGCGTGAGGTGGTCGCGCTCCGGGTTCTACTCGAGCTCGACGGGCCGACCACCGCCCGTGTGCTCGGGATCAGTACTACCGCCTGCTCGACTCGCCTGAGTCGGGCGCTGAAACGACTCGAGGAGTTGATGCAAGATGCCCGCGACTGACGTTGATTTCGAGCGCGAGTTCGAGGAGCTCGTGCGTGACCTGCGGGCGCTTCCCACTACGGCTCCGGACCATGTGCGTGACCACGTTCGCTCATTCGGCGAACCGGTTCCAGCGCGCACGCTGCGGGACCTGCTTCCTGCGCTTTCATGGCGGCGGTCACTGCTCGTGCTCGCGCCGGTTTGCGTGCTCGGTCTCGTGAGCGCCGCGGTGATTCACGGTGTGCTCAACTCGGGTGGCTCGGACAATCGGGCGGCCACCCAACTGACTTATGCCACGCCAGGCGAGGGTGGCAGCACTTCTGACTCGGGTGCGGGGCTGGCTCCGCACCCCGCGTGGACGAGCGTGCCGGCCCCGACGCCCGGTCGCTTCCAGGACTACCAGGCCTCCTTGACTGTCCGGGTCAAGGACGTCGACACGTTGCACGACCGCACTGCCGAAGCGACGCAGCTCGCGCATTCGTACGGCGGCTTCGTCGCGTCGGTCGACGAGTCGACGAGCGGGGGAGACGGTCGTTCCGATCTCGTCCTTCGCATCCCGGTCGCGCGTGTCCAGGACGCGTACTTCCGTCTGTCGAAGCTCGGCACGGTGACCGAGCAGCATCTCTCGATTCGGGATCTCGACCAGGTCGTGCAGAGCCAGCGCCGGCGGATCGTCCAGCTGAAGCTCTCGCTTGCTCGCATCGCCGAGGCGCTCAAGAGCTCTTCGCTGCCGGCTGACGTGCGGCTGCGGCTCGAGTTGCAGCGGGACGCGGCGAAGCAGGAGCTCGCGCGCGTGACCGGCTCGGCCAAGGCGACGCTGCGCGAAGCGAGCCTCTCCCGGATCTCGCTCACCCTCACCGCGCAGCAGGCTGCAGCGAAGAAGGGTGGCATGGGCCGGATCGAGCGCGCCGCACGCGATGCGGGCTCGTTCCTCGCCGGCGCAGGCGCCGTCCTCCTCTTCCTGCTGATCGTCCTGAGCCCGCTGATCGTGCTCGCTGTCGCGGCCCTCTGGGGGACGCGGGCGCATCGCCGTAGGGAGGAGCGCCGACTGCTTTCGGCTGCGTAGTATCCGCGCGTGCCGCTCGCCCTGTCCACGGGTCACGAGGTCGGGCTCGGGGTCACCGCGCTCGTCTTCATCGTCTTCGCCCTCGCCTCGTCGTTCCTGCTCCCGCGCTTCCGGTCGGACTATCCGGGCCGGGGCTTGCTGGCCTTCATCGTCGTCGCGTTCGTCTTCTTCTTCGGGATGCTCACGGCGGTCGAGGTCTTCGGCTCAGAGGACAAGCACGGGGAGGCGGCTGCGGCAGAGACGACCGCGGCCGAGACCACCACCGCGGAGCAGACGACGACGGCCGCCGAGACGACGACCGCGGAGACCACGACCAAGGCGGAGACCACAGCGGAGGCAAAACCGGAGGAGACCAAGGTTCCGGTGACCGAGACCGAGTTCAAGATCGCGCTCGGCTCGACGAACTTCAAGGCCGGCGAAATCACCTTCGAGGCGAAGAACGACGGCAAGATCCCCCACGACCTGGCGATCAAGGGGGTGGGCGACAAGACCAAGGAGATCGGGCCTGGGCAGACCGACGACCTGAAGATCACGCTTAAGCCCGGAAAGTACGAGCTCTACTGCACAATTCCCGGCCACGAACAGGCCGGCATGAAGCAGACGGTGACTGTGTCCTAGAAAGGCGAAACCCGCCTCGGGTAGCCGCAGACGGGTTTCAGGTTGCCGGGGGTATGAGGGGGAGCCGGCAAGCTCATTTTCGTGTTCGGGTGGGTGCATTCCTCCCCCCGAAGGGGGATCCGAAAGTGGGTCGGCTATCCTGCGCCCGACCGCGGAGAAGTGGCCGAGTGGCTGAAGGCGGCGCCCTGCTAAGGCGTTATGGGGGTGAATGCCTCCATCGAGGGTTCGAATCCCTCCTTCTCCGTTTCGCAGCACGGAGAGGTGTCCGAGTGGCCTAAGGAGCGCGACTGGAAATCGCGTACGTGCTGAAAGGTGCGTCGCGGGTTCAAATCCCGCCCTCTCCGCATAACGCGGGGGAAACCGTGTTTCCCCCGCAGGCCCCCTTCTTCGGTGGAGTGTCGAGCGGTTGTAGCGCTACAGCGAGCGCGGTCACGCCTTCGCGCGCTCAGGCTGTAGCGCTCACCTCTCGTTTCAGACCTTGGTTCGAGGAAAGGCTGTGAGCATTGCTGCGACCAAGACCACGGGCCGGAGCCGGCAACGTACCTCAACCCGGCAGTCGCTCCCGCAACGCGCCGCTGCCGTCGTGCGGCTCTGGATCAATCTCTTCTCGCGGCACCAGATCCTGAACAGCGCGAGCGCAATTTCGTTCCAGATCCTGAAGGCGCTCGTCCCTCTCGCGCTCTTTGGCATCGCCCTGCTCAAGATGTTGGGGCTCGCGGATGTCTGGACGAACACGCTTGCAGACGGCATCTCCCGTCAGCTCACGCCGACTGCCTTTACGGCGATCAACACCGCGGTCGGGAAGGTCCTGAGAGACGGAGGACTCGCACTGCCTGCCCTCGCAGGCACTGCACTGCTCTGGTACGGCTCCGGGCTCGTGCGCGCCTGCATGAGCGGCATGAACCTCATCTACGAGGCGGAGGAGCAGCGGCCCTTCCTCCGACGCTGGGGCATCTCGTTTGCGCTCGCACTCGGTGTTGCCGTCGCCGTTGTGCTGGCGGTGCTCGGGGTCACGGTGGCGCCGCGAATCGCTGATCACGGTGTCACGCACACGCTCCTCCTGGTGCTCCGCTGGCCGTTTGCTGTTATCGCGCTCGGCGTCGGAGTAGGGCTGCTCGTCCACTACGGCCCGGCCGAGCGCCGACGGGCGCGGTGGTCGAGCGCCGGTTCGGCCGTCGTCGTCGCCGCCTGGATCGTCGAAGCGCTGATCTTCGACTGGTACGTCAGCGCCCTCGCGAACTTCAAGTCGGCGAGCGGCGCCTTGACCGTCTTCCTCGTCCTCGCGGCGTACCTCTATACGGCGTCGATCATCTTCCTCGTCGGCGTTCAGATCGACGAACTCCTGCGCAAGGACGCCACTTCAAGCGAGCAAGGGATCATCGGTCTGCTGCTCCACGGAGCACGCGTTCGGGGCTGACCCCGCTCTTCAGCCGCCTACCGTAGTCGGGAAGGGCGGTGCTTCGGTTCGCGCGAGGCTTAGGAGGGATTCGAATCGTTCGCCGGGCGGACATTTTTTGTCATCAACCGGCCCTCCCGGATGGTGTGCTCCATGTCCTTGGATTGCTCGCGATACCACCTCCCGTCCTCGAACTGGATCGCGGGATACGACGTTTGGCCGGTGCCTGCCAGCACGGCGTCTCGCTTCTTCCGGCTTGGCCACGGCCCCGGAACGACCTCGTACTCGATGCCCAGGTCGTCGAGTGCCTTCTGCACTTTCCAGCACGGGTGAGCCTTCACCTTGAGCCAGAGGTTGGAACAACGGTGGAGTTTCACGCCCATGGCACCTTCCATTCTGTCGAGCGGTTTTCGCGATCATGTCAGCCTGGCGACTGAGGATCCGGGTTGGGGGACATTTACCGATGCTGGCGCCGCGCACATAACCCTTCCAACAGCCCGCTTTCCTCCCGGTCGTGCGGAAACGAGATTGTGCGACGGCCAGTTGGGGTACTGGTTGAGTTGTGAGGCCTGCGGCCACTCTCACGACTCTTCTCCTGCTGGGCTTTCTTGCCAGCACGGCTCTAGCCGGGCGGTCGTCAGGACCCACGCTGAGCCTAACGACCGGGCTCCCGACGCTGACGACCACCCTGCCGGTCAGCACAACCCTGCCAAAGCTCACGACCACGCTTCCGGTCAGCACAACCCTGCCGAAGGTCACGACGACGCTGCCGGTCACGACGACGCTGCCAGTCAGTACCACGCTTCCGATCAGTACCACGCTTCCGAAGGTAACGACGACGCTTCCGAAGGTAACGACGACGCTTCAGGTGAGCACGACCTTGCCGAAGATCACGACCACCTCGCCAACATCGTCGGTCTCGACGTCGACAAGTCTCGGAGCGGTTCTCCCGTCAATGCAGAACGCAGGCTCATTCCCGTCTGGCGGAAACGACACGGCGACACCTGGCTCGGCGTCCGCCAGTCTGTTCACCGCTTCGGCATCTGACCCGAGCGACGCGGCTACAGAGGTTACCGGCCTCCGTAGCTCCCAACACGCTCTCGTCTGGCACGGGCCAGAGGCGCGACGCTCGATACTTCTCGTGTTCAGCCTTCGACACGCGCGCCGGGTTCGGTTCACCGTGGTCGAGATTTTCCCGCTCTGTCGAGTCGTCGGTTCGTTTGCAGTGCGCGGCCACGCCGGCATCAACCGGTTCCGCTTCAACGGTCGCGTTCACGGGAAGCGGCTCCAGGTCGGTACGTATCAGATCGGGCTTCGCACCAGACGCGGGAGTTTGCTCCGTGTGACCATTGCTGTCTTCGGTTCCGTCGTCAGATCGCCAGCGGCTGTGGCAGCGCGAGAAAGCGCAATGTCTGCGGAGCGACCACATCGTTCTCGTCCTTTCTGAGTTTCGGCGTGACGCCCGTCGAGGCGAAATCGGCTACCGCGTCGCGCTCGTCTCCGAAATCGAACCATGTTCTCGGCGTGGATTTCACTGGGCTAGCACTGGAGGACGTTGTCAAGGAACTCGGCAAGAGTACGGCTGGGATCGCTGCGCTCGGTCTCGCAGTGCTACTGCTCGGCCTCGCTGCAGTCCCTAAGGCTGCGACTCCCGGCCTACGGGCTGCGGACCTGCTTGCTCGTCGGCGATCGGTAATGATCGTCGCCGGTGGACTTGCGCTCTCGGTCGGAGTGATCATCATCGCGCTGAGCTAGTGCCCTTCGACTCGCCAGATCCGAGGAGCCCATCGAAGGTAGCGGCAGTGGGGGCAACGCTCGTCGACTAAGACAGCTGGGTGAAAACGAGCCAGAGAATCGCGATCAGCGCGATCCAGACCAAGGCCCAGCCAAACGCGCCTCGTATCTGTCGGTACGGCGAAAGGTCGCTATAGCGGATGCGTCTGACGACGACAGCCAAGGACCAACGCCGCCCGTGTCGTACGGGCGGCCGAGTGTGTGCAATCTCGGCTCGCGTGGTCTGAACGGCTTCGTTTTGAAAACCCTTTTGCCGCAGGCTCTCGAGCGGCTCGAGCAGACGATCAAGCGCAGCGGCGACCTCAGCATCTGCAGGGGGCGTGTTTCCGGTGGACGGGTTTTGGGATGGAGAGTGCCACGGGCGAGTGAACCATGCCCAACTGCGTGACCTCCCGTTACGTGGCTGATTCCTCGTTCTGGGCATGTTGCGGCCCCAACGCGTCGATGAGTGAATCGTCGTCCGCTGCGGGTCGGTCACTTTCTTCCTCGCCCGGAGGCGTCGACAAGAGGTTGTCGAGCCGAACTGCGAGATCATGCAGCCCGGAGGCGAGCTCGCGGAGGTGATCCTCGGCCAGCGAAGTATCCATTTTGAGCGCCTGATATCGACGTTGTGCGTCGTCGCTGTAAGAGGCGGCTTGCCGTTCGGCTGCCGAAAGAATCTGTTGGGCCTCAGCTTCAGCTCCGGACTGACGATCGGCCGCATAGTTCTCCGCTGCTGTACGTGCTTGCTCCGCCCATTGACGCGCATCAGACCGGAGCCGGAGCGCCTCAGCCGTTGAGGCGTCAGCCTCCTCGCGCGCCTCCTCTGCGCATGCCATCGCCTCCTGCTGCGCTTGTTCGCGGAGGGTCTCGGCCTCCTTCCGAGCCTCCTCTCGAATGCGGAGGGCGGCCTCTTGCGCCGCGCTGAGTACCGAACTAACGTGGTCACCGAGCCGGTCGAAATCAGTCGCCTCTACGGCTCGGCTGCTCGGCCCGGATTCCCGGGGCGGGTCCGAAACGGTCGCGAGGTAAGTCGCCACGAGTGAGGGGCCGCTGTCGTGATCCTCCAAGGCCTCTGGAGGATCGATCTTCGCAGTCCGATCGGGGGTGCGTGGCGGCAATTTAAACCTGCTCATCTGGCCTCCTCAGTCATGAGAGTGTGACAACAGAACTCCAGCGGAACCAACTGTCGATTCTATTCTGATCAGAGAGCGCTTGGCTGCAGCGGACGAGCGTTCAAGGCTGGAATGCCACTCTAGGTTCAGAGGGGCATTCGGCCAAGTTAACGGAGGGGGAGGGATTTGAACCCTCGTCGGACCCAAGAGCCCGAAACGGTTTTCGAGACCGCCGCATTCGACCGCTCTGCCACCCCTCCGCGGGTACGCAAGGGTAGCGCCCACCCTCTCCGGGCGCCCGGATACGCTCGTCCGGTGCCGCAGCCGGTGAACGTCTGGGAGTACGAGCAGCTCGCCGAGGAAAAGCTCGACGAGAACGCGCACGCCTACTTCGCCGGCGGGGCGGGCGACGAGGTCACGATGCGTGACAACCTGGCCGCGTTCGAGCGGCGCAAGCTGCGGCCGCGCGTGCTCGTCGACGTTCAATCGGTGACGACGGCAACCACTGTCCTCGGGACGGAGATCGGCTTGCCGATCCTGATCGCGCCGCTTGCGATGCAGCGCATGGCTCACCCGGACGGAGAGCTCGCGACCGCGCGAGCGGCGGCGGCGGCGCGAACGATCATGTGTCTCTCGACCGCAGCGACGACGCGACCGGAGGAAGTTTCCGCTGCGGTGCCGGGTGCGGCGCGCTGGTTCCAGGTCTACGTCTTCGGTGATCGCTCGAAGACCGAGGAGCTGATCGCCGAAGCGGTGGAAAACGATTTTTCCGCGCTCGTGCTCACGGTCGACGCCCCCTATCTAGGCCGGCGCGAGCGCGACATTCGCATCGACTTCAAGATTCCCGAGCACCTGACCGTCGTGGGCGACATCTTTTCCGCGAAGTTCGACGCCGGTTTCAGCTGGCGCGACCTCGAATGGCTTGCCGGGTACGGCCTGCCGGTCATCGTCAAGGGGATCCTCACCGCGGAGGACGCAGAGCTCGCATTCGCGCACGGTGCTGCAGCGATCGTCGTCTCGAACCACGGTGGACGGCAGCTCGACGGCGTGCAGGCGTCACTCGACGCGCTCGAGGAGGTCGTCGCCGCGGTCGACGGCCGCGCCGAGGTGTTGCTCGACGGCGGCGTCCGTCGCGGCACCGACGTTCTCAAGGCGCTCGCGCTCGGCGCAAGAGCCGTGCTCATCGGCCGCGCAATGCTGTGGGGCCTCGCCGTCGACGGGGAGCAGGGCGTGACGCGAGTCCTCGAGTTGCTGCGCAAGGAGGTCGAGCTCGGGCTTGCGCTCCTCGGCTGCGCGTCACCTGCCGACGTCACCCGCGCCCACGTGACTTAGGCCTAGTCGTGGACGCGGGCGATGAGCTCGCTGCGGCGCATGACTCGGACCGCGTTGCCGGCGAGTCGCACCTCGTAGCCGGCCTCGCTCGGGAACAGGACCTTGTCTCCGGGCTCGACTCCGGTCACTTCGCCTCCGACCGCGGTGAGAACTCCGGTGCGGCAGTCGGCCTCTGCGGACGCGGGGAGGATCAGCCCGAGGTTCGTCTCGGACTCCTCGTCGGAAGGTTGGACGACCACGAAGTCATCCAGCGGCTCGAGCGAAAGATCGATGCGGCGGGTGTCCGGTTCCTGCATCCCCGTAACGCTACAGCCGCCCCGCGTTGATGATGCGTTGCAGGAACTGCTGCGTTCTTGGCTCCTTCGGCTCGGTGAGCATTTGCTCCGGAGGGCCTTGCTCCAGGATCACGCCCTCGTCGAGAAAGCAGATGCGGTTGGCGATGTCCCGCGCGAAGCCCATCTCGTGGGTCGCGATCAGCATCGTCATCCCACCGGCTGCAAGCTCTCGGATCACCTCGAGCACCTCGGCGACGAGCTCCGGATCGAGAGCGCTCGTCACCTCGTCGAGCAGCATCAGGTCGGGCCGCATCGCGAGCGCTCTCACGATTGCCACCCGCTGCTGCTGGCCACCCGAAAGACTGTCCGGATAATCGTTCCGCTTGTCAGCGAGCCCGAAGCGGGAGAGCAGCTCCTTCGCCTCGGCCTCTGCCTGCACGCGGGAAGTGCCGAGCGCGAGGGTCGGTGCGAGCGTGACGTTACGCAGGACGCTCATGTGCGGGAAGAGGTTGTACGCCTGGAAGACGATGCCGATGCGGCGGCGGATGCGGTTCACGTTGACGCCGGGCGCCGTGATCTCCTCACCCTCGACGACGATCCTGCCCTGGTCGATCGGCTCTAGCAGGTTGACGCATCGCAACAGCGTCGACTTTCCGGAGCCGGAGGCGCCGATCAGGCAGACGACTTCATGCTCGGCGACGGCGAGGTCCACTCCGCGCAGAACCTCGAGCGTCCCGAAGGACTTGTGCAGACCGTCGACGACGAGCGCTTCGCTCATCAGACGCCTGTCGCCTGTCGCCGGCGTCGATCACGCAGCACGAGCCAGTCCGTGAAGCGCGCAAGCGGGATCGTGAGCGCGACGAAGAGAACCGCGGCCGCCACGAACGGCGTGTAGTTGAACGTCGCTGCCGCGTCGATCTGGGACTGCTTGAACGCCTCGACCGAGCCGAGGAACCCGACCAGCGCCGTGTCCTTCTGCAGGCCGATGAAGTCGTTCAGAAGCGGCGGGATCACACGCCGCACTGCCTGAGGCAGGACGACCTTCCGCAGCGACTGCCAGTGCGACAACCCGAGCGAGCGCGCTGCGGCGTCCTGACTCGGGTGCACCGACTCGATCCCGGCGCGGTACACCTCCGAGACATAGGCGGTGTAGACCAGCACGAGCGCGACGATCCCCCAGAACGTCGTCGACAGCGGCACCCAGCTGAGTTGCAGCGCCGGAGCGCCGAAGCCGAGCAAAGCGATCACGAGGATTGTCGGCACGCCGCGAAAGAAATCCGCATAGGCGATGCCGAGCATGCGCATCGGGAAGAACACGGGCCCGGGCAGGCTACGAATGACCGCCAGTGCGAGCGCGAGGACGAGGATGAACGCCTCGGCGATCGCGAAGATCTTGACGTTCAACAGAAACGCGCGCGCGATCTCCGGTATCGAGGCCTTGAACTCGCCCCAGTCGAAGAACGTGCGCCTCACCTCGGGCCAGCCGGGCGCGTGCGTGATTGCTATCCCAACCAGCGTGAAGAAGACGATCGTGCTTAGGATCGCGACCGTTACGGCGCGGCGCCCCTCGGAGCCGGCAGTCACACTGCCGAGGATTCGCGAGCCGCGGTTCTCGTTCAGCGGGCTACTTCAGGACGGGTGCGCCGCCGGCCTTCGTGATCCACTCATCCTGGAAACGCTGCAATGTACCATCGTCCTGCAGCTTCGAAAGGGCCTCGTTGACGCATGAGCCAAGCGAATTACCCTTCTCGAAGACAAGCCCGAAGTGCTCTTGTGTACCCACCGTCGGGAATCGACCGAGGACTTTGGAGTTCGGAACCTGGACAGCGGACACATACAGGGCGGTCGGGAAGTCGACCACGAGCCCATCGATCTGCTTGTTCTTGAGCGCGGCGACCGCTGCGTCGTTGGTGTCGAACACGGCAGGCTTTTTCGACGGCTTGATGTTGTCGACGATGTAGTCGTAGCTCGTTGTGCCGAGCTGAACCGCAAGCTTGTAAGGCTTGAGCGCAGCGATTGAACCTGCGCTGGCAATCGGCGTACCGTTCACGACGACGAGCGCCTGGTTCACCGCGTAGTAGGAGTCGCTGAAGTCGACTGCCTTGGCTCGGATGGGCTTGTACGAAATCTGGTTGATGTCGAAATCGAACTTCTTTGGCCCGGGTGCAAATGACAGGTTGAACGGCACGACTTTCCACTCGACCTCGGCATGCGTGAAGCCGAGCTTCTTCGCGACGGCGTAGGCCACCGCGCTCTCGTACCCCTTGCCCGATCGAGGGTCGCTCACCTTCCACGGCGCCTTCTCTGCGCCGCCGTACCACGGTGGAAAGGCGGGGTTGGAGGTGCCGATCGTGAGCGTGCCCGGCTCGACAAGGTTGAGGTCGGCCTTGGCGCACGAGGCGGCGGTCGTCCCGGTCCCTCCGGCGGAGCTCTTGTTGCTCGACCCGCCGCAGCCGGCGGCGAGGATAGAGAGGACGACGACGAGGACGATCGCGGGGGCTCGGCGCACGCAGGCGACCCTAACACGCCGATACTTCACTCCATGCAGGTTGGCGGCCATGACGTCTCCATAACGAACCCGGACAAGATCTTCTTCCCGAGGGCCGGCCTGACGAAGGGTGACCTTGTCCAGTACTACGTCGACTTCGCTGCCTGCGCTTTGCCGCACCTGCGCCAGAGGCCTTTCCACATGGTCCGCTATCCGAACGGTGTGGAAGGCAACTTCTTCCACCAGAAGCGAGTGCCCTCACATCCGGAGTACGTCGGAGAACAGTACGTCGAGTTCCCGAGCGGCCACTCGACTGTCTTCGCCGTGCTGGACAACGCGGCTGCCCTCGCCTGGGTCGTCAACCTCGGGTGTATCGAGCTGCACACCTGGCACTCCCGGGTGGACGACATCGAGCGGCCCGACTATCTGCTGATCGACCTCGATCCCACGACCGACGGCCAGTGGCCTTATGTCCGCCAGATCGCACTCGTCGTGCGCGAGGTGATGGACGAGCTTGGTCTCGCCGCCTATCCGAAGACCTCGGGCGCTACCGGCCTGCACATCCTCGCCCCGATCAAACCCGACGTCTTGTTCCCTGAAGTTCGCCGTTTCGCCAAAGCGCTTGCCGAAGAGGTCGAGCGGCGGATCGGCGACCAGGAGGTGGCGACGACCACGTGGCGGGTCGCCGACCGGCGCGGCGTGTTCGTCGACTTCGGCCAGAACACCCGGGACCGGACAATCGCGACCGCGTACTCGGTCCGCCCCAGGTCGGACGCGCGCGTCTCGGCGCCGCTCCGCTGGGACGAGGTCGCGGACGTCGATCCCGCCGACTTCACGGTCAAGACGATGCGCGACCGCATCGCGGACGTGGGCGATCTCACGGCGGACATCTGGCGTCATCGTCCCGACCTGGGAGAACTCTTCGAGCTCTTCGGGATCGACCCCCCGGCAATTCAACGAAAGGAGCACTAGTGCCCTCCGTAGTCGCAGTGACCCTCGCCACCCTCACGCTCCTCACGGGCGAATGGCGCGGCTGAATGTTTTGGGTCCGGCCGACCGGAATGCCGGCGTCCGCGGCCAGCTTTAGCTTTAGCTCTAGCTCGCGAGCAGACTTTCGAAAGTCGGATCGTCCTTGCGGCGGGCCGGTCTGACCTCGCGCCACGTGCACTGATCCGCGTCCTTGTCGTCGCGGAAGCGGATGAAGCGCGATCCGTGGCGGAACCGGTTGCCCTGCACCTTGTCGTAGCGCACCTCGGCCACGAGCTCCGGTCGCACGGCCGACTCCTGCAGCTCACCCGTGCCCCAGCGGTTGGGCTCCGAGAAACCGCGATCCGGCGCATCCTTCAAAAACGGCTCGATTCGGTCGAAGATCTCCTCGTGTCGACTGGCCGCGACCGCGGCCGACCCCACGTAGTCGATCTTCTTCTCCTCGCTGTAGAGGCCGAGCAGAAGCGTCGCGATCCGCGTCGGCTTTTCCTTCCAGCGCACGCCGACGATCACGCAGTCGGCTGTCTTGTGCGGCTTCACCTTGAGGACGCCGTCACGGGAGCCCGGGAGATATGGGAGACCGAGCTTCTTCGCGATCACACCGTCGAGACCGGCTGCCTCGAAACTGTCGAGCCACTTCTGCGCGTCCTTCGCATCGCTCGTCGTCGGGGAGAGGTGGAAGCCCTGGCCGATTCGCTCGAGCTCGGCTCGGCGCTCCTCGAGCCGCTGCTCGTGGATCGGTTTGCCGTCCCAGAGCAGAAGGTCGAAGACGATGAAGTCGGCCGGGATCTCCGCCGACAACTTGCGCACGCGCGACTCCGCCGGGTGGAGGCGCATCTGCATGGAGTCGAAGTCGAGGACGCCATCACGCGCGATCACGATCTCCCCGTCCAAGGCCGAGTGAGGCGGCAAGAGGTCACCCAGGGGACGCAGCTCCGGGAAATAGCGCAGTAGCGGCCGGCCGTTACGAGACCAGAGGGCGAGCTCGCCGCCGTCGTTCTCCAGCACACCCCGGAAACCATCCCATTTCGGCTCGAACTGCCAGCCGTCGGTGTCGGGAAGCTCCTTGACGAGCTGGGCTTCCATCGGTGGAAAGGGCACGTTTGGTCCAGGCACCGGGCGGAACCCTACTGACGTGGGTGAGCTCGATGGGGTCTGGAAGGTTGAGCGTGTCTCTGGCGCGCTGCCGCCGCTGCATGGATGCGTAAAGCGCATCCACGGAACGCGTGGGACGACGGAGTTTCCGCACGTGCCGGGCCTGCCGTTCGAGGTGCGTGGGCGGGAGCTCCACTACCCGTTGAGCATGTTCGTGGACAAGCTCGAGCCGCAGAACGGGAGCTACCTCGGACGCTCCACGCTGCTCGGCCGCGAGCTCGGTCAATTCAAGATGAGGAGGTTGGATGACGTGGCACAGTTGAAGGAACAGCTGCTCAAGCACATCGACGAAGCGCATGCGATGGAGCAGAACGTTCTGCGCATGCTCGACGGCATGATCTCGACGACCGACGACCCGGAGATCCTCGACGCGCTCGAGCATCACAAGATGCAGACGCAGGGTCATGCCGACCGCATGGTCGAGCGCCTCGAGGCTCACGATGCGTCGCCGTCGACCGTGAAGCAGATCGGCGGCGTGATCGGCGCGCTCGCCAAGCTGCCCCTCGATCTCGTGCGCGGTGAGAAAGCCGGCCGAAACGCACGCGACGGCTATGCGACGGAGCACCTCGAGATCGCAAGCTACGAGCTGCTACGCCGCATCGCGCAGAAGGCGGGCGACGAGGAGACCGCGACCGCCGCTCAGGAGATCATCGAGGACGAGCGCGCGATGGCGAAGCTGATCGAGCAGAACTGGGACAAGTTTGCCGAGCTCTCCCTCCAGGAGGAGGGCATCACCGTCTAGTCACTTGGGGCCACGGGCCCGGTGTCTGACACCGGGCCGTGGCTTTTTGGATCAGTGGAGCCAGGGAGCGAGGAAGCCCTCGATGTCCCGGCAGCCGCGCGGCCGTTCGAGGCGGCCCTTCACGGCCTTGTTCTGGACGACGACGAGCGTCGGCAGAGTTTCGATCTTGAAGCGCTCGAGCAGGTCCGGGCGCTCTTCCTCGGAAACGCGCACCACGTCGAACGTTCCGTGGTTGCGTCGCCGCTGCAGCACTTGCGCTAGAAATCCCTCCACGCGCCGACAGTTGCCCGAGACCGGCGAGTGGAAGAAGACGAGCCGAGGTTGCTCGCCCAGCGTGGGGTTGGCCACTGACATCTCGCGTACCTCCAAGTAGTTCGGAAGGGCGAGGACTTGGCCCTTTGCTAGGAACGAGCGGATTTCTGCCCGAAACCTACGGATTCGTAACCTCACGCAGCAACCCGCTGTCTAAGCTCACGCGATGAGGAAGGTCGCCGTCACAGGTCTCGGTGCGGTCACGCCGCTCGGAAACGACGTGGCGTCCACGTGGCGGGCGGCGACCACCGGGGAGAGCGGCATCGACTGGATCCGCTCGTTCGACCCCGGTGACGCCCCTGTGCGCGTCGCGGCCGAGGTCAAGGACTTCGATGCGAGCCAGGTCGCCTCGCCGAAGGAGGTGCGAAAGCTCGAGCGGAACGTGCTCCTCGCCCTCGGGGCGGCGCGCGAGGCGCTCCGCGACTCCGGTCTGAACGGCTTCGATCCGGCTCGGGTCGGCATCGTCTTCGGCACGGCGATCGGCGGTGTGAGCGGAATCCTCGAGCAGGAAGAGATCCGCCTCAGCCGCGGCCCGAACCGGGTCTCGCCGAATTTCCTGCCGAACGTCCTCGTCGACTCCGCCAGCGGCCAGCTCGCGATCTCGCTCGGGATCAAGGGCCCGAACTATGCGGTGGTCTCGGCCTGCGCCACAGGCTCGCACGCGATCGGGGAGGCGGCTGAGCTGATCAAGCGCGGAGACGCGGACGCCGTCCTTGCCGGCGGGGGCGAGGCCTGCATGCACCCGCTCATCCTCGCCGGGTTCACCGCCATGCGCGGCCTTGCGGTCGAGAACGACGATCCGCCGCATGCCTCGCGTCCGTTCGACGCGACGCGGGCGGGGTTCGTGATGGGCGAGGGTGCCTGCGTCTTCGTTCTTGAGGAGCTCGAAGCAGCCCAGGCCCGCGGCGCCCGCGTCTACGCGGAGGTGCTGGGTTACGGCGCCTCGAACGATGCCCACCACATGGCGCAGCCCGAGCCAGAGGCCACCGGTGTCGCGGACATGATGCGTGCCGCGCTCCGCCGTTCAGGCGTCGAGCCGGAGCGGGTCGGCTACATCAACGCGCACGGCACCTCGACGCCGCTCGGAGATCTCGCCGAGACGAAGGCGATCAAGGCCGTCTTCGGCGACCATGCCTACGAGCTCGCCATCTCCTCGACCAAATCGATGATGGGCCATACCTTCGGCGCGGCGGGGGCGATCGAGGCGATGATGTGCGCACTCGCGCTGCACGATGGAGTGATCCCTCCCACGATCAACTACCGCCACCCCGACCCGGACTGCGACCTGGACTACGTGCCGAACGAGGCGCGGCAGGCGAAGCTCGACGTGGCGCTCTCGAACGCGATGGGCCTCGGTGGCCACAACGGCTGCGTCTTGCTCGGGCGCGTCGAATGAGCTTCATCGTCGACCCTCGGGTCGAGCAGTACGCGGAGGAGCACACGTCCCCGGACGGAGAGCTGTTCGAGCGCCTGGCGGCCGAGACGCACGAGAAGACCACCGCCCCGCAGATGATGGTCGGTCGTCTCGAGGGCCGCTTCCTCGGGACGCTCGTCCGAACACTGCGTGCGAGGCGCGTGCTCGAGCTCGGCACGTTCACCGGCTACTCGTCGATCTCGATGGCGCTCGCACTGCCGACGGGCGGGCGCATCATCACCTGCGACGTCAACGAGGAGACGACGACGATCGCGCGCCGTTATGCCGAGGAAGCGGGCGTCGCGGACCGAATCGACTACCGGCTCGGCTCCGGACTCGAGACGATCGCACAACTCGACGGCCCGTTCGACCTCGTCTTCATCGACGCGGACAAGCCGAACTACCTGAACTACTACGAGGCGACATTGTCCTTGCTCGCCGACGACGGCCTGATGGTCGTCGACAACACGCTCTGGTCCGGTCGTGTCGTCGAGGACGACGATGACGAGAACACGCTGGCGATCAAGTCATTCAACGACCACGTGATCAACGACGAACGGGTCGAAAACGTTCTACTGACGGTCCGGGACGGGATGAATCTCATCTGGCGTGCATGAGATGACCGGCACGTGACGGCGATGGCGGCAGAACGACAGCGCGGGCCGGTCGGGCAGACGCGTTCCATCGGGCTCTCGATCCTCTGGGCGATCCTGACCCTCGGCATCTACACGCTCGTCTGGACCTACAAGACACACGAGGAGATCAAGCGCTACTCCGGCAACGGCGTCGGCGGCGTGATCGGGCTCGTGATCTACATCCTGATCTCACCCATCACCTTCTTCGTCGTTCCGTCCGAGGTCCGGTACATGTACGAGGACCTCGACAGGCAGAAGAGCCCCGTGCGGGGGCTGACCGGGCTCTGGGTCCTGCTGCCGCTGATCGGAAACATCGTCTGGTTCGTCAAGGTGCAGGGCGCGCTCAACCGTTACTGGGAATCGAAGGGCGCTCCGCCTCCCTGACGATCTCGGGATCGAGCTCTTCGATCGAGTGCAGCACGACTTCCGCCTGCGTGAGAACGTCTGCCGGCGGCGCGAAGGCGCGATTGGGAATCGCGACGACATGCATACCTGCGGCATGGGCGGAGCGAATCCCGTTGGCAGAGTCCTCGATCGCAACGGAGCGTGCCGGCTCGGCGCCGAGTCGCCGCGCGGCTTCGAGATAGACATCCGGCGCAGGCTTGCCGCGCGCGACCTCCTCGGACGAGACCGTCGCCTGGAAGTAAGACGTCAGCCCGGAGACCTCGAGCACGCGGTCGATCAGTTCGCGGTTCGACGACGACGCGACGCCGAGCGGCCAGTGCTCAGCCAGGCGCTTCACAGCATCGACCGCGCCGTCGATCAACGGCAGATCGCGCGAGTACCTGTCGAGCATATGCCGCACGACCTCACGGTTGATCTCTTTCGGCGGCTCGGGCAGACCGACGACGTCGTGCATATAGCGGGACCATTCGATCGAGCTCATTCCCATCATGTCGGCCTGCGCCCGCTCGCTCCAGCGCCCACCTCTTTCGCGTGCGAGCCTTTCCCGTACCTCGTCCCACGCTTCCTCGCTGTCGACGATGACCCCGTCGAGATCGAAGACGACTGCCTCGATCACGCGGGCAGGAAGCCGCCGTCGCGGTACACGAGCCCCGGCCCCGTCGCGCCGCGCTCGGTCGACTCCACCTCCCCGACGAAGATCGTGTGGTCGCCGGCATCGTGTTGCGAGACGGTGCGGCACTCGAGCCAGGCGAGCGCGCCCACTACCAGTGGCCCCCGTGTGCCCTCGCGCACGTCCACTCCGTTCCACAGTGCGACCGGCGGAATCCCTCGACGGGCGAAGTGTTGCGCGACGGTCTGCTGCGAGCCGGCCAGCAGGCTGGCTGTCCAGCCGGCCGCCTGCCGCAGCGGCTCGTGCGAGGACGAATCCTTCCCGATCGAGATGCCGACGAGCGGAGGTGCGAGCGACAGCGAGACGAGCGAGCCGACCGTGAGCCCGAACCGTTCGCCGTCCACCTCCGTGGTCACGACGGCGACCGGCGCCGGGAAGCGGCGCATCACTTCCCGCAGCTCTTCACCTGTCATGGGGTCGATGATAGGGACGTGACGCGCCGGGACGTGATCGAGCTCGCCGTGGCGGGGGTGCTTCTTGCCGTCGCGGGTGTGGCCCACTTCGCCGCTGCCACGCCCGTGCTGACGTTTGCGCTGGCCGCGTTCGCGATCGCGGTTCTCGCCCGGCTCGTCGGCGGCGCGACCGAGCAGCTCGGCAGCCGCGTGGGCTCATCCGTGGCGAGCGTGATCCAGAGCGCGCTCGGGAATCTGCCGGAGTTGTTCATCGCGCTCTTCGCGATCCGGGAAGGATTGATCCGCGTCGTGCAGGCGGCGCTCGTCGGGTCGATCATCGCCAACAGTGTGCTCGTGCTCGGAATTGCTTTCGTCGCCGGCGGGCTGCGCCACGGGACGCAGAAGTTCGACTCGCCACGAGCACGGATGATCGCGACGCTGACCGCAATGGCGGCGGCGATTCTGGCGCTGCCAACGCTGGCGAACGCGTTTCACGCGCCCGCCGCTACACATTCGAAGTCCCTCAGCCTCATCTGCGCGGGCGTGCTACTCGTGCTGTTCTTCCTGACGCTGCCCTACTTCCTTGCGGGTGGGGAGTCCGCAAGTGTCGAGCCTGCCCGTTGGACTCTGCTGACGACGGTGGTCGTGCTCGCGTCAGCGGGGATCGCCGCCGCATTCGTGAGCGACTGGTTCGTCAGCGCGCTGCGTCCGGCGACGGAGACGCTCGGCATGAGCGAGGCCTTCGCGGGGCTGGTCGTCGTGGCGATCGCAGGCAACGCCGTGGAAAACGTCGTGGGCGTCCAGTTCGCCATGCGGAACAGAGCCGAGTTCGCTGTCTCCGTGATCGTCAATTCTTCGCTGCAGATCGCGCTGTTCCTGACACCGGTCCTCGTTTTCGCGAGCCTTTTCTTCGCCACGACGCTGACGCTCGCCTTCCCGACGCTGCTCGCGATCGCGCTGCTGATGGCCGCCGGCATCGCCGCGCTCGTCGTCTACGACGGCGAGAGCACCTGGGAGGAAGGCGCAATCCTGATCGGCCTGTACGTCGTCATCGCCGCCAGCTTTTGGTGGGGCGCCTAAGGAATGAAGAAGGGCGGGGTTGCCCGCCCTTCCGATTCCCGGCGAAGCGGTTCAGCCGACGAGAAAGGCGATCACGACCGCGAGGAACGCCGCTGCGCCCAGCCCGGCAATCTCCACCCGGTGGCGGGCGAGGAGATCCGAACTCGAGCCGGCGAATGCCGTGCGTGGCAGCGATGAGGACTGCCCGGTCGAGCTGCCGAGGATCGAGCCCACCGTCGAGGAGGCCGCGGTGACCGGGGAAGGCACGATGGAAGCCGGCGTCGCGGCCTGCCGGGAGCCGGAGCAGGCTGGACCGGGGCGGGGAGCTTCGGGATCGCGGGCAGCGGCACGGCCGGCGGAGCCGGCACGGTCACGCTCGGCACGGAAATGGGCACGGGCACCGCGTCGGCCAGGGCGTCTCCGCCCAGGAGACCGGCCCCCAGCAATACCGCCATTCCCGCCACAGCCCGCATACCTCAACAACTCGCCGCGGGCGGAATGGTTGCGGCGTCTGCGCGGTAAGACAGAATCCCAGGATGGCCGTGGTTGCGAAAAGGGACTACTACGAGGTCCTGGGCCTGCCGCGAGACGCGGACGAGGACGCGATCAAGCGCGCCTTCCACGGCCTGGCCCGCGAGTGGCATCCCGACGTCGCCGACGCTCCCGATGCCGAGGCCAGGTTCCGCGAGCTGGCCGAGGCCTATGCCGTTCTCTCCAAGCGCGAGGCCCGTTTGCTCTACGACCGTTACGGCTACCGCGGCCGCGGTAACCAGGGCTTCGACGACGCGCTCTGGGAGGCCCGCCCGGCGGCCGCGGCCCGCGGTGAGAATGTCCACCTCGCGATCGAGCTACGGAAGTTCGAGGCCGTGGAGGGGACGCGGCGGATCGTCCACTACGAAGCCGCGGTGCGCTGCAAGGCCTGCATGGGGGGCGGCTCGGTCGGAATGCCCGATCCCGAGTGCGATTCCTGCGGCGGCACCGGCCGGAAGCGCACGATCTCGCACCTCGACGTCGCGAACCTGCTGCAGATAGAGCCGTGCCCCGCATGTGTTGCTGAGGCGTGCTCGCAGTGTGGAGGCGACGGCACCGTTTCCGCGGAGCGCCGGATCCGTCTTCTTGTCCCACCGGGCGTCGAGGACGGCGCCCAGCTCCGGGTGGGAGGCGACGGCAATGACGCCGGCGCTGGATCGATCCCGGGCGACCTGCTGGTGCGGGTCAACGTCCTCCCGCCACCACGCGACCCGCGTGTCATCCGGTATGCGGCGTTCGTTCTCCTGCTGGTTGCCGTGGCGACGCTCGTGTTGTACGTCGTCCACTAGCTAGAGTTCGTCCGTGGAGAAAGAACAGGAACAACGTCTCGCGATGAACGAGGCGCTCTTCAGGGATGTGAACGAGCGCATCCGTGAGATTTCCGACACCTTCGGCCAGAAGGACGCGACGTACGACTTCCTGTGCGAGTGCTCCGATCCGGAGTGTGCGGAGAGAGTCGTCCTCACCTCCGCCGAGTACGAGCACGTTCGCGCGGTCTCCACCCGCTTCGTGGTGGCCAAAGGCCACGCAATGCCCGAGATCGAATCGGTCGTCGAGCAGGCGAAGGATCACGTGATCGTGGAGAAAGAGGGCGAAGCGGCGGACGTCGCGATTCAGCTGGACAAGTAGAGGCGGCGGAGTGCTCACCAGCTTCGTGGTCTGGTCGCGCACGCGGCCGGTTGCTTTCGGGATAGCGATGTCAGTGCTGTTCGTCGTGCTCCTCGAGGTTGCGATCACGGTCGGGTTCGTGACGATCGAGGACACTGATGTTGGGCTCTACCGTCATTACGGCGAGGCCATAGCGGGCGGTGCAGTGCCGTATCGCGACATCTCGATCGAGTATCCGCCGGGCGCGCTCCCACTCTTCGTGGCACCGGCGGTACTCACCTCGACCCCTGAGGCATATCGCCTGGTCTTCAAAGCCTTGATGGTCCTCGCCATCGCCGCCCTGGTTGTCGGCGTCAGGAGGCTGCAGCAGGAGGACGCAAATCGGGGAGTCGCCGCCGTGGCCGCGACGGTCGTACTGATCGCGATCTTGGGCTCGGTGGCGTTGACGCGGTTCGACGTCGTGCCTGCCGCATTGACGGTCGGTGTCCTGGTCTACTTCGTCCAGGTCCGCTGGGGCATCGGTGCCGTCCTACTCGGAATCGCGATCGCGACGAAGCTCTACCCGGCCGTGCTCCCCCGCTCGTTGCGGTCTACGCAGCACGCCGCGCCGGCGGTCGTATCGCGTTAGCGGTAACGGCAATCCCGCTCGCCGTCGTCGCGTTCGCCTACGCGCCATTCGTCGTCCTCTCCCCCGGCGGTGTCAAGGCGAGTCTCGACGCGCAGTTTCTGCGGCCACTCGAAGTGGAAAGTCTCGGCGGCTCGCTGTTGGCCGCGGCGCACAGCTTTTTCGGCTTTCATCTACCAGACCAGTCGGTGTACTACGACTTCGCGTTCCACACCGCCGATCTGATCGGCGATGCCAGCGCCGGGATCCTGTTGGTCGTGCTACTCGTCCTCTGGGTACGTTTCGCGCGATCTTCGCGCGACGCCGGCTCGCTCGTGGTGGCCTCGGCAGCCGTGATCGCCGCCACACTCGCTTTCGGAAAGGTCTTCTCGCCGCAGTACCTGCTCTGGCTCGTGCCGCTGGTTCTGTAGTGCCGAGCATCCGAGGTGCCTACGCAACGGCACAACTCGCCGCCGCCTGCTGATCACCGCGCTCGTCTTCCCTCGTCACTGGGAGACGCTGAAGTACGACCTGGGCGGGGCCGAGGTCGCGGCCATGATCATCCGCAACCTTCTCGTGCTCGGGATCGTGGTGACGCTGGCCTGGCCCAGCGAGACCGAGGTCGCATAGCGTCAGGGCGCCGGGCGTAGGCGGGAGCAACCCCCCGAAACGAAAGTGGCCCCGCCGAAGCGAGGCCGGGTAGACCGACTTCAGACCGACTGGTCTGGTGATTCCAGATTCGTGTCCTCGCTCACTGAAGTGAGGATGGCGCGCGCGAGAGCGTGCCCTGGCGTATTCAGGTTTCTTCGCCGCGAACGCGGAGAACAAGCTGCTGTCGGGGGATGCCCGGCTGGTCAGAGGAGGGGGTACTTGTCTGGCCGGTCATTCCCAAGTGAGAGGGGGAGAAGAGTGTGGGGCGTGTTGGGTGGGATTGCCTTTTCGGGCTTCCTCGCCCTGATCTTCGAGCGAGCTGGTCGTCGGCATCGACGCGACTAGGTGGGCGTGACGAGAGCTAACCTCGATGTTGCTTGTGGATTCGTGACGCACTGGCGCGAGGTCGAGCCCTCGGAGCGGGCTTCCGCTTAGTTGAGCGGCGGGGGTGGGATTTGAACCCACGGACCGCCTTGCGACGGTCAGCAGTTTTCAAGACTGCCCCGTTCGGCCGCTCCGGCACCCCGCCGTGCACGACAGCGTAGCTTTGTCGCCGGGCTAAAGCCGCTTGCGGAAGAAGAGCCGAGCAGCGACAAGTAGAGCTCCCGCAGTCCGCTCGTGCTCGCGCTGATCTTCGCGTGACGTGGGCCGACGCTCATGCCGACCCCACGCTTGCCGAGGTTGAGCCGCACGCCCGGCGCGATCCGCCGCGATCGGCGATAACCCCAGCTCATGCGTGCGTCAGGCGATAGCGCTGGACGTTCGCGTAGAAGCGAATGCAGCGGTACCCGTAGCGGCGGTATTGCGAGTCGGAGCGACGCACGCAGAATTCTCCCGCGCGTAGACATTTCTCCACGCCGCCGATGACGGCATGCGTGAAACTTCCGCTGCATGACTTCAGCACTGTCGCCGGCGTCTGTGCCAAGGGCTGCGCCGGTGAGCTCGTCGCGGCTGCAAACGCCGCGAGCACCACCGCCAGGATGACGGAGATCCTGCGACCAAGCGCTGTCCATTTGACACCTGTCACCATAGGACGAGCATGGCAAGGGTCCCGAGGCCCCGCAATGGGCCGAACGGCCCATCTCTCCGGTCGATCAGGCCCGCGTGCGCTCGGCGCCGAGCTTCCGCGGCGCGCCGAGCTCGTGCAGCGCTTCCGGTACGGAAACGCTGCCGTCGTCTTCCTGGAAGTTCTCCATGATTGCCAGCATCGCGCGGCCGGTCACCGCGGTTCCGTTCAGCGTGTGCACCGGCTCCAGCTGCTTCTCGTCGCGGCGGTGGCGAATCTCGAGGCGGCGCGACTGATAGTCCGTCGTATTGGAAGTGGACGTGATCTCCCGGTAACGGGCTTGCGAGGGGAACCAGGCTTCGATGTCGTACTTCTTCGCGGCTGACGCGCCCAGGTCGCCGGCCGCGACGTTGACGACGCGATACGGCAGCTCGAGCTCCTGCACCAGCTCCTCCTCGATCGCTAGCAGCCGCTCGTGTTCTTCGCGCGACCACTCGGGCCGTGTGAAGACGAACATCTCCACCTTGTCGAACTGGTGTACTCGGAACATGCCGCGCGTGTCCTTGCCTGCCGCGCCCGCCTCGCGGCGGAAGCACGTCGAATAACCGGCGTAGCGCAAAGGTAGCTCGTCGGCATCCAGGATCTCCCCGCCGTGCATGGCGGCGAGCGGAACCTCGGAGGTGCCGACCAGGAAGAGCTCGTCACGTTCGACCGCGTAGATGTTCACCTCGTCAGTCGGGAAAAACCCAGTTCCGTGCATTGCCTCTTCACGCACGAGCACGGGTGGCAGCACGGGAGTGAAGCCGCGGCTCCCGAGCCGGTCGAGTGAGAACCGGTAGAGCGCGAGCTCGAGCAGTGCGACATCGCCGAGGCGATACGCGAAACGCGAGCCGGACACCTTCGCGGCGCGTTCGAGGTCGATCCCGCCGGCCGCCAGCTCGAGATGGTCGCGGACGGGAAAGTCGAACGACGGCGGATCGCCCCAGCGGCGGATCTCGACAGCATCCTCATCCGTGGAGCCGTCCGGCGTCGCCTCGTCCGGCGGATTCGGCACACGGCCGAGCAGTTCCTTGCGGCGAGCCTCCGCGGCCGCGAGTTGCTGCTCGAGCGACTGCAGCTCCTCCTTGATCCGCTCGAGTTCGGCGAGCTGCTCCGGCGTCGGCTTTCCCTTGACCTTGCGCGCCGCGCGCAGCTCTTCCACCCGGGGCTGGATCTCACGGACTGCCTGATCCGCCGCCAGGAGCTCGTCGAAGAGATCGGCCGCGCCTTTCCGCGCGAGTGCGGCCCGGAAGCCCTCCGGGTCGTTTCGGGCTGCGCGGAGATCGATCATTGGCGGGAGTCTAGGTAGGCCTCGAGCACCTGAGCCACTCCCTCCTCGTTCACCGGCGGGCAGATGAAGTCGGCGGTCGCCTTCACGCGGTCGTCCGCGTTCTCGACGGCGACGCCGTAGCCCGCCCAGTCGACGAGCTCGATGTCGTTCTCGCCGTCGCCGAACGCGACCGTTCGCTCGCGGGTGAAGCCGAGCTCTCCCGAGAGGAAGTCGAGGCCAGCAGCCTTCGTGACCTCGGGCGAGGCGAACTCGAGGAAGTACGCCAGCGACTTGGAGATGTAGAGGCGGCCGGCGAAGCGTTCGAGCATTCGCTGCTTGAGATCGTCCAGCACCTGGGGGTCGTCGATGACGACCAGCTTCGTCGGCGGCCTGTCGAGCCAGTCGAGCAGATTGCCCGCGGCGTGGAGCTCGAGGTGCTGGAAGTCGGCGTACCGCTTTGCCTCAGGGGTCACCTCCGCGACGTACAACTCGTCGTCGACGTAACAGTTGAGTCCGAAGCCCTCCTCGTTCAGGGCGGCGATCGTCTCACGCGCCAGCTCGAGAGGAATGGGCACGTGTCGCAGCCAGCGTCCGCTGGTGGGGTCGGCGACGACAGCACCCTGGTAGCAGACGACCGGATCCTCGATTCCCGCTTCCAGGGCGTAGCGGCGTACCGACTGGAACATGCGCCCCGTAACGAGGATCACATGAATGCCGGCCTCCAGCGTGCGCGTGATCGCAGCGCGCGTGCGCGGGCGCAAGACCGTGTCTTCGGAGATCAGCGTGCGGTCGAGATCGCAGGCGACCGCGTCGAGCTCGCGCGGGAAGTCCTGCGGGAGGTTCAGCCCTGCGGCTTCGTCAGGAAGTCGACGAGGGCCTGCAGGTCGGCCGTGGGCAAGTCGGCGTAGGACTTCGGCATGACGCCCTTCGGGTAGCCCTTCTCGACGTACTTGTCGGGGTTGACGATCGAGTCGTGGACGAACTGCGGTAGCGGCTTGTTCGCCGTCTTCGCGTACGTCGCGAGCTTGTCGAGATCGGGGCCGATGTTTCCCTGAGCGTCCGGGCCTGCGAGCTTGAACATGTGGCAGGACCCGCAGCCTTGAGCAACGAAGATCGCCTTGCCGGGCGCAGCTACCTGGACGGTTCCGACGACCGTGTCGGCCAACGGCTTGGCGACACCCTCTTTGCCGCAGCCCGCGAGCGCCAGCACGGCCAGCGCGAAGGCGGCGGTCATGGCTCCCCGGCGCATCGCGCGCGAGTCTACTGACTCCCAACGGACGAGAGCCAAGCAGCCGAGCGCCCCGAGACCGATGACGTCTACAGGTGTGTCGTTGACGAGCAACGAGACGACCAGGCCCGCGAGCATCGCGTCGACCGTCGCCCGTCGCGGTCCGATCGTGCCCATCAACACGAGGACTGCGAGGCAGCCGAGGAAGATGACGATGCGATACCAGTGGTCGGTCGCCGATGCCCAGGACAGATGGAGGCGGTGGCCGATGTCGCCGAGCAGGGAGTCGGGGCCCGTGCCGACTGCGCGCGTGACGTGAGACGAGCCGCCGAGCGCAGCGTCCAGGCCGACGAATGCGAGCGCAACGACGATCACTGCGACCGCGACGACGGCAAGCCGGCGCGGTGTGAGCGCCAGCCCGCGCAGACGTAAGCCGAGCACGCCCAGAGCGGCGGCGAAGACGAGAACACCGCCGCCATCGGCGCCGGTCTTGCTCCAACCGATCGTGGCGAGCGCGAGCGCCGCGAGCGGAACGAGCCAGCGAGTGCCGGCGATCGCACCGGCGACGAGGACAGGCGGCAAGAGCAACGTCTCGACCTGGTTGCCGATCCCGTAGAAGCGTCCGCCGCCGTCGGGCCGCGCGCCGAGCACGGCCAGTGAGTTCAATTCCGGATCGACCGCGAGCACCACCGTGAGTGCTGCGAGGAAGCCGGCGACGACAAGTGGAACGAAACGCCGGCGGAGCGAGCCTCCAACCGCGAGAACTGCCGTCAGCACGGCTATTGCGCCGAGAACGACCGACAGCCGCGTAGCTCCGGCGGAGGAAAGCAGCAGCGACGCGGTGATCGCCGCCGCACCGGCGAGAACTGCTGCGCCCGGTGCAAGGGCGACGAGCAACAGTGTCGTGAACACCACGACGACTGTCACCCAACCGCGGTCGTGGTGAACGCGCGTCAGCCGCGTATCGAGCTGACGCAGATTCTCCTGCACATCGGCGTCCGGCTTCGACTGGATCGGCGGCGAACGTCCTGCTTCGAGTGCGACGAGCGTAGGCGCGATGTCTGCGACCGCCACGAGGCCCCGGATCCGTGTCGAGTCCGACGTGAGGATGCCGTGGTAACCCGCGCCGATGATCGCCACGAGGTAGCGCTTGGTATTCGGCTGGGTGCCGGGCGGCGGAAGAGTGACGAGAGCCGCCGGCCCGGCCGGGAGCTCGGGCATGCCGAAGGCCACGTCGGCCAGGATCTTTCCGCTCGGCCGGCCACCTAGCGCGGCGTTCTCGACCTCGCCCCGCCGGAGCGAGGCGATCGTGGCCGCACGGCTGACCGTCCCACCGGCACCCGGCACGTAGAGGCCGAGCGCCAGCCGGTCCGCGTCGATGGAGCTTCCAGCCTCGACGACATAGATCGTCGGGCGTGCCTGCGCCGTGGCGCCGGCGCCTAGGAACCCCGCAGCCACGATCCCCGTGGCTACGATTCGTCGCATCAACCTCGCCTCCAAGGAGAGCGATTCTCGATGAAACGCAGGTCTTACGGTCGCGACGCCGGTCTGACCCTCCGAATGCTCGTCACGGGCTCATTGCTCGGACTGCTGTACGTCGTCTTTGCGGTCGTCCTTTTCCAGGTTCTGAGCGTCGGGCTCGTCCCGATGATCCTGATCGTCGTCGGGATCGCGTTCTTCCAGTACTTCACGTCCGACAAGCTGGCCCTGGCGGCGTCCGGAGCCAAGATCGTCGAGCGTGACCAGGCGCCCGAGCTGCACGACATGGTCGAGCGGCTCTGCGCCCTGGCCGATCTGCCGAAACCGCGCCTCGCGATCATCGACACCGACGTCCCGAATGCCTTCGCGACCGGCCGGAGCCCGAAGCATGCGGCGGTGGCGGTGACGCGCGGCCTCTGGCAGCGCCTCGAGCCGAGAGAGGTCGAGGGCGTGATCGCGCACGAGCTGTCGCACATCGGGAACCGCGACGTCCTCATCATGACGATCGCGAGCTTCTTCGCAATGCTCGCCGGCGTGCTGACCCGGTTCGGGCTGTACGGCGGGATGTTCGGCGGCGGCGGCCGCGGCCGCGACAACAACCAGGTTCCGGTCTGGCTGATCGTGTTGCTCGTCTCCGTGGTGACGTACTTCCTCAGCAAGATCCTCATCCTCGCGATCTCGCGCTACCGCGAGTTTGCGGCGGACAGAGGCTCTGCGCTCATCACCGGCGCGCCCGAGCATCTGATGAGCGCCCTACAGAAGATCTCGAGCGAGATGTTCCGGATCCCGCAGCGCGATCTGCGCGAGGTCGAGAGCATGAACGCCTTCTTCATCGTCCCCGCCAGCGTCAAGACGTCCGTCGCCGGCCTGTTCACGACGCACCCGCCGCTCGAGAAGCGCCTTGCGGCCCTCGCGGAGATCGCCCGCGAAATGGGCCGACCGGTCGCCTGATCCCCCGCGTTGGGGCTCCGAGACGTCCTCTTCGGCAAGAAGAAGCTCGCAGGGCCGGCACGGGACCGCCTGTTCGCCTTGACCACCGCGGCGGTCACGCTCGAGACCGAGCTCGGACTGCGGACGGCCGGCACGGGAGGGGTTGTCTTCAAGCCGCTCTCGTCCGGCGATTTCGTGCGCGCGGAGAACGACCTGCAACAGCTGCTCGAGCGGGTTGCCGCAGAGTCCGGCTCGAAGCTCGAACGCCGCGAGGACACGTTTGGCTACACGTGGATCATCGTCCGGGACTCAGACCTGGAAGACCAGGTGACCGGCGTGCATGCCGTCGCGCAGGGACTGGAGGAGGCCGGCTTCGGGGGCCAGCTGCTCGCGGCCGTCTTCAAGTTCGAGGGCGGCAAAGGGCCCGTCTACTGGGTCTACGGCTACAAGCGAGGCGCCTTCTGGCCCTTCGTCCCCGCGGCGGAGGGCAAAGAGCGGGACAACGCGGAAGAGCTCGGGCTGAAGGCAAAGCTCGAGAAGGAGCTCCCCATCGAGGAGGACCTTTCGCGCTGGTTCGGGGTCTTCGATGCGCCGCTCTAGCCGCGCGTTTCCCCGCAATTTGCGTTATTTGTCATCATGACACGTCGGTGACACCATTTCAGGCTTGACGTGACATCACATTGATGTCATAGTGCCGTCCATGGACGTGGCGGCCTATGTCGAGGCACTTCAACAGGATCTGGCCAACGTCGCCGGGATCGGCGACGAGGCGGTTGCCGAAGCCGCACGCCGGATCGCAACAGCTCTCGAGTCATCCCTCCGACTCCGGCTGATGGATGCCCTCGGCGAGGCCGCCGCGGAGCTCACGAACCAGCTTCCCGACGGACACGTGGAAGTGCGCGTGTCGGCCGGAGAGCCCGAGCTCGTCTACATCCCAGATCCCGGCGCGCCACCGCCATCGGGGCTCGAAGACCTCACCGCGCGGATCACGCTGCGACTGCCCGAGACGCTCAAGACGATCGTCGACGGTGCCGCCCAGGAAGCCGGCGTTTCGGCGAACACCTGGCTGCTGCAGCAGATCATACGCAGTGCGGACCCAAAGCGGCGCAACCACCCCGGTGGACGCCGCATGACTGGCTACGGCCAAAGTTGAAAGGAGCGACGATGCACGTCCTTCCTCTCCCATTCGGACTGGCACTGGCGCTGATTCCGCGCCGCGAAGCGAACAAGCTCCGCGACGAAAAGCCGGTGCGCGTCTCCTACGAGAAGACGATTCACGCCCGCGACGTAATTCGCGGCGACATCCAACACTTCAACGCGGGCCGCTACATCATCTGATGCGGACCGAGACCTATTCAACTCCGGGACCCCTGCTGCTCAACCTCGAGATCCCTGCCGGCGAGATCGAGATCGAGACGTCCAACACGGACCAGACGAGCATCGAGCTCGAGGCGATCTCGAACAACGATGCCGTCCGTGACCTCGTCGACAACTCCCGCATCGAGCTGATCAAGCGCGGCGACGGGCACGAGGTGGTCGTCGAGGCGAAGTCGCGCCAGGGAATCTTCATCTCACTCAGCCGAGGCCCGGACATCCGGTTCGGCGGGCCCGACGTTCGCCTGCGCGTCATCTGTCCCAAGGGTGCAGACCTGGACGTCCGCACGAAGTCTGCCGATCTCAGGGCGCATGGGGAGTACGGCGGCGTCGAGATCAAGACGGCCTCTGGCGATCTCCAGCTCGAGGAGGCCCGCGGAACAGCTCGCATCAAGACGGCGAGCGGCGACGTGCATCTGGGCCGCGCGCACGCGTCGCTCGAGGTGCAGAGCGTGTCCGGTGACCTCCACGTGGACTCCGTGGGCGGCGACCTTCGGGCCCAGCTCGTCTCGGGCGACGTGCACGTTCGTGATGCGCGAGCCTCCATCGGCGCCAACACCGTCTCCGGTGACCAGCGTTACGAAGCGGTGTTGAAAGGACGCATCGAGTTGAAGGCGATCTCCGGCGACGTGACCGTCGGCATTCGGAGCGGCGCCCGCGTCTTCGTCGACGCGAACACGGTGAGCGGCTCGACGAGCTCGGAGCTCGAGCTCGGAGACGCGCCCGCGCAGGAACCCGCTCCCGACAGCCCGCTCGTCGAGGTGTTTGCGAAGACCGTGTCTGGTGACGTGCTCATCGAGCGGGCGCCCGCGCTGGAGCTCAGCGAGCACTCGTGAACCTCCGGCCAGAACGGGGTCTCTGGCAGCACTCGGATTTTCTGAAGCTCTGGTCGGCGGAGACCGTCAGTCAGTTCGGGACGCAGTTCAGCGCGCTCGCGTTGCCGCTCACAGCAGTGATCGTGCTGCACGCGTCGGTGTTCGAGGTCGCGGCGCTGAACGTTGTCGAGTTTCTCCCGTTCGTCCTCGTGAGCCTGCCGGCGGGCGTGTGGGTCGACCGGCTGCCCCGGCGACCGATCCTCGTCCTCGGCGATCTCGCCCGCGCGGCGTTGCTGATCTCGATTCCCGTTGCGTACGCGTTCGACGCCCTGACGATCTGGCAGCTCTTCGCAGTCGGCTTTCTCGTCGGGATCGCGACCGTCTTCTTCGACGTCGCCTACCAGGCGTATCTGCCCGCGCTCGTCGATCGCCACCAGCTCGTCGAGGGGAACTCGAAGCTCGAGATCAGCCGCTCGCGCGCAACTCGGTGGTCCCGGCCTTGCCGGGCTCATCGTCGACCTGCTGAGCGCGCCCGTCGCGATCGTCTTCGACGCCGTGAGCTTCCTCGGCTCGGCGCTCCTCATCTTCCGGATCCGCAAGGCCGAGCCACCGCCGAGGCGTGAAGCAGGTGTATCGCAGCGCATGCGCGACGAGATCGCCGAAGGTCTGCGCTACGTCTTCGGCCATCCGTACCTGAAGAACATCGCCGCGTGCACCGCGACCTTCAACTTCTTCGGGAGCCTCTGGTCTGCGGTGCTGCTGGTCTATGCGGTGCGCGTCCTCGACCTGCGTCCGGCCGTCATCGGTCTTGCCTTCACGATCTCGAACGTCGGAGCGCTGCTGGCGGCGTTCACGTCGGGCCGCATCTCCAGGTGGCTCGGGGTGGGGCGGACGATCATCGCGGCCTCGGTGCTCGGCGGGCCGATGTTCCTCGTCGCGGCATTCGCGCCTCATGGGACTGCGGCGCTTGCCGTCCTCGGCCCCGCGATGCTCGTCGGCGCCTTCACGAACGTGCTCTACAACGTGACGCAGGTCAGCCTGCGCCAGACGATCACGCCGGGACGAATCCAGGGCCGGATGAACTCCGTGATGCGGTTCATCGTCTGGGGAACGATCCCGCTCGGGGCACTGCTCGGCGGAGCACTTGGCACGTGGCTCGGCCTGAAGGAGACGCTGATCATCGGCGGAATCGGCTGCTGTTTGCCGTTCCTGCCGGTGCTGTTCTCGCCGGTCCGCTCGATCGGCGACATGCCGGAGCCCATCGAGGGCGACGACGTCCTCGTCGATTCGCTCCTGGCCGACGCGGCCGCGCTCACACTCGAGCAGTCGAAGACCTGATGCGCGAGCTGTTGCGGATCAGGGACGCCCGCGTCTTTCTCTTCGGGTGGTCGGTGTGTCCGTGTTCGGCGACTGGGCGATCTTCATCGCACTCGGCGTCTGGATGAAGGATCTGACGGACAGCAACTCGGCTGCCGGCCTCGTCTTCTTCGCGCTCGCGCTTCCTTCGCTGCTCTCGCCCTTGGCCGGCCTCCTGGTCGACCGGTTGTCGCGGCGCAAGGTGATGATCGCCACCTACTCGGTCGAGTCGGTCATGGTCCTGTCGCTTCTGTTCGTCCACGATCGCAGCGACGCCTGGATCATCTACGCGGTTGCGGCGTTTTACGGCGCCGCCGGCACGCTCGCCGCCGCCGCGCGGTCGGCGTTCATGACCGTGATCCTGCCGCGCGACCTGCTCGGCGAGGCGAATGGTTTGTTCCAGACCGTTCGAGAAGGGCTCCGCCTGATCGCGCCGCTGGTCGGCGCCGGGATCTACGTCTCGTTCGGCGGCGGGGCCGTCGCGGTGCTCGACTCGGTCAGCTTCGTCGCGGTGGTGTTCGCGCTTCTGTCGCTCAAGGTCGACGAGCCTCGCTTCGCGCGGGCGGAGCATCACTTCGTGGAGGAGCTCCTGGCCGGAGCCCGCCACATCGCCCGCACTTTGCCTCTTCGTCAGATCGTCGTCGCGACCGGTTTCTGCCTGCTCTTCGTCGGCTTCTCGGAAACGGTGATCTTCGCCGTTCTCGACCAGGGGTTGCACCGGTCGACGTCGTTCTTCGGCGTCTTGAGCTCTCTGCAGGGAGTCGGCGCGATCGCCGGCGGAGTGACGGCTGCTCGCGTCTTGCGCCGAATCGGCGACGTGAAGCTCGTCGGGTTCGGCATGGGACTCTTCGCCTTCGGTGAGCTGAGCTTTGTCTCCTCGAGTCTCCTGCTTGTGCTCGTGGGAATCGCGGTTGCGGGAGCGGGCATCGCGTGGTTCATCGTCGGCTTTGCGACAGCGATCCAGCTGCGTTCGCCTGCGAGGCTGCAGGGACGTGTCGCCGGCGCCGCGGAGACCCTGGTCGGCACGCCGCAGACGGTTTCGATCGCAGTCGGCGCTGCGCTCGCGACCGTGATCGACTACCGGGTGACCGTCGTGCTGATGAGCGTCACGGTGGCAGCCTGCGGTGCCTACTTGTTGACGCGCGGACCCGAAGCCGTGGCTGCGGAGGAACCCGTGCCCGCCTAGAGCGGGTGGCCGTCGACGCCGTGCTCGACGAGCCCTTGCTCGAAGGCATAGCGCGCCGCTTCGGTCCTGTTCGAGACCTCGAGCTTGCGGTAGATGTTCGTGAGGTGAAACTTGACCGTCTGTTCGGCGACCCAGAGCTCCTTGGCGATCGCCTCGTTCGAGAGGCCGCGCGCGACGGCTCGGAGAATCCCGACCTCACGCTCCGTTAGCCCAGCCGCTTTGGCCGCCTCTGACCGTGATCATCCGAGACTCCGGCGGTGGTGAAGACGGTTCCCTCCACCGTCTGGCGTAACGCGGCCGCGAGGTCTTCCGGGTTGACCGTCTTCATGATGTAGGCGTTCGCGCCGCGCTTCAACGCCGTCTCGATGGAGGAAGGATCCTGCGTCGCCGAGAGGATCGCCACCTTCATGTCGGGGAATTCCTTGCGGATCTTCGAGAGGCAACTGAGCCCGTCCATCTGCGGCATCCGGAGGTCGAGGAGAACGAGATCCGGCTTTAACCGCCTGACCAGCGGCAGAACCTGCGCCCCGTTCGAGGCTTCGCCGACCACCTCGAAGCCACCCGCGTGGTCGAGTGCCTGCTTCGTTCCTTCGACCAAAGCTCCAGGTTCAGACGCGCAGAGAGGCACTCGACCTCTTTCGCAGCGCCTGACCGGCCGGGCGGCCTAGCTAGACAATTCGCCAGGTCACGCGGCGTCGCCTGAAAGGGACGATTGCTCGCATGAGGCTCAGGCCCCGCTCAGTGACCCTGCTCGCAGCTCTCGTCGGGGGCGGAATGACCGACCTCGTCATCACGGTCACTTCACTTCACTTCGCGTATCGCAGTGTCCCGTTGCACGCGATGCTCGAGACGACGGCAACCGTCATTGCCTTCCTGACCACGATCCTTCTGGGGGCGTCTGCAGCAACGCGGCGACTCGACGACCTGCTCTTCTTCGCCGCTCTTGCCGTGCTGACCTTGACGAGCTTTTCTGTTCGCGGTGATCCCGGCGGCCGTCTGGACCGACCCGCATCCGTTCTCGACTTGGACGACCATATGCGGGGGCGCCGTCGCAGCGGCGTTTTAGCCGCGGCTGCAGTTGTTCCTTCGATTCCGCTTCGAGACCACATGCGGGCGACGCGCATCTTGGTGACTGCGATGGGAGTGAGCCTGCTCGCGATGGTCGTCGTCATCGGCTTCCTCGTCAAGCGTTTGCCGATTGGAATCGACCCTTCGCGAAATCCGGTGAAATTGCCCGGCTTGCTGGCGGGGAACGGTTTCATCGTCGGTGCCCAGATGGTCATAGCCGTCCTTTACGTCGTGGCAGCGGTCGGGTTTACCCGACGGGCGGGTCGGTCCGGCGACGAGCTACTGCTTTGGCTCGGCGCGGGCTCCGTCGTCGCGGCGTTCGCGCGACGCAAACCGGCGCACGCGAACTCGCCGAACGGCTCAAGGCACACGCACACTGGCGCCTGGCCGACGCAGTGCTGCGGGGAGAGCAGGCGGCCGCTGATCCGGCGGCCACGCTCTCAAAGAATCTCGGCGAGAGAGCTCGCTGGTACGGGGTCGAGGCACAGCGCACCAGCCACGACGGTCGCGCCGTAGTCGTCACGCATTCGGCTCTGTAAGCGGCTCATCGACAGCCGGTGGGAGACCATCGTCGAACTAGAGCAGGCCGAGTACCTCACCAACCCCGCGGCGCAAGCGCTTCCTTGACTACAGGAAACGCTCCAGCTCAGAGCGACGGGACGTGATCTCCGGTCGGGCTGCGAGCATTTATTCCCGGGTAGGCCCTCCCTTATCCGCGTTGGGGCCTTGCCGCAGTTGCCCGACGCGGTCTCCCCGGAGGGCCTGCCCTTCTCACGTCGGCCCCGGCGACAAGGAATCCGGCAGCGGAGCTACGCCGCAGCGCAACTCCAATCGAAGCTCCAGGCTAGGCGGCGGTGCATCCTGCAACCGTCGAACTTGGGAACGCACCGCCGCGTCTTGTTGCTTCGACGTGCGGCGCTCAGTTTCCTACCGT
Organism: Actinomycetota bacterium; assembly: GCA_013816245.1. Classification (GTDB taxonomy): domain Bacteria; phylum Actinomycetota; class Thermoleophilia; order Gaiellales; family Gaiellaceae; genus 3-1-20CM-4-69-9. The sequence goes on along the minus strand of JACDEU010000006.1, from coordinate 16,497 downwards.
CAGACGGCGGCGCGCAGCGCTTCCACGCAGGCCGGGTCGAACTGCCTCCCCGCCTGCGAGACGATCTCACGCAGCGCCGCGGCACGCGTCCGTGGCTTACGGTAGGGCCGTGGCTCCGTCATGGCCTGGAAGGCATCCGCGACAGCGACGACGCGTGCCGCGAGAGGGATGTCTTCGCCCTCGCTTCCGTCCGGGTACCCGTGGCCGTCCCAGCGTTCATGATGCGAGCGTACGATTGCCAGAACTTCGGGAAGATCGAGAACGTGGATCAGCAACCGTTCCCCGAGAGCCGCATGAGATCGGATCGTTGCCCACTCGCTCTCGTCGAGATGTCCGCGCTTCGTGAGGACGCGGTCGGGAACGCGCAGCTTGCCAACGTCGTGAAGAAGCGCCCCCAACTCGATTCTTCGACAGTCTGCGCCGCTCAGGCCGAGCTCAGCAGCGATGGCCACGGCAAGCGCGCTGACCCGGGCCGTGTGCTCGCCCTCGTAACCCTCCTTGAGCTCCAGGCGCTCGATCAGGCCGGCAAGCCGCATGAGGCTATGGGCTTCCGCGGGAGCCTCGAGCTCACGGAGTTTTGCGACGGCGGCATTCACTGGCGGACTCCCCCTTTCGGGGGATGATCGATAGATCCTATGCCGCGAGGATCGGGTTCTTGTCTTTTCGCCCGCTGGGGAGCGGGGCTGCGGTGTCAGGTCTGTTGTTGCTGGGCGCGCTTCTGGCGTTGCTGGTCGCTGCCTGGGCGGTCGCTTTTGCCCTTGGAACAAGCGATCTCGACCGGGCCGATGCGCGATTGTCCAGCGAGGTTCGTGCCGCAGCGGCCAGCTTCAGCGCCCGCGTAGGGGCCGCAGACGCTCGGGCCGGATCGCTCGCGGCCTCACCTTCCCTACAACGAGCGGTGCGGCGGCGAGATCGGGGCGCCGCCGAGCGCCTCGTGCGTGGGCGGGCCGACCTCGCCGTGTATGCGGGCACGGAGCTCCTGGCCGGATCCGTTCCCGTGGGAGCCGTGACGCGGGCTGTTCGGGTAATGGCGCGCGGGAAGTCGATCGGGCGGGTGGTCGCGGCGATCCTCTTGAATCGAGCCCTGCTCGACCGTATGGGTGCCGCCGGCCGTGTCGAGCCTCCCGACCGCCTGCTCGTACGCACAGGCGTTGGGGCTGCGGCCATTCCGGTAGGCAGGGCGTCCGACATCAGGATCAGCGGGCGGCGCTACCGCATCTTCGCCGAGCGGGTCGTCGACGCACCCACTCGGATCGTTCTCGCGGCAGCGGCTCCGCGCGCTGGGATCGGTGAGGGCACAGGAAAGCGAACGCTCTGGTTGATCCTTGCGAGCCTGATCTCTCTGGCGACGCTCGCGTTCGCGGCGCGTGGCATCTACTCGGTCTCTGGCAGACGCTTACGGCGGGCGCCGAGACGGCGCGACGTGCGGCAGGTTCTTGGTCTCGTGGGCGACGCGCTGGAATCGACACATGATCCGGATCGGCTACTTCCGGTGATCCTGCACGCGTCGATGGAAGCGACCGGTGCGGCGGCGGGCGTGGCAACCCGGGGTGGGGACGAGGTGGCGCGCGAGGGCAGCTTCGAGCGCACGGGCCAGCCCTTACGGCTCGAGCTCGCAAGCTCGGAGGCGGGTGGGGAGTCGCTTGCTCTCATCCTGCACCCTGAGCCGACCGGTTTCGACGATCGCACGGTCGCACTGGCCCACTCGCTCGTCGCCCAGGCGGCAGTCGCCCTCGACAACGCGAGGCTGCACGGGATCGTGAAGCGACAGGCCGTAACCGACGATCTGACCGGTCTCTCGAATCGGCGTTTCTTCAGGGAAGCGCTCGCGACCGAACTGCAGCGCGCCGAACGTTTCGGGAACGCGCTCGCGCTGATCGTCGTCGACATCGACGACTTCAAGCGCGTCAACGACCGCTTCGGGCATCAGGCGGGCGACGAGGTCCTGCGCGCCTTCGCCGAAACCCTGCTCGGACGGATCCGCGGCGTCGACCTCGGCGCCAGGCTGGGCGGGGAGGAGTTCGCGATTCTCTTGCCGGAGACGGATGCTGCGGGCGCCGAGGGTCTCGCAGAGAATCTGCGGGCGGCAGTGGCGGATCTCGTCGTTTCGATCGGTCAGCACGAGGTGCGCATCACCGCGAGCTTCGGCGTTGCGGCATTCCCGGAGGCGCGCGGCGCCGACGAGTTGATGACAGCTGCCGATCTGGCTCTCTACAGCGCGAAGCGCCAGGGCAAGGACCGGGTGGTCGCGGTCGGCCCGGAGAAACCCTAGGGGCGGCGCGTGTCCGGCGCCGTCGCGATACTGCCCGGGTGAGACGATTCGTTCTCGGCGGCAGCTATGTCGCGGCTGTTGCCGCCGGCGCCGTCGCATCGGTCCAACTCTGGACCCAGGCGCTCGCCGTGCACGAAGACGGGCCTACTCGGGGGCTCGCCCTCCCAGGCGCCCAGTCGCGAAGCGTGCCCGCTCTGGTCTTCCCCCGAAGCCGGTCGGCAAGCCCGCTTCCGGACTCCCCGATCTTTGGCATCCCGGGTGGGTTCACGTCTGTCGCGCTCGGGCCGCTCCCGACTTCCGGTCCTGGTGAAAGTCCGGCGGGTGGATCGACGGCGCCGGGCAGCCAGCCGTCCCAGCCGGCTCCTGGGCAGCCGTCAGGTCCTGGCCAGCAGCCCGCTCTCGGTGGATCCTCTCCGCCCGTGGCGTCACCCGGAACGGGACCGTCCCGCGGCCCGGCCACCTCGCAGCCGCAACCTGCAAGTTCAGGTCCGATGCCCGCGCCTGTGCCCGTGCTCTCGCGCCCGGGAAGAAGCTCCAAGCCTCACAAGATTCGACCGGCAAAGCCGCATCGCGGTCGTGCGACCCCGGCGGTGCGGGCCAGGCCCGCACGGCCGCCAGCACCGAGGCCGGCGACACCGGCGATTCCTGCGGTTCCACCCGCGCATCACGAACCGGCGAAAGACAAGGCAAAGCCGGCAAAACCGGACAAGCATGGAAACGGTCCAAAACCGGACAACCACGGAAACGGCTCGGCGGCCACGCCCGGGGTGAGTCAAAACGACGAGTCCTCAGGACCTCCTGGGCAGAGCGGCGATCATGGCAACCCTCACGGGAACGGTAATGGCAAGTAGGTCCTTCTTTCGACGGAGCGGCTAGCGGAGCTCCGAAGCTGCCGCGGCGGCGGGGACTACCGCGTCGTCCTGGGGCCGCTCGATGCCCAATGGACGCCAGCGCGGCAGGCTCAGTGACACGATCGTCGGGCCGCCGGGCTTGCTCCGCACGTCGAACTTGCCGCCGAGTAGTCGGATGCGCTCGCTACCACCGACCAGACCGAGGCGTCCACGCTGTGCGCTGTCGAGCAAGGTGCGCGCGACGTGGAACCCAGCCCCGTCGTCCTCGATCCGCGCGTCCACATGACCGCCTCGCTCCCTGATCGTGATCCGGACCTGCGTGGCATTTGCGTGTTCCCGGATGTTCGTCAATGCCTCCTGAACGACTCGGATCAGGGCGATCTTCTGCGAAGGGGTCATGTCCCCGGGCTTGAATGGCTCCGGCACGATCTCGCAGAGCTGTTTTTGCATGAGGAAGAGATCCGTCCCGAGCGCCGCAATGTTCTGAAGCGCACCGTCATGCAGGTCGAACGCGAGCCGACCCAGCCGACGTTCGCTTGCACCCACGAGCGAACGTTCGCGGGCAGCGCTTCGCTCGAGCACGACTGCGCGCTCGATAACCGGGCTCATAGCCGTCGCCGCCTCGCGAAGGAAGATGCTGACCCCTCTCGATGCTCGACCCGGGTTCGCGCGACGAGCGCTGCCCTTGGCGTGTCCCATTGCATTACAGGTACGCCGAGGATGGGGCCTGCGAACGGTTACGTGTCAGGTGATCGTCGAGTCTGGGGAAAGAGCCCAGATTATCCTTTGCAACTAGCCTTCGAGCTCCTTACTCTCTCCGCCTGAGCCGACTTCGGCCTTGAGCTGCTCAAGCTCCTTGTCGACCTGCTGCTGCGAGGCGAGTTGCGTGAGCTCACGGTCGAGCTGCGTCTTGTCCGAGCCGAGCTCCTGGAGATCTCCCGAGGAGACGAGCTCGTCGATCGCCGACGCGCGCGCCTGCATCTGCTCCGTCTTATCCTTCGCGCGCTGAATCGCGAGACCGGTGTTGTCCATCTCGCGCCCGATCCCGGTCGCCGCCTCACCGATCCGCACCTGTGCCTCGGCTGCGGAGTACTGCGCCTTGATGACTTCCTTCTGCGAGCGGAACTGCTCGACCTTCGTCTCGAGTTGCTTCTGGCTGTCGACGAGCTTCTGCTGCTGGTCTGCGAGCTGCTTCACCTGCGTGTCGAGATCCTGCAGCTGCTGCTGGATCCCGGACTTCCGCTCGAGCGCCTGCCGCGCGAGGTCCTCGCGGCCGGCCGCCACCGCCTGGCGGGCCTGCGTGTCGAGCTTGAGGACGTTCTGCTCCAGCTGCTGCGTCTGGAGCTCGAGGCGCTTCTTCGCTGTCACGACGTCCGCGACGCCCCGCTTGACGTTCTGCAGCGAGGTGAGCTGCTTCTCGTAGGAGTAGTCGAGCGTCTCGTTCGGGTTCTCAGCTCGGTTGAGCAGGGAGTTGAACTTCGCCCTGATGATCTCGCCGGCTCGGGACAGCAGACCCATCTTCAAATCCTCCTCGTCGCAGGTGTGCCGGTAGCGTACCGCCGTGCTCGTCGAACGGAGCCTCCACCCGAAATACCTCTCGAATGCCTATCTGGTCGCGGACGAGGAGGGTGGCGCCGCGTTCTACGTGGATTCCGGCGCGCCGCTGGAGCCGCTCCAGGCCGCGGCCGAGAAGTGGCAGGTCGAGCCCCAGGCCGTGCTCCGAACCCATTCGCACGCCGACCACGTGGAGCACGAGGGCGAGCTCGGCCTCCCGGTCAAGACGGACGCGGTCAAGATCGGCGCTTTGCGCGTCGAGGCGCTGTCGACCCCCGGGCACTCGGACGACATGGTCGCGTTCGTCGTCAACGGCGAAGCGGTCTTCACCGGAGACACCCTTTTCAAGGACTCCGTCGGCGGCGGGAACTTCGAGCAGGTGCGCCAGTCCGTGATGAACGTTCTGATGCGCCTGCCCCCGCAGACGCGCGTCCTGCCCGGTCACACCGACGAGACGACGATCGGACGGGAGTGGGAGCAGAACCCGTTCGTCCGAGTTTGGCGTGGGGTGGAGCTGGAAGGAACGGACAGCGTCCGGGTCGCGGGCGAAGACGCGACGCTGATCGTCTGGTCGCCGGACTACGACGGCGGCGGCAAGGCATGGGTCCGCTTCGACGACGGCCGCGACGCGATCGTCGGCGGTTCGCGGGTCGAGCGCACCTAGGGCTCTCATTTGTTTAGCTGCCTGTGCTCCACTGATGTGGTGCGCGAGGCACGGTTATTGCGTGGTGGGACGGAGGGCAATGAGCGCTTGACGGCGTCGACCGGCGTGGTCCTTCTGGTGCTCTTGGCAGTCGTCGCGGCGGCGAAAACGGTGAACGCGATGAGCATGCGCATCAGCAGCATCGGCGGTCCCCTGCGCACGGCTACAGATGCGCCGACGAATAACCCGAGGATGCCGCTACGCAGGGCGGCTCCTGATCTACGAGCGCTGCGTTTCCAGTAGGCGGCTACCTACACGGGACGTCTGACCGCCACTTTCCCGGAGGCGGTGCGGCTTCTCGTCTTCAAGGGCGACTGCTCGGTGCTCGTCCACGACGACGCCGGCGGGTACAAGCCGCTGAACTGGAGTCGGACAATGCTCCGCCCGGAGGGGTGACGGGTGGAGGCCGGTTCCCTTGTTGATGAGTTCACGACGATTTCGACGCTCATGAGCGGCTGAACTGAGGCTTGCTGACTTCCGCCCGCTTGATGCGGTGAATGCGGTCTACGATCTGCGGCGTGAGTGACGCTCGAGCAGTGGCGCTGATCGTGGAAGTCGAGACCGCGTGGAACTCTCACGACATGGAGCGCTTCGCCGCCTGCTTCGCCGCCGACGCGGATTTCGTCAACGTAGGCGGCTGGTGGTGGCGAGGACGTGACGAGATACAGGAGAATCACGCGATTCTTCACCTGACGAGCTTCAAAGGAAGCGTCATGGACATTCAACTCGCGGCGCTCAAAGTGGTCGTGCCGGAGGTCTTCGTTCTTCACGTGAAGTGGCGAATGACGGGCCACGGCAAGAGCGGTGTCGAGTCGACGACTGACCCGCGACACGGCATCTGGTCGTGGGTGGTTCGGGATCGCGGCGGGAACCTTCAAATCGTTTCGGCCCAGAACACCGAAACGCTGCCCATGCCCTCCGATCATCCGCTGGCTCACCTCACGCCTAGGTAGGCATCGCGACCGCGAACACGTCCGAAACGGACAGTACGGTCCGTCGCGATGCGTCTGGTCGTTGCACGCTGCGAGGTTCTCTATACCGGCCGCCTAACGGCCCGGCTACCGGAGGCGGTTCGACTGCTGATGTTCAAAGCGGACGGCTCGGTCTTGGTGCACGACGACGCGGGCGGTTACAGACCTTTGAACTGGATGACCCCTCCGACCATGGTCGAAGACGAGGACGGACTCATCGTCGTGCGCAAGGGGGCGGGGAAGTCGGAAGACCGGCTCGAGATCCGAATCGCCGAGGTTCTGAGTGACGTGACCCACGACATGGGCGAGTCGGTGGCGCTCCAGAAGGACGGCGTCGAGCGCCACCTGCAGGAAGAGCTTGCCGCACGACCGGACGCGCTGGGCGCGAAGCTCCGGCTCGTCCGGCGCGAATGGCCCACCGACATCGGGCCGGTCGATCTTATGTGCCGTGACGAGAGCGGCGACTGGGTGGCCGTCGAGATCAAGCGGGTCGGCACGATCGACGCCGTCGAGCAGCTCTCCCGCTACCTCGAGCGAATCGAGCTCGACGGCTGCCGCGGCATCCTTGCCGCGCAGGCCATCAAACCTCAGGCGCGCACGCTGGCGGAGTCTCGTGGCATCGACTGCGTCGAGATCGACCTCGCAGTGCTGCGCGGCCAGCGAGAGCCTGATCTAACGCTCTTCTCCGCCTAGTCGGCGAAGAACGCGACGAGGCGCTCGCCCACTTCGTCGATCTCCGCGCGCTCCGCCTTCGTCAGCCGCCGGAGCGGCTCGATCGCGAGGCCACGCTTCCGGTCGATGTTCCACGTAGCAGCGACGAAGCCGTCGACCAGCACGGTCGGCAGAACGTCGCCGTTCTTTCTGATCACTGTGCTGCGGAACTTCTCCGGCAGGATCCGCGTTCGCTCAGGCGGTGCGTACGCGAGGATCGACGAGTCCCATTTCGGCAGGAACCGGATCGGCGCCGGCGTTTCGCCGTCCGGCAGAGGAGCACGCGGGAGATCGAGAAGCTTGCGCCCACGCTCGTCGCGAAAGATCCGAAGCTCCAGCCTTTCGAGACCGGGACGAAGATCGCCGACGCGGACGCCCGCGAAGCGAAGGAGATCCTGTTGTGTCGCCGGTCCGAACGCGGCGAGATGGCGCTCCACAATCCGCTCGGCGCCCTCTTCGCGATCGGGAAGGTCGACGCCGAGCCAGGTCTGCATGCTGAGCAGTTCCGGGCGACCCCAGAAGCGCCATGTTCCGCTCGGCGGCAGATGCACGAGCGGTGCGAGCGTGCGCGTGCGCCAGCGTCCGCCCATCTCTTCCGCGGCGAGCGCCTCGAGCTGTTTGTGCGTGAGCGGCTTCTTCGCGGCTGCGTGCACCCTGCGTGACAGCTTCGCGATCTGCTCGGGCGTCACGCGCGCTGTCATCTCCTGCGCGGCCGGAAGAAAGGCGGCCGCGTAGTACGGGTAGTCGCGCGCGCTCGTGATGTGCAGCGTGATCCGAAAGAGCGTCGACTTGACGACCTCCCGCTCTTCGAGCGCTCGCGTGAGCTGATCTCTGCGAAAGCCGGTCAGCCGCGACCAGAGCGCGATGTACGGCGAGAGCGAGTACTGGGCCTGCAGCGCGCACAGACGCTCGACGGCCTGCTGGACGCCGAGCTTCCTGCGCTTCAGCAGCAGCTGCCGCTCGAGCAGCGCGCGGTTCAGCTCGCGCAGCGTGAGGACGCGTTCCTCTTTAGCGTTGGCGGCGGTGCTTCGGGCCATCTACGAGATCGACCCGCCCAAGGCGGCGGAGACGCTCGCGCTGATCGAGTCCGTCGGGCGCGCCGACGGGCCGGAGCACGTGCGCGCCCATGTCGTCGGCGAGCAGGACGGGTGCTTCGTGCTGGAGTTTCCGGTCACCAACTTCGACGGAGATGTCACGCTGCTCGTCTCCTCTCTGCTCGCGGGCGAGTGGGCCGACGCCGCCGTGTTCACGCGTTGCCGCCTCATCGGAGTGGAATGGCCCACGGGTCTTTTACCTGGGCCGGCATTCGACGCGCCGGAGAAGGTGCTCGTCGGCGCGATCGTGAAGCCATCGCTCGGTCTGTCGCCTGCGGAGGTGGCCGCGACGGCCGAGCAACTGGCCGCCGGGGGCGCCGACCTGATCAAGGACGACGAGCTCCTCGGCGATCCGCAGTGGTGCCCGCTGGAGGCGCGGGTCTCCGCAGTCGCGGCCGTGTTGCCGGGCAGCGTTCGCTATGCGGCGAACGTGACGGGCCCGATCGACTCGCTGCTCGAGCGCGCCGCCCGCGTCGTCGAGTTGGGTGCGGGAGCGGTGATGGTGAACGCTTTCGCACAGGGCCTCGACTCCGTCCGCGCGCTACGCGAAGCGGAGCTCGGCGTGCCGATCTTCGCCCACCGCGTCGGTGCGGCACTGTGGGCAAGGAGTCGCACCATCGGTGTTGCTCCCGACGTGATCGCAGAGCTCACGCGACTCTGCGGCGCCGACTTCGTGCAGGTGGGATCGTTCACGGGGACGGTGTACGACACTCCGGAGGAAGTGCGCGCCGAGATCGCCGCGTGTCACCGTGGTAGCGCGAAACGCTGTGTTGCCGTGCTCGGCGGCGGCGTCGGGCCGGACAACGCTGCTGAGCAAGTAATGGCTGCAGGAACGAGGTCCGGCGTGATGGTGCTGCTCGGCTCCGCGGCTTACAGCGGTGGGTCGCCCGAAGCAGCCGTGCGCTCGACGGTCGAGGGCGTTCGCGAGAACAATGCAGCCGCGAGTGCGTAGAAGATGGCGATCAGGCCGAATATGACCAGGCTCGCCGTGGCGCTGACGAACGCGAGGAGCGTTGCCGCCCCGTAGACCGGCATCCCGGGCAAGTAGCTCCTCGTGATGCCGCTGACGACACGCGGATCGGCGTCCGGATGCAAGAGCCGGCGCGATCCGTATAGCCACAGCGCGATGAAGCAGATCGCGGTGATCGTCGTCGTCAGCCCGTAGAGCAGTGCTGCATCCCGGCGGTCGGCGCCCGAGCGCGCGAACTCCGCGACGACGCGCGTCGGGAACGGCAAGAAGGCGATCAGCATCAAGAGGAGCAGGTTCAGGATCATCATCGGCCCGTCGGCCCGCGCGAACTGCCGGAAGATCAGGTGATGGTTGATCCACATGATCCCGATCGTCAAGAAGCTGGCGGTGTAAGCGAGATACGCGGGCCAGAGCCCGGTCAGGTAGCCGCCGAGGTCGCCGCGCGGCGAGCGGTCGATCCCCACGGTGAGAATCAGGAGCGTGATCGCGATGGCGAAAACGCCGTCGCTGAAGGCCTCGACACGATTCGTCTCCACGGAAACCGGAAGCTACACTTCCCCGACCGCGGGGCTATAGCTCAGTTGGGAGAGCGCCTGGATCGCACCCAGGAGGTCGCCGGTTCGAGCCCGGCTAGCTCCACTCGAGTGTTTCGGCAAGACCTCTGGATTAGCCGAAATTTCACCCGGCAGCAGAGCATCTCGACGACACTTGCTGGCGGTCGCCGGTTCGAACCGCTTTTGCAGGCAAATTCGCCCCGAAGGAACGACTAACCGGCGCTCTGAGAACAAGCTGAGGCCCCGCTTGTCGCGGAGCCTGTTCGCTCGATGTTGGTTAGGTCGCCGGCGCCTTCTGACGACTAGAAGGGGACGCCGCCGTAGTCGGGCGGGTCACCCGGTGGTGCAGCAACGCGACGAGAGGGCGGCGTTGCTTCGCCAAGGCCAAGCAATGCGGCCTGCTGGCCGTACGGAACACGAAGGCCAGCCTTGATGCGGAACTTCTTAAGGCCCCGGCTGCCAGTAACGCCAAAGGAGGCGTAGCGCGCCGGCGACTTCTTGTTGCGTCTCGCGCTGCCAAGCCAACCTTCACGCCAAGAGATGCGCAGCCACTCAGCGAGCAGTGCCGCCTGGGCGCGTAGCTCCTGGCAGCCAATCCCCCGGCGCTTCGGGCGGGTCGCCAGATTGTCACCGGCAACCAAGTAACGCTCGCGCCAATGGCGATGAACTCGCTCGTACTGCGAGTGACTGCTAGCGAGCTCGTGGTAGATGGGCTCGGTGCGCCAAAGCGGCAGCAACAGCCGGTAGTCGGTCTTACAAGTGATCGACTGAATACGCGCGCAAGCCGCCGGCGTTCTATTGGCCTGGTTCAGACAACGAAACCAAAGACGAGGGCCGCCCTTCTCGACGCGGAAGCGGATGAACTCACACTCAGCGCCGCAGTGCTTGCAGCGCGGGATGCCGTGCCTGTCGTGCGTGTCAAAGTCCTGGCGCTGCAAGCGCCCTTTGCCCTTGCGCCAGGGAATAACCGAGGCCACGCCGTTATTCGTGTTGTGCGCGAAGACGGCTTCAATCGAGAAGCCCTTATCAGCAACGATGCTCTCCGGGTTGCCCCCAATGTTCCGTTGCAGGCGCTCAAACAGGTCTGGATAACAGGTGTGTTCGTTCTTCGACGCCGAGTAAATGCCTATGGCAAGCGGTGCTCCGGTGTAGTGGTCAATGCTCTTGATGTTGTAGTAGCCGTGCCAAAATCGGCGCGCACCACGTGCTCCCATATAGGCCCGAAAGCCGGCAGTGGCGTCAAGCGTGCGATACCAGTGCTGGTCCAATACGGAAGCGCAATCGTCCATCAGGCATCTCTTTTACTTCGTCAGCCTCACCGATGTTCGGGGTCTCGTTAGGAACATCGTCGGCGTCTCTCTGGCGCTCGGCACGAACAACATCCGTTGAGACCCGCCGAGGCCGCTTGGCCGTGCGACTGGGCTTAGCCCCGCCCCACTGGCAACCCTCACCCGGCTGACAGTCATGAACGGGCGCGGCGTGAGTCTCAGCCTCGGTGCCGTCAATATGGACGTGCGCGCCAATCTGTGACTCGTGCTTCTTGCAGTGTTGGATGAGCTTGCTAGCGACCTTGGCGAACTCGTCAGCGACGCACTCGAGCTCGACGAACCGCTCATAGGTCGTCTGGTAACTCGGGCGCCGGGCGAAGCCGCACTCCCGCCAGAGTTCAATCGGCGCCTCGGCCCACCACTTCTCAACAGCGGCCCGGCAGTCAGAGACAACGAAGGCCAGGTAAGCCAGTGCCCAACTGCCGGGCTCCTTGCGCCGGCCCCAGTTCTTATCAAGCAGCGTCGCTGCTTCGAGGTCGCGGTAGAGCCACTTGGTCTGCTTCAGCGTCTTGACTAGCCAAAGCGCACTCAGCACATCTCGGTCGGCAGAGAACTCAGTGGCGCCGGGAAGGTGAAGCGGTGGGCTGATGCGCTGGACGGGCATTAGTAGATCGAAGCTAGGGCGTCCTTTCTGGCAATGGAGTGTTGATAGGGGTGTGGCCTAAAGATCACTCCTTTGAGTGAGTTCGCTGGATTTGTGCAATTAGGGCCGCGCCGGCCCTGGCCGATGGGCCAAATAGCTTGAGTCAGGTGAGCTACAACGAGCGGACAAAGACCGGCCGCTACGAGGCCCGCTACGACCTGCGCACCTTGCTTGATGTTGTTGGGGCAGTGGCCGTGGTCGCTAGCCCAACGGCGCCGGGCCAGATCTCGCAGCGCGAATACGACTACGCCCGTACTAGGAGCGGCTACGCCGATGCGCCAAGCGGCAAGCAGACAGCAGTACGCCTCAAGATGCCCTGGCGGGACGTGCTTGCCCTAGCGACCGATCCGACCCGTGATAAAGACATCAGCCTCGGGCAGCACCTGGGCGACGGGGAAGAAGAGTTCTTTGATGCCAGCGTGGTCAAGGCGGCGCTAAGGACGGTTGCTCTACGCCTTGGCAAGAAGACGCTGCTGCCGGCGGACTACCTTGAAGAGCGCACGCGGATGTTCGAAAGGGCCAGCCTTCGGCGCGGCCATCGCAGCGCGCCCTTGCTGCCAACGGAAGGCCAGATCGTCCGGGTTGCTGGCAGTTGGGATGCGGCCCTAAAAATCGCTGGGCTCGACCCCAGGCCCCGTAACAAGCCGACGCATCAAGGCGTCCCCATAGTGCAAGCCCTAGAGCTGGCCCTAGAGAGCCTGGGGGCATTGCCGACCCAGCACGAGCTAGAAATTTTCGCTAGGGCCAACGGTTTTTCGCTGGCGAAGAAGTCCGGGCGCTGGGGTGACTACGTAGCCCAACTGCGCGTCTCGAGAGACGACTGGGGCAAATGGACGCCGACCGGACTGGTGCCGCGCGAGCAGCGCCCCGACTACTCAAAGCCGGTCGAGCTCGGCGCCAGTTTCGAGCCGGTTAGGCGCCGGCGACACCGCTGGACACACCAGGAGTGTCTCGACGCGCTCGTTCGTCTGCTCGCGGAGCTCTCGGCTAGTGAGCGCCTGACGCAGCGGCTCTACCAGCAGAAAGCGCGTGCGGATGAAGACTTGCCACCGCTGAGCTCGCTGCAACGACACGGCGGCTTTGGGGCGATGCTGGTCGAGGCGCGGAAGAGGCAGAGGCGCCGCTAAGCGAAATCCCGGCGTGCCCGCCTTGGTGGGGCGATAGTGGTGGTATGTCTACTCTCGAACTTGCTCCTCTTCAGGATCAGTTAAGTGATGAGCTGGGGAACCTCATTGGGGACGCTTACGGCTACTACATAGACTTCGTAGCTGAAGCGCCATACGTGCTGAAGCAGTCTCCCGAAGTTCAGGCCGGCTTCTATGCGCGGCTTAATGACTTCAGTCACATTGTTGTCACGAACCTCGCCAGAGGTTCGGTGACGATGGAGCTTCTCATGCGAGAAAGCGCGGCTGAACCTGATGAGGAGGCTGTCTTGTCGCAGGTGCTTTCCGTTGCTGGGTTGTTGAGTGTTGGGTTCTCCTTCCTACTGAACGTCCAATCGGCTGCTGACTTTCAAGAGAAACTGACAAGGCTGCCAGCTCCTGCACGAATCTGGCAGAGGATGAACAAAGAGCCCGTCCGGCGATGGCTTGAACTGCACGGCGCCGGCGAACTCGCTCCGCCGGCGGCTTGAGATGGCCGCCACCAAAGCGTCGATTGCCCGCGACTTTGTTATCAACGATGAGCGGGCTGAGTTCTGGTTCCGTGAAGAGCTAAGGCGCCAAAAGAAGCTAGATGTTATTGGAGAGGCCGTTGAGAAGGCCATTTATGACCCGGCTGTCAAGGCTGGCAGATACTTCGAGGACACACGCATGGGAAAACTTCTCTCTCGGCCCTTGGCGCCAGCGGTAGCTCTGCTCCAAAGAGCTTCTCGAACGGATGATGAGATTCAAGAAGGCCAAGCGGATCGCGAGCTGTTCTTGACTCACATCCACTTCCGTCTTCGACAACGCACTCTAGAGTCGCCCCTAGAGCACGAAGAACTCGATGTGGCCCACCGCGAATACATTGCCAAACACTTGCGAGATCGAAAAATTGCGCCAACGGCCGAGGCTGTTCAGCAGCAGTTGGAGAAGCTCGACAAGGATGTGGCGACGGATAGAACCTACGGTCGCTGGCTCGACGATCCCGAGCCCGAGACGATCGAACACTCACTACGGAGACTTGACGACACAGGAGAGCTAACTTTCGTCGTCGGAAGAACGGAAGCATCGAATGACTCGACTCCGAGGCTTGATCAGGAACAGCACGACGAGAGGCAAAGACTGGATCATCCCGACGTGCAGACAGCGACGCAACGCGAACAAGCGGCTGGCGGCGAAGGCGACATCAACGACCGCCAACAAAAAGTAAAGGCGCCGCCGAGCTACACGATTGCCCCAGATGCCATCGAACTCGATGGCAATGCACCGAGCGCCGACTTTCACCCTGATATGCAGGACATCGAGGAGGCGCGCAACCCGCAGCTCGGCGATGACATCGAGGTCGTCACAGATGCTGCCGAGCCGGTGCGAGCCATGGAAGCGGAGAGCACAAACGCTGGCACCGCAACGTCGCCGTCTTACATCGAAAGCCCCACGGAGTCGGCCGTGTTCGACGCGATGCCGCCTGCCGAACCCAAGCCTGCGCCCGCGATGGCTCCGCCCGCAAAGACCGGCGCAGAAGCCGTCTTGCCTCATCGTTCGCCGGCGACACCTGAACCTTCGCCCGAGCCGACCAACGATCCGTCGCCCGACCCCGGAGATCTCGGCAACAACGAAGACCCCGGCAAATAGGGCCGCTGCACCGTCGCAGTCGTCTCGCTACTCGAAGTGCTCAACCAGGCGCGAGAGCGATCCTGGCCCGAAGTCTCGGCCATCGAGCGGTTCGAGGATCGGCCGTCCGTCAGCCTCGACTGGAATCTCGACGCCGTGCAGCGTGATCGTCCCCACCGGAACGCGGGGGCTCCAGAACTTTGCGCCTTCCGGACCTGGCTCGGGCGGGGCCATCTCAGGCGGGGAGGCCAGTCGTGCGCGGACGTGCTCGCGGTCAGGCGCATTCAGGGGAGACACATCTAGGTCGTCAAGCTCAATGGAGCCGAAGTCGTGAAGCTGCGGTGTCGCCGGCGGCTGCTCAACCAATGGCGCGCTCTCTGCCGGCGCCATTGACGGCACACCAATGTCACGGCGTGGCCCGACGCTTCGACGGCGACGCTCGGGTAGCTCCGGTGTGAGCGCGTCATCTTCACGCGCGCGTCCAAGAAGACCATTGATGTCGGGGCCATCCATCACTTGCTCCCTCCGATCTGGCCACAGTTGGTCAAGAGCGCGTCGGCACCTTCACCCATCGCCTTGCCGGCGACGACGGTGTGGGAGTTGGCGGCGAAATCAACGACAACGGAGCGGATAAAGAACCCGCCGGCCAGCAAGACCAGGCCCCAGACCGTGTTCTTGGCCCAGCGCATTCCTTTCTCGGCGCGACCCTCATTGCCGCCGGAGAACATGAACATCACGGCCGCGCCGGCAAAGGCGACCAGGGCAACAACGCCGCCGATCACGTACAGCAGAATGCCGATGTTCTGAAAGAGGCTGACGATGCCGCCGGTCGCGCCTTGTTTGCAGTCGCTGACGCTGCCTGCGGCCACGGCGTTCGTAGCACGCAAGCTGACGGTACTGCCGATGACGGCAATCGTCAGCGCGCGGCCCTTGCGGGAACCTGCCTGAACCCCGAGATCCATCGCCCTTCCTGTTGCTTCGGCGAGACCCGCGTGCCAGTTGTGACGCGACCAAGTGGGGGCGCACCGTGTCCGGCCATGGACTGCCCCATTGCCTCGCAGAACAGCCCCGTTATGGAAGTGGTGTGGTCTCATCGTCTCTCGACGATAAGGCCGTTTTTGAGGGTCTAAGGCCTTTTCGCTTACGTAAGCGAATAGCCAGCAAGCCCCTTCGGCCGGACTTACCGTCGCCCTATGTCAGTGCTGCTGCTTCTCTATCCCGATGGCCGCCCAGCGACCAAGAAGGAAGTCAAGATCGAAGGCAACGGTGGTCGCGAGATTAAGGGCGAAACCGACTACGACGGCCGGCTGTTTTTCGACTGGGACGACTACTGGATCAACGTCGTCTCGGTCGAGAAGCGCGCGGTAAAGCGCGACATCTCTCTACGCGGGCTCGATGATGTTGTCACCGTCGAGCTGCCATCCGAAGATCTACGTAAAGGCAGCCTAGAGACGCACGCGCCGGGCATTGAGCGAACGCTGACTCTGAAGTACCCGGATGGGCGACCAGTCGCCCGTAAAGAAGTTGTTCTCTACAACCGCCGTGGCGGCGATCTCGTCTTGCAAACGGACTACGAGGGACGGGTCAGCTTCATGTGGCCCGAGGACTGGATCGAGCGCGTCGAGGTTGAGCAGATGCCGGTCAAGGCTAACTGGAAGATCGCTGGCCTTCTCAGTCCGCAACGCGATCTTGAGCTGGTCGTCCCGCGTCCGACCGACCTCAGCGAAACCGATCGCTACGAGATGGGTCAAGCCGGTCTCGGTCTCGACCAGCACGGCGTGCGCGGCCAGCTCTTCTACCACGACGGCACGGCCGTCCGGACGCGCTTCGAGGTGCAAGTAGATGTTGGCGCACGGGTCTATTCCTCAAGCGGCCCTGGCCGCTCCTACTGCCAAGAAGACGGCCAGTTCTTCATCCCGACCGATCCCATTCATCGCGGCCAGCGCGTCCGAGCGATGTGGATTGACCGAGAGGAACTGCCGTCGAGCCGCTGGGTCAGGACTAGTGAGGGCTTCTACGTTGCCCTAATCCCGCCGGGTGCCCTTCGCGGCGGCGGCGACCAAGGCGGCGTCATCGCCGGCACGGTTGTTAGT
>JACDEU010000079.1 GCA_013816245.1 Actinomycetota bacterium | reverse complement strand
ACGTACACCTTGCGGTGGGTCCTGGCTGCCCGCGCCGCGGCCTGCCGCGACTTGCGGACGGCCTCGTGCGTGACGCTGCAGGTGTTGACGACCGCGACGTCGGCGCCGGAGTCGTGAGTGCGCTCGACATGACCGTCGCCCAGTAGCCGCTCGCGCACGTCCTGCGCATCGGTATGGGACACCTTGCAGCCGAGAAAACGGACGGAGAACGTCGTCATCGGCCGGATGCTACTGGGCCGAAAACGGCGTTTCACCTCCTTTCGTAATGATCCGCCGCCCAGCCTTCTCGTGTGATCCGGCGGACATGCCTGAAGTCAGCGAGCACGTCCTCGTCGGTCGGGAAGTACCCCGACGTCAAGAATCGCTGCGAACGCAACCTCGGCGCGAGAGCCTCGACCGACGCACGGGTGATGTTCGCGAGCGAGATCTCCGCAGTAGGAAGCTCGTCGTTCAGGACGTCGACCCGGCGCGCTTCGATCTCGACGCCGTTCGCGGCGGCATTTGCTCGCGTCGCGGCGACGGCGCTCTCCTCGGTGTCGAGCGCGATCACGGGATCGAACCCGAGCTTTGCGGCCACGATCGCGAGCACGCCGGAGCCGCAGCCGAAGTCGACGACACTCGCGGGCTCGATGTCGAGCATGAGCTCGACGAGGAGTTGTGTAGTCGGATGGGCGCCCGTTCCGAACGCTCGGCCCGGATCGATCACGATCGGAATCGCATCGTCAGGCGGGTCATGCCAAGGCGGGCCGATCCAGAGCCGGCCGACGCGGACAGGGTGATGAAACGCCTTCCAGCGGTCGCGCCAGTCGGCCGCGACGTCCTGTCCTCTCGCGCCGCCGAATGCCTGCCACAGTCGCTCCTCCCCACCGGGATCGGTGTAGGCGATCAACTCGACCCCGTCCGAAGACTCGACCTCTTCGAAGCCTTCTGGAAAGAGCTCGAGCATCTGCGCCCGCGCCTCCTCTGCGCGCTCCACGGGCACGGCGACCGAGACGCGCCGCATGACCCTCAGCGGAACGCGCTCTTCAGCTTGTCGAAGAAACCCTCGCCGGGCTCGTAGGTCTCGGCCGTTGCATTGCGGTCGAACTCCTCGAGCAGGCGGCGTTGTTCCTCGTTGAGGTTCCGCGGGACGTTGACGTTCACGAACACGTGCTGGCTGCCGTGCCCGAATCCCTGCAGCACGGGCAGCCCGCGCCCACGCAGGACTCGTATTTCGCCGGGTTGCGTGCCGGGCTCGAACGTCACCTCCGTCTCTCCATCGAGCGTCGGCACCTGCACCGTCGCACCCAGAGCAGCCTGCGTAATTGTGAGCTCGACGGTCGTGTAGACGTCGTTGCCCTCACGGACGAAGCGCTCGTCGTACCGCACGTGCACCTCGACGTACGCGTCGCCCGCGCGTCCTCCCGGCGTGCCCGCATGCCCTTCGCCGCCGAGGCGAATCCGTTGACCGTCGTGGATCCCCGGCGGGATCTCGACCTCCAACGTGCGCTCCTGGATCAGGCGTCCCGCCCCGTGGCACTGCTCGCAGGGATGCTCGACCAGCTGCCCCGTCCCGCTGCAGGTGGGACAGCCGCCGGTCCGGACGAACTCACCGAACACGCTCCGGGAGACCTGGCGCACCCGTCCGCTTCCGGCGCAGGTCGGGCAGGGCCTGATCGCCGTGTCGGGCTCCGCCCCGTTGCCGCCGCAACGGTCGCAAGACACCGCGACGCCGAACGGCACCTCTCGCTTCGTCCCGGTGGCGACTTCGGCGAGGTCGATCTCGATCCGGGCCGCAATGTCGTCGCCACGTCCGCGGCCTCCGCGCGCACCGATTCCGAAGAGATCGTCGCCGAAGAACGCCGAGAAGAGGTCCGAGAGGCTGCCGAGATCGAACGAGCTCGGCTGGAAGCCGCCGCTGCGAAGGCCCGCATGGCCGAATCGGTCGTACAGGTCACGGCGCTCGGAGCTGGACAGGACCTCGTAGGCCTCGACGACCTCGCGAAACCGAGTTTCTGCGTCCGGCGCCTCTGACACGTCCGGGTGGAGCTCACGCGCGAGCCCTCGGAATGCGCTCTTGATCTCGTCGGGGCTCGCAGTACGCGACACGCCGAGGAGCTCGTAGTAATCGCGCTCGGTGGTCGCCACGCGTCTAGGTTAGCGCCGGCCTCAGTTGTCCTCGTAAACCTCTTCGACGAAGCGCGACAGCTCTTGCGCTGCTCCGCGCACCGAACGGATCGCCTTGTCGTAGTCCATTCGTGCCGGGCCGAGCAGGCCAACGGCGCCGAGCGGCCGGTTCGTGAGCCCGTAGGTCGCGCCAACCAGCGCGGCATCCTGAAACGCGGGATGGGCGAGCTCGCCGCCGACGCGGACGAATGCACGTCTCGGGTCCAGTGCCTCGCCGAGGATCTCGAGCAGCGCAGCTCTGCGCTCGAGCGTCACCAGCACGTGGCGATAAATGCCGAGCTCGTCGTCACGCGCAGCGTCGAGCAGTCCGGCCGCGCCGCCGACGTACAACCGCTGCTCGGCCGCGAGCAGGTTCGTGAACACCGGCTTCAAGGCGGCCAGGAATTGCTGCTCGCCGGACGAGAGGCTCGGGTCCTCCAGCTCGCGGCGGAGACGGCTCGTGCCCATCTGCAATCCGGTGAGACGGTCGTTCAGGTACTCCCCGGCCCATTTGGCGAGCCCTGCGTCGACGGCGTCGTCGAACGTGACGACGCTCTTCGCCACCCCGCCCGTCGAGGTGATCACGACCGCCATCACGGTGCGTGGGTTGAGCAGCAGCACCTCGATATGGCGCACGAGAGTCGTCTCGAGCGGCGGCGCCGACACGAGTGCGAGCTGACTGCTCACACGCGAGAGGGCGTCGGTCGTCGCCTCGAGAGCGGAGTCGATCTCGCGTCGCAGCTCCGAGAGGTCGAGCGGAAACGTGCCCGGCCGCGGGTCCTGTCGGGCCAGAATCCCGCCCGCGTACAACCTGTAACCCTGTTCGGTCGGAACGCGCCCGGCGGAGGTGTGCGGGTGCGTGAGGAGCCCACGGCTCTCCAGATCCGCGAGCTCGTTGCGCACCGTCGAGGGCGAAACGCTCAGGCTCCCGCGCTCGACGAGATACCGCGAGCCGACGGGCTGGCCCGTAGCGACGTACTCCTCGATCACGAGCGCCAGCAGCTCGCGCTGGCGATCGCTGAGATTCGTGGTTGGATCAGACGCCATTTGCAGGAATTTTAGCGATGCCTTCAGGCCAGCAGGTCTGCGGTCACACCGCCGCCGAGAAACCTGCCCCGCTGTGTGAGCGCGAGCGTCCGCGCATCGCTTTCGACGAGGCCGAGGCGCTCGAGCCGAAGCAGCGCATCCCGGTCGAGGACGCCTGCGAGCTCCCCGAGCACGAGCGGCTCGTCGAGTCGTAGCCCGAGCATCACGCGTTCCTGCTGCTGCACCTCCACCGAAAGCTGCTCGAGCTCACGCTCGGGCCGCTCGCCTTTCGCGAGGGCTTGCAGATATCGGGACAGCCCTGGGGCGTTCCGCCACCTGCGGCCTGCGAAGGTCGACACCGCGCCGACACCTAGTCCGAGATAGTCGAGCCCGAGCCAGTACGCCAGGTTGTGGCGCGAGCGCAGGTCCCGATCGCCGCCGCGACAGAAGTTCGCAGTCTCGTACCACCGGTACCCATCTTCGGTCAGACGCTCGACGACGGCCTCGAAATACGTCTCCATCGAGTCGGCCTGGCGCGCGAGCTCGTCGCCGTGGGCGTGAGTGAAGCGCGTTCCCGGCTTCGCCTCGAGCTCGTAGCACGACAGGTGTTCAGGCCCCAGCTCCAGCGCATCGGCGAGGTCGGTTTCGAGGTCGGCGGCGCTCTGGCCGGGGATGCCGTAGATGAGATCGAAGGAGATGTTGTCAAATCCGGCATCACGCAAATGGTAAAAGGCGCGCCGGACGGTGTCCGGATGAACAACACGGTCGAGGACGCTCAGCAGATGCGGACGAAAGCTCTGCACGCCGAGCGAGACACGGTTCACGCCGTGCGAGCGCAACATGCGGGCGAGCTCCTGCGTGACGGTCTCGGGGTTGGCTTCGACGGTCACCTCGTCGGCTCGAGGCAGCGAGGTGAGCAGTCGCTCGAGTGCGTGCGGTTCGGTGAACGTCGGCGTGCCTCCGCCGAGGAAGACCGTCTCCAGCGTTGGCGCGAGGAGACTTCGCTCCAGATCCAGCTCCGACAGCAGCGCGTCGACATACGGCCCGTGCTGCTCCTGCCGGCCTACCGCAGTCACGAAGTCGCAGTAGCCGCAACGGTGGGCGCAGAAGGGCAGATGCACGTAAAGATGGCGCGTCATGACGACTTCTTCTCGTCGTTGAGATTGAGCACCGCGAGGAAGGCCTCCTGCGGCACCTCCACCATTCCGACCTGCTTCATCCGCTTCTTGCCCTTCTTCTGCTTCTCGAGCAGCTTGCGCTTGCGCGAGATGTCGCCGCCGTAGCACTTGGCCAGCACGTCCTTTCGCCGGGCCTTCACGGTCTCGCGCGCGATCACACGGGAACCGATCGCCGCCTGGATCGCGACATCGAAATGCTGGCGCGGGATCTCCTCACGCAGCCGCTCGACCAAAAGGCGTCCGCGGTCGTAGGCGGAGTCACGGTGGATGACCAGCGAGAGGGCGTCGACCGGCTCGCCGCCGACGAGGACGTCCACGCGCACGAGCTTTCCTGGGCGGAAGCCGATGATGTCGTAGTCGAAGCTAGCGTAGCCGCGGGTGCGCGACTTCAGCGCGTCGTAGTAGTCGAGCACGATCTCCGCGAGCGGCAACTCGTAGGTCAGGTGGACCCGGGCCTCGGATAGGTACTCCATATGGTCGAAGCGGCCGCGCCGCTCGTTGTTCAGCTCCATGACGGCCCCGACGTACTCCTTCGGCACGATGATCGACGCCTTGATGTACGGCTCCTCGACTTCCTCGATCTCGTTCGGCATGTCGGACGGCGTGTGCACCTCGACCCAGTCACCGTTCGGCGGCTTGACGCGATATGCGACGTTCGGAGCGGTCACGATCAGGTCGAGGTCGAACTCGCGCTCGAGCCGCTCGCGCACGATCTCCATGTGGAGGAGGCCGAGGAAGCCGCAGCGGAAGCCGAAGCCGAGAGCCTGAGACGTCTCGGGCTCGTAGAACAGGGCGGCGTCGTTCAGCTTGAGCCTCTCCAGGGCGTCACGGAGCTCCGGATAGTCGTCCGAATCGGTCGGGAAGAGACCCGAGAAGACCATCGGCTTGACATCCTTGTAACCGGGCAGCGGCTGGCTCGCCGGTCGTTTCTCCGAGGTGATCGTGTCGCCGACGCGTAGGCGCGAGACGTCCTTCAACCCTGTGATCACGTACCCGACCTCGCCGGCTTCGAGCATGCCGGTCTCCCTGCGGTCCGGCGCGAAGAACCCGAGCTCCTCCGCCTCGAAGCGCGTGCCGAGCGCCATCGCCCGCAAGGGCTCGCGCGCTGAGAAGCGGCCGTGGACGACGCGAACGAATGCAACCACTCCGCGGTACTGGTCGTACGACGAGTCGAAGATGAGCGCACGCGCCGGCGCGTCCGGGTCACCCGAAGGTGGTGGAACGCGCTCGATGATCGCGTCGAGCACGTCCTCGACGCCCTGGCCGGTCTTCGCAGAGATCCGCAGCACGTGCGACGGGTCGTCACCGATGAGATCTGCGACTTCCGCCGCCGCTGCATCGGGGTCTGCCTGTGGGAGATCGATCTTGTTGACGACGGGAACGATCTCGAGGTTGTTCTCGATCGCGAGATACGCGTTCGCCAGTGTCTGCGCCTGGATTCCCTGGGCGGCGTCGACCACGAGCAACGCGCCCTCGCAGGCTTGCAGGGAGCGCGAGACCTCGTAGGTGAAGTCGACGTGCCCCGGCGTGTCGATCAGGTTGAGCTGATGGCCCTTCCACTCCACTCGCACGGCCTGCGCCTTGATCGTGATGCCCCGCTCACGCTCGAGATCCATCGAATCGAGGACTTGCGCGCGCATGTCGCGGTCGGCGACGGCATGCGTGAGCTCGAGGATGCGATCGGCCAGGGTAGATTTCCCGTGGTCGATGTGGGCGATGATCGAGAAGTTGCGGATGCGGTGCTGGGCCATGGCTTTTACGCGCGTTTCAAGCGGTTTCGCAACGCTAGCAACGCGCCTAGCTCACGAACCTTCAGCGCACGGCACATGAGCAGGTAGACGGCAGTGCCGACGACGAGCGCCACGCCTACCGATCCGAGCTGTCCCACGAAGGCACGGCCGAGGGCGCGGTCGAGCCCGTACCACGTGCCGTAGGCAGCTCCCGCGAGCACGGCTGAGGCGGTCACGATTCGCAGGATCGAGTCCATGATCTCGCCGAACCCGAGCCGGCCCAGGCGGCGGCGCATCAACACGAGCAGGACAACGCTTCCCGCAACGTTGACGAGCGAAGTCGCGAGCGGGATCCCCCACGTTCCAAAGCGGTAGAACAGAGCGTCGAGTGCAGCGTTCAAGCAAAGGTTCCCGAGCGCGATCAATGTCGGGATCCAGTTCGACTGCAGGCTGAAGAAGCCGCGGTTCAGCAACAGCATCATCCCGTTGAAGAAGAGGCCGGCCGAGAAAGCGGCGAGTGCGCCCGCGACCACCGGCGTCTGCGACGGCTCGAAGTGGCCGCGCTGATACACGAGCCGCGTGATCGGCTCGGCAAGCACTGCGCTGATCACTCCTGCCGGGATGAGCAGGAACGCGATCTGCCGCAGCCCCGACGCGAGCGTGTTGCGGAACCCCGCCTGGTCGCCGCGCGCGGACAGGCGTGCCAGCGAGGGAAAGAGGACGGTCGTGATCGCGACCGAGAAGATGCCCTGCGGGAGCATGTAGAGACGGAACGCCTTGTCGATCGCCGTCGGCGCGAGCGAGGGATCGATCAGTCGCGAGGCGAAGACCGAGTCGACGACGGCGTTGAAGTTGATCAGTCCGAGACCGAGCGTGACCGGCAGCATCAGTTTGAGCACCCGCCACACCGCCGGGTCGCGCCAGTCGATCAGCACGCGCAGCTTGCCGTCGAGGCCGCGAAGCCAGGGCATCGGCAGAAGCACCTGGATCACGGTGCCGACGACGATCGAGATCGCGTACACGTAGAGCTTGCCGTCGGTCGAGTCCGCGTTCGGCACGCCGAGCACGAGCCCGACGATGATCGCGAGGTTCCAGAAGATCGGGCTGAGCGCAGGCACTGTGAAGCGCTCGTAGCTGTTGAGGATCCCGACGACGATCCCCGACACGCCGAGCAGGGCGACGATGGGAAAGAGCACGCGAGAGAGACCGATCGCGAGCTGCCGGTCGCCGCCGGGGTCGCCGAAGAGGCCGATGATCCACGGTGCGACCAAAATGAAGATCGCTGTCAGCGCGCTCAGCCCGAGCAGGACGAGCCAGAAGAGGCTCGCGGCGACACGCCACGCGCGCTGGCGCTCCCCCTTCTCCTGCAGCTCCGTGAAGACCGGGACGAACGCCGACGAGAGCGCCGCGTCGGCGACCAGCGCCCGGATCAGGTTCGGCACCTGGAAGGCGACCGTGAACGCGTTGATCTTCCCCGCGGCGCCGAAGTAATAGGCGGCAACGACCTCGCGGATGAGGCCGGCGATCCGGGAGAGGCCGGTGGCGAGCGAGAAGATCGCCGTCGACCTCGCGAGCCGCCGGCCTGAGTGCTCGTCCACGCGGCGAGTATAGGGAGGGCGCTGAACGGCGCAGCCTCGACTCAGAGCGCCTTTGGTACCATCATCGCGCCCGCGGATTGCGGGCCTTTTCA
The DNA here is from genome assembly GCA_013816245.1 of Actinomycetota bacterium. Classification (GTDB taxonomy): domain Bacteria; phylum Actinomycetota; class Thermoleophilia; order Gaiellales; family Gaiellaceae; genus 3-1-20CM-4-69-9. The sequence continues at coordinate 1,187 of JACDEU010000079.1, read as the reverse complement.
CGCGATGCCGAACATCAACCAACAGAAGAAGCGCGTTCGGTCGGCCGCCAGGCAGCGGCTCGAGAACCTGCGCTACCGCTCGACCGCGAAGACGCTGGCGAAACGCCTGGAAGCTGCGGTCACGGCCGGAGACAAGAATCAAGTCGAGACCGAGCGCCTCGCGCTCGAGCGCTGGCTCGATCGGTCGGTGGCCAAGGGCGCGCTGCACCGGAACACAGCCGCGCGCCGCAAGGCGCAGGCTGCCCGCCTCGTCTCCGCCGGGAAGCGCTAGCTCGCGAGCGCGGCCTCGCGGGGCCGCGTAATGTCGATCAGCGCGCGCTCGAGCTCGAGATCGACTGCGAGCCGAGAGCCGCCTTTAACTGCGTGGTCGAGCTCGGCGAGCCGCACAACCGCTCCGCGCAATTCGTCCGAGTCGTAGTTACGGGACTGCGCAAAGAGCTTCTCGACGTAAAACGGATGCCGCTTCAGCCGCGACGCCGCTTCGCGGGAGCTCAAGCCTTCGTCGGCGAGCAGCTGGCAGTCGCGGACCCGCGCGACGTGCGCGACCAGGAGGCCGATGAGTGACGGAACCGTGCGGGAGACCGGATCGCCCGAGCGTTCGAGCAGCGTCTGGCAGGAAGCGAGTGCGGCGCCCAGATCACGGCGACCCCACGCGTCGGTGAGCTCGTAGCCCGGCACTTCCGCACAACCGGCAGCGAGCTGCTCGACCTCGGGCACACCGACCGGGTCCTCCCCGGCCCACGTCGCGATCTTGTCCACCTCGCTGGAGAGCTCCTCCGGGTCCTCTCCGACCACCTCGACCAGCAGCCGTACCGCTTCCTGGTCGATCGTGACGCCGCGGTCCGAGAATTGCTTCGTGACCCACTCGGGCACGCGACGCTTCGGGACGTCGTAGACGAGCAGGTCTCCCACTTTCGCGCATGCCTTGGCGAGCGCCGAGTCCTTTTTCAGCTCCGTTGCGACCAACGCGAGAACGGTGTCCGGTGCGGGGCTCCCGAGGTAGGCGGCGATCGCCTTCGTGTCCGGTGCCTTCCAGCGCTCCACCTCCTCGACGATCACGAGCCGCCGGCCGCCGCCGAGCAGGCCCATCGAGTTGCACGCGGCAACCGCGTCGTCGCCACCTGCGTCGTTTGCGGAGAGCAATTCGACGCCTTCCTCCCCGATCCGGTCGCGCAACCGGCGAAGCG
>JACDEU010000078.1 GCA_013816245.1 Actinomycetota bacterium | reverse complement strand
GGCTGACGAGAGACCGACGTCCGGTTTGCTCGGACCTGAAACTGTTGCCGGATGAGCACGGTTCCGTTGTGGCGAAACCGCGACTTCGTGTTGCTCGAGACAGGGCGGCTGCTCTCGACCATGGGCAGCGCGTCGACCTCGATCGCCTACCCGCTGCTCGTGCTCGCGGTGACGCACTCACCTGCCAAGGCCGGGCTGGTGAGCTTTGCGCGCCTCCTCCCTTCTGCAGTCTTCGGCCTGTTCGCCGGGATCGCAGCCGATCGCTGGAACCGCAAGCACGTGATGATCGCGGCCGACGCCGTGCGCGCGCTCGCGATCGCCGGCCTCGTCGTCACGGTCCTGCTCGACCGGAGCGCTTTCTGGCCGATCCCGATCGTCGCGTTCGTCGAGGGGACGGGCTCGGCGTTCTTCGGCACCGCGCAGGCCGGTGCGCTCCGCGCCGTCGTGCCGCCACGCCAACTGCCCGCTGCCGTGGGAGCGCGCGGAGCACGTGAGGCGACCGTGATGCTCGCCGGGCCGCCGCTCGGAGGCGCGCTCTTCGGGCTCGGCCGCGCCGTTCCGTTCTTCGTCGATGCAGTGTCGTACGCGTTCTCGTTCCTCTCGATCCTTGCGATGCGAACGCCCTTCCAGGAGGAGCGCGAGGTCGACACCTCGCGCTTGCGGTCGCAGCTCGCCGAAGGCTTCCGCTTCCTCTGGGACAGGCCCTTCCTCAGGACCTGCGCGTTCATCTACGGGCTCGGCAACTTCGCCGGACCAGGGCTCCTGTTCGCTCTCGTCGTCATCGGAAGGAGCGAGGGCCTGTCGGGCGGTGAGATCGGCGTGCTCACTGCCGCGTTCGGCGCCTTCCTCCTCCTCGGCTCGTTGGCATCACCGCTCTTCCGCCGCTTCTTCTCGATGAAGGCGATCCTCCGCATGGAGCTCTGGGCGTGGCTCGGCTGCGCCGCATTCCTCGTCTGGCCGAACGTTTACGTCCTGACCGCCTCGATCCTGCCGGTGGCGGTGGTGATCCCGGTGACGAATTCCGTTGTCGAGGGCTATCGCGTCGCGCTGACCCCCGACCGGTTGCTCGGTCGGGTCGAGAGTGTCAGGAGTACGATCTCGCTCCTCATCGCCCCGCTGGGACCCCTGACCGCAGGGCTGCTGCTGACCTACGCGTCGGAGCGTGCGGCGATCGCCGTCTTCGCCGGTTTCGGTCTCGTGCTCGCGTTGTGGGGCACGTTGAGCCCGTCGATCCGAAACGCGCCGAGCCTCGACGAGCTCGACGTACTTCAGAGGATCTAGGCTCGCGTCATGCGTGCAGAGCCCGACGTTCTGGTCATCGGGGCGGGCATCGTCGGGCTGTCGATCGCTTACCACCTCAAGGAGCGCGGCGCGTCCGTGATCGTGCTCGACCGTGCCGGCATCGGCGCGGGCGCCTCCGGTGTTCAGCCTGGCGGCGTTCGTCAGCAATGGGGCACTCGCGTCAACTGCCTACTCGCGCGCGAGTCCATGGACTACTTCTCCAACGTCCGTGAGCGATTGCAGATGCGAGTCGATCCGGGCTTTCGCGCGTGTGGCTATCTCTTTCTTGCACACTCGGACGGCGCCCTCGCGAAGCTGCGCGCGAACGTTCGACTTCAGAACAGCCTCGGCGTTGCGTCCAGCATCGTGACACCGGACCTGGCGGCGGAGCTCGTGCCCGGTCTCGACGCCGCGGGTGTGGCGGGTGGTGCCTGGTGCTCCGACGACGGCTACTTCGACCGGCCTCAGTCGATCGTCGAGGCATTCGGCGAGCTGGCGGACTTGCAGCTCGACGACGCGCGATCGATCGACGACGACGGTGTCGTCAAATTGGCAAACGGAAACGAGGTCCAGCCGGGCGCCGTCGTGATCGCGGCGGGCGTCGACACGCCTCGGCTCCTTCCGGAGCTTCCCATCCGTGCCGAAGCTCGCTACCTCTTCTTCAGCGAGCCGATCGCCGAGCGGCTGCTCGAACCCCTGGTCGTCTCGGCCGAGCTTCGCTTTGCGGCGAAGCAGCTTGGCGACGGGCGTCTGCTCGCGAGCGATCTCGGTGCGCATGGCCAGCCCGAAACCGACTCCGAGAGCTGGCGTACCACGGTCAGACTTGCGCGTGAGGCGCTCCTGCCGCGCCTGGTGTACGTCGCGCTTCCGCATCTCGTCGAGGGCCTGTACGACGTGACGCCGGATCACCAGGCGATCCTCGGCCGTGTGCGCGATCGGGTATGGGTCGCCGCCGGCTTCAGCGGTCACGGTTTCATGCACGCGCCCGCCGTCGGGAGGATCCTGGCCGAGGCTGTGCTCGACGGTGATGAGGACGAGGCACTCGGCATCCTCGACCCGGAGCGTTTCGCCGAGGGCCGCCTCGTGCCCGAGCCGCAGGTCGTCTAACCCGCAGGGCGGAGCCGCGGCAGCACGCCGGTGCAGAGGAGCTCGACGCCTCGACGCTCGGGTGCGCCGTGTGGCGTTCCGAAATCGACGCGCCGGGCCCCTGCGGCGAAGACCGCCTCAGCGTGGTCTGCGACCTGGTCCGGCGTTCCCGAGAAGGAGAACCGGTCGAGCAGGTCGTCCGAGATCAGCGAGCCCGCCGCAGCGTGATCCCCGATTACTACGTGCTCGCGTACTCGTCGGATCAGCTCGGGGTCGACCTCGACGGTCGGATCGAGCTCTGCGACGACCGCGAGGTACATCGCGACCTCGCGCCGGGCAATCTGACGTGCCCGTGTGCCGTCGTCGTCGACGACCGTCACCGCGCCGAGCACGATGCCGACGGCCGGATTCCCGATGCGCTCGCGCATCACTGGCACGACATCGGGATTCGCACTGCCCCCGACCTTCAGCTCGTGAGCTTCCGCACCGGCGAATGCCGAGAGTCGCGGCGCCCACGTGCCGACGAGCAGCGGCACCTCATCGCGGAGGATCGGGAAACGAAGTCGCTGCCCTTGCGGGAGCGAAAACCTCCGACCCGTGTAACCGGAGTCGTCGCCGGACAGCAGGCGCTGTACGATCTCCCACGTCTCGCGGATGGCGGTCACCGGATCCGACTGATCCAGACCGAGCGGCTCGAGCCAAGTACCGCGGGCAAGCCCGAGGAAAGCCCGCCCGTTCGAAATCGCATCGAGCACGGCGGTCTGGCCCGCGATCTCGACGGGATGGACAGTGAATGGATTGAGGCACGACGGCCCGATTCGCACGCGCGCCGTCGCCGCCGCGATCTCGAGGAGCGCAGGCAGCGCCGGTTGGAACCAGAGGTCGTTGAACGTCGTGACGACGTCGAAGCCCGCGTTCTCAGCCATTCGCGCGAGCGGCCCGTAGTCGCCTGGTCCCTTGTCCGTCTGCAGCCCGAGGCCGAGCTGCCGCCTGTCTCCGGTCACGTCAGGTCTTCGGTGCGGAGGATCCGCTCGCCTGTTCTTTCGATCCGCATCACGACGCGCTCGTCCGGGTCTGGGCAGCACACGAGCGAGTCCTGCTCGAGCCAGTCGGAATCCGGAAGCCGACGCTGCTTCGCAGGGAGGAGTGGCAGGACCGACTGGAGTGCATACATGCAGAAGTGCTTGCCCTCCGGGATCCGGATCCTGTTCGACTCCGTCACCTCGAAATAGTCGCCGACCTCGAGCCCGCAGACGGAGCGGCCTTCGATCCGCTCGACGGTGACGCGCAGGTCATAGAGCCGCATTTCCGTCATGACCCAGCCAGCATATGATCAACGCGTAGTGGGGGAACGAGTCAGGGACGACGGCGGGTTCGGTGAAGTTGCCGCGTACTCCCGGGCCGTGAAGTACGGACCCCATGTCGCGGTCAGCGGTACGGCGGCGCTGACCGAGGGACGAGTCCTTCATCCGGGCGATTCCTTCCTGCAGACCCAGGCTGCGATCCGCAAAGCGCTCGGGGCGGCGGCCGAGCTCGGCGCGGGTCCCGAGGCCGTCGTCCGGACGCGTCTTCTGCTCGCACCCGATTGCGACTGGAGGGAGGCAGTTCGTGCGCACGCCGAAGCGTTTGCCGGCGTCGATCCGGCCAACACCACCTACTACGTCGGCCGGTTGATCCCCGAAGGGGCCTTGGTCGAAGTGGAGCTCGACGCGATCGTCGAGCCGGAGTGAGAGGTCTGCCGTTACCTCGCGCGTAGACGCGTGAGCTCTCCCTGCCCGAGCTCAGTGAGTCGCCAGTAAGCGACCGCCGCCGTCGTGTGACCGATGACCTCGCTGACTCCGAGAGCGTCGACGAAACGGCGACGGCGCAGCGCCGTCAGAGCGCTGCGCACTTTCTCTGGCGGCTCATCGAGGTGAAGGGCAATCTGCTCGTAACCGAGTGACTCGTTCTGTTCGAGCAGCGTCAGTATCGCAATCTCGATCACGCAGGTCTTCTTACTCGCAGCGAGACCGAGACACCAAGGTTGCCACCGCCGCATCTTGCCGTGATGACGTAGTGCCCTGGCCTGCGCGCGCGCGGGATCGTCGTCCAGACCTTGAAGGCGCCGCCCGTGCGCACCTTCGCGAGGGCGGCGGGGACCCCGGCGAACTCGTGCCTGCGCACGAACGCCCGCGAGAGCAGAAACACGTTGCTTCCGAGCGTGCAGCCGTCGGCAGAGCCGCTCAGCCGAATGGTGCCGCCGGCTCGAATGGAGGCCGGTGAGACGGAAAGGGAAGGCGTGGCCGCCGGGAGTGCGGATGCCAGGCTGCAGGCGAGGACTCCACCGAGGCATGCCAGGAGCCAGATCCGCCGTCGCTGCATGCTTCAAGAGTACTCGGAGTCGAGCAGGTCTCTTAGCGCCTCGACACGCGCCCGCCCCGTCACCCTTTGCCGATGTTCTTCGACCAGATCGTGAACGCCGGGACAGGCTCCATTCCTACCTTTTCGTAAAGCCGCAACGCACCGGTCGTGTTGTCGACGTCGACGTTCAACGCTGCGCGGCGCCGCCCTCGCTCTTTGAAGACACCGAGGCTATGCAGGAGTAGTGACTCGCCGAGCCCTCGTCCACGCCAGTGCGGGCGAACGCCGAGGAGGGAGACCCAGCCGCCGCTTTCCGCGTCTTCCTCGCGTTGCCGGCAGATCGAGAAGCCGGCAATGGCCGCGCCGTCCGATGCCACGAACCACAGGGTCGGATCGAATCCGGCGTTCGCTGCGTCCCGTGCCGCCTATAGAGCTCCCCGAAGGCATCGGGGTCGATTCGGGCGGCTTGGATGAATTGGGCGTCCGTCGTTATCGCTCTCGTAGAGTCCATGCCGTTCAGGAGAAAAACGTTTCGTTCTTTCGCCTGCAGCTGCAGCGATCGACTACACCAAAGAGCGCTCCGAGGTTCCGCCGTTCGTCAGCTCCGGCGTTCGGCGCGGGCGGCTGCGAGGATGCGTTTCCGTAGGGCGGGTGGGGGTTCGATCGGTTGGGTGGCGAGGGCGAGGGTGAGTGCGGTTTCGGTGAGTTGGGATAGGTCGGTTTGGCATTGTTCTAGGTGTGTTTGGAAGGATTCGTGTTTCCGCTCGGGGAGGGTGTTGAGGGCGTATTGGCGGGCGAGGTGGTGCGGGTCGTCGGGACGCGCGGTGCGCACCGGGTTCACGCGTCAGCTTTTCGCGGGGAGCGGGGAGTTGTGGAGTTCTGGTCGCCAGCGTCGTTCGAAGATGACTGAGAGCCAGATGGAGCCTTCGAAGAGGATCATCAGGGGTGCCATTTCGAAGAGGGTGGTGATGGGGTCGACGCCGGGTAGCGCGACGGCGAGGGCTGCCATGGTGACGTAGCCGATGCGGCGGTTGCGGCGGAGTTTGTTGGCGGTGAGTACGCCGAAGCGGACGAGTCCGAGGATGAAGACGGGTAGTTCGAAGACGAGTCCGACGGCGAGGATCGAGAGGAGGGCGAAGGAGTAGTAGCTGGATGCCCGGATTTGGATGTTGTAGACGTTTGAGTCGTAGTTGGTGAGGAAGTGGACTGCGGCGGGGAGCGCGATTTGGTGGCCGAAGGCGACGCCGGCTGCGAACAAAACTGTTGCGAAGGCGACGAAGGCGAGGATCGATTTTTCGACTCCTTTGCGGACGGCGGGTGCGAGGAAGCTCCAGGTTTGCCAGAGGATCACCGGGAGGGCGATCGCGAAGCCGGCGTAGAGGCTGATCTTGAGCGAGGTGATGAACGGTTCGGTGACGCCGAGGGTGACGGGTTTGCTGTGGTTGGGTGGGAGCGCCTGGTTCAGCCAGTCGATCAGTTGGTGGTGGAAGCCGTAGCCGATGGCGAAGCCGCCTGCGAGCGCGGCGATGATGACGACGAGGCGGGAGCGGAGCTCGCCGAGATGGTCGACAAGCCCCGCGGTCTCGTCTTGGCCCAAACGCTTGGGCAGACGCATTTAGGCGACCTGCTCGTTCTCACGGTCGAAGCGCGAGAGCGTCCGCTCACGCACGGCCGGGGCGACCACGGTAGGCAGTTCTTGTGTGGACGTAGCGAGCGCAGGCTCTGGTTCGCCTGCAGGAATCGCGAACGGGTCGTGCTCGTCTTTTTTGTCGCCGGTGATCGAGTCTTTGAACTCGCGGAAGCCGCGGCCCATCGAGCGGCCCATTTCCGGGAGCCGTTTGGGGCCGAAGACGAGCAGGACGACGAGGCCGAGCAAGAGGATTTCTGGCATTCCGATGAAGCCGGGCATGGGTTCCTTCCGGTAGGGATGAGATTGGGGCGGCCGCAAATCCGGCCGCCCCAGCGGGCGTGTTCGTCTTAGCCGACGATGAAGCCGGTGCCCTTGACTGCTGCCAGGATCTGGTTCTTCGTCCTTGCGCCCTGGAAGGCGGTCGGGGCGCCGGGGGCGCCGTTGATGTTGCGGATCCAGCCGGCGTGGCGTGCCTCGATCGCAAGGATCGAGCCTGCTGCGCCGAGGATCTTCTTCGACTTGATGTGTCCCGCCTGGCCGAGGTAGGCGGCGACGCCTGTGTCCTCGAGCACCTGGGCGGTGGCCTTGAACTTCGCCTCGTCCGTGGTCGTGCCCTTGAAGTCGAATTTCGGCGACTTGACCGCTGCCGACCCGAGCGCCTTCTTCAGGAACGCGACATGGGCGGCCTCGTGAGCACGAACGATGGTCGCGAACTTGCCGACCTCGCCGCTGAACTTGCCCTTGTTGACGGCCTCCGTATAGAACGCCGCCTCCAGGTACTCGAGCGTCAACGCGAAGTTGAGGATCGCGACGTCGCTCTTCGCGACACCAGCACTCGCGATCGAGGGCAGGGCACCGAAGAAAGCGCTGCTGCCGAGAACGGCAACACCACCGACACCGGCCTTACGCAGAAACGCCGAACGCGTGTCGCCGTCAACCTTCTCGGCAGCCTCACGAATCGCGCCGTCCTGATCGAGCTCTTCCAAGTTCGGAAGATGTGACATCTGGGCTCCTTCTGCAGGACGGCGATTGAAGTGGCCTGCCATGTGTTTCTCCGCCTGCACAGTTCTTTCGCCGGGGGCGGTGAATCGGTTCAAAACTCGGGAGAAGGCATGGGGGAAACCGCCAATCGGTTCTGACTCCTGAGCATTACCACCGTAGACAACGCCACCGCTACGATCAGGGCGGGGTGCGCGTCTGCAGAGATATCGAGGTCTTGCCCGCCCTTCCAGAGTCGTTCGCGTACGTCGCCGACTTCTCCAACTCCGCGGAGTGGGACCCCGGGGTCGTCCAGGGAGAGAAGCTCACCGCCGGGCCGGTGCGCGAGGGAAGCGAGTTCGAGATCGTCGCCCTCTTTCGCGGCAAACGCCACCGCTTCCACTACATCGTCACGGCGTTCGAGCCGGATCGTCGCGTGGTACTCAGTGGCGACGGCGACAAGGCGGCCTCTGTGGATGAGATCACCTTTGAACCGTCAGGAGCCGGCACGCGAATCGTCTACATGGCCGACATCCGGCTCAAAGGAATTGCTCGTGCAGCAGAGCCCCTGCTCGCCCGAATGATGAACCGCATGGCAGACGATGCGCTCGCGGGTCTGAAATCCGTGTTGGACCGGGCCCGCTGACCGCGACGATCGTAGGAGAGAGCTCGGGTGGTGTGACTTGCCTCGCAACCGGTGCAGAGATGCGCGTCACCGGACGGTTCGACCACACGGCCGTCGTCTGTGTCAACGGCGGCCAGGCCCGCGAAGTCGAGGGAACCTGGAGCGCCTCGATCGAGTGGCTGGTGCGACGGCTTGCGCCCGACTTCCCCGAGCTCGGGTTCGCCGAGGTGAGGTACCGGGTCAAGTCGTGGAAGCGAATGGATTGGTGCGTGGCGGATGCGATCGCTGCTGTGAAAGAGACGGAAGCGCCGCGTACTCTTCTCCTCGGCTTCTCTATGGGGGGTGCCGTCGCGATCCAGGCGGCGGCTGAGCCGGCCGTCGATGCAGTCCTAGGGCTCGCGCCGTGGATCCCCGAGCGGCTCAGCCTCGAAACGTTGCGGGGCAAGCGGTTCGACGTGATTCACGGCTCGCTCGACCGCTGGCTACCGGGCATCCCCGGTGTGAGCACTGCGAGCTCTCGGCGGGGCTACGAACGCGCGCGAGCACTCGGCGTGGACGGCGAATATTCGCTCGTCCCGGGTGCACTGCACGGGATCGCGCTACGAGCGGGCGACCATCGCCTGGTTCCCCTTCCCCGGGCCGGGGCTTGGGCGCGTCGAGTCGCGGCTCAGCTCGAGCGGTTTCAGGAATCGCTGGGCTGAAGACGCCGCCGGCCGATCTGATCGGCGTCCGGCACCTTGACGTTCCAGACGAGCCCGACCTTTTCCAATCCGCGGATCACCCACCACGACACGTCCAGCTGCCAGCGCTGCAGTCCGTGGCGCGCCGACGCCGGGATCCCGAGCGTGAGCACGATCCAGATGAGATACAGACGGTCGACCCAGACGACGAGGTTGTCCTCGTAGAGGTCGTCCTTGCCGTAGATCCGTCCTTGCTCCATGCCGAGGTTGTTGAACAGCCAGCCGACGTGCGTGGACGAAGCCCTTGACCGCGCCCCACGCACCGTCGCCATTGCCGACATGAGGCGAGTGAGGATC
>JACDEU010000115.1 GCA_013816245.1 Actinomycetota bacterium | reverse complement strand
CGGGCCGCACGGATCGCGTCGAGCGCGTCAGTCTTGCCGCCCGAGCGGCGCTCTCGCCGTAGCCTGCCGACCTCGAGCACCCGCTCGTCACAGCCGCTGAGGAAGCGTGTCAATCCGGCACCGAATGAGCCGGTGCCTTCAATCGCGAACGCGCGCCGGCCGACCGCCGCGTGCTCCTCGACGAGCCTGAGTGCTTTCGCATAGCCGTCGCTGTTTGCTGCAACGGTCGCCTCAAAGATGACCGCGCCACTGACGACCTCCACAACCGCGAGCGCATGCTCGTCGCGATGCGGATCGACACCTACGATGTAGTCCAGCTGATCTGCGAGCATCCGTTCTCCGACCTCCAGCCAAGCGTTGGGGGACACAACGGTGTCGGTCTGGAGTGGAAACCGCGGGCGGCAGAACTGTGACGGGTCACGCGCTCAGAACGCGGACAGGCTTCTGATCAGGCCAGCAAGCGGACGCCAGGCCGACACCGGACTCTCCACCCGGACAAATCACTGGAAAGACACCGGCAATCCAGATCATTCGAGAATCGAGTCACAAGCAAAGAGCACCGGAGCCAACCTGACAAACGCCCCAGACGGGACAGTTCACACACTCACAGTTCGCGAATGTCCCCTGAGCCGATCCTGTCTACGATCCCGCTCGTGAGCACTCGACACGCGGCGTGTAGTTGTGAGCAGCTCCGGCTCACCGTCGAGGGAGAGCCGGTTCGAGTCTCGATCTGCCACTGCCTCGCCTGCCAGCGTCGAACTGGAAGCGTCTTCGGCGTCCAAGCGCGATTCGACGCAGAACAGGTAACGACCGAGGGCGTCTCGCGGCAGTACATCCGCGTCTCAGACGAGGGAGAGAAACGCGCCTTCTTTCACTTCTGTCCCGACTGCGGCGCGACCGTCTTCTACACCACGGAGGCCATGCCTGGAATCGTGGCCGTCCCGGTGGGCGCGTTCGCGGATCCTTCCTTCCCTGCGGCGACGAGGTCGGTCTGGGAGGAGCGGCGACATTCGTGGCTGCGGCTTCCAGACGACATCGAACACGTGAGCTAACCGGACGGGAGCCCACGCGGCTGCCCGAGGGTTCAGGAATGTCCTCCGAGCAACGTGTGAGCCAGGAGTCGCCTGCCAGAAACTACTTAGACCCACACTCCGTTAGCGCGGCTCTTGGGATCGACCATCCGATCCGCTGGAACAAGGGACACCTCGTTCCGCTGCGCTGAACTGCATAACACGCAGGACGATCGCTACACGGGCGATCGCCCTGCGCAGTCCCAAAAGAAGCTAGACGGGATCGATGTCCGTTGGCCCGCGGGAACCGGCCGGGCCGCGCTCGTAATAGCTACCGACCTCGTCGCGGTACCCGTCCTGCCGAGACATGGTGTCATCGAACTCGGGAGCGTCCTTGATCTCGTCCTTGCTCCGGTTGACATACACCTTCTCGTCATCTCGGTCTACTCGATCGATCACGCCTGCCGGCAACATCCTCTTCTTGCCGAAGATCCATGGCCCTGTGTCGACGACGATGTAGCTCGAGCCGACTTCGTTGGTCGCTTCATCAACCTTCCCGATTCCCCCGTCGGTCGCCTCGACCGAGTACCCAGTCAGATCGGCACCGCTAGCCGGGTCGCTGTAATCCCAAAGGCCGCGATCGTTACTTTCCATCAGAGTCCTCCTCTATGGGTGACCTCCTTCGCCTTCCCGATTCATTCAGCTCAAAACGCGTTTGTCGGCGAGGGTTTCACGGCGTCGACAGCTTCGCCGGGGCGAGCGTTGCGGAATGTTCCCCGACCGTTCATGAGGCGGTCGAAGGCGAGCGGCCATCGAAGACCCATTCGAGCGTCACGAACGGTTCCGGCGATGCCGCGCCGGCAGCCTTGTAGACGGCGAGCGCCGCAGCGTTATCAGGCTCTGTGCCAACCCACATCCCGTAGCAGCCGCGCGCGCGTGCGAGGTCGGCCAGCGCCGCGACAAGGGTCCTGCCGATCCCACGGTTGCGATGGTGTTCCGCAACCGACAACTCGTACAAGAACATCTCCGTGCCCTGGTCCGGGTGTGTCGTCTCCACGCCGCTGATGAAGCCAACGGGACGGTCGTCGCCATTGGCGACGGCGACCAACAGGTGATGGCCGTCACGCGACAGAAATGTCTTGGCCCATTCCTCTGTTGGAGGAGCGTCGAAGAGTTCTGTGCACGCGAGCAAGAGCGGTTCGTCACCCGAACCCACACGCAGGATCTTCATCGACCAAATGGTAGGGACTGGAAAGGTCTCCGTCGCCTGAGCGAGCATCCTCTCGTCTGAGCGCCTCTCGCCGTTCATTAGACGCGGTGAAGCGAGTACGAACATAGCCAACGTCAACGCGCAGGGCTGGTCCGAAATATTGGCGCACGTCTGCTCGTTCATGGTGCGGCGCGCACGGCAGCTTCTGGACGAATCTCCGGCTCGGGCAAGGGTCGTCCGGCGCTTGCGAGGACCGTGTATGCGTCGACCGTCACCCGTTCGAGCGTCGGGTATCGTTCCGCCCCAGGTGACCGGCGATGCGTTGCTTGGGGGCAGAGGGGGTGCGGTAGTAGCGTGCCTCGGCAGGGAAGCTACCGTCTGGCAGCTGTTTTGCTTCTAGCAGGCTGAGCGCATCAGCGGTGCGGGGGGTCGTGGATGTGGCCGGCTTCGGCGAGAACCTTGAGAGCGAAAAGAATGTCGTAATGCCAGTAGGGCGGGAAGGCGAGTTGAAGGAAACGAGCGGCGATCGCGGCGATCCGTCGCTGCGGCGACGGTAGAGGCGGCGCGCGAGTAGAACTTCAGCGGCTCTGTCGGCGTGTGGGGTGTCAAAACTCAGGTCGGTGACTCGGAACAGCCGATTTGCAGGTGGAACCGAATTAACGCACCCCACGCCCGCGAAGGTGCGATTTCCCTGCAATTCGCGCTACGCTCCCGCGCGTGGACGAGGGCCAGCTCGTCGAGACCCGCCGCTGGGCGGAACGAGTGGCGGAACGGGGGGCCAGCACCGAGCTGCGCGCTGCCGCCCGCGCGATCCTGCTGCTCGCCAACGAGGTCGAGCGCCTGCGCACCGAGCTCGCCGGCCGCGACGTGCCAGGGC
>JACDEU010000029.1 GCA_013816245.1 Actinomycetota bacterium | reverse complement strand
GTCGCAGGTGAGAGCTGCTCCGGTGCGGGAGGCGTCGGAACCCCCAGGTCGGCGAGCTTCTTCAGCAGGAGTTCGATCGCCATCGGGTCCGGCCGCTCGTGGACGCGATAGAGCGCCTCGCGGTTGCGCCCGGACAAAAGCTCGGCAACCGCTTCGTTCGCTGCGATCATCAGCTCCTCGATCAACCGGTGCGCCGTCGGCTCCGTTTCCTTCCACGCGCGCGCGATGCCGCCCTTGCCGTCGAACTCGAAGTTGATCTCCGGGCTCTCAATGCGCAAGGCGCCGCGGGCGAAGCGCCGATCGCGCATTCCCGCCGTCAGACGGTCGGTGAGCTCGAGTGCCGCGGCCACGCCCGGCTCGGCTTGCCGCCGCTCCGCTTCCGCGTACGTGAGGCGGGCCTTGCTCCTGATGATGGAGCGGTAGAAGATCGGCTGCCCGCTCGGCGGCATCTCGACGGTGACGCAGAGCCGGTCCTCGTTCGGGCGCAGGCTGCAGCGGTTTTCGGACAGCGCAGGGGGAAGCATCGGCGCGACCCGGCCCGGAACGTACGTCGAAAACGCGCGTTCCGCGGCGTCGCGATCGAGCGGCACTCCCGCCGGCAGGTATGCGGAGACGTCTGCGATGTGCACCCACCAGCGAAAGCCGTCACCCTCCTGCTGCACCGAGATCGCGTCGTCGAAGTCCTTCGCGGTCTCCGGGTCGATCGTGAAGCAGAGCTGGTCGCGCAGGTCGACGCGATCGCTGAGATCGGGCTCCGGCGCCTCGTACGGCTCGAAGTCCGTGCGAACCTCCGCATGGACGAGCAGCCCCTCGAGCACGACTTGGATGTCCTTCGCCTTGCCGAGCTTGCACTCGACCTTCGCGCGGCCACGGCTCGTGCGCACGACGACGAGATCACCGGGGCGAATGTCGCCGCTGCCCTTGCGGTCGATCGTAACCGGAACGTTCGGAACGAAGTACGGCTCGCCGAGCAGCAGCTTGCCGCGCTTCTCGACCTCGACGACTAGTAGGTCGCTCAGTTAGACCTGGAGGAAGCGCCGGATGGTGAGCCCTGAACCGGCGGCACCGAGCAGCAGCCCCGTGCCGAGCAGGATCAAAGCGTTCAGCGAGAAGGCGATCGCGTTCACGTCGTCACCCGCCTTCAGCGGTCCGCTGTGGAGGAGCGATGGAAGCGCAATCTCCTTGCCGATCACGAGTAGGATCACCGCTCCGAGCGCGCCTGCGATTCCGCACAGCAGTCCCTCGAGCATGAATGGCCCGCGGACGAACCAGTTGGTCGCTCCGACGAGCTTCATCACCTCGATCTCGCGACGGCGCGAGAAGATCGATAACCGGATCGTGTTGGCGATCAGAAGAGTCGACGCGAGGAGCAGAAGGAAGACCGCGATGACGAAAAAGATCTCGATCACGTGGGCGAGCTTGAGCACCCTGTGTGTCGTCTTCTTGCCGTAGTCGACCTTGTCGATGCCCAACGCCGGATCGGCTCGGAAAAGCAAAGCGACCTTCTCGACGTCCTCCCCACGCTTCGGGAGGACCGTGAGCGCGTTCGGGAAGGGGTTCGTCGGGAGCGCCCCGACCTCTTCGGGGTGTGTCTTCTTCATCTGCGCGAGAGCCTGCTCCTTCGAAACCAGAATGATCTTCTTGACCAGCGGGCTCGACGAGGCGAGGTTCGCCACCCGGTTCATCTGTGCGGCGGAGGCCTCCTTCGCGCAGGTGTCGCTCGTGCAGTAGTAGACGTGCACCACGAGCTCCCGCTTGACGTGGTTGCTCCACGAAACGACCCATGTGCCGAACGCAATGAAGAGGCCGAGCAGGAACATTCCGATGAGAACCGTGACCGTTGCGGCGAGCGTGGTCGACGCATTCGCGCCGAGCGAGCGAAGCGACTCACTGAAGAGAAGTTTGAAGCGTTCCATCGGCTAGGACTCGTACCCTCCGCGGCGCTCGTCGCGCTGCAGGTTTCCGTTCTCGAGTGCGATCACGCGGCGACGCATCTTGTCGACCATTTCGCGATCGTGCGTCACCATCAGGATCGTCGTGCCGGCGCGGTTGATCCGATAGAGGAGCTGCATGATGCCGATCGACGTGTCGGGGTCGAGGTTTCCGGTGGGCTCGTCGCAGACGAGGAGCGGCGGGTGGTTCACGAACGCGCGCGCGATCGAGACGCGCTGCTGCTCGCCGCCGGAGAGCTCGTCGGGGAGCGAGTTCATCTTGTGCGCGAGCCCGACCATGTTCATGACCTCGGGCACCTTGCGCCGGATGTTGGCGGCGCTCTCACCCTGCACTTTCAGCGCGTAGGCGACGTTCTCTGCAGCTGTCCTCGTCGGCAGGAGCTTGAAGTCCTGGAAGACGCAGCCGACGTTGCGACGGAGCTTCGGCACGTTCGAGCGGCGCAGCCGCGTGAGATCGCGTCCACCGACGAAGATCCGCCCGCGCGTCGGCTCGAGCTCCTTGAGCAGGAGGCGGATGATCGTCGACTTTCCGGATCCGGACGCGCCGACGACGAAGACGAACTCGCCCTTGTCGATCACGAAGGAGACGTCGCGAAGGGCGGTGACGTCGGGCTCGTACACCTTCGCCACCGAGTCGAACACGATCATCGAGCTTGGCCCGGCTACGACCGCGTCGGCAGGCTGCGACTCGGCGAGCGCTGCCGCTGGAATCTCTTCTGTCTGAAGGGTTACGTCCGCCACTGGGTTCTCTCTAGGGGGCGCGGCTTCCTGGGCGCGCGCACCAGCCTGGGATTTCGGCCAGTCTAGCTGAAGGGTTAGACGACGTTACCCGCAGCCCGGGCCAGCAAATAGGCATGGATAAAGGGATCGATGTTGCCGTTGAGAACGCCCTGGGCGTTCCCGACCTCGTACTCGGTCCGGTGATCCTTGACAAGTTGATACGGGTGGAGGACGTAGCTCCGGATGGGGTTGCCGCCGAATCCCATGCTGACCACGCCCCGCTCCTTCGCCAGCTCCTGCTCGCGCTCCTCCTCCGCAAGCTCGGCAAGGCGGGACTTGAGAATCCGCATCGCGGTCTGCTTGTTGGCCGTCTGCGAGCGTTCGTTCTGGCACTGGACGACCACGCCCGTCGGGAGGTGCGTGATCCGGACCGCCGAGTCGGTCTTGTTCACGTGCTGTCCACCGGCGCCCTGCGCGCGGTAGGTGTCGATGCGCAAGTCGCCCTCGTCGATCTCGACGTCGCCGTCCTGCGAGAGCAGCGGAGCAGGAATCACCTGCGCGAACGAAGTGTGCCGGCGGTGCGCCTGGTCGAACGGGCTCTGCCGGACGAGGCGGTGCTTGCCGCGCTCGGCCCGCAGGATCCCGTAGGCGTTGTCACCCTCGACAGTGAACGTCGCGGACTTGAGGCCTGCTTCTTCGCCCGGGCTCGCCTCGATGACCTCGCTCTTGAAGCCGCGGTCCTCCGCCCAGCGTTGGTACATGCGGAGCAGCATCTCGGTGAAGTCCTGCGCGTCGGTGCCGCCGACGTCGGACTGGAGCGTCACGACCGCGTCGCCGGCGTCGTACTCACCGGAAAAGAGCGCGTCCTCCTGCAGCAGCGCGAGCTCACATCTCAGCGGCTCGATCGACTTCGCGATCTCCTGCTCCATCCCGCCGTCCATCGAAAAGAGCTCCTGCGCATCCTCGAAGTCGCGGGTGAGTTGCTCGTAGCGGTCGAGCTTCCGTGTCACACGCGAATGCTCGGTGGAGATCTGCGCCGCGCCTTCCTGGTCGTCCCAGAAACCGGGCGCGCCCATCTGGGCCTCTAGCTCGGTGCGCCGCGCGGCAAGTGTGTCCGGGTCAAAGGTAATCACGAACCCAGGCAAGCTGGGCCCTGATCTCCTCGAGCTGGTCGTTAAGCGGCTGTGCAGCTTCTTCGGACATGCGGCGATGTTAGCCAAATGATCAGCCGCTCTGGCGCCGAAGCCCGATTCGCAGGGCGACTCCGAGAGCCGCCAACAGAGCAGGGATACCGAGCACGAGCGGAAGGATCCCGCCGGAGTTCAGGGTCTGACGACGCGCAATCGCTACGTGGACCGTCGGGCCCGTGACCGGCAGTCGCGGCTCGCCACTCCGCGGGAGGACGGCGATGTAGACGCCGATGCTCCCCGAGTTCACCGCCTGAAGCTTCCAGGCGAGCGTCCTGAAGTCACCCGCGGCAATGGGATCGAGGTACCGCGTCCGATTCGACGACCAGTCCTCCGGATCGACGTAGACGGAACCGTCCAGGCTGAGGACATTCAGGTGGGCGATCAATCCGCGAGTCGGAGCGCTTCCCTTGTTCGTGACGGTCACGCGCACGGCGAACTTTTGCCCGATCGACGTTGCGACGGAGGCCGGCTGGGTCGAGACGCGGACGTTCGTCGCTGCGGATGACGCTGTGCCCGCGGACGCAAGTGCGGCGACCAGAGCGAGGAGGGGCGCGACGACCGCCCGAAAGCGCGTCATGCCCCGCGGCCTCCTTCAAGACGAATGAAGCGAGCTCCGGCGATGGCGGCGAGAGCGGCAAGCACGATCGCCGCCACGACAGGCGACACGAGCCACGAGATGTCCTGGGTCCAAGAGTGTGCGTCCACGACGATCTTGCCGACATAATGCTCGCCGGCCGTGAGTGGATTTGCGCGGAGCAGTAGATCGCCGGCCCAGCCCTGCGTCGCGCCGGTCGGGAACTGCGTCGGCGCAAACAGCGCAAGCAGAAGGAGAAGGCTGAGCGACAGACTGGCCCGGTTTGACCGGGCGACGATGCTGACGAGAGCTCCGAGCGAGGCAAGAAAGACGGCGAGCAACGTTCCGACACCGAGCCCGACGGCAAGCGACTGCCAGACGATCCCGATCCCTCGGCCGAGAAACCACACGTACGGGATCGTGATGACGTATGCCGCGAGCCAGAGCGAGAGCGCAGCAACGAGCTTGCCGAGGACGAGTTGCAGCCGCGGAACCGGCGTCAAGAGCAGGCTCTCGAGCGAGCCCCGCTCGCGCTCGCCGCTGATCGCGTCAGCCGCCCCGAGCAACGCCAGCAAAGCTCCCACGGCAATCGCGACCTGCAGCGTCAGATTCACCGATTCGCGCTGCTCGAGGAAGTTCAGCGCACGGTTCGTGGCGACGAGGTAGGAGAGCACGCTGAGCAGCAGGCTGTACGCGATGCTGAGAGTCAAGCCCCTGCCGCCGAGCCAGAGGTCGCGCAACTCTCGAGCCGCGACGATCGTCCAGGGTCGTCTCGGTGCGGTCCGTTCGAGCGCGACGTCAGTCATTGCTCGATCCCTCCGTCATCTCGAGGAATGCATCACTCAAGCGCACGCCTTCGAGCTCATATGCGAGAACGGGCACACCGCCGTTCGCCAGGTCGCAGAGGACCGCGCTCGGCGGCGGCCTGCCAGGGTCGTCGTGCAGCGTCAGGGTCAGCGCCCCAGGACGCCCGTCCGCGAGCTCCGCGGCTTTGATCCCGCGAGCCTGCGAGAGCACCTGCAAAGCTTCACGCACGGAGTCCTGGGGGACGCGCAGACGCGCGCTCCGGGGCGCGGCGGCCAGTCGCGACACCTCGGCGACCGTCCCGTCTGCAGCCACCCGCCCGCGGTTGAGGATGAGGACGCGCGTACAGGTCTCCTCCACCTCCGCGAGCAGGTGCGTGCTCAGCAGTACCGTCGCGCCGCGTTGGTTTGCGATGCGTCTGACCAGTGCGAGCACTTGCCGCTGGCCGGCAGGGTCAAGCCCAAGTGTAGGCTCGTCGAGGAAGACCACCTCGGGACTGTTGACGAGCGCGCGGGCGATGCCGAGGCGTTGCTTCATTCCGCGGCTGTACGCGTCGATGGACGAGTTGCGGCGCTCGTGCAAGCCAACCTCCCGCAACAGCTCGTCGGCGGTCGCACTGGCGCCGCGGACGCTCTGGCCATAGAGACGCGCGTGATACTGCAGATACTCCCGGCCGGTCTGCCGTTCTGGGTAACCCGCGCTCTCCGGCAGCACGCCTATGCGCAGCCGGATCTCCGACGCGCGCGTGTGCGGAACGCCGGCGACCGAGAAGGTTCCGCGTGTCGGTGCGAGAACCGTGGTGAGGACGCGAATCGCAGTGGTCTTGCCGGCGCCGTTCGGGCCGAGCACGCCGAGGATCTCGCCCTGCTGGACGGAGAACGTCAGGTCCTCGACGGCCGTGAGATCGCCGTACTCCTTTCGAACTCCACGCGCGTCGACGGCGAGAGTCAAAACCCGCCTGCTCCGGTTTTCACACCCATCGTGGGGAGGCTAAAGCTCGAAAATGAGCTCTCGATGAGACCGCCGGCGGACCGGCTTATCGGGACACGGCGGGGACTGTCCCCGTCACGTCCCGCCGCGCCAGCTGTGGAAGAAAAGGCACAGAGTTGTCACGTGGTCCGCGTCCGAAATAGCCACGACGACGGGCCGGGACTGAGCCTGAGCCCTTCGAATCACGCAGTGACGAGAGCCGGAGGCTAAGACCAGGCGACGCCGGGCTTAGCCGCAGGCGAACCGATGCGGGCGCGGCCGCGGGGCGCCCGTGCCCGAACGGAAGAGAACAGCCGCCAAGCACTAACCCCAAAGGAGTGCGCGGGCTTCGCCCGCGCACGTTACGCGCGAAGCGCCGTACCGAAACCCGAGCGAAAGCGAAGCTTTCGCTCGGCGCGTTACGCGCCGTGACACTTCTTGAACTTCTTGCCGCTGCCGCACCAGCAGGGATCGTTCCGGCCGATGTTGTCGCGGTCCGTGTTGACGATCGGACGCGGCGCGCCGGCGGTGGACGTCGTGCTGCTGCCGCCCGCCATCGACATCGTGGCGGTGCCTCCGGTGCTCGCGCCGCCTGCAGAGAGGATCGCATCGGCGCCTGACAGTGACTCGTGCTCGTACTGCAGCCCGCCGCCGTTGACGGCTTGCGCCTGCTGGGCGCGCTGGAGCTCGTCCGCCTCCTCCGGGGCGAGCTGCGCATGGAACAGCGTCAGCACGACCTCCTCGTGGATCGACGCCCCGAGCTCGCTGAACATGAGATGGCCCTCGTGCTGGTACTCGACGAGCGGATCCTTCTGCGCCATGGCGCGCAGGTGGACGCCTTCCCGCATGTAGTCCATCGCGTCGAGATGCTCACGCCAGCGCTGGTCGACGACCTGCAGGATCACGAAGCGCTCGAGCTCGCGCATCAGGTCCGGGGTCAGCTGCTCTTCCTTCGCGGCGTACGAGTCACGCGCATCCTCCTGGAAGTCCTCGACGAGCGACTCGCGCGTGGCCTCGCCGAGATCCTCCCGCAGCTCGTCCGCCGTGACTTCGGTGTCGTAGAGCGTCCCCATCTGCTTCACGAGCGCCTCGAGGTCCCACTCCTCCGCGTACTCCTCCTGCGTGAACTCGTTGACCGTGCGCTCGACGACCTCGTCGATCCACTGCTGCACCTGGTCGGACATGTCCTCGCCCTCTAGCACCTCACGACGCTGCTTGTAGATGACCTCGCGCTGAGTGTTCATCACGTTGTCGTACTTGAGGACGTTCTTGCGCGCGACGAAGTTCTGCTCCTCGACCTTCTTCTGAGCGCCCTCGATCTGGCTCGACAGGATCTTCGCCTCCATGGGCTGGTCGTCCGGGATCTTGAAGCGCTCCATGATCCGCATGATTCGATCGCCGGCAAACAAACGGACGAGATCGTCCTCGCCGGAGAGGTAGAAGCGTGACTCGCCGGGATCTCCCTGACGGCCCGCTCGGCCGCGGAGCTGATTGTCGATCCGGCGCGCCTCGTGGCGTTCGGTGCCGAGCACGTAGAGACCGCCGGCCTCGACGACGCCCTCGCCGAGCTTGATGTCGACGCCACGACCGGCCATGTTGGTCGCGATCGTGACCGCGCCGTTCTGGCCGGCGTTGATGATGATCTCGGCCTCGCGCGCGTGCTCCTTCGCGTTCAGGACGTTGTGCGGGATTCCCTGGCGCTTGAGCAGCTCGCTCAGGTACTCCGAGGTCTCGACGGCAATCGTGCCGACTAGGACAGGCTGCCCGTTCTCATGGCGCTCCTTGATGTCCCGCATGACGGCCTGGAACTTCCCCTCCGCCGACTTGAAGATCAGATCGTTCTTGTCGTCGCGGGCGACGTTCACGTTGGTCGGGATCTCGACGACGTGCAGGTTGTAGATCTCGACGAACTCCTTCTCCTCGGTCTTGGCGGTGCCGGTCATGCCGGCGAGCTTCTCGTAGAGGCGGAAGTAGTTCTGGAGCGTGATCGTCGCGAGCGTGACGTTCTCCTCCTGGATCTTCACGCCCTCCTTGGCCTCGATCGCCTGGTGAAGGCCCTCTGACCAGCGGCGCCCTTCCATGATCCGGCCCGTGAACTCGTCGACGATCTTCACTTCGCCGTCCTGGATGACGTAGTCGACGTCGCGCTTGTAGAGCGACTCGGCCTTGAGCGCCTGGTTCAGGTGGTTGACCAGCTGCGAGTTGCGTGGGTCGTAGAGGTTCTCGATCCGAAGTCCGCGCTCGACCGCCTCGATCGACGCCTTGCCCGGCGCGATCGTCTTGTGCTTCTCGTCGTATTCATAGTCGGCGTCCGGATCGCCGCCCTTCAGCAGCGGGTCGTGGGGAACGCCCTTCAGCGCGCGCACGATGCGCGCGAAGTCGTAGTAGATCTGCGCCGCTGCCTCGGGCTCGCCCGAGATGATCAGCGGCGTTCGTGCCTCGTCGATGAGGATCGAGTCGACCTCGTCGACAATCGCGTAAGAGTGGCTTCGCTGGACGAGGCCGTCGAGGCTGACCGCCATGTTGTCGCGCAGGTAGTCGAAGCCGAACTCGGAGTTCGTGCCGTACGTAATGTCGCACTCGTACGCAACCTTGCGCTCGGCGAAGGGCATCATGTTCTCGATTGCACCTACGGTCATGCCGAGGCGCTCGAAGACGCCGCGGTTCCACTCGGCGTCGCGGTGTGCAAGGTAGTCGTTGACGGTGACCAGGTGGACTCCTTTGCCCTCGAGCGCGTTCAGGTAGAGCGCCAGGCTCGCGACGAAAGTCTTGCCCTCACCCGTCTTCATCTCGGCCACGTCGCCCTCGTGGAGGACGATCCCGCCCATCAGCTGGACGTCGAACATCCGCTGGCCGGACTCCCTGACCCTGGCCTCGCGCACGGCCGCGAAGGCCTCGAAGAGGAGCTCCTCCAGGGTCTCGCCGTTCTCGAGCCGCTCGCGGAACTCTGACGTCTTGCCGCGCAACTCGTCGTCCGAGAGCTCCCTGAATTCCGGCTCGATCGAGGTGATGTAGGCGGCCTGCTCGGCGAGCCGCTTCATGCGGCGGCCCTCGCCGACGCGCAGGATCTTTTCGAAGGAACCGAGCTGGGAGGACATCAGTCCTAGGGTAGCTTGCCCCTCCTAGAGCGGATCGACACGAACCTCCCAGAACGTACCGTCGAGTCGCGCAGCCCGGATGACCGCATCGCCGTCCGCGAGCTGCTCGAGCTCCGACATCGTGCCGAACGAGCGGTTCCCGTCGACGACGAGCGTCTTCTCCTCTCCCCGAAGGACGAGCTCGACCTCGTCGCCGCCGGGCTCCGGGAGCTGGATCACCCGCAGGCGGTGCGCGGCGATTGCCCATTGCGTCTCGCCACGACGCACCGCGTTGGCGCGGTAGGGGCGGGCGATCTCCTGCTCGATCGCGTCGGCAAGCGGCGTCAGGTCGCCGTCGCCCTCCTCGATCAGGAGCGATCCGTCCTCGAGCCCGACGAAGCGCGCGCTCGAGCCTTCGACATCCGGGGCGTCCGTCGCGGCGACCGCGTCGTACTGGCGCTCGCGCGGAATTCCGTGGATGCCGGTTTCCGGAATGACCCCGGTGAAGAGAGGCATGGTGGAGCGCTCCACGAGACCGCCCTCCTCGGCGAGCCGCACGTGCAGCGGCTTGCGCCTGAACAGCCCCACTACCCTGACGGCTCGATCAAGCCGTAGCCACCGTTATTGCGGCGATAGATGACGTTGATCTCCCCGGACTCCTCGCTGCGAAAGACGAAGAAGTCGTGGCCGATGAGATCGAGCTGCAGTGCGGCCTCTTCGGCGCTCATCGGCTTCATGGTGAATTGCTTCGTCTTGACGATCTGAGGGCCGGTCTCCTCTTCGTCTTGGCTGCTCATCGAACCTCCGGACGGGACGCCGTTTGCACGCACCTGCCTGCCCTTTCGCTTGCCGCGGGCATGCTCGACCTGACGTAGAAGCTTTTCGGTCAGCTGGTCGATCGAAGCCCTCATGTCGGTCGAGGCCTCAGTGACGCGCAGTGTCGGCCCCTTTGTCCACACGGTCACTTCCGCGACCTGGTTGTCGGCGATCGAGGGGTTCTTCTCGACGCGGAGCTCGAGCTCAACCTCTGCCAGATCATGCAGCTGGCGGTTCAGCTTGCTCATCTTTTCCTCGGCGTAGCGGCGAATCGTGTCGCTGACCTCGACGTTCTTGCCCTTCACCTGAAGTCGCATGCGCCTCCTCGTGAGCCGGGGATCTCACCCTAGCGCAGCGCTGCTCGCCGAGCTGACCGAATCGCTCGAGGCTCCTAGCTCTTGAGACGTACGGCGCGGGCGAACGTCACGACCTCGACCGTGCGCGCGCCGTTTCTGCGCAACGCGGACGCCGCCGCAGCCGCGGTCGAGCCGGTCGTGTACACGTCGTCGACGAGGACGAGCGTGGACTTGCACGTGCCGTCGGCCCGGAATGCCCCGGCCACGTTGCGCCTGCGGGCGGCCTGCGACAAACCGCGCTGACGCGACGAACCTCTGGCCCTTCGCAACAACGGCTCGAGCGGTATGTCCCAGAAGACGGCCAGCTCGGCTGCGAGCCGCTCAGCGGCGTGGTGGCCTCGCTTCAGGCGCCGGTCGGGATCCGCAGGCACGAACGTCATGCACGAGCCGTCCGGACGCGGGATGGTCTCCGCCACCACCTCTGCGGCAACCGTCGCAAGGCGGCGCAGGCCGCGCTCCTTCCACGCCGCGACGAGTCGCCGTACCGGCTCGTCGTACTCCACAGCTGCGCGAGCGCGTAGGAAAGCCAGCCTGCGGCCGGTGCATTCGGCGCAGCGGCGCACCGGCCACGCGGTCGGCGCACCACAGCGGTCACAGAGAGGCGCCCCGATGCGGCGTAGGGCCGACCGGCAGCATGTGCAGACCTGAGTGCCCAACGTGGAACAAATGAGGCAGCGCTGGGGCAGCAGCAGATCGAGCACGGGGCGACGGTAGAGCTACGCGCGTGTCGCGACTGTGCCGGATTCGTCGCTTTTATTCCGGCGAGTACTGCGTGCGCTCGGGAAGGCCGCGCCGGCGACGCATGCGATTGTCGGCCTCGAGCAGCTGCCTTGCGTCGCCGATGTCATACCAGTCGCCCTCGAAGCGGTACGCGTAGACGGGCTCGCGCTTGTACAGCCAGGCGACGAAGTTCCCCGGCTGGTCCGGCGGATTGCCCTCCTGGAGATATGTCTCGACCAGTCGCGCGTGGTCACGCGTGTAGAGGTACGTCGCTGTCGCGCACAGGGTGGTCGGCGGATCCTCGGGCTTCTCGAGGAATCCCGTCACGCGGTCGTCCTCGTCCACGTCCACGACCCCGTACTTCTTTGCGAGCTCGCGGTCTCCGATATCGAGCACCGCGATGCAGCTGCCATCCCGTTCTCGCCAGTAGGACTCGTAGTCAGCGAGCGAGTCGTCGAAGAGATTGTCGCCTGCGACGACGAGTAGGTCATCATCGAGGCCGACGAAGCGGATGTCCCCGATCGCGCCGAGGCGGTCCTCGTTAGACGTCGTGCCGTCGTTGTGAATCCGGACGTCCTTGTCCGCGGCCCAGCGCTCGAAATCCTGGGCGAAGCGAGCGTTCGTCACGAGGTGAACCTCGTCGGCGCTCGTCTCTTCGATCCGGTCGAGAATCCAGTCCACCATCGGCCGGCCTCCGACCGGCAAGAGCTGCTTGGGAATCGAGTCGGTCAGCGGGCGCAAGCGCGTCGCATAGCCGGCAGCGAGGATGAGCGCCTTCATACGAGCGCCGAGAGCGACTGTGCGTACGGCGCACGGTGGACGCCGTGCTCCGTGACGATCGCTCCAATCAGTTCGGCAGGCGTGACGTCGAATGACGGGTTTCGCGCTGCGAAGCGTGTGGTGATCTCGGCAGCCGAGCGTTCCTCGATCGGGATGCCAGAACCGCTCGCGGTCGCGAGGTCGACGGTGGAGGTCGGCGCGACGATGTAGAAGGGAATGTCGTGGTGCGCGGCGAGTACCGCGAGCGAGTACGTGCCGATCTTGTTGGCGGTGTCGCCGTTCGCGGCGATGCGATCTGCTCCCGTGACTACGCAGTCCACCTCGCCGGCAGCCATCAGCGATGCCGCCGCAGAGTCTGCGATCACGGCGTGCGGAATGCCGGCGTTCTCGAGCTCCCACGCAGTGAGGCGCGAGCCCTGCAGCAGCGGGCGGGTCTCGTCGACCCAGACCCGCTCGAGCAGCCCGCGCTCCCAGGCCGTCCGAAACGCACCGACCGCGCTGCCATAGCCGCCGGTCGCGAGACCGCCCGCGTTGCAGTGGGTCAACGCCCTCGTGCCGTCGTGGAACAGCTCGGCGGCATGTCCCGCCATCGCGCGGCAGCGTTCGACCTCGTCTTCGTGCAGCGCGCGCGCGTGAGCCGGAGTCGGTTCGTCGCGCATCTGCTCCAGCGCCCACGCGAGGTTCACGGCGGTCGGTCGGGATGCCGCGAGCTGAGCTGCTGCCTCTTCCAGGTCAGCGCCGAGTTCCGCCGCAAGAGCCAATGCGTACGCAGCCGCGAGGCCGATCGCCGGTGCGCCGCGGATCGCCAAGTCGCGGATCGCGTCGACAACCTCGGCGACCGACCTGCATTCGAGCTCGACCTCCTCGTCCGGAAGCCGGCGCTGGTCGAGAAGGACGACCGCAGGGCCGCCCTCCTCGTACCGAACGATGTCTTCGGGGTCTAGGTTCCTTCGTCCCACGAGGCCAGGTACTTCTCCTGCTCCTCCGTGAGCTTGTCGATCTCGACGCCCATGGTCTCGAGCTTCAGGCGTGCGATCTCCTTGTCGATCTCGACCGGAACCGGGTAGACCTTCCGCTCGAGCTCGGCGGCGTTCTGGATCGCGTATTCGGCGGAGAGCGCCTGGTTCGCGAAGGACATGTCCATCACGAGGGCCGGGTGGCCTTCCGCAGCGGACAGGTTGACGAGCCGGCCGTCTGCGATCAGATAGATGCGCTGGCCGCCGTCCATCGTGAACTCCTCCACGAATGCACGTGCCTCGCGTGTCTCGGTCGCGAGCGACCTGAGGCCCGGAATGTCGATCTCGACGTTGAAGTGGCCCGTGTTCGCGAGGATGGCTCCGTCCTTCATCTGCTGGATGTGCTCCTTGCGGATGACGGACTTGTCGCCGGTCGCCGTGCAGAAGATGTCGCCGATCGGCGCTGCCTTCTCCATCGACATGACCTCGTAGCCGTCCATGTTGGCCTCGAGCGCCCGCATCGGGTCGACCTCGGTGATGATCACGTGCGAGCCCATTCCGCGTGCGCGTGAGGCGACGCCGCGACCGACCCAGCCGTAGCCGGCGACGACGAAGCGCTTCCCCGCGAGCAGGACGTTCGTCGCCCGGATGATCCCGTCGATCGTGGACTGGCCCGTGCCGTAGCGGTTGTCGAACAAGTGCTTCGTCTGGGCGTCGTTCACCGCGATGACCGGGAAGCCGAGCGCACCGTCGCGCTCGAGCGCCTTGAGACGAATCACGCCCGTCGTCGTCTCCTCCGTGCCGGCGATGATGTCGCCAAGCTGCTCGCGGCGGGCGGAGTGCAGGACGCCGATCACGTCGGCGCCGTCGTCCATCGTCAGCTGCGGCTTGTGGTCGACCGCCGCCTCGATGTGCGCGTAGTAGGTGTCGTTGTCCTCGCCCTTGATCGCGAAGACCGCGATGTCGTACTCGTCGACGAGCGCAGCAGCGACGTCGTCCTGCGTCGACAGTGGGTTGGACGCGCAGAGCACGACGTCCGCGCCGCCCACCTTCAGCGTGCGGGCGAGGTTCGCTGTCTCCGTCGTCACGTGCAGGCAGGCCGAGATGCGGTAGCCGGCGAGCGGCTGCTCGCTCTCGAAGCGCTCACGGATCGCAGCGAGCACCGGCATCTGGCGGTCGGCCCACTCGATGCGGCGCACGCCCTCGGACGCAAGCGCAAGGTCCTTTACGTCATGCCTCTTCGTAGTAGCCATTCAGTCCTCTCAGTAGTTACGCAACTAGCAGGCGTTCTTGCTTGCGCTGCTCCCAGTCCAGGGCAGACAGCCGAGCCCCCGCAAGCCAGGTTTCGACGGCCGCCCGCAGCGCAGGCTCCCGGTCGAGCCTAGCTGCGAAGGCGACGTCGGTGAGCTCCGCCCCGAAGCGTTCGCGAAGGACACGCAGGGAGCGCAGCTGATTGACCTCGAGGAGCCCGTACTGGCGGTAGCCGGAACTGCTCCTCGCCGGCACCACGAGCCCTCCACCTTCGAGGTAGCGGAGCATCCGCGGCGACCAGCCAGTCTGGGCTGCTGCCTCTCCTACGGTGAAGCCCTTCACGCCCTCAACCTTACCACACGGCTGTCAAGGTCTTGACGTCAGGCCTCCGAGGTGCCCTCCCGGCCGTAGCGATCCTCGAGGCGGACGACGTCGTCGAGCTCGGGCGTCGAGACCTCGAGGATGGTGGTGTCCTCGATCGCCGTCACACGGTGGACGGTGCTGGGGCGGAAGTGGAAGCACGCGCCGGGCCCGATCACCTCCTCCTCCAGCATCGCATCGCCCGCGGAGCCGAGCTCGAGCTTTGCGCGGCCTGACTGGACGAGCCAGGACTCCTCCTTTTGCCGGTGGAACTGGAGGCTGAGCGACTCGCCGGCCTTCACGAAGAGCACCTTGCCGACGTAGCGGTCGCCCTCCGCCCAGATCAGCTCGTGGCCCCAGGGCTTCTCCACCTTGCGGGGCTCGAAAGCCCAGGAGTCGAGACCCTCGAAGTTCGGGGAGTCGACGCTCACCGGAGCGACTCTATGCCTGTCCGGCGGAGCCGGTGACCCGAACGGCAAGGGTCTGACCCCAGCCTTTTGGGTCAGTGTCTCCCGCGGGCCAGGGTCGGGCGGAGCTCCGGGTGGGCGGCGTAGTGCGCTTCTGCGCGCTGGAGGTCCTTCGGCGTGTTGACCGTGATCCAGAGGCCTTCGTGGCGGAAGCCGAAGAGGTTTCCCTCCTCCGCGAGCTCCGGGAACGTCGACTGCTCGTGGTCGCCACGCTCCGGCAGGCGTGCGAGTGCTTCGTCGTCCAGGACGTACACGCCCGCATTGACCCAGTGCGGCAGGCGCGGCGCTTCGCGGAACCCCGAGATGCGATTGTCATCGGCGAGATCGACGACCCCGAACTGCGACGTCAGCGGTGCGACGACGATCGTCGCGGCTCCGCCGTGCTCCTCGTGTGCGTCGAGGAACGCACGCAGGTCGACGTCGTGCAATTCGTCGCCGTTGAATGCGTAGAGCGGTCCAGTCTCCTCGCGATGCTCAGCCGCGAAGCGGATGCCTCCCCCACGCCCGAGTGGCTCCGGCTCGGCGATCGCGACGATCTCCGCGCCGAGACCCGACAGCTTCGCCTCGAACAGCCGCGCCTGACCGGCACCGCAGCTGACAATCACCCGCTCGACGCCGGCACGCACGAGCTGGGAGACCTGGTACTCGGCGAGCGGATGGCCTGCGATCGGCACGAGCGCCTTTGGATGGCCGCGCGTGGCGTCACCCATCCGCGTCGCCTGGCCGCCGGCGAGGATGATTGCTTCCACTAGTTGGAGACCTTTGCTTCGGGCTCGGCGGTCTGTGGCAGCCCCTCGAACGGCGAGCTCGGGCGGCCGATGCCTTCGTACGCGAATCCGGCAGCCCGGGCCGCAGCTGGATCGAGCAGGTTGCGCCCGTCGATGATGAGCGGCCGCGCCATCGCATCGCGAACGTCCTTCGATGCGAGACCGCGGAGCTCGTCCCACTCCGTGACGATCACCGCCGCGTCCGCGTCACGCACGGCTTCAAGGACTGTGGCGTGGAGAACCGCGCCCTTGATCAGCTTGCCCGGCCGCGCGACCGGATCCCACGCGCGCACCTCCGCCCCTTCCGCCAGGAGCCGTGAAGCGAGGACGAGCGAAGGCGCCTCGCGCATGTCGTCGGTTCCCGCCTTGAAGGCGAGCCCGAGCAGTGCGATCTTCTTTCCCCGCAGCTTGCCGAGATGCTTCTGCAGCTTCTGAATCACGCGACGCTTCTGTAGCTCGTTCACCTCGATAACCGCAGCGAGCAACTGGAAGTGGTAACCGGAGTTCGACGCGAGCTGCTTCAGCGCCAGCGAATCTTTTGGAAAACAGGAGCCGCCGTATCCGATGCCGGCGCGTAGGAAGTGCGGGCCGAGCCTGTGGTCGAGCCCGATTCCCTTCGCCACCTCGACGACATCCGCGCCGACTGCTTCGCACACGTTCGCGATCTCATTGATGAAGGAGATCCGCGTCATCAGGAATGCATTGGCGGCGAGCTTGATCATCTCGGCGGAGGCGACGTCCGTGCGGACAACCGGCGCTTCGATGCCGCCGTAGAGCGCTTCCACGGCGGCGCCGTCCTCTTCGGCGAACGCACCGACGACAATCCGGTCCGGGTTGAGGAAGTCGCGCACGGCGCGGCCCTCGGCGAGGAACTCGGGATTCGAGACGTAGCCGACGTTCGACAGGCCGCGGCCCTCGAGCGCAGCACGAACCTTGTCTCCCGTTCCGACGGGCACCGTCGACTTCATCACGAGGATCTGTCGCTCGTCCGACGCCGGCAGGTCGTCGAGTGCCGACCACACGAAGGACAGGTCGGCATCGCCGGAGTAGGTGGGCGGCGTCTGAACGCAGACGAAAATCGCATCTGCGCCGACGAGATCACCGGCGTCGAGCGTGTAGGTGATGCGCTCGCGGTTCCGCTCGAGCACCTCCGGCAGATCCGGCTCGTGAAACGGCAGCTCTCCTGCGCGTAGGGCTTCGATCCGCTCCGGCATCACGTCCCGCACGATCACCCGATGTCCGAGCTCGGCGAAGCAGCCGCCGGTGACGAGGCCCACCCAGCCCGCGCCGAAAACGCCGATAGTCCGCGACTCCGCCATGCCGGAAGCCTACTTGGGCAGCGGAGCGAGCCCTCGCGCAATAGCGAGCATGGTCTCGTTCGAGAGCTCGTCGAGGACCGAGTTGACGACCCAGTAGGTCGCCCCGTCCTTGCGGAGCACGATCATGTGGAGATGCGCGCCCGAGTAGTAGAGCGCGTATTCGCGGCCGCGAATCTTTTGGACGAAGCTCGGCTGGGCGAGAGCCGGGGCGTCGTTCCAGTTCGTCTCCTCGATCCCCCAGTACTCGTTCGCGCCGATCCGGAACGTCAGCCGGACCGCACGGTGGCCCTTGCTGATGTTGTAGACGCGGAGTGGCGCATCGAACTCCAGCCGCGACGAACTCTCGACGAGGCGTGGCACCTGGAGCCTGAACCGCACGCGCTTTCGGACCTGCATGAGCAGCGACCGGGTCATCGCTGCGTTCGGCGTCACTCTCGCGGGCTGCCGAGTCGGCGTCTTGTCGACCGGCGCCGGCGCGATCGTCCCGTGGAAGTTCTGCCCGACAACAACCGTGGCCATCGCCCCGTTCGCGAGCGTGGTGAATGACGCCGGAAGCGCCTTGACGTCGGCATCGCCAAAGAGATTCGCGAGCCGGACCACCCCGGCCTTCGCTCGCCGCTGCGCAGTGTCGTAGTACACCGTGGTGCGGAAATACTTAAAGGTCGGAGCGTTCTGCGTCTTTCCGGTCGGCGGCAAGACGATCTTGTAGCCGCGCTGACCGAGCGCGTACGCGGCGTTCGCCGCCGAGCCGGCGATGCCGTTCCCGTTCAGAACGGTGGTCGTCACATCACGCGGACGCGGGGCGCGCGAAGTGCGCTTGATACCGAACGTGACGTCACGCGCCTTCGCTGGAGCGTCGACGTCGGGCTGCAGGAAGTCGCGCACGGCCGCGGCGATGTTCTCGGGCGCAGCAGAGAGCTCGTTCGTCCCGGTCAGCCCTTCGATCTTCGTCTGGAAGACATGACCCGAGGGAAGCTGGTGCACGAAGTAGATGTAGTCCTTCAGCGTGTTGAAGTCGAGGGTCTTGCCGCCACCACGCCCCACAACCACGTTCTTCTCGACGGCATTCACGATCGCGAAGAGCGTGTCCACCCCGATCTGCGACGAGATCTGTTCCTTCAATGCTTTGAGGAAGAGCTGTTGCCGCGCGTTCCGGTACAGATCCGAGTCGAAATGGCGGAAGCGGACATAGGCGAGCGCATTCGTGGCGTTCAAGCGTTGATAGCCGGGAAACAAGTTGATCTTGGAAACGCCGGGGCAAGTGCTGGGGTCACAGAGGTAACGGTGGTCGATGTCGAGCCAGACGCCCCCGAGGTTGTTGACAAGATCCGAGAAGCCGCGGAAGTTGACCGTGACGAAGTAGTTGACCGGGAGCCCCGTGAGCGCACGTACGGTCTCGACGGCACCGAGCGTTCCGCACTCGGAGAAAGCCGCGTTGATTCGATCGCGCACGTCGGGGTGCCCGGGACACTTGAGCGTAGCGATCAGGTCGCGAGGGAACGACAGCATGGACAGAGCCTTCGCCCCTGGATCCGCCCGGAGAAGGATGAGGGTGTCCGAGCGGCCGGTCTGCTCGGCCTCTTTGCCCTTTCGGCGATCAGTACCGATCACGAGCGCGGTGGTCGGCTGCCCGGGAATAGCAAGGTCGAGGTGCTTGGCCGCGGCGACGTCAGCCTTCTTCTTCGGACTGATCGCATCCAGCGTCTGATGTGTCCAGAGGTAGAACGCACCGGACGCGCCGCCGGCCACGATCAGTGCGGCGAGGACGGTCCAGAGCACCACGGTCCGCACGACGTCCCAGGCGCCCCGACGTGCGGGCTCGGACTGCCGGTACCGACGCATCGTGGTCTGCACGCCGGGCGGGTACACCGCGCGACCGTTGCCGTTCACGGTGGCACTGCGCCCGATGCCTCTCTTCAGCGTCGTTTTCATGCGGCCCTAAAGCAGGACGGCGCCCGTTCCGAGGGCGCCAGCCGCTCACGAGGATAGCCGAGCTCCCGGCTACCCCAGATCTCGAACCGTCTCCTCCGCGAGCCAGCGGGCCACCGACAGCAAACTGCCGTCCTCCTCCTGGGCCCGCCGCTGCTCGTCAGCGCCGGAGCCCCGCTCCAGAATCCCGTCGAGCTCCGCAAGCTCGCCCGCGCAGCCAAGAGTTTGTGCCGCCGGTGCGGCCAGCTCGACGAGCGCCCGAATCGCATCCCGCGCAGGCCGCGGCTCGTCTTTGGTCAGATCGACGAGGTCCGCAGCGAGCCCATGTCGTGCTGCACGCCACTTGTTCTCGGAGATGAGCGTGCGCGGCTGCGCCGGGACGGGTTTGTCCACGAGTGTCGCGGCGAGACTCTGTGCCAGCGCGGCGATTCCCGCGACGCTGGCAACGCGCGTCTGCGCGTCACAGACCCGTAGCTCGATCGTTCCGAGCTTCGGGTGCGGCCGTACGTCCCACCAGATGTACGTGTAGTCGGAGAAGAAACCGCCTTTGGCGCCACGTGAGACGAGCTCCTCGAAATCGGCGAATGAGTCGAGCTGTGGCGGCAGCCCGCTCCGCGGCATGACGTCGAAGACCTGGCTCCGGGTCGACGCGAGACCGGTGTCGTTTGCCTGCCAGTAGGGCGAGTTCGCGGAGAGCGCGAGGAACTCGGGCAGCCAGTTGCGCATGCCGGTCGCCACCTGGACGGCCGTGTCGGCGGACTCCATGCCCACGTGCACATGGAGTCCGAAGATCGCGACTCGCTCTGCGACCCAGCGCAGCTTCTCGACGACGCCCTGATAGCGCGGCGAGTCGGTGATCTCCTGGTACTCCCAGCGCGAGAATGGATGGGTCCCGGCGGACGCGATCAACGCGCCGTGCTCGGCGGCCGCATCGCGAAGCCGGGAGCGAATGTCCTTGATCTCTGCCACCGCATCGCCGACGCGTTCGTGCACGCCGGTTGCGGCCTCGAGCACCGAGGTCATCAGCTCCTGCCGGACGCGCTCGTCCTGCGCGGCATCGGCTACCTCGTCGAAACGAGGCACGAGCTCGTAGCTCTCCTCCGAGAGGAGCTGGAACTCCTCCTCGATGCCGAGGCTGAAGGGCGCGCTCTTGCCGAAGGCATGCTCCACGGCGTCGACCGTAGCGATCTAGCCGGGAGCTGCTGCGGGAGTCCGGCTCTCGTAGCCGAGGTTGGGCGCGAGCCAGCGTTCGACTTCCTCGATGCCCATGCCTTTCCGGGCGGCGTAGTCCTCGACCTGGTCGCGCGCAAGCCGGCCGACCGAGAAGTAGCGCGAGCTCGGGCTCGCGAGGTAGATCCCGCTCACCGCCGACGCGGGCGTCATCGCGAACGATTCCGTGAGATCGAGGCCCACGCGGTCTGCGCCGAGTAGGTCGAACAGCTTTCGCTTCTCGGTGTGGTCGGGACACGCGGGATACCCGAACGCAGGCCGGATGCCACGGAATTTCTCCGCAGCGATCTCCTCTTTCGACAGCTGCTCCTCGGGTT
The DNA here is from genome assembly GCA_013816245.1 of Actinomycetota bacterium. Taxonomy (GTDB): domain Bacteria; phylum Actinomycetota; class Thermoleophilia; order Gaiellales; family Gaiellaceae; genus 3-1-20CM-4-69-9. The sequence continues at coordinate 14,087 of JACDEU010000029.1, read as the reverse complement.
GGTACCACTCGCGCCGCGCCTGTCCGTGCAAAAACTCCGCGAACGCCTCGGCGAACCGATCCGCGAGCGCCTTGACCATGATCGACTTGTAGTCGTCGTGCTCGGCCTCGTAGCGGGCAGAGAGCTCGTCCGCGCCATGAATCGCGACCCCGAAGGCACCGATGTGGTCGCCGTCGGGTGACACATAGTCGGCGAGCGAACGGTTCGGCCTGGAGTCGCCGTAGGCGGACTGCTGCCGAAGGAACGAGAAGCGGGTTCCTTCCTCGAGGACGACGTCGTCGCCCTTTGCGCGGGAGGGCCAGTACCCGTAGACGCCGCGCGCCACGAGCGACCCGTCGCGCACGATCTCGTCGAGCAGCTCCTGGGCATCGTCGTAGAGCTCCTTCGCAGCCGGCTGGGCGAGGATCGCCGGGTACTTTCCCTTCAGCTCCCAGGCGTGGAAGAAGAACTGCCAGTCGATGTACTCCCGCAGGGTCGCGAGGTCGGGCTCGACGATCCTGGTACCGGTGAACGGCGGCTCGGCGAGCGCGTCGAACGACACACGCTCCTTGTTTGCGCGCGCTTCCTCGAGCGGAAGCAGGGGCTTTCGCTCCTTCTCGGCATGCAGCTCGCGCAGCTGCTCCTGCAGCTCGCGGTTCTCGTCGTCGAGGTCGCCTTTCCGCCCCGGGTCGAGCAGGCTGGCGACAACACGCACGACGCGTGACGCGTCGAGGACGTGGAGCGTCGGCTGCGCATACTGGGGCGCGATCTTCACCGCAGTGTGCTGCTTGGACGTCGTGGCGCCTCCGATCAGAAGCGGCAGGTCGAGGCCGCGCCGCTCCATCTCCTTCGCAACGTTCACCATCTCGTCGAGCGACGGCGTGATCAGCCCGGAGAGCCCGACGACGTCGCAGCCCTCTTCGAGCGCCGTGTCGAGGATCCGGTCGCCCGGGACCATGACGCCGAGATCGATCACCTCGTAGTTGTTGCAGCCCAGGACGACGCCGACGATGTTCTTGCCGATGTCGTGCACGTCGCCCTTGACCGTTGCGAGCACGATCTTCCCCTGCGCGGAACGGACGCTGTCGCCGCCCGCTGCTTTCTCGGCCTCCATGTACGGCTCCAGGTAGGCAACCGCGCGCTTCATCGCACGTGCGCTCTTCACGACCTGCGGGAGGAACATCTTCCCCGAGCCGAAGAGGTCGCCGACGATCGACATCCCGTCCATCAACGGCCCTTCGATCACGTCGAGCGGCCGCGCGACCTTCTGGCGCGCCTCCTCGGTGTCCTCCTCGATGAAATCGATGATGCCGTGGACGAGCGCGTGGGAGAGGCGTTCCTCGACGGGCCCCTCCCGCCACGAGAGATCCCGCTCCCGCTCGGTCGCGCCGCCCTGCACGGTCGAGGCATACTCGACGAGGCGCTCCGTGGCGTCGTCGCGACGATTGAAGACGACGTCCTCGACCCGCTCGAGAAGCGCCGGCTCGATGTCCTGGTAGACCGTGAGCTGGCCGGCGTTGACGATGCCCATGTCGAGCCCTGCGCTGATCGCGTGGTACAGGAAGACTGCGTGCATCGCCTCGCGCACAGCATCGTTGCCGCGGAAGGCGAAGCTTAGATTCGAGATCCCGCCAGAGATCTTTACGCCGGGGCAGCGCGCCTTGATCTCCGGCACGGCGGCGATGAACGCATTGGCGAACTCCGCGTGCTCCTCGATCCCGGTCGCCACCGCGAGCACGTTCGGGTCGAAGATGATGTCCTCGGGCTCCCAGCCGTCCTCGATCAGCAGCTTGTACGCGCGCTCGCAGATCTCGACCTTGCGCTCCGCCGTGTCAGCCTGACCCTTCTCGTCGAACGCCATCACCACCACGGCGGCGCCGTAATGCTTGATCTCGCGCGCCTGGGCGAGGAACTGCTCTTCTCCCTCCTTCAGGCTGATGGAGTTGACGACGCCCTTGCCCTGCAGGCATTTGAGCCCCGCCTGGAGCACGCTCCACTTGGAGCTGTCGACCATGATCGGGATTCGCGCGACGTCCGGCTCGGTCGCGACGAGGTTGAGGAAGGTCGTGATCGCTTCTTCGGCCTCGAGCAGGTCGGCGTCCATGTTCACGTCGAGGATGTTCGCGCCGCCCCGGACCTGCTCCAGCGCGACCTCGACCGCATCCTGGAAATCTCCCGCCTCGATCAACCGCCGGAAACGCGCCGAGCCGGTGACGTTCGTGCGTTCGCCGACCATGACGAAGTTGGCGTCCGCGAAAATGCGGAACGGCTCGAGCCCGCTGAGCCGCGTGACGTGCTCCCGGTCCGGGACATGTCTCGGGGTCTGACCCCGGATCGCTTCTGTGATCGCCTGGACGTGCTCGGGAGTCGTGCCGCAGCAGCCGCCGACGACGTTCACCAGTCCGTCCTGGGCGAACTCGCGCAGGTAGCGGCTCGTGTCGCCCGGCCGCTCGTCGTGTGTGCCCATCTCGTTCGGCAGTCCGGCATTCGGGTGGCAGGCCACCCAGGTCGGGGCTACTCGCGCGAGGTCCTCGACGAACGGTCTCATCTGCTCCGCGCCGAGTGAGCAGTTGACGCCGACGATGAACGGCTGGGCGTGCTCGACCGAGAGCCAGAACGCATCGACCGTCTGGCCCGACAGGTTCCGGCCGCTGCGGTCGATGGCCGTGAACGAGATCCAGAGCGGCAGCTCCGGCGCCTCCTCGAGAGCGGCTGCGATCGCCGCCTTCGCGTTCAGCGTGTCGAAGATCGTCTCGATCAGGAGGAAGTCGACGCCACCCTCGACGAGCCCGCGAACCTGCTCCCCGTAGGTCTCCCGGATCTGGTCGAACGTGTGCGTGCGATACGCCGGCTCGTCGACACGTGGCGAGAGCGACAGCGTGACGTTCAACGGGCCGATGGAGCCCGCGACGAAGCCGCCGACCTCGTCAGCCGCCTGCCGGGCCAGCTGGGCGCCCGCGACGTTCATCTCGTAGGCGTGTGCTTCGAGGGCGTAGTCCGCCTGGCCGATCGTGGTCGCCGTGAAGGTGTTCGTAGTCGCGATGTCCGCGCCCGCGGCGAAGTAGTCGCGATGAATGCCGAGAACGACCTCGGGCCTCGTCAGGTTGAGCAGGTCGGGGTCGCCCGCGACGTCACGCGGGTGATCCTTGAAGCGTTCGCCCCGATAGGCCCCCTCGCCCCTCAGCTGCCGCTGGATGAGCACGCCCCAGGAGCCGTCGAGCACGGCGATCCGCTCCCGGAGGATGCCTTCGAGTCGTTTCCGCGCGTCCTGCATCCAGTGCCTTTCCCTGAACCTAAGGAGAACCCCGCCTGGTTACGGCGCGCGGGCTCTTTAGGCGTTTTTTAACCCGGTCGCCAAGCTGCCTTCAAAGCTTTCCGGTCGCCTGAGGATATCAGCCACACCCGTTACGATCTCCCTGTGCCGCCCGGATTTCGAGGCCTCTCCTATCTCTTCGGGGGCAATGCCCAGCGCCGGTCGATCCGCACGATCCTGATCAAGGCCGAGCGTTGGCGAAGACGAGACCGCTGGCGGCTGTCGGTGCGCCGACGGCTTCCCGGGATCGACCTGATCCCACTCGACCGGCCGATCTTCATCCTTGGCATGCAGGGCGGGGGGACGACGCTGGTCGCACGCTGCCTCCTACGGCACCCATCGGTCGTGAGTATGAGCGGCAGCTCGGACTACTGGGTCGCGACGGACGAGCTCGCCTTCGTCCGGAACCGGATGCACGCGCTGCCGCGGACGCTCTGGAGCTCGACGCATCGCGACGATCTCGACCACCCGCTCGTCGGAACCGAGCACGCGTCCGTCTACGCGTCGGATCTGCTGCTCCCGCACTACCGCAACACAGCCGAGGATGCGACGCCGAACGACAGCGCACGCTTCGAGCGAATCCTGAAGGAGCACGTCGCGGTGTATGCCGACGACTCTCATGCGGCGCGCTTCCTCGACAAGACGCACACCTACACCGTGAAGATCCCGTACCTCGACCGGCTGCTCGAGGGCGACGAACCGCAATTCGTCCTTGTCGTGCGGAACCCGTACACGATGTCTTTCCGCGCCGTGCGCCGGAAACCACCGGACTGGCGCGTCGAGGTCTCCTACGAAGACAAGCTACGTCTCGTGGCCCAGCATTGGCGCAATTCGACGCAGCTCGCCCTCGAGGACGGGCCGAAGACAGGCCGGTTCGTGGCGGTTCGCTTCGAGGACTTCGTCAGGGAACCGGCTGCTGTCGTGCGGGGCATTTGCTCGGCCATCGGGCTGTCCTACGACGACGACCTCGTGCCGCAGGCCGGTCATCGCATGCCGTTCGCCACCTTGCCGTGGGATCGCAAGTGGTACCCGCTCCAGGGAGACGAATGGCGCGACCAGGTCGGCGACGTCGAGGCCGGCATCGTCGACGAGGAGTGTGGCGAGGTGGCGAAGGCGCTGGGCTACTGCAGGCTCACCGACACGGAGCCCGTCCACCAGGCAGTCCTCCGCGTCGCGGCGCTCAGCGCCGCGCCACAGCTCGTCGCCTAGCTGCGTCCGGAGACTTCGAGCTGGTTCTCGGCGTGCTTGATGCGCTGCTCGAGCTGCCAGCGGTCGGCGGTCGACTCGCCCTTGTCGACCAGCTCGAGCTCCCGCTGAGCCGTCTCCAGCTGCTCCCGAGCACGCGCGTCGTCGATCTCGCTGGCCGGCACCGCGTCGTCCACAAGCGCGATCGCACGGTCCTGCTCGACCTTGAAAAAGCCGGGGCCGGTGGCAAACTCACGAACGTCCTCGGCCTGGCGGTCGAGATATACACGCGTCGAGCCTGCCTTCAGCGTCGCGATCAGGGGCGCATGGCGCGAGAGCACGCCGATCTCACCGGCGGCCCCGGGGACGACGATCATCTCGGCCTCGCCCTCGAACGCCGGGCCGTCCGGCGTCACCAGCGAGACGTCGAATTTCCGGGTCTCGTCAGCCACTCACGCCGGCGGGTTCGGGCTCTGCTTCGCGCTCGTCGGCGGTGGAGTCCTCCGGAGCCTCGCCGTCCTCCTGCTGGTCCCGGGTCTCCTCGCCCGACATGCCTCGTCCCTTCTCGACAGCGGATTCGATCGTGCCGACCATGTAGAAGGCCTGCTCCGGCAGCTCGTCGTGCTTGCCTTCGAGGATCTCCTCGAAGCCCTTGATCGTGTCCTCGAGCTTGACGTACTCGCCCGGCGTGCCGGTGAACTGCTCGGCGACAAAGTTCGGCTGCGAGAGGAACCGCTGGATCTTGCGCGCGCGCGACACCACGAGCTTGTCCTCGTCCGAGAGCTCATCGATGCCGAGGATGGCGATGATGTCCTGCAGGTCCTTGTAGCGCTGCAGGATCTCCTGCACCCGCGTCGCCGTCTCGTAGTGCTCGTCGGAGATGATCCCCGGCTGCAATGCGCGCGAGAAGGAGTCGAGCGGATCGACGGCCGGATAGATGCCCTGCTCGACCAGTGTCCGCGTCAGCACTACGGACGAATCGAGATGCGCGAACGTGTTCGCAGGCGCGGGGTCGGTGAGGTCGTCCGCCGGCACGTAGATCGCCTGCACCGACGTGACCGAGCCCGTCTGCGTGGAGGTGATGCGCTCCTGCAGCTGGCCCATCTCGGTCGCGAGCGTCGGCTGGTAGCCGACAGCGCTCGGCATTCGTCCGAGGAGCGCGGAGACTTCGGAGCCCGCCTGCGTGAAGCGGAAGATGTTGTCGATGAAGAGCAACACGTTCTGGCCTTCGTCGCGGAAGTACTCCGCCATCGTCAGAGCCGACAGACCGACGCGAAGACGAGCGCCGGGGGGCTCGTTCATCTGGCCGTAGACCAGCGCGACTTTGTCGAGCACGCCTGACTCCTCCATCTCGAGCAGGAGGTCGTTGCCCTCACGCGTGCGCTCGCCCACGCCCGCGAAGACGGACACGCCGCCGTGCTCGCGAGCCACGTTGTGGATGAGCTCCTGGATCAGCACTGTCTTGCCGAGGCCGGCGCCGCCGAAAAGGCCGACCTTGCCGCCGGTGATGAACGGCGCCAGCAGGTCGATCACCTTCAGGCCGGTCTCGAAGACCTCGATCTTCGGCGAGAGCTCGGTGAATTTTGGCGGATCGCGGTGAATCGACCAGCGCTCGGTGTCCTTCGGGACGTCGGGCTTCTCGTCGACCGGTTCGCCGATCACGTTCCAGATGCGGCCGAGCGTCAGGTCGCCCACAGGCACGGAGATCGGGCCACCTGTGTCCTGCACCTCGAGGCCGCGCGCGAGGCCATCGGTCGAGTCCATCGCGACCGCACGAACGCGGTCGTCGCCCAGATGTTGCTGCACCTCGGCGATGATGGTGCGCGCCTCTTGCCCGTCCTGCTCCGGGATGTCGATCCGGAGTGCGCTGTAGATCTCGGGGAGGCCTTCCGGGAAGACGACGTCGATCACGACGCCCTTGATCTCGACGATCCGACCGGGCTTCTGAACGCTCTGTTCGGGCATGGGTCTCCTGGCGACGTGTTTAAGAGGATGAGGCGGAAGCCGAAGGGCTCCCCGCAGGGAAAGTCTATCGGGACTTGGGAGGTGCTAGAGCGCCTGGCGCGCGTGGATCGCGAGCCTGGAACGAGACCCGGTGGCCCGCTGCAGCAGCTTCAGCTCTGCCTCGGGATTGCGGAGCGCGATTGGCTCCGACGCACCTGCAAGAGCCTGCGCGTCGCCAGACGTGGTCCGCGCCGAACCGAGTGTCCCGACGACGGCGCTGAGGCCGACCGTTGCTGCGATCGCGGCAGCAGCGGCGGCGACCTGCAGCTGCCGCGCGACTGCGAACCGCGAGGGAAGAGCGATCGTGAAGCCGAGCTGCTCGAGCGGTGCGCCCCGCAGCAGCCGAGCGGTCTCGGCCGAGTCGGCGGCGTAGAGGCGGCAGGACTCGCACGAGGCCAGATGCGCCTCGAGCCCCGCGGCCTCGACCTCCGAGAGCTCACCGTCGACGGACGCCGAGACAGATCCGCGTACGCGCTCACAATCGAGAATTGATGCGATCTGCCCCATAGCGTCTCTCACCAAGAGTTCTGACGGCCTTACCCAGGAGAAGTTAGCCATTTCTTCGTCTTATCGCCTAAAAGCTTTAGCTAAAGCTGACCAGAGCATCGTTCATCCGCCGGGCTCCGGTGAGGCACGGGCCGCGGCCGGGCGCGCTGATGAAAGGGCAGGCACGGTTTGCAAAGCGGCCGTTGGTCACGACTGCCAGCGCCGTCCCAAGCCACTGGTAACAGCCGGTGCGGGCGTTCGCGCCCAGCTTTGAGCAGCCGTCGATCAGCTTGACCCGCCTTGATCCAGGGGCCTGAGCAAGGTTCTGGACGTTCAGCCCGTAGAGACAGCTCACGCTGTCCGCACCACGGAGCCGCCCGCAGACTCGCAGCTGGCTGAACGGATCCGGCGAGGTCACGAGGGAGGCGGCGGCGATGCAGCCGCCGCGCTGCGCACCGGAGAGCCCCGCGCACAACCCACGAATGCCGGCGGCGTTCTCGGGCGACTTCTTCGGCGGGACCTCGAGGAAGTAGCGATACCAGCAAGGCCTCACGAAACCGGGAATCGCGCGGCTGCAAAGTACGCGGGCGGTGGTGACGGCGCTGCGCTGCCGTTTAGCACTGTCGTGCCCGGCGATTCCCAGCCAGTAGTCGTGGTACGCCCCCTGCGCGCAGTCGGGCGCCTGCCTCGCGGGGAGTGCACGACAGGCCTGGAGGCCGTACTTCAAATTCTCGTGGTACAGACGCATGTAAGCGTGACCCAACGTGTGAATGCAGGTATACGACCGGAAGCGCGTTGGTGCACCCAGGCACAGCCGAACTGCTCCGTCCGGTCCCAGTTTGCCGATCTGAGCGCCGAGCGTCATCACCATTCCCATGCCGAAGCCGGCCGAGCAGCCGGGGTCGTTCGACCTCGGCAGATAGCGCTGGAGGTTCGCAAGCGTCACGTGATGCTTCCGTGCGTACATGCGGCCGACGACGTGCATCATCATGTGACAGCTGCTCTGAAGGTATCCGCCGCCCGCACGTACCTTCCGATCGATCCGCGGCAGCTCGTGCGCCGGGTCGTTCGCTTTCTCGACGTCGGTGAGTAGACGCGTCACGTAGCAATTCCAGATCACGGCCTCCTTCCGAAGGAGGCTGCAGCGAGAGAGGTACGTGGTCCGAGCAAATGGGTCGTCGTCGAGCCGAATCCCACCAGGCGGCGCCCCCGCGCCGGCGGGCGAAGGAAGCAAGAGCACGAGGAGCGCCCCGGCGATCAGGAATAGGCGAGTCGGCATGTGCACGTAGTTGGACGCCGTTTCTGGACTGCAGTTGGCGTTACTGGGTTTCGATGCGGCGGAGCGCCGGGCGGCTCCGATTGCCGGCGCGGTCGACCGCGACCACCCTGACCGTGTGCGCTCCGGGCAACGCTCTTCCCACCACGACCGGCTCCTCGGTCAGGTCGGCACCGAGCTGTGGCCCCCAGGTCCCGAGGATGACCAGAACGTGCTGCGGCCCGACTACCGGCTCGGCGAGCCCGCTCGGCGGCAGTGCGAGGCTCGACCCTAGAAGCGCGACCAGAAGAAGTCCGCGCCTCACCGGGCTGATCTCAGCTCGCGGCTGGTTGGAGGATGTCGAGCGGCTTGTCGATCTCGGCGAAGTGGCAGGCGCTCGGGTGCCCCTGCCCTCTGTCGATCAGAGCGGGCTCCTCCTCGGCGCAGATCGGCTGTGCCTTCCAACAGCGAGTCCGGAACCGGCAGCCGGAAGGGGGATTCGCGGGGCTCGGGACGTCGCCCTCGAGCACGATGCGCTTGCGCCTGCCACGGTGCGCCGGATCCTCGATCGGAATCGCCGACAGCAATGCCTGGGTGTACGGGTGCGAGGGACGGTCGAAGATGTCGTCCCTCGCCCCGATCTCGACGACCTTCCCGAGGTACATCACCGCCACGCGGTCGGAGATGTGACGGACGAGCGACAGGTCATGCGCGATGAAGAGGTACGTGAGGCCGAAGTCCCGCTGCAACGACTCGAGCAGGTTGACGACCTGCGCGCGAATCGAAACGTCGAGCGCCGAGACCGGCTCGTCGAGAATCACCATCTGGGGGTTCAGCGCAAGAGCACGCGCAAAACCGATGCGCTGGCGCTGACCGCCGGAGAACTCGTGCGGGAACCGGTTCGCGTGTTCAGGGCTCAGTCCAACCGTGCGCAGGAGCTCGTCGATCCGGCGCCGGCCTTCACGGCCCTTGTAGAGCTTGTGCACGCGCAGCGGCTCCGCCACGATCTCGCGGACGGTCATGCGGGGGTTCAGCGACGCGTAAGGATCCTGAAAGACGATCTGCAACTCACGGCGCACGTCGCGCATGCGACGGCGGCTGTAACCGGTGATGTCCGCACCGTTAAAGAGGATCTTCCCTTCGGTCGGAGGCAGGAGCTTGATCACGGTCCGCCCGAGAGTGGTCTTGCCGCAGCCGGACTCGCCGACCAGGCCGAGCGTCTCTCCTGCCCGGAGCGAGAGATCGACGCCGTCGACGGCATGCACCTGGCCGACCCGGCGCTTGAAGATCCCGGCAGTGATCGGGAAGTGCTTCACGAGCCCCTCGATGCGAAGGATCTCCCGGCCTTCCTCGGCCCGCTCGTGGATGACTTCAGGGACGAGTGCTTCGCTCATGTCAGACCCCCGCTCCCACGGACTCGACCAGCGGCCCGGTGTGGCCTTCGAGCTCCTCGGCGAAATGACAGGCGGTCAGATGCGCGGTCCCGGCAATCGGTCGCAGCGGCGGCTCCTCTTCGCGGCAGCGGACGCGCCCCTGCGAGAGGAAACACCGGGGATGGAACGGGCAGCCCGGAGGACGGCTGATCAGGCTCGGCGGCTGGCCGGGGATCGGCCGTAGCCAGTCCTCTTCGACGTTCAGCTTGGGCAGGCTGTCCATCAAGCCGACCGTGTACGGGTGACGTGGTGACTCGAAGATCGTGTGCACGTCCCCGAGCTCGACGATCTTGCCCGCGTACATGACGATCACCCGATCGGCGAGCTCGGCGATGAGGCCGAGGTCGTGTGTGATCAGAATCGTCGCGGCGTGCGTCTCGTCCTGAGCCTTCTTGAGCACTTGGAGGATCTGCGCCTGAATCGTCACGTCGAGGGCGGTCGTCGGCTCGTCGGCGATCAGCACCGAGGGTGAATTCGCGATCGACATGGCGATCATCGCGCGCTGGCGCATGCCGCCGGAGAACTCGTGGGGATACTGCTCGTAGCGGCGGTCCGGATTCGGGACGCCGACGATCCGTAGGAGCTGAATGCCGCGCTCCTTGATCCGGTCATCCTTCTCGTCGGGGTGATGCGTCTTGATCGCCTCGCCAATCTGAGCACCGATCTTCAGGACGGGGTTCAGCGACGTCATCGGATCCTGGAAGATCAGCGCGATCTCGTTGCCGCGGATATGGCGGAGCTCCTTCTTCGAGACCTTGAGGATGTCTTTCCCCTTGTAGAAGGCCTCGCCGCGGACGACTTTCCCGGGGGGCTGGGGAATGAGCCCGAGGAGAGACATCGTGCTGACGCTCTTGCCGGAGCCGGACTCCCCCACGATCCCGAGCGTCTCGCCCGGATAGAGGTCGTAGCTGATTCCGTCGACGGCCTGGACGATTCCGTCCTCCGTGGAGAACTCGACGACGAGATCCCTGATCGAGAGGAGCGGCTCAGGCACGGACGCGGCGCTGCGTGGGATCGAGGGCGTCGCGGAGCCCGTCGCCGATGAAGTTGATGCAGAGGATGATGGCCACGATCAGCAGGCCGGGATAGGTGACGAGCCACCACTTGTCGAGCCCGGCTTCCTGACCCTCGTCGAGCAGTGCGCCGAGTGCCGGCGTCGGCGGCCGGATGCCGAAGCCGAGGAAGGAGAGCGTCGCCTCGAGGGAGATCGCGGTTCCGATCGTGAGGGTTGCCGCCACGACGATGGGACCGATCGAGTTCGGCACCATGTGGCGAAGCATGATCCGGAAGTCGCCCGCGCCTGCGGCGCGCGCGGCCTCGACGTACTCCTTCTCACGCAAGGAGAGGAAAACACCGCGCACGATGCGCGCGATGCCGGTCCAGATCAGACAGGCTATGAGAACCGCGAGCGTGGTCGGCGTGCTGCTGTTCAGGAACTTTGCCGCGGTCAGGAGGACCGCCAGCAGGGGTAACGTCAGGAAGAGATCGGTCATCCGCATCAGCAGGTTGTCGATCCAGCCGCCGTAGAAGCCTGCAAGCCCACCGATGATCGTGCCGATCAGTGTCGAGAGGAGGCCGACGAAAATCCCGACGCGCGCGGATGTCCGGATCCCGTAGAGCGTCCGGCTGAAGGTGTCGCGGCCGGCCGAGTCTGTCCCGAAGAGGTGATGCCTGCTCGGCTTCGCCAGGATCTGGCTGGTGTCGATCACGCTCGTTCCCGCGATGCTGATGTACGGGATCTCCTTGTACGAGTACGGGGCGATGTAGTTGGCGAGGATGCCGCAGCCGAAGATGCCCGCGAGGACGATCACGCTGGCGAGGGCCAAGCGGTGACGGAAGAACCGCTTACGTGCGTAGCCCCACTGGCTGCGCGCCTCGATCTCGAGCCCATACTCGTAGAGGAGCTCACTCGAATCGCCCGGCAGCGCGCGGCTGATCGTGTGCGCACCGCCGGCCGGCTCATGATCGATCTCCGGGCCGAGCGCGAGCGAGCTGGGAACTTTGGGATCGTGGACGCGGGGTTGATCAGTCATAGCGGATCCTCGGGTCGAAGACGCCGTACAGGATGTCGGCGATGAGGTTGAAGGCGATCACCATAGTTGCGACGACCATGAGCCACGCCATGACCGGATAAGGATCGCTCGCCTGTAGCGCGTTGATGAAGTAGAAACCCATCCCGTCGAGCGTGAAGATCGTCTCCGTCACCACGGCGCCGGCGAAAATCGCGCCGAAGTCGAGCGCGACCAAGGTGATCAAGGGGATCAAGGCATTGCGGAACGCGTGCTTCATCACCACGCGCCGCTCGATCAGCCCTTTGGCGCGTGCAGTGCGAACGTAATCGGAATTGAGGACCTCCAGCATCGATGCGCGCATGTAGCGGCTGTAACCCGCAACGCCGAGGATGCAAAGGGCGATCACGGGAAGAGCGAGATGCTGAACGCGGTCCATGAGCCAGTGCAGCCCATGTCCGGGAAACGGTGACGAGAGGCCCGAGGTGTAGAAGACGCGCACGTGCCATTTCAAGAAGATGTTCACGACCACCACCTGCAGCATCAGCGCGAGCCAGAACACAGGCGTCGCGAAGCCGACGAAGCTGATTGTCGTGGTTGCGTAGTCGAACGGCGAGTATTGACGTAAGGCCGAGTAGACGCCGATCGCGACGCCGATGAGGACGGAGAGGATGATCGCCGTCAACACGAACTGCAGCGTATGTCCCATCACGCGCTGGAGGTCCGGCCAGATCTTTCGCTGGCCGAAGAGCGTTGTCCCGAACTGGTTCGTGACTGCGTCGTGCACCCAGTAGCCGTATCGGACGACGATCGGCCGGTCGAGGTTCTTGCTGTGCTCGATGGCATGAAACCGCTGCTGCGAGATGTTCGGGTTCGCCCGAAGACGCCCGAGCGGGTCACCGCTGATCGAGACGAAGGTGAAGATCAGAAAGCTCGTGGCCACGAGCACAGGGATGCTGTAGAGAACTCTTCTGATGATGTAAGTCAGCATCTGGCCGCCTCATTATGAACGAGTCCCGCCCCGTTTTCAGGGGCGGGACCCGGTCGGTGATTCAGAACGCTACCTGCTACGCCAGCGTTCCCTTAGCTCTTGGACCAAGCCTCGGCATTCCAGCTCGGACCCTGCGAGCTGGCGTTGTCGACCATGCCCTTGAGGTTGGACTTGTAGACGAAGTAGGTCGCCCGCTGGAACAGCGGGATCTGCGGTACGTCGTTCGCCATGATGGCGTCGGCCTTGTTGATCAGCACCACGCGCTTTGCCTCGTTCAGCTGGTGGTCTGAGGCCTGCAGCAGCTTCGTGACGTTGCGGTTGCAGTACTCCCCGTAGTTGCCATCGGAGCCGCACGAGAAGATGCTGACGTTGTAGTGAGGATCGACCCCGAGCACGTACGTGAACATCGCGAGGTCGAAGTTGTGCTCCGGCAGATGACTACCGAACAGCGTGCCCGCGGGCACGAAGCCGTTCTTGAGCTCGATTCCGGCCTTCGCAGCTTGATCCTGGAAGATCGTGAAGGCGAGCTCGCGGAGCTTGTTGCCGCGGGTCGACTCGAACAGGAAGGAGACCCTCGTGCCGTTGCACGTGTAGATCCCGTCGCCGCCCTTGGTGCAGTTGTGGGCCTTCATGAGCGAGCTGACCTTGTTGACGTTGTAGTTCCACTTGTTGAAGTGAGGCGAGTAGCCCGGCTCGTTCGTCAAGCGAACGAGGCTGTTCAGCGCGCTGATGTTCGGGTTCAGCGTGCCGTACAGGGCCTTCGCTGCAGCGGTGCGGTTGAGCGAGGTGATCAGAGCCTGGCGGAGCCATATCTGCTTCGCCAGCGGATTGCCCTTGGGGCCCTGCTGGATTTCGATGTGCTCTTCCTGAAGCCCCAGATGCGTCTGGATCTTCAGGCCGTTCTGACCCTTCAGGTCGGCAAGTGCGAGCTGGGGCTGCGGATAGATCGCGTCTACCTCGCCGCCACGGATCGCCTGGATCTCGGAGTTCGTGTTCGTGATGAACCGGAACACGACCGAGTCCAGCTTCGCCCGCTTTCCGTACCAGCCGCGAGGGTTCCTCTCGAGCGTAACGCCCGAGCCGCGGTCGAACTTGGTCAGGAGGAACGGACCGTCACCGATCGGAGCGTTGCCCTTCTTCGGATTGCAGATGCAGTCGTTCCAGACCGTCAGCATGTCCGTGCCCGACAGCGCGTGCTCCGGGAGGATGTATCCGAACAGGCCCTTCCATGGTGCGTAATTTTTCTTGAACGTGACGGTTACGACCTTGCCGTTGCCTTTCATGCTGCGAATCTCTTCCCACCCAAGTGGGTCGATGTGATCCTTGTACTTCGGATTGAGCGCAGTCGCCAATGTAAACCGGAAGTCCTTGCCGGTCACCGGTACACCGTCGCTCCACTTCGCGTTCTTGCGGATGTAGTAGGTCACGCGTT
>JACDEU010000077.1 GCA_013816245.1 Actinomycetota bacterium | reverse complement strand
CCGCCCGCAGCGCCACAGCCCAAATTACCGCCAGGCGGCGATGTCCACCGGCGCGACCGCCTCGGCGGCCTCCTGCACGAGTACTACAGGGCCGCAGCCTGAGTGAACGTCGTTTTGACACCCTTCAGGATGACTCCCACAGCCCCTGTACGGCTGCACGGAATTCCGGCGCGCTGCTGGGCCCTGGGGGACGCGCCTGGGCAGGCGTGCGCTGACACCACCCAGACATGCGACGGGGTCTCGGCGGGCTTCCGGCCGACCGGCTATAAAGACGGCCGGCGGATCGACTAGACTTCAATACGAACAAGTGTTCGGGCTCTCGTGAGCGACCTAACTGGAAGGAGAGGCACCGTGACTGAGCGCGCGGCCGTGCTCGCGCTGGTGCAGCACGCTCGGCGTGAGTGGTACCTAGTCGCACAGCTGCTCGAGGCGACGGGCAGCGCCCTGCGCGTCGCGCGTCGAGAGTGGACCGGTATGGAGCCGCCCGAGCTGCTGACCGCCATCGGTGACGACGAGGTGTCGGAGGACGAAATCGCCCATCATGAGGCCTCGATCGCCCAGCTCGAGAAGGAGGGCGTGTCGCTGGTCACCGTCCTCGACGAGGCCTACCCGACGAACCTGCGCCTGGTCTACAACCGGCCGCCGTTCCTCTTCGTCCGCGGCGCTCTTCGGCAGGAGGACGAGCGCGCCGTCGCCGTCGTCGGCACGCGGAACGCTTCCGCCGAGGGCCGGCAGCAGGCCGATCGGCTCGCCCGCGACCTCGCTCGCGCAGGCGTGACGGTCCTGTCCGGGCTCGCGCTCGGGATCGACGGCGCGGCGCACGAGGCCACGCTCGACGTGGGCGGCCGGACGGTCGCCGTGCTCGGCACGGGGATCCGCCGCACCTACCCTCGCGGCCACAGCGACCTCGCGCGTCGGATCGTCGAGGCAGGCGGTGCCCTCGTGTCACAGTTCTGGCCCGACGCGCCGCCCACGAAATGGTCGTTCCCGATGCGCAACGTGACGATGAGCGGGATGGCGATCGGGACGGTCGTCGTCGAGGCCTCGAAGACGAGCGGCGCGAAGATGCAAGCGCGGCTCGCGCTCGAGCACGAAAAACGTCTCTTCCTGGTCGAATCTCTGGTGATGCACGAGCCCTGGGCACGGCGCTACGCGGAGAAGCCCGGCGCGACCGTCGTCCAGGACGTGGACGACGTGCTCGCGACGCTGGACGCGGAGCTTCGCCCTGTCTCGCAGCTCAGCCTCACCTAGCCTCTCCCGAGTGGCCAAGGTCGAGGATTACACCGATCCGTTTCGGCGCACGTACACGCCGCCAGCGCCGGCTGGCGACGGCGTCTGCGATGTGTGCCACAGCGTCCCTGGGCCCGGCTTCCCCCGCTGCTGGAGCTGCGACCAGTCAACCGGAAGCGTCAGCCGGCCGCTCACGGTCGTCGTCCCGATCTCGCTCTACCTGGTCGGCGAGCAGCTGCACAGCGTGCTACGCGGCTACAAAGACAGCCCTGACCCAGGCGCGCGCCGGCGCTACCGCCTGCGCGTCGCAGCAACCCTGCACCGCTTCATGCGCGACCACAGCGAGTGCATAGAGCGCGCTGCCGGCAACTCCTGGGACGTCCTCACGATCGTGCCGTCGAAGCACGGGCGCGGCGACAAGCATCCGCTCGAGCGGGCGATCAGGCTCGGCAGGAAGCTGAAGGACATATACCGGCCGCTGCTCGCGCCCGATCAGACGCAGCTGATCGACCGCGTGTACGGCAACGATCGCGGCTTCAGGGCCACGGAGGATCTGGCCGGGCAGCGCGTGCTTCTGATCGACGACACGTTTACTAGCGGCGCGACGTTTCAGTCCGCCGCCTCGGCACTCGCGCTCGCCGGAGCGACCGTCGTAGCCGGCGTCGCGATTGGTCGGGTGATCGACACGAGCGACCCGCGCTTCGCGTACAAGCAGGAGTTCTGGGACAGGCAGCGCGAGCTCGGTTTCTCGTTCGATCGCTGCTGCCTCGAGCCATGAGGCCCGGTGCCGCGTTCCTGACTCTCGGCGTCGTCGCGCTGTCCGCCACGGTGGCCGGATTCCTGTTCGATGCGCATTCGTTCGCGAGCAATGCTCTGGCAGGGCTCGCAGGACTCGCCGTTGGAGTGATCGTGGCCGTCTTCCTCGCCGATTATCTGGTCGAACATCGGCGGCGGAGACGGTGGGAAGCGGTCTCTGGCGCCACAGTCGCCGCGGTGGCTGGCGAAGCGGGAGCTCCTCGGCCCGATCTACGACCTGTACCTGGTTGGCCTGTACCAGCCGCGCACGTACCTAGAGCTGCAGTTCCTGTCGCTGGCGCAGGCGCTCGAGTCGCTGCATTCGCGCAGGTTCCCGAACTACGACCTGCCGAAGCAGAAGCACAAGGAAAGGCTGGCCGCGATCCTCGCCTCGGCGCCCGACGAGTGGAGAGACTGGCTCAAGAACGAACTGGGCAACAGCAACAAGGCCAAGTTTCGCGTCGGTGCCATCAACCTCCTCAAGACGTTGCCGCCGTCACTCGACGCTGCGATCGCCGATTGCGAGGCGCTGGCGGCACTCGTCGGTTGGACGCGTAACTACTTCACGCACTGGAACCCGAAACTCGAAAGGAAGGCGGCCAAGGACGACGACCTCGTCCGCTTGACCGAGGCGCTGCGGCTGATCCTCGAAGCACTTCTCCTCCTCGAGGTTGGCTTCGCGCCAGACGAGATCGGCGCCCTCGTTGCCAGCAATCCGGCGGTCAAGCGCGACATCGCCTACGCCTTCGGAGACGAATGACTAGGGCTGCGGCCTTCACGGTGGCGGGCACTGCGGTGACAAAGTTGTCGCCGGCGACGTATTGCTCCATGACGTGAGACAGGCGCTAGTCGCAATCTCCTTCATCGCCGTGGCCACGACTATCGGCGGCAGCGCCGTGGCGTCGACCACGGTCTCGCCACGCGCCGCCATCGCTCAAGCGAAGCGGGACTGGCGCAACGAGCTGTTCGCCTCGGCCAAGACCGGCGACCGTGCGACCCGATTCCCGAGTCCGTCGCGGCACGTGCTGCTACAGCGGCTACATCGTGCGGAGGGGCGCTACCACTTCAACATAGTCAGCGTGACGATGCTCCGCCCGCTGCAGTTGGCGCCGGTGATCGTCATCCGGTCTGGCGACAAGCGCCGCATCGCCGGTGCGACGGCGGCGATCATCAACGCCTTCGATCCCCGTCGCGTGACGCGGCAGAACCCGAGCGGGTTCGCCTACGAGGGCTACTTCCTTGAGGCGCGCGATCTCGGCGGTATGCCGTATCTGGCGACGTTCAACCACTGGCGCGCGCCGCACGTCGGCGGGGGCGAGTGGGCGGCGAACGAAGAGCTGTACCCGTTCCCACACGGGTAGACGCCACTACCGCGGCGTCAGTCCGATGACGGTGTTGCCGCGGCCGTACTCGTAGGCCAAGGCCTCGGCCTCGTAGACGATCCTCACGACGGGGATCTCGTCCTCGGATTGACCCGCTATCGCCGCGTCGATGCGGCTTTCTACTAACGGCCACAGCGCGTCGGCGAGTTCAGCTTTGCCTGAGCCGTGAAGAAGCTTCTTCAGGTTCCAGTTCTCCGCGCGCGCCTTGTGGACGAGGTCGAGGAGATCGACGTACGTCGGCTTGCGCTCGCGGGTATCGAGAGCGTCGATCGCGCGCGCGAGCTCCTCTTCGCTGAAGTGCGCGTACTCGAAGCTCTCACCACGCTCGTTCCAGGTCCTGATCGCGACGAGCGTGTCCATCGCCTCGCGCACGACCGGCGTCTGCAACTCGCGCGGCATCGCGCGCATGATGCGGTCGACCCAGTCTTGTCGTCTCTTCTCGCGCGACGCTTCTGTCGCCGCCGGGCCTTCGGGATCGAAGACGATCAAGAACCGCGTCAGTGGCCGTCGCGGCAGGAAGTAGTCACCCTCGCGCTCCTCGCCCGGCTGCGGCGCCAGGTACGCGAGCAACGGGTTGAGGTTCGTCGTCACGCCCTCGGCGTCTTGGATCGAGATGAAGTCCTCGTCGGTCGAGATCCCGAGCGTTTCCATCACCCGCGGAACGAGGATGCGTTCGGTCAGTCCCTCGACGATCAGGATCAGCTGCGGGTGCGGCGACAGCCCGAACGCCGTCAACAACGAGTCGAGTGGCCGCTTCTTCTTAAGCCGCAGGTCGTACTCCGTCCGTGTCCGCGGCGGGTCGGGGAGCGGCGTTGCCAGGCCTTCGCGCAACAGGCGGTCGTAGTAAAGGAGCAAGATCTCGCCGGCGAGCCGCATGTCCATGACCAGCCGCGGCGTTCTTTCAAGGTTGTCCCAGCGCTTCGGCGAGCCCGCGGCGATGACCTCGCTCCAGCCGCCGAGCTTGTCGAGGCGGCGGGCATGATCGAGGATCTCGCGCGCGTTCTCGCGAACCCAGTCGCTGTCGACGTCGAGCCAGTCGAAGAGCCAGCGCGGCGGAAGCTCGTGACGCCAGCGCATGAACGCGTCGACGTCGAACTCCATCGGCGTTGACAGCGTGCCGATGATGCGCGAGTAGTAGACCGGCTCGAGCGCTGAGACCGCGATCGCCGCCTCGCGCAGCCGCGCTGCGCGCGTGAGCCAGTCGGCGCGGAAGGGTTCGTCGAACGGTAATCGTCCGACGAGTGCTTCGCCGCGGCGGCGCCAACGCATCTGCGGCAGCAACCACCGCACCGGCCAAAGGCACGCGAGCTGGTGTTGTGAGTACAGGTAAACGCTGCTCTCGAACTTCAGTTCGCGGATCTCGCGCGCGAGTGCTTGCCCTGATTGGACGCGCTCGCTCACGGGATCGAACAACAGCCCTTCACGGCGAGCCTCGAGAAGGTCGCGGCGTCGGATCGGCGTCCAGTTGGCAAGGACGCGCGCGTGATGACGGCCGTCTCGGCCGCCGCGTCGTAGTGCTTCACGGATGTCACGGGTCGGTCGCTTGACGCGAAAGAGCGGCACGAGGAGTCCCAATCGGTGCATCGCCTCAAGCCGCCAGCGGTCGAGCTGGACGTCGCGGCCGCGCGCGAGCGCCGCGAACTTCTCCGCCGGAAGGAGCGGCAGCTGCTCGAAGGTGTACGGCAGATCGAGGAGCTCGAGCGAGGTCCGCATGTGCACAGTCGATCATGCGCGGTCGTCGGCGGGTTCGCCTTCACGACAGCTACCGCGCCGTCAGCGACGGCCGCATGCGCGAAGAGCCGGTCTTTGTCGCCCGCTCGCGCAGTGCTTCGCCGTAGCGGATGCGCCACTGGCGCGCGTCGCTGAGGCCGAGGCGGCCTTGCGGAACGCCCTCTTGGAAGATGCGGTCGACGAGCGCCTCGGCCTTGGTCGGAGTGACGCCGAGGTCGGCGCCGTGGTTTGTTCGAGCTCACGCCGCTCGGCCGGTTCATTCCTCGATTCATCGAGCGAAGGTAGCTCGTGATGGAGCGACCTATTCGTTATTGGCATGTCGAGTCGCGCGGAGCCGCTCACGGTGCCGCTGGTAGCGCAACACACGGTGCTTGCTGATCCAAAAACGGCGTCGTCGGGTCGATCGCGCGCTACGTTCACTTGGTGACCGAGACGCATTCGTACGACAGACAACTCGGCATCGCGGCCGCCGCCATCATTCTGCCGACGCAGATCGTCGTCGCGCTCGCCGCCTTGTTGATGTTCGTCGGCGGAAGCTGAGCGCACACACAACGTGCAGAAGCCAACGCGACCGCGTATACCGCATGAGGACGCGCGCTCCTTGGTCGACGGCGTCCTACAACGTCTCGACAACCCGACTCCGCACCTACGTCACGTTGAGAGGCTCGCCGTCTTCAGCTCGTTCGCCTACGGCCTCGCCGACGTCGACGACGTCGATCTGGCGATCGACTACGAGAGCAACGACATACCCGACCGCGGCGCGCGCGAGGCGGCGGCCGCAACACTAAACGAGGCGCTGGCGGCCGTTGAAACTCACGAGCAGGCGCTCGAGCAGGACCCGCGACCGCACGCGCGCGAGCTCGCCGATGACATGAAGTGGCTTCGGAACGAGGTGGCGGAGACTGTGCCGCCGGCGTCGGCGTACCTCGCCCGCCTGCGCGACCGGCAGGTGCCGCCGCCGTTAGGCCCGCCGCTGACGGACGCGGAAATCGAGGTCCTGGCCGAGGACCTGCAGCGCGCTTATGACGACTGGGCCGAAGCTCTGAACAAGCGCGTGCCTTTCCCACCGGGGACGCCGCCGGCAGCCGGCTCCGGCTTCACGAAGATCATTGACGACATAGCCGCCGGCAGCGACCGCATCTACGTGCACCCCGACATTGGGGCGCTTGACGATTGGGACTTTGATGACCTCATCCTGCTGTGGGAGCGAGGCGACAGTCTCACGCTGGCGCGGTCGCGCCTAGCTGCGATCAACGTAAACCCGCAGGCAACGAAGAAGCAGAAAAGGCCGTTGTACAGATCGCAGCCGCCGCAGCCGTGATGGCGCCCGGTGGCGCGCGGCGTCGCGCGCTGCAACGATTGCACGCATGTGGAAGCCGGAGATTCCGTTGCCCGAGGACGTCGAGGCGTCGTTCCCGCGCGACGTCTTCAACGGTGCCGTCGATGCGCTCGACCGCGCGCTCTGGATCGACGTATCCGCCGAACGCCACGACCTGTTCCTGACCCGCGGTGGCGAGGCAGAGAACCAGCTCGAGGAGACGGTCCTAATTTGGAACCGGATCGGCGACGACCGCATGCGCGAAATCGAGGCGCGCCGGCGTTTCTATGACGAACAAGAGCGGCTCGGTGTCTCGAACGTCACCCTCGGCGATGGTTCCCAGCCGACGCTCGAGGAGCATTGGCACACCGAGCGTGAGACGGAGATCGCGCTGCGGGTCGACTTCAAGTCGCTGTTCGTCTTCGGTGAAACGTTGATCGCGACCTACATCGTCATGAGTGAGCCGGTGTGGGAGGCGCCGTCGGACGTGAACCATGGCGACGGGCCGACGAAGTTCATTACCTCGGTGCGTCGAACGCAGAATGCGGGGAAGCTTCCCGCGCCATTCAGTGAGTACATGGACGTGCTCCTCGACCAGCTCACCAGCGTCGACGAAATGCTCGGCTTCTATCGCGACAAGTTCGTCATCCACCTGCCGCCGGACATGCTCCTCGCAGGCAGCGGCGGGTCCCTCGGCCTGCCGCTCGACTTCCACTTCGATCACGCGCCGCGGCGGGAGGTGGCGGAGGCGGAACTACGCGAGCTAGGTCGTCAAGTGCAGCAGATAGCAGAGGCCGAAGGTGTCGACCTGGGCGGCGGTGGCGACGACGACCCCCGATCGAAGCTGCAGCAGCTGACGCGGATGCGCAAGCGTCTCAAGGAGGAGTCGAGCAAGAAAACCGTGCAACGGCTGCTCCGCGACTGGGGCATGACCTCGCCGCCAGCGCTCGACGTTGCGCGAGCACTCAACGACCTCCTCGAGACCTGGGGGAACATCCTCGTCGAGAAGGTCGGCCTCATCAAGGACGAGCCACAGCCTTCGCCGTAGCGAGGAGCGTCGCGCTTGCGCGAGTCGCGAGCGCCGAGCGGGCTACCCTCGCCCTATGAGGGCGCCGTGGTCCGATCTCCGTTGTGTTGTCTGTCTGCGCACGCCGACGTCGGACGACCCGCTGACGCAGCTCACAGAAGGACATGTCATTCCGCGTTCGATCGGTGGCCGTCTTTCAGCACGCAACATCTGCAAGAGGTGCAACAGCGACATGGGCAAGAGCGAGGCGCTGCTCGCGCAGGACGTATCGGTACGCCTGCTCGTCGACAAGCTCGAGGACCAGCTTCCAGACGACGTCGTCAACGCTGTGCGCTATCGGCAGGGGTACTTCACCGACCACGACGTCTACGGCCGTCTCGAAGCCGGGATGGACAAGGAGTCGGAGCTGCAGCCGCGCGAGTCGGTGACGATCAAAGGCGACGAAAACACGTTGAAGCAAGCGCTCGCTGAACTCGATCGCGTCGGCGCGACCGAAGAGCGCAAAGCGGAGGTTGAAGAGGAGTTCGCTGACGCGAAGCGCGGAGACTGGATCGAGGTCCGGCCCGGCTATCGCATCGAGCGCCTCATCGACTTGAACGACGTGACACTCAAAGCGAGCCTCGACGACCCTGTCGTGCCGCTGCACGTGCTCGTCGGCGTCGCGTATCTGTATCTCGCCGCATGCCTGCGTGAGCTCGTCTACGCCGACGCGCTCGCTCCCGTGCGCGACGCGCTGCAGGTCGCGATGGGAGGAGACAGCAACGCCGCCGACGCGTATTGCGCGAACCGTCACGGCACGCGGATCGCCGAACCCGTCCACCTCTTGCGCGCGAAGAGCGTCGACGGCGGCGCGCAGGTGAACGTGCAGATATTTCGCGATCTTGTGTGGCCGGTGTTGTTTCCCGCTGTCGAGCTACGCGGCGAGCAGACGCTCTACGTCGTCAACGTCGAGCGCGGCAGCGAATTCTGGGCGACGAAGGTCGCCTGAGCGGGAGTGGTCGGTACCGCCCCGATACGCCATATCGAAGGTCGCTCCCGACCTGAAGGCTCCATAAAGGGCTCCATGCCCATCGTACTCTGCAAATCCTGCAAGTGCAGCTGAGCAGAAAAGGGCTAAGGTGCAGGTCTTTTGCAGAGCCCTCTTCCGGACTCGAACCGGAGACCCCCTCCTTACCATGTGACGTTGACGGCGACTGGTGGCGACCGAATGCAACGCTTTCGGCTTAGTTAGGCCGCTTCGCCGCCCTGGTAGACGACAGCTCTTGCGCTCTGTTGCCCCCGCGTTTTTCCACGACCTTTCCGCCACTGGTCGCGACGATGAACTCGTGCCTATTGCGGGCCGTCAGGCGACTCGGCCATGAGCGGGAGCGACGGGGCTTCGACCCGCGAACGACACCACATCGAGATCCGCTGCTAGCGGCCTCGAGTGCCCCGACTTGACCGGCGCACACGAACGCCCTCTCCGCGCCCGTGTGGCCTCGTCGGGCCCTGAGCGCGGGAGATCGGCCTAGTGGGCCGTGGCAAATTGCGTTGGGCATGGCAAATTGCGTTCGGGCACCTGGCGAGAGGATCAGTTCGAGGCGCGCCGGCGAGCCGCTTGCT
>JACDEU010000114.1 GCA_013816245.1 Actinomycetota bacterium | reverse complement strand
TGCGCGGCTCGTTCGTCGTCAGGCTCCCCGCCTAGCGAGCTTTACGAGGCCGGCCCGCTCGCCGCCGGCAGCGCGGATATCCGCCTGGCGGTCCAGCTCGGCGTTGAGCTCCGCGCCGAAGAGCAGCGCGAAGGCCGAGTAGTTCAGCCAGAGCAGGAGAATCACGCCGCTTGCGATCGTTCCGTACGTCTTCGTGTAGTTCCCCGCGTAAGTGACGTAGACGGCGAACAGGCCCGAGAGGAGTAACCAGAGCAGACCGCCGACGAACGATCCGGGCGTCACCCATTCCCAGCTCCGCTGTTCGTTGTTCGGGCCCAGGTAGTACACGAGCCCGAAGAACAGGATGATGGCGCAAAACGCGATCGGCCAGCGGGCGATGCCCCAGGTCCACTGGAATGCTCCGCCCAACCCGGCCCGCTTGGAGATCGCGTCCCCGAGCGAGCCGCCGACAACGATCAGCAGGAAGATGCCCGCAGTCGTGATCCCACTCGAGACGACGAGGATGATCGCGATGCCGCGGGTCTTCCAGAACGGTCGTGTCTCGGGACGTTCGTACGCACGGTTGACGGCTTTGATGACCGAGGTCATCGCCCCGCTCGCTGCCCAGACCGCGCCGAAGAAGCCGATCATGAACGCCGCTGCAGACGTTCCTCCCTTCGAGTCCTGCTGCAGGCTGGTGATGAACTTGATCACGCCGTTCGGAGCGATCGGGTCGAGCAAGCGCTTGACGTCGTCGAACAGATGGAACAGGCCGAGAGCTCCGACGAGAAACGCAACTGCCGGGAAGAACGCGAGGAGAGAGCTATAGGCGATCTGCTGGGAAAGCCCCATGCAGTCGTCTTTCATGAACCTGGAGAACGCGCGCTTGACGGAGGCGATCCACTCCGACCGGCTCAGCTTCTCGGGCGAGCCCGGCGCATGGCCGGCACGCGCGCCCCGTTCAGTCGCGGTCGACAAGGCGAAAGCGACCGAGCTTGGCCTTGGTCTCGCCTTCGCGTCCGCGCCGGAAGATCAGCCGCGCAGTCGCGCCGACTCCGCCTGCTAGCAGGAACCCTGCTCCGAGTGCGCCGGCCGCGACGACAGGAAGGTTGGAGCGGAGCTTCCCGGTGATGTTGGTCGCCTCGCCGATCTCCTCGCGGAGGGTGTCGGCCGCGCCGGCGAGCTGCTCCCGCTCGACCTCGATGTCGCGGCGGACCTGATCGACCGTGCGTGAGTTACCGGCCATCGGTCTTCAACGCCTCGGTCGTCAGCTTCGCTTCTCGAATCGCCTGCTCCGGTACCGGCGGCGTGCCTTTCCTGATCTTCGCGAGCCCGAGCACTCCGAGGACTCCGGACAGCAGGAACAGGATCCCGGTCGTCACGAGCAGCGCGGCCCACGTCGGCATCGCCGTCGCAAGCGCTGCAGCGATCGTCGCGAAACCGAAGCCGAGCATGAACACGAGGAGTACCGCTGCGCCCAGCAAGAACGCGATGCCAAGGCCGAGTGCGACGACCTTGCGTCTGAGCTCCATTGCGGCGAGCTCGAGCTCGAGCCGGACGATTGCGCTCGCGCGCTCTGCGACTTCCTTGACGGCGGCGCCGAGGCCGTGCACTTGGCGGCCGTTAGTCCCTTGGGTGGGCATGGCCCCTCCAGTCGATCCATTTCGCCACGAAGATTCCTGCGGCAAGTGCGGCGCCGGCGACGAGCCAGGGGCTCGGCCCGCCGCCCGACTTCTTCTTCGGCTTCGGCCGGGTGCCGAGTTGAGGGCTCGACGGAACGACGGTCGCCTGGCCCGGCTTCTGGTTCGTCGGCGCTTCGCCTTTGGCGCGCGCCTTGATGAGGCTCGGCTTCATCTTGCGGACGAGCTCTGCGTCCTGCGCGAGCGGCTGGGCGAGCTTCGCCTTAACGCCGCCCTCGCCCGCCAGCTGGTTGGCGAGCTGCTGCAGCTTGTTCGCGGCTCGTTCGATTGTCTGGTCGGCTGTCATTTCTTGGTCGGGGGCTCCTCACCGGTGAGCGTACGCCAGATCCGAGCCGAGACGCGGCGTGCGGCAACCGCGGCGGCGGCGCCAAGCGCGCCGTAGATGGCGGACCAGAGCAGTCTGCGAAGCATGACTTCATCTTCTACCAGCCCCTGGCTACGCCAAACCTGCATACGTATGCTCGACATATGCAGCTGGGGAAGCTCGAGCGGCATCGTCTTATCGAAAGCGTGGTGTCCCGGAAGAGGGTCGGTACGCAGTTCGAGCTCCTGGCTGCGCTGGCCGGTGCCGGTTGTGTGGTGACCCAGGCGACTGTTTCCCGGGATATCCGGGAGCTGGGGCTCGAGAAGACCCACGATCCCCTGGGCCGTCCGCGATACGTGCAGCCGAATGTCGTACGGCGTACGGATCCGAACGAGCTGCTGAACTCGATCCTCGGTCAGTTCGGCCGCAAGGTGACACCCGCAGGGAACATCGTCGTTCTCCAGTCGGAGCTCGGTTCGGCGCCGGCAATCGCGCGTGCGCTCGACCAGCTGGAGCACGAACGGATCGTCGGCACGCTCGCCGGCGACGACACCGTGCTCATCGTCGCGACGTCCGAGCGCGACGCGAAGTCGCTCGCGCGGGAGCTGGCGGGCGTGCTCGACTAACGACCGAACGTGCGTCGCAAGGCATGCACGACGCGCGTGACGAAGTTCGAGCGTTCTCCGTGCGAATGGATCGGTGCCTCGACTGAGGCCTCGGCCCGTCGAAAGGCTCCGGCAGCTTCCGGAGAGATCGCGGCGCTCGTCGGCGGCTCCTCGAATTCGCCCAGGTGCTCGACCTGAGCCTTCGCGAGCTTCAACTGCACACGTCCCTCCGTGATCTGGCCGACCTGCTCCGACGGCACGTAGCGGGGCCTGCCCAGCAGGCTCGTCGAGATGGAAAGCCCGTTGAAGATGTCGTTGCTCGAATCCCCTACGACCTCGTCGACCGAGCCGACCTCTTCACCCTGCGCGTCGTCCACTTTCCAGCCCGGCTCGATGAGGAACCACGAGACCGGGTCGCCTCCTGTCATACCGTGCGGCCGCCGAGGTGCCAGACAGGGCCCTGCGTGGCGGCGGGATGCGTATCCGAGAGGACGTAGAGGATCTCGACCTCGCCGGTGATCCCCTCGTCGTCGCAGCGCTCGAAGCAACGCGCCGCCATGCCGGG
>JACDEU010000076.1 GCA_013816245.1 Actinomycetota bacterium | reverse complement strand
AGCCGCCGGCCGCCGCCGAGCAGGCCCATCGAGTTGCACGCGGCAACCGCGTCGTCGCCACCTGCGTCGTTTGCGGAGAGCAATTCGACGCCTTCCTCCCCGATCCGGTCGCGCAACCGGCGAAGCGCACGGTGGATCTTCGGCCGGTCGCCGCCGGTGATCAGATAGACAGGCTTGAGCTCGGTCGTCGCCACCTCGGCGAACCTAGGCGCCGACTCGGCGGCGCCGCATAGAGGCCGTGCAGGCTCTGCCCGTACGGCCGTTTGTACTAGCTCCTAGGCTCGACTCCGTCGGAAGAATTCCCACCGCGGCGAAGCATAGGCGCAGAGGAGGAAGGCCCCAGCGAGCACGATCAGAAGTGCGCGCGTGGAGGTGATCTGCGCGATCGGCAGCCCGCCGATGACTCGCGCGACCGTGACGAGATACGCCGCACACCAGCCGTTGAGCCAGGCTATCGCGGCCGCCGCGCCGTCCGAGAACGGCGCGACCGCTGCCGCCGCGAGCGCCAGAGCCAGCAGCGGCACGACTGCTGGGGCGGCGAGCGCATTGGCCGGCACTGTCAGGACCTGTAAGGAATGGAACTGCAACCAGGCGATAGGCCCGGTGGCCAATCCGCACGCCGCCGACACCGCGACCACGGTCCGCAGACGCGTGCCGAGCGGATAGCCCTCGAGAAAACGCTCGAAGCGTGGAACGAGAACGAAGATCGCGAGCACCGCCGCAAACGAGAACTGAAAGCCGGCGTCGAGCAGCGTGTACGGGTTCCAGGCGAGCAGGACGATCGCCCCGACGAGTAGCAGATGCCAGCGGTCGGCCGCGCGTGCAGTGAGCCACGCGAGCGAGCCGAGCGCACCGGCGACGCCGGCGCGAATGACTGAGGGCTGAGCGCCGACAGCAAGGACGTAGGACCCGATTGCGGCGAGCGCTCCCAGCTCGCCGACCAAGCGCGGCAGGCCGAGCAGCCACGTGAGCAGCAACGCACTGGCAGCGACGAGCGCGACGTTCTGCCCGGAGACCGCAAGTAGGTGATAGAGCCCCGACGCTCGGAACTGCCGGCGCAAGTCGTCCGAGAGACCGCTGTCCTCGCCGAGCACCACGCCTTCGAGGACTGCGGCGCGTTCACCGTGGAGCCCTCGAGCGATCGAACGTTGCAACCGTCGTCGAACCGCGTCAGCGACCCCGCCGATTCCGCCGCGACGACCCACCATCCGCCAGTCGTCTACACGAAGGACGACGTGAACACCGTGCCTGCGCAGCCACGTCCGCTCGTCGAAGCCGTTCTCGGGACCGCGCGGCGCAGTAACGACGACGAGCGCCTGCAGGATGGCGCCCTGAGGAGGCGCGCGTCCGCGCGGCAGTTTCACCAGCACCGGCTCGTGCATCGTCAGCCGGCCGAAGCGAGTGACGGCCGCGGGAGCACGAATCTCGTATCTGCCGGCGTGCGCCGGACCGGTGACGACCAGGTGCGCGCGGTCTGCCGTGTCGAGTCGCGTGCTGAGTGGACTGCGATCGAGCGCATCGAGCCGGCTGCTCCCCCAACACCAGCCGAGCAAGGCGAGAGCCGTTGCGACGAGCACCAGCCGGTGCAGTCCGCCGGTGCCGAGCGCAGCCGCCCCGATCAGCGCCGCGACGACCACGCCGACGCCGCCGTTCACCCGCACGGCATTCGCGGCCGCGAGGCCGAGACAGAGTGAAGCCGCCAGTACCTGCGGCGAGCGACGGACTACGAGCTCGCTCACGGGGCGACCACGTCGCGGAGCGTCTCGAGCCGCGCCGGGCCGATGCCCGAGATCGCGTCGAGCTCGTCGACGGAACCGAACGCGCCGTGCTTCTGGCGGTAGTCGAGGATCTTCTGTGCGGTGACCGGCCCCACTCCAGGCAACGCATCGAGCTGCTCGAGCGTCGCGCTGTTCAGGTGAACCGGACCGGACGCCCCATTTCCTGAAGGCGCCGCCGCCGCTACGCCGGCCGACCCGCGCCGCGGCACGACGATCTGCTCGCCGTCTACAATCCGCGCGGCGAGATTGAGCAGCTCGATCTGCGCCTTTGGTGTCGGCCCGCCGGCGCGGGTCACGGCATCGGCCACGCGCGAGCCCTCGCGCAGTCGGGTTGTCTTACCGAGCCGTGTGCCGGGAACGAGCCGGAGAAGTACTACCCAAGCGGCAAGCGGAACTACGCACGTGTTGCGCCGAGCGATCCTAATCAGGGAGCGGTCGACGCGGAGTTCCTCAAGTCGCAAGGCGTCAAGAGCGTCTACATCCTGAACGACAAGGAAGCCTACGGTCTCGGAGTTGCCAAGAACTTCCAGGGCGCTGCGCAGGCCCTCGGGATCGCGATCAAGGGCTTCTCGGCCTACGATCCGAAGCAGCCGAGCTTCCGGGCGACCTTCACCCGAATCAAGTCGACCAACCCCGACGCCGTCTTCATCGGCGGGCTAGTTGACGAGAACTCGGGCCAGCTGATCAACGACAAGGTCGCGGTTCTCGGGCCTAACAACGGCTCGGTGAAGCTGATGCTTCCCGATGGCTTCACGACCGACGCGATCTTCCAACGGAGCGAAGGTGGCACTCCGAACGCGAAGGATGCGTACTTCAGCGTCGCCGGCGTCGGCATCGACAAGTACACCGGTGCGGCGCAGGAGTTCATCAGCGGCTTCAAGAGCGCCCTGAACGGCAAGCCCGTCGACCCGTACGCCATTCTGGGCGCACAGGCCGCGACGGTTCTGCTCGACGCCATCAAGAACTCCGATGGGGGTCGGGGTGGTGTGATCGGGGAGGTGTTCAAGACGAAGATCGACAACGGGTTGATCGGAAGCTTCGAGATCAACCAGAACGGCGACATCACAGGCGCGAAGGGCGCCGCGTTGCTGTTCACCATCTACAAGGGCACCGACCATCTGGTGACCCTGAAGACAGCAGCGCCGAAGGGGAATCTCGTCGATGCGGCGCGAAAGGCAGCGGCGGGCTAGTCCGCCGGTCGTCGACCCGGGGAGGGCTTCGGCTCTCCCCGGCCGGCCTTAGGACCTCTGACATCGCGACTCGAGCCCGCACCGACTTGCAATCCCGGGTGGCGGCGCTGTTCGGCACACGGCGCCCAAGTGGGACATCTCTGCTCGGGCTGTTCTTCGTGCTGCTGCTGATCATCTGGCTGATCGTGAACTTGGTGAAGACGCCGAATGACTTCTTCACCGTTCTGCTGATCGGGATCACCACTGGGTCGGTGTACGCGCTGATCGCACTCGGCTACACGCTCGTCTACGGAATCCTGCAGCTGATCAACTTCGCCCACGGCGACGTGTTTGCGCTCAGCGGCCTGTTCTCGAGCACGATCATTCTCTCGGTGCTCGGGCTCGACGAAAACACGTCGGCGCTCGGGATCATCGGCGGCCTCGCATTGGCCCTCGTCATCATCGTCGCCTTCGGAGCCGTGGTGAACACGACTATCGAGTTCGTGGCCTATCGCCGGTTGCGGCAGGCGCCGCGACTCGCCGTCCTGATCACCGCAGTCGGCATGTCGTTCATCGTCCAGAACGTCTCACTGGCGGTCTTCGACGTGAACTTCAGGAGTCTGCCGCCGCTGATCCCGGAGTCGAACGTCTTCAAGATCGGCAGCGTCACCTACCAATGGAACCAGCTCTTCGCGGTACTGGCGACCATTCCCGTCCTGCTCCTCCTCAGCTGGCTCGTCCGATCGACGAAGCAGGGCAAGGGGATGCGGGCGGTTTCGCAGGAGCCTGACGCGGCGGCGATCATGGGAGTGAACGTGAACCGCACGATCTCGTTTACGTTCGCGCTCGCCGGTGCCCTCGCCGGCGTCGGTGGGCTCCTCTACCTGATCGAGTTCAATATCCGGTACGACACCGGATTCGAGCTCGGTTTGATCGCGTTCACCGCGGCTGTGCTCGGCGGGATCGGGAACCTCAGTGGCGCCGTTCTGGGCGCCCTCATCATCGGGCTGATCCAGGCCTTCAACGAAGGGCTCTCGTGGGCGGCCCCCGGAAGCGACTGGACGCGCTCGATCGTGTTCGGGCTCCTGATCGGCATCCTCGTGTTTCGTCCGGAGGGCTTGCTCGGCGAGCGCACTCCAGAGGGGGCGTGACGGTGAAGGAACGGTTGCGCCAACTCAGCCGGCTCGAGCTGCTCGATCCGCTGTTCGGGGGCTGGCGGCGGCTGCCGCACGGGCTCAGAAGTGCCGTTCCCGCGGTTGTCGTCATCGCGCTTGCGATTGCGTATCCGTACTACGTGTCAAGCCTGCCGACCGACGTCCCGGTGATCCTCGCGTTCCCGGACGTCGGAGCCTCGGTCACGATCGTCGTGTTCGTGATCATGGCGGTCGGCCTGAACATCGTGGTCGGTTACGCCGGCCTGCTCGATTTGGGCTACGTCGCCTTCTACGCGATCGGCGCGTACACGGCGGGTTGGCTCGCCTCGGGACAGTTCGAGCAGGTGCGGTTCCATTTCGGCTCGGTCGGCATCAGCAGCGACCAGAGCGGGATCCATATCTCGGTCTGGCTCGTGTTGCTGTGTGCCGCGCTCCTGACGGCAGTCGGGGGCATCCTGATCGGCCTGCCCACTCTTCGGCTTCGCGGGGACTACCTGGCGATCGTGACGCTCGGGTTCGGAGAGATCATCCCGCAGTTCGTCCGCAACGCAGACAGCATCAAGGGGTTCGATCTCACGCACGGGACCTTCGGGATCAGCCCGATCGACTCGCCCGGCTTCGGCGAGCGCCTGAACAGATCGCTGGGGTTACCCGTCAACTACCAGAGCTCGTTCGACCGCGAGCGCCTGTTCTTCTGGACTGCGCTCGGGCTCCTACTCCTCGCCGTGTTCGTCTCGTTCCGCCTTCGCGACTCACGGTTGGGACGCGCCTGGATCGCCATCCGCGAGGACGAGACCGCCGCCGGCGCGATGGGAATCCCGCTGATGCGAACAAAGACGTGGGCATACGCGATCGGCGCGTTCTTCGGCGGCATGGCCGGCGCGTACATCGCGAGCTTCAACTCCGGCGCGTTCCCGAGCCAGTTCCAGTTCAACATCTCGGTCTTCCTGCTCTGCATGGTCATCCTCGGCGGAATGGGGAGCCTCTGGGGCGTCGTGATCGGCGGGACGATCCTCGCCTGGTTGAACGTGGAGGGCCTCGCGAACATCGGCAGCTGGGTCAACGCGCATACGCCGCTCAACGTCGAGGTGGCAAAGTATCAGTTCGGGATCTACGGAATCATCATCGTGCTGATGATGCTGTTCCGGCCCGTCGGCCTGATTCCGGAGCGGCGTCGCAAGCGCGAGCTCGAAGAAGGGACCCCGCACGGGGCGCTCGACGATCCTCTCTACGACCACCGCACCGCAAATGAACGGGAGGAGACGCGGTGACGGACATCCTCGTCGCCGAGAGCGTGCGCAAAGAGTTCGGCGGCCTTGTCGCCGTCTCGGATCTCGACTTCACCATCCCGGAGCGCTCGCTTGTCAGCCTCATCGGGCCGAACGGCGCGGGCAAGACGACCTTCTTCAACATGCTGACCGGCGTGTACAGGCCGACGGGTGGGCAGATCCTGTTCGACGAGCAGGACGTTACGGCCAAGCCCCCACATGCGATCACGAAGCTCGGCATTGGTCGCACCTTTCAGAACATTCGCCTCTTCCCGCAGATGACGGCGCTCGAGAACGTGCTCGTCGGAATGCACTGCCGGCTCAAGGGAGGGATTCTCGGCTCGATCTTCGGGACCCCGCGGGTGCGCCGCGAGGAGCGTGAAGCGCACGACAAGGCCCGCGAGCTCCTGCGCTACTCGGGCCTCGGCCGGGTCGACGAGGAGCTGGCCGAAAACCTCTCCTACGGGGATCAGAGACGACTCGAGCTGGCGCGTGCGCTCGCGACGGAGCCGAAGCTGCTCCTGCTCGACGAGCCAACCGCGGGGATGAACCCCCAGGAGACGGTGCGTTTCACGGAATTCCTCGGCAAGCTGCAGGGCGACCGGCCGATCGCCATCCTCCTGATCGAGCACGACATGAAGGTGATCATGGGTGTCTCCGAGCGCGTGACGGTCCTCGACTACGGAGAGAAGATCGCCGAGGGCACACCGGCGGAGATCCAGCGCGACGAGCGCGTGATCGAGGCCTACCTCGGCAAGGCGACGACGACGACGTGACGACGTCTCCGCAGGACGGCGCGCTGCTCACGGTCGAGAAGGTGCACACGTACTACGGCTCGATCGAGGCGTTGAAAGGCATCACGATCGAGGTGCACGAGGGCGAGATCGTGACCCTGATCGGCGCCAACGGGGCGGGGAAGTCGACGATGCTGCGTTCGATCAACGGGCTCAACCACCCTCGTCGCGGCTCGATCGTGTTTCGCGGCAAGGACATCACGCGCGAGCCGCCACACGACGTCGTCCGGCTAGGCATCTCGCAGTCACCCGAGGGACGCAAGCTGTTTCCGCGGATGTCCGTGCTCGAGAACCTCGAGATGGGCGCCTTTCAGCGGCGTGACCGCTCCGAGCTCCGCAGCGACCTCGAACGTGTCTACGCGCTCTTCCCCCGGCTCTCGGAGCGGAAGCAGCAGC
The DNA here is from genome assembly GCA_013816245.1 of Actinomycetota bacterium. Taxonomy (GTDB): domain Bacteria; phylum Actinomycetota; class Thermoleophilia; order Gaiellales; family Gaiellaceae; genus 3-1-20CM-4-69-9. The sequence continues at coordinate 3,012 of JACDEU010000076.1, read as the reverse complement.
GGGCGGGCACGCTCTCCGGCGGCGAGCAGCAGATGGTCGCGATCGGCCGCGCTCTGATGGCCCATCCGAAGCTGCTCCTGCTGGATGAGCCGTCGATGGGGCTCGCGCCGATCTTCGTCGAGCGCGTGTTCGAGACGATCGTCGAGATCAACCAGCAGGGCACTACGATCCTGCTCGTCGAGCAGAACGCGATGATGGCGCTCGACGTGGCGAGCCGCGGCTACGTCCTCGAGACCGGCACCGTGGCCCTGGCGGACGACGCGAAGGCGCTTCTGCGCAACGAGCAGGTCAGAAAGACGTATCTTGGTGAGACCGATTAGCGAAAGGAGCTCCGCCGTGTTCCGCTCGAAGGCCTTTGTGCTGGCAGGCACCCTCGTCGTTCTCCTCGCCCTCGCCGCCAGCGGCTGCGGCGGCAGTAGCAAGAAGAGCAGCGAGTCGACGACCACGACCGCCGGCAACAGCACGTCGATCACCGCACCGGCCTCCATCAAGAGCGCGGGCCAGCTGGTCTTCTGCAGCGACATCACGTATCCGCCCGAGGAGTTCTACGAGGGCAGCAAGCCGGTGGGCTCCGACATCGAGATCGGCGCGGAGATCGCCCGGCGGATGGGCGTGAAGGCTCAGTTCGACAACACCGGTTTCGACGGGATCATCCCTGCGCTGCTCGGCAAGAAGTGCGATGCGATCATCAGCGGCATGAACGACACGCCCGAGCGCAGGAAGCAGGTGACGTTCGTCGACTACATCAAGGTCGGTCAGTCGTTCATGGTCAAGAAGGGCAACCCGGAGGCCATCAGCGGCGTCGCGAGCCTTGCCGGCAAGAGCGCCTCGGTGGAGGTTGGTACGACCAATAAGGATTACCTCGACGAGCAGAGCAAGAAGCTGACGTCGCAGGGGAAGAAGGCGATCGACGTCGTCACGTTCCCGAAGGACACGGACGCTGCGAACGCTTTGAAGACAGGCAAGGTCGACGCGTACTTCGGCGACGCTCCGGTTGTGGCGTACTACATCGAGAAAGACCCCTCGTCGTTCACGTTCGGCGGCAGCCCGATCAACCCGATCGACGTCGGCATCGCGATCCGCAAGTCGGACACCGAGCTGGAAGCCGCCGTGAAGCAGGCCGTCGACGACATGTATGCGGACGGGAGCATGGCCAAGATCCTGAAGAAGTGGCAGCTGAGCGCAGCAGCTCTGAAGTGAAGTAACGATGCTCGCCGCCTTCGAGTGGCACATCTTCTGGGAACGGATCTTCCATCCGGACCACGTCTTCGCCCAGGCGCTCTGGCGAACGATCTACATCGCCGTCCTGGCTCAGTTCTTCGGCGTGGTCTTCGGTCTGGTCTCCGCGCTGATGCGGAGATCGACGTTCTTGCCACTGAGAATACTCGGCGGTCTCTACGTCCTCATCGTCAGAGGGACGCCCGTCATCGTGCAGATCTTCTTCATCTACTTCGGCGCGAACCTGTTCCTCGGCTTCGACCTCTTCCCGAGGACGGTCGACCTGGGCCTCTTCTCCCTCAGTGGCGCGGTCGTGGCAGGCATCGTGGCGCTGTCGATCAACGAAGGCGCGTACATGAGCGAGATCATCCGCGCGGGTATCGAGTCGGTCGACAGGGGGCAGATGGAGGCCGCCCGCTCGCTCGGGATGCCGCCGCGGCTCGGAATGCGTCGAATCGTCCTGCCGCAGGCGGCGCGCGTGATCGTTCCGCCTCTCGGCAACGAGTTCAACAACATGCTCAAGACGACGTCGCTGCTGGCCTTCATCGGTGTGTACGAGCTGTTCCTGGACGCCGACGTCCACTACTCGAGCACCTTCAAGCCGAGCGAGTACTTCGCAGCTGTCGCGTTCTGGTACCTCGTCTTGACGATCGTGTGGAGCGTCATCCAGGCCTGGATCGAGGGACGGTTGGCGGCAAGCGAGCGCGGTGACCGCCTGAGCTTCCTCGAACGCGTGCGTGAGGCCTGGGCGCCGGTCCCGGGCCGCCTTTGGAGTAGGGCGCGATGACAGGCAGCCCGATCGTGTCAGCAGAAGGCGTGGTCAAGCGCTTCGGCCTGCTCGAGGTGTTGAAGGGTGTGTCGCTCGACGTCCAGCCCGGCGAGACCGTCTGCATCATCGGTCCATCCGGCTCCGGGAAGACCACCTTCATCCGCTGCATCAACCACCTCGAGAAGATCGACGGCGGCAGGATCGAGGTGAACGGTCACCTGATCGGCTACCGCGAGAAGAACGGGAAGCTCGTCGAGGACTCCGAAGTGAACATCGCGCGCCAGCGTGTCGAGATCGGCATGGTCTTCCAGCGCTTCAACCTCTTCCCGCACATGACGGCACTCGAGAACGTGATCGAGGCGCCACTCCGCGTTCGCAAGCTGTCCAAGGAGCTCGCTGTCAAGGAGGGAGAGGCATTGCTCGACCGGGTCGGCCTCGCCGACAAGCGCGACGTCTACCCGGGGAAGCTGTCGGGTGGACAGCAGCAGCGTGTGGCGATCGCCAGGGCGCTCGCGATGAAGCCTGCGCTGATGCTCTTCGACGAGCCAACGAGCGCGCTCGACCCCGAGACGATCGGTGAAGTGCTCGAGGTGATGAAGGAGCTCGTGGCCGTCGGCATGACGATGATCGTCGTCACGCATGAAATGGGATTCGCTCGCGAGGCGGCGGACCGTGTCGTGATGATGGACGAAGGCCTAGTGATCGAAGAAGGGACGCCTGAGCATTTCTTCACGCGCCCGGATCACGAGCGCACGCAGCAGTTTCTCTCGAAGATCCTCTAGCTCTCGGCTCGGCTGAATCGAATCGGAAAGTAGGGCGGCGCGAGCAGGAAGCCGATGCGCGGCGGACGTTCGGTCCAGCCGCGGGCCATCGTCAGCGCTGCGCCCGCGCCGTGTGTGGGCACGAAGCCGAGCTGGCGCGCGGCGCCGTGGTCTCGGCAACCGGCGATGATGACGTGGCCGAGGCGGCCGAGCGCGGGCCGGCACGCGTCCCAGTCGACGAACGGCAGCAGCGGATGACAGGAG
>JACDEU010000075.1 GCA_013816245.1 Actinomycetota bacterium | reverse complement strand
CACGCGGACAGATCATTCCCAAGGCACGCACACGGCGGCCAGTCACCCGACGAGTCACACGCGGCACGGCGACAACCAGGCTGGCAACAACGCCAGACGGAACCACCGCCCGAGTCTTACCGTCACCCGAGATGCCCCGGCTCTCGTCGGCTGTCTAGCGGTTAGGTAGGAGCAAGCGGTCGAGTTCCTGCTGTGCGGCGGCGAACAATCGCCGATTCGGGTGCTGCGTGCCGAAGTACACGCGAACGTCGAGGTGCCAGTCTCGGACTGCGACCCATCGAAGCCGCTGCTGTACGTTCGCAGCGGGCTGTCCTTCCCAGCCGTGGTCGACACGGAAACGCAAGAGGCGTAGCGGCCACTCCGCGTGACGGAACGTAGCGTCTGCACCAGCTCGTCCGGCCGTTGTCGCCCAGATGTAGATCGCGTTTCGGCTCAGGTGGCGAAGGTTGCTGAAGTTGTCGAATGGCGCTAGCGCGGCGAGGTTCGACCGCGCCGTGATCGCCCACACCGACGGGGCGAGGTTCGGGATATTCGACGAGCCGGTCGTCACCGATAGCCAGGCCGCCGAGGGTCGGAAAGATGGCGGCGGGAGTGAGCCACGCCTGCCCGACGCGGCCGAAGTCGCAGCTCCTCCGAGCAGGGTCACAACGAGGCCGCAGACGGCGAGTGCTGAGCCGACCCGCTTGTTCATCTCGTACATCCTACGCAGCAGGCCCATCCTCTCAGGCAACCCACCTTTCGTGACAGCTTCGACGCGTGGGCCAGTGTCCGGGAATGTCCCCCGGCTGCAACTTCGAGCGTTCGGCCCGACAGAGGCGCAACCGTTCTTGGAGTCGCCGACGATCCTGAGCTGTCGATCGTGATTGGCATCACCCTCGGCGCCGTACCGATGAACGCGCCGGGGACGTATCACTTCGAGCTCACCATGACGGAGAACCCTCACCACGCTGCCGCTCCGAGCGGTCGTCGAGTCGCCGACCTAACGTTCCGTCGGCCTCGGTGCGTCCGGAGCTTTTCTGGTGTCCGACGTGCGTAGTCCCTAGGTTCAGACGTGGGCTGGGTCGTGAAGCAAGCGCCTACGTTCGGCTCGCCGCCGGGCCCTAAAGGACTTGGGTGAGGCCGATCAGATTCGTCCGATAGATGTGTCCGCCTCGGATTTCGAGATACAGGCGGCGTCCGCTTGTCGTGCGCTCGGCAAGAACGATGCGTCGGGAGCCGCCAATCCAGATTCCGAGCTTTCCCTTCGGCGGAGTCGAGTTAGGGGTCTCTAAGGGCACGGTGTGATCACCGAGGCGCTCGGAGGCGGCTTTTGAGTCGAACGAGAGTAGGCCGTAGCGGATCTCGCGGAAGACACGCGCTCGTGCAAGCCAGGCGATGTCACGCGCCGTAGCTCGCTCAGCTAGGAAGCGACGACCGCGTGACGTGAGCGCAATCTCAACCGCGTCATGTGTGCCGTGGGCGTCGTTCCAGGTGTGTCCATATTTACCCATCGTTGTGCAGCCGTCAAATGGTGCGGTCGGCGGGCGCGAGCCAGAAGGACTCCAGTAGCGCAGGCGGACTATCGTTGTGAACGGCTTCGTAAAGTAGGTGCCGCTCGAAGTCAGTCGACTGCCGACCGTCACGAGCTTGAAGCAGCCGAGAACGATTCTTCCGTCCTTGAAGACGAGGAGCTGGCGTTTCTTCGGTGAGATCTTCGCGAAGTTCGCGGTGACCTGTGTGCCGCGTACGACCACGCTGACGCCGTCTTTGGCTCCGTGCTGTACGACGACTGGGCCTAGTGGCTTGGAGGGCGACGTCGGCTTCGGCTTTGAGGGCGGCAAGTACGGCGGCGGCGAAGTCTTGTACTTTCCGCAACCGTGCGAGCGATTGGCACCAGGCGCACCAGGCGCTCCAGCCGTGCACTGCACCCAGAGCACCTTGCCGTCCTTGTCGAGCGCGACGAGTCCGCGTGCGCCCGCAATCCCCTTTCGACCTGCCGAGTACACGTTGTCCTCGACGGGGACGCTGAAAACGATCCGATTGTCCCTCCCGATCACACCGACTCTCGCAACGGGGTCTGCCGCGAAGCCTTGAAGTCCGCTGAGCCGTTGTTCTGAGTCTCCGAGCCGTAAGGAGTAGAAGGAGAAGTCGAGCACGGGTACCGCTTTGGAGGGAAAGATGCGACTGTCGATGCAACTCCCGCCACCGAATCTAGTTCCCACTTCTCTTTGGAACGGCGTGGGCTTCTTGCTGGGAATGCGGCCGATTGAGTAACACAGACGGCCATCGCGTCTGCGGATGACATAGAACGCCGTCGAGTCGCGCGTCGCAACCAGTTTGACCTTGCCGCTCATATCGAACTCGCTGAGCTGAAAACGCTCACGAGGCGTCAGGTCATTGATAGGCGTACCGTGGAAGAGGCCGCCTAGGCGACCGCTCAGAGCGAGCGCCGAGCCAATCGTGAGCACGACGAGGAGCGCCACCGCAACGAGGAGCGTTAGGCGACGGAAGCGCCGAGCAGGAGGCTTTTTTGCACGGTGAAGAACGTCCTCCCAGTCTGCGGTCGTCTCCGGCGGAAACAGATCAAACAGCCGATCCCGCAACTGGATTTCGTTCATCTAGATGCCTCGCTGAGAGTTCGACGCAAGGCCGCATGGGCAGCATGAAGGCTCGCGGAGACCGTGCCTGTCCGAACTCCGAGAATCTGTGCGATACGCCGGTAGTCAAGGTCGGCGTAGTAGCGCAGGAAGAGCACCAGACGCTGACGCTCCGGAAGCGCGGCGACGAGGGTTGCGAGTTCGAGTCGTCCATCATCGAGTGGCACGCTCCCGTTCATCGCAAGCGTTAAGGCGCTCACCTGCGCCTCGCGTGCATAGCGCCGGTGCTTCTTGCGGGCGGCATTGATGACAGCACGCCAAACCCAAGCCTCAAGTGGCGCCTCACCGCGAAAGCCGCTCCGGCTTCGGACGACGGATGCAAATGCATCCTGCACCGCCTCGCGTGCGCTCTCGCGGTCACCCAGGATCGAGGCAGCGCACGCCACGAAGTCGGCGAACCGATCCCGATAGAGCGACTCGATTTCTGCCAGGAGCTGAGTGTCACTTTGAGTCACCTTCCAAAGAGTACGATCCCTTTCGGCACGCTTTTGTTGAGACGACGAGCATGATTCGTGTGGGGCAGTGGCCCCAGATCGTGGAAATCGCTTGGCCAGCCGAGCATCACTACTCGTCTTTCCGTCGCGTGACTTAAGGCTCTGACGAGGGGAGTACGCGCCCCCCTCGTGGGCCTCTGTCCGTGGGCCGCCGCACAGTCGCCTTATGATTTGTTCGTGCATTCGCGATCTTCGCGTCCCAGACAGAGGTTCACGGTTACGGGATGTCGGTGAAGGTTCCGTTACAACCGCGGGAGCTCAGGTCGCGACGTCGATCGAACACAACGCCTTCGCGGTCAACCTTCCGGCCGGATCGTCCATCGTGGGTGAACAGATCACATTGCGGAACGGAGAGTCATTCTTCAACTCTGACCCGCTCAGCCTTCCAACGCAGTAATTGGGCCTGTATGCCGGGCGCGGCTTGTCGCTGCGCCCGGCATCTGGCTTGATGACCCAACATGCTGGTAAGCGCAGCTTCCCGCCAGAAACGAGTGTCTCTCGCCATCGGACTGTTGCTCCTGTCGAGCGGGTTCGCGGCGGGCTGCTCCCCGGTGGGCAAGGAGGCGACGGAATCAAACCTGTCAGACCAGGCGCTGGCCGCCGCATTCCGGTCTTCGGCTACGAAGATCTGTGACACCTATGTCAGGCGGATTGAGGGGATCGACGGGCTCAGGTCTTCCGCTCCGGCTGTGCTTGTAGCGGCTCTGACTGACGCCGGTTCGGCTTCGATCGAAGAGACAATTGAGTTGCAGAAGCTCCGTCCTCCCGCGGGGCTCCGTCGAGACTTCGCCCATCTCCTGAGTGCAGAGAACTTGCGTGACTCGTTCCTCAGTTTGTTGATTGGTCGGGCTGGTGATGTTGGTCGTCGCGCATTGGACGAGGCAAGGTCGACGTGGCAGAGAAATCTCCGTACCTATAGCCGCGTGGCTGCCAAGCTCGACCTGCCGGCCTGCGCGCGTGGCCAGCTTACGTTTTTGCCGTGAATCCGAGCCACTCTAGGTCCGAGGTAGAAACAAACCGGGGTAAGCCGGACATAAAAGACTGATGGCTAACTGTGGACAGGAGACCATGGGTGGATGCTAGGACCCGCCTAGAGCAGCTCTATGCGTCGTTTGCGCCTGACGTTCGCGCTTACGCTCGGCGGCGGATTCACGCTGAGGCCGTTGATGACGTGGTCGCTGACGTCTTCGTCGTTGCGTGGCGTAAGATCGACAGCGTGCCCGAGGAGGCTCTGCCTTGGCTGCTCGGCGTAGCTCGGAAGGTCGTCGGAAACCAATTACGCAGCGCACACCGCCGACTCGCATTGACGGAACGTCTCGGCGATCAACCTGCCGCCGCCGCTGCTGAGGTCGAATCAGGCGAGGTGCTTCGTGCCTTGGCTTCGCTGTCACCACGCGACCGCGAAGTATTGATGCTGATTGCTTGGGAAGGGCTCCACCAACGTGAAGCGGCAGCGGCGATGGACTGTTCCCCGCCGGTTTTCAGAGTTCGGCTTTTCCGCGCGAGGAAGAAGCTCGAGCACGCGCTACGTCAGGAAGCTGCCGATCCGCAACCGGCCGTTGAAGGAACCAGGACGATCGCCGTCTTTGACAAACGAGGAGACCTCTCATGAACTCTTTCAATTCGCATTCAGATGCTCTTGATCTGCTGCGGCGCGCCAATCCAGTTCTTCGTCAAGAGGTCGCCGACCGCGCCGACTCGAGCATCGCAGTGGTTGGAATCATCGAGCGCGCCGGCGATCGCTTGCGCGATCCTGAAAGACGTCTTGTTCGCCGTCGGGTTGTTTCCGTCGCGTTGCTGGTGCTGGCATTGCTAGTAGTGGCTGCTCCTGCCCTGGCGTTGCGCAGCAACATCGTCTCGTTCTTCAGCAGCCCACCGCCACCGCAAAGCGTCCAAACCGTGGTCTACCGGATGGCGGAGGGGGCTCCAGCGGGAATGGATCCAGGGCTGATACCCGATCGAGCGCGAGTCGTGACTTCTATGCAATACGGCGGTGTTACCCGAGATCTGTGGGTGGCGCCGACCAAGGCCGGGGGGCTCTGCTACGGCTGGGTTGGGCTCGGTGGGGGCTGTGACAAATTCGGCACGCTCCCTCTCGACGTCTCGTGGGGACGCACTGCGGACGGAGGCGCCATCGCACATGTCGACGGTTTCGTTCACTGGCGCTACGCCGACAACCTCGAGTTGCGCTTTGCTGACGGGACGATCGTGCGGCCGCCGCTCACGAGGGTGACCGCGCCGATCGACGCTGCTTTCTTTAGCGTTGATGTTCCAAAGAGCCAGCAAGACGCGCCTCACACCCTCGTCGCGGTCTCCGCCGTCAAAGACGGCGAGGTCGTCTCGACTCAGGAGGCGCCGATCGGGAGTCTTGGAAGGCCGAATCCGCTACTCGACGCTGAGTTCGCAAAGAGCACCCATGAGCTCGCAATTAAAACCGCAGCCGGAGAAGCCGCGATCGTCACGGCACCAACACGGTACGGGGGTCGCTGCGTTTGGCTCGAGCTGGCCGGCCAGCGCTACTTTGTTGCTTACTGTGAACCTGCTCGTTACTCGTTTGATTCCTTTTCCATTCAACCGATCGTGACCGATAAGACCGTTCTTCTTGCCGGCACGATCGGCGGGAGCGTTGATCGACTCGAGATTCAGTTCGCCGATGGCGACCGCACGGTCGTCAAACCAAGCACTCGCGGATTCGCCCTGTACAGCATTCCGCCGCTGCACTTGACCTCCGGCCATGAAGCAGAGCTCATCGCCGGACTCGATCGCGATGGCACCCAACTCACCTCCTACCGCCTCCCCCGAGACGGGCGGTGCTATTCGTCCCTCCCCAAAGCGCTGGCGCCAGCCGCCGACTGCCCGAATGCACCGCTCCCTTAACCGCAGCAACATAAGCGCTGCTAAGAAACCATTCGCCCATCGGAGGAGACCGTCGCCTGCGGCCACCGATGAACGCAGCCCGTGGGTGTAGAAATGCGGTCGGGTGGCGCGCGGGGCGTGACGATGGGACGGTAGCGTCGGCGACCCCGTCGGTTGGAGGTCGCCTTTGTTTTTGTCAGCTTTGTATGTGGTGCTGGGGCGGTTGCTGGAGTTGGTGGTGCTGTTCGCTCGTGATCGGTCGACGGAGCTGGAGATTGCTTCGGCATGAGCTGTCGGTTCTTCGCTGGCAGGTCGGTCGACCGCGGTTCGAGCCGTACGATCGGGTACTGCTCGCGGCGCTGGGCCGGGTGTTGCCGCGGCATTGCTGGAACGCTTTTGTGGTGAGGCCGGAGACGCTGCTGCGCTGGCACATCATCAACCGTCGCGACCTCTTCGGCGGCGTCCTCCACGAATACGAAATCGCCGTCGCAGCATGACGATCGAGTTTTGCACCTCACGGGGTTAATCGGTGCGAACTTGGAAGACTACGAGGTAGCTGAACGTCGTGCCGTCGATCTGGTAGGCGTAGCAGCCGGGCGGCATCAGGAAAAAGAAGGTGTGGACGACGTTCGGGATGTCTGCGCCAAGGCGCAACTCCGGCTTCGGGTTAGCGAGGTTCGGGGCGCCGCGAATCTCGTTGCTCGCGAAGGTGACGACTCCCGATCCGTCGAGCTGGCGGCCCCGGATCAGCGCCGGGCCCGGGTAGCCCGGGAGCGTGAAAAGCGCGTGTTTGCCGCCGTGCCATCCGGGCGAAACCGTGAAGTCGCTGAGCGGCTGGGTGGCGTCGGGTGAGAATGGAGCGGGGAATACCGGCCCGGGGCCACTTCCCGGGCCGACCCCTCTAGAATGAAAGTCAATCCCTCGGGCGACGTCGCTGACGGGGCAGATGGCCTCGGGGTTGATGCTTGGGATGTGCAGTGGACGTTCGAGGCGGCGCCAGGTTGTAGTGAGGAAACCCGAACTGCAATGGAATCCGTACCGCTGGTATCTGCGCTCCAAGTGCGCACGGCAACGTCGCCCGTCTCGGAGACAGACGACCCGTCCTGCTATCTGCGTGCGGACGGAGTACTTCGCACACTTCTGCGCGAGGCCAACCGCGGGCTTGCCTGGGCGCGCACTACTCGTGGCCCCTCCGGCAACTGCCATGAAGCCCGCCATGACGGCAATGGAGGCCAAGCTCCGCCACCTCATATGGCAAAGCGTACCCGCCCGCCACACAGACGCCGAGGTCTCGCGTTGATCGTTCTGGATGCACCTTAGGTAGATCAGCGGCGGAACAGGGGAAAGTCGAACAGGAAAAGCACCCGGCCCGGCGCCCTCATGACGAACGCGGTTGCGAAAACCGCAATCGCCTCCGTCAACTGCAGTGTTGTTCATCGACAACACTTCGATCCAGGAAAAGCAAAACGCGGCAGTGAAGGTCAGGAGGGGGAGGGCAGACTTCCTCTCCGAGACCTTCTGATCAGGTTCGCGATCTACCAAAAGCTCGGTCGTAGGTGGTCCCCCATATCCAGCCTGGCTCCACGTCCGTGCCTCGCCTGCCACTAGTTCAACGACAACGGACCGAAGGCGATCGCCTCAATCCAGAGAGCATCTGCTAGCTCCGGCGCGTCGACGCACGCCGATGCCCACAAGAGCCTGGATCGGACCGCCGGTAAACTTTTGACGTGAGCGTTGAGTCGGCTCCACCTCAGATCCGTCGGCGGAGCCGGGGGCGCGCCATTGGGGTCGTTTTCTTCTGCGCTCTCGCCCTTTGCACGACTGCTGACGCTCAAACCCTGTTTGCAGGCCCTGCGGTGGCCAGCGGCCTTCACGGACCGCTCCATCTGCCCAAGCTAAGACCGGGCGAACGGTGCCCAATTAGTCCGGCCCTCGTTGGCAGCAACAACCAGTTCTTGAATGGCCGAGGGCCCGTTTACCTCCTTGGCATCGCCCATGCTCCGCGCGGTCTGATCGACATTGCTCAATCTGGTTCTGACAATCTCGGCTGGCGCGGACAAAAGACGCCTTGGGCAGTCGAGCGTCGCTACGAGGGCCCGCTGCTGGTACGCGCGCAACGTATAGATAAGAAAGGATCCGTCCGTTTCGCGCGGGCCTATGGCGAACGCCTCAAAGAACTCTTCTGGCCCGCCGGGGTCGACCAGGGCGATCCTCCGGACGCCCGTTTCCGCCTCCTATCATCGGAATCTCTGTTCCGTGCAGCTGGCTGCTACGCCTACCAGGTCGACGGACTGACCTTCAGTCGGATCATCGTTGTCCGAGTGAGTGCGTCTGCTCGCTAGGTCTGGGCCGCATCTGCGGCGCGCGCGACAGGTAGCTCGCGCCGCGAACGGACGGTGTCGGAAAGGAAGAACGCTCCCCCGTGGTGGCGCTCCGTCACGGCATTTGCACTCTTGCGAAATCCGCATCTGCTGCGCGCGCGACAGGTAGTTCTGTGTGCGGTGGCGATCCCTTGCGAGAGGAAAACAGACCTCCGGAGCTTTCAGCGTCTTGAAAATCGGCTTCTGGGCTGCGCGCGCGCTAGTTTCGCCGGTCGGTAGTGACCCTCCGAGACGAAAACACACCTGGCGCTTCACCGCGTTTTGGAATCCGGCGTCTTCTGCGCGCGCGGCAGGCAGCGGCGCGTTCGGCCAAAGCCTTGATAGCGGTGTGGCTCCTAGCCGAGGCATCAATTTGCCGCACGGCGTCTTGCGCCGCGCTCTTCGACCGGATTGTCGGCACGCGCTCTGGGTGCTCCTAGTGCCGACGCCGACGTCTCGGCACGATCAAGAATCTTGAGGTTAGCCTCGGTGTGCAGAATGGCTGCCTCGATCAACAGCGACACGAGTGCGTCCTGGCCGTGGTCGGAGCGCAGCTGTGATAATGCGGCGAGTTCAGCGAGGTAGGCCTTGCGCTGGGTGCGCAGTACGCGCCTTAGTTCGCTGCGCCCGAGTCGTGATGCGGCGGCGAGCTTTAAGAAGAAGTCGTCTCGGTAGCCGCTTGAGCGGACGAATGGCGTCTCCAGCCAGTGTTCGAGTTCGCTTCGGCCTGACTGACTGATGCGATAGACGACCTTGTCAGGTCGGCTCTCCTGCTCAACCGCGTGCTTCATGACGAGGCCGTCGCGAACAAGCCGTTCGAGTACTTGGTACAGGTGCCCGATGTTGAGGTCGCCCCATTGGGTGTGGGGTGTCAAAACTCCGTTCCGCCTGTAAATCAGGCCATTCGTAACCTCGGGTCCGAGTTTTGGCACCCCAGACTCGGCCGCGCCGCAGCAGCGTCCCTAACGACTGTTAACCGAGCTTCCCGAACCTCGGTGAAACGGTAGGCGACTCGGTCGGGGAAATGTGTCCAAATCCCGCCCCCACCATGGACCTGCGACAGCCGCTTCGGCGGCTTTCAAGCGGCTTCGCTGAAAGCCGACTCACGCTCCCAGGGATGCCGATTAGCGCGCGCTCGGCCGCCCCCTGCGGCGACCGAAAAGCTCTTTCTGGAGCTGAAGGCTCCATAAAGGGCTCCATACCTAGCGCACGTCGGAGATCGTGCAAATGCAGCCGAAAGAAAAAGCCCCGCGTGCGGGGCTTTTGCAGAGCCCTCTGACGGACTCGAACCGTCGACCCCCTCCTTACCATGGAACGTCTCAGGCAACCGGTGGCAACCGGCGGCAAACGTTTTGGCTTGATTAGGGGCCTTTCCGGCTTTGGACCGTTTGCATCCTTTGCCACCCGTTGCGACCACGGG
>JACDEU010000074.1 GCA_013816245.1 Actinomycetota bacterium | reverse complement strand
TCGGCGGGACGATTGGCAGGTCCGCCATCCGCCACTTCTTCCACTTCTCGTCGTACTCCTCGGGCTCGGCGAGCTGCACGAGATGGCCGACGGCCCACGTGATGACGTAGTCGTCGGACTCGAGAAAGACGGCCTCCTCGCGCGTGGTGCGCGTCTTCGTCTTCGACTTGGCAGCCTCGACGACCTCTTCGTTCGTCGGCTCCTCGGCCTTCTTCTTGCCTTTCTTCGGCTTGATGTCGTCGAGCTTGCGGCGCTGGAAGGGACCTTCGAGCGCACCCGCGAGATCACGGCCCACAGAGGGCTTTTCTGCAATGACAAGGGTCTTGGCCATCCAAAACACCATAGCGGCCGAAGGAAGCCCTTTCGCCAAGCCGCAGTTTGACCCTGAGCGGCATCGCGAGCGATGCCGTGGGAGCGCTGCAAAACATGCTCGACGGGGATACTGGCCGAGTGCGCCCCAGCCCCTTCTACTCGTTTGCGGCGGCCGTCTCGTGGCCCGTGCTCAAGGGCCTGTACCGGTTGCGGGCGGAGGGCCAGGAGAACCTTCCCAAAGATGGCGGGTACGTTCTCGCCGCCAACCACACGTCGAATTTCGACCCCTGGCCGCTGGGACTGCCGCTCTGGCCCAAGCGCTTCCTCCGGTTCATGGCGAAATCGGAGCTCTACTGGTGGCCGCTCGGGAGGCTGATCACTGCCGGCGGAGGCTTTCCCGTGCGGCGGGGCGAGCGGGACGTGGAGGCGATGGAAAAGGCTCTCGCCCTCGTCCGCGAAGGCCATGTCGTGGCGATGTTCCCGCACGGCACGCGGCAGCGGAAAGGGCTGGTGAAGCGACACCAACCGAAGTCCCACACCGGCGCTGCGCGAATCGCGCTCGAGGCGGGCGTGCCGCTCGTGCCGGCAGCGATCTCGGGAGCCGACCGCCTCTCGCGGCTAGGCCCGCTGCGGGTGCGCTACGGCAAGCCCATTCCGTTGGAGGACCTCAAGGACCGGGACCGGGACCAGGACCAGGCGGAGGCAGCCCGGGAGGCGACCGATCGGCTGATGGCGGAGATCGACCGTCTCGGTGAGGACCTGTGAGCCGCCCGTTGCTCGTCGTCGACGGCGACTCGCTTGCTCATCGCGCCTATCACGCGCTGCCGAAGACGATGCGCCGTGCCGAAGGGAAGCCGAGCAATGCGCTCGTCGGCCTCTCGAACTTCCTCATGCGCCTGTGGCAGGCCGAAGAGCCGCGGGCGGTCGTCGTCGGCTGGGACACGCTGACGGTGCCGACGTACAGGCACAAGCTGTTCGAGGGCTACCAGGGTGGTCGCGAGTTCGACGACGAGCTGCTCGAGCAACTCGATCTCCTGCCCGAGCTCGTGCGCTCGTTCGGGTTCGCGGCCGCGAAGGGCGACGGCTACGAGGCCGACGATTTCCTGGCGGCTGCAGTGCGGCACGAAGAGGAACGGGGCGGCACGAGCGTCGTCGTCACGTCGGACCGCGACTCGTTCCAGCTTGCCAGCGAGCGCACAACGATTCTCCAGCCGACGCGCGGCGTCAGTGAGCTGGCACGGGTCGGGCCGGCGGAGGTGCGCGAGCGATACGGCGTCGATCCTGCGCAGGTCCCCGACTTCATCGCCCTGCGTGGCGATCCGTCGGACAAGATCCCGGGCGCGCGTGGGGTCGGCCCCAAGACCGCCGCGAACCTGCTGGTGCAGTACGGCTCGCTCGAAGCCATGCTCGAGGACGGCCGCTTCGAGGCGCAGGCGGAGGAACTCCGGCTCTACCGCCGAATGGCGACATTGGACGCCTCCGCCCCCCTACCTCCCCTAGACGACCAGACACCTAACTGGACGGGGGCGTCCTCCTTCGTGAGGCAGCTGGGGATGAACGCGCAGGCCGACAGGATCGCCGCGCTGGCTGCATAGGATCAAGCGAGTGGACGACTGGCTCAGTCGAGCGCGCGATGCGATCGCTCCGGAGGACGTCGATCGGGCAAGGCTCGAGTTGTCCGAAGCAGACGCCGACACGCTCCTCGATCTCGCGCGCATCGCCGCGCACGTAAGTGGGGAACGAACGAACGCGCCGCTGCTCTGTTACCTCATCGGGCGCGCGCAAGGAGACCGCCCGCTCGACGAGCTCGCGGAAGCCGTCCGCCGATCGACGTCCTGACGCATCCGGCGCTCGCGCGCCTTCATCTGACTCACGGCCATCCCGAGTCGCCGGAGCGGCTGGCCTCGTTGCTCGAGGCCTTTCCGGCCTGGACGGAAGGCAGGCCTGCGACGGTGGAGGAGGTGCTCCTGTGTCACACGCGTGAACATGTAGAGCGCGTGCTCGCGACCGGCGGGCTTGGTTGGCTCGATGCCGACACGATCGTCAGCGAGACCACGCCCGAGGCCGCGCTCCTAGCGGCCGGGACCGCGATCGAAGCGGCACGAGGCGGTGGCTTCGCGCTCGTCCGTCCGCCGGGTCACCACGCGCTCAGCACGCGGTCAATGGGCTTCTGCGTCTTCAACAATGTCGCGATCGCGGCGCGCGCAGCGCAGGCCGGCGGCGAACGCGTCGCGATCGTCGACTACGACGTCCATCACGGCAACGGGACGCAGGAGATCTTCTGGGACGACGACACGGTCTTGTTCGTGTCTCTTCACCAGTGGCCGTTTTATCCGGGCAGCGGCGGGCCGGACGAACAAAACGCGACGACGGTGAACATTCCGCTGGCCGCAGGTTCAAGCGATGCGGAGTACCTGGAGGCGTTCGCGGAGATTGTCGAACCGGCCGTCGAGAAGTTCGGCCCAGATTTGCTGCTCGTGTCGGCAGGCTTCGACGCTCACGAAGCGGATCCGCTCGCTCAGATGCGCGTGACCGCCCAGGGGTTCCGCGAGCTGAGCAGTCGCCTGGCGGCACTTGCACCGCGGATCGGCGCCGTGCTCGAGGGCGGCTACAACGTCGCCACCTTGCCGGGCCTCGTCGAGTCTGCGCTGGAGGGGTTCACCTCTGGAAACACGAAGACCGGCTGAAAGACGGTCTTCGAAGCCACGGTCGTATTCGTTCGCCACGTCGCTCCAGCCAGGAGCTGCATCAGAACCTGCGTGAAGTATCGTCATCGCCTCGCAACGAGGCATCGCCCGCGGCTGGGGAAGGGAGTCACTCAAAATGGTGACTCAGCCCCGCGCGCTCGCCAGGGCTTCCAGCGCGTCTCGCCGGGACGAGACTCCCAGCTTCCGCAGCAGGCTCTTCACGTGTGACCGCACGGTGTGCTCGGAGATGAAGAGCCGCTTCGCGATCTCGTCGGTGCCGAGATGTTCGTCGAGGAGCAGGAGCACCTCCAATTCGCGCGCAGAAAGTGCGGCGGCAATCGAGTCGGGTACGCCGCCGCCTCGTGCTCGAGCAGGCGGCGGGCCACCGGCCCGGAGAGCGCGGCCTTCCCCCGCGCAACGCCCCGCAGGAAGTCCACGATCCGCTCCGGGGGCTCGCTTTTCAGCAGATAGCCGGCGGCGCCGGCGCGGATCGCGGGAGGGACGCCGCCTCGACCTCTTCCTCTGCACAGGGTTCCTGATCACCGCGGTGACGAGCGCCACCCTCGTGATCTCGCCGGCAGTCGCCGGGCACCCGCCCCACCGCGTCGAGGCCTGGTCGGCTGTCGTGGATCAGCTTCGCGGAGTTCGGACGCGCTGTTGCCGAGGAACGTGCTCGCGTTGCGAGGGAGATCCACGACGGTCTGGCGCAGTACCTGTTCGCTGTGTCGACGCACGCGACAATGCTGCAACAGGGCGCCCCGCAGGAGGAAACGCTGACGAAGCTGAAGGAGGCGGCCGACGCAGCGCAGCAGGAAGCGCGCGGCGCTTCGTGTCGATCCGCGACGACGGCGAGGGCTTCGACGGGTATACCGCCGCGGCCGGGCAAGGGCTCAACAACATTCGCGCCCGCGCGAAGGCGATCAAAGGTGGGTTCACGCTGACTTCGAGACCCGGACGCGGTACCGCGCTCGAGGTCGTGCTCCGCACGTAGCGCAGTACGCTCTTGCGCGTGCACGATCCCGTCACGCTCTGCGCCGACGCTGTGGCCGGCTGGCACAGCGCTTGGTTGAAGTCACTCGGTCTTCGCTCCGAGTCCGACGGCGACGCGTGGCGCGCGGTGGACACGACGCCGGTCATCTACTTCGGCGGGATGACTCTCCGGCCCGAGGCGAGCGAAGAGACGGTTCTCGGTGCGCCCGGCGCCATCTGCGACTCGTGGGACGGACTGGACCTCGAGTCTGCCGGTCTCAGCGTGTGGCGCCGCGAGCCGTGGCTCATGCGCGCAGCCGGGCCGCTGCCTCCGGGAAGGGACCCCGACGAGCTCGAGCTCGTGAAGGTGTCGACCGCAGCCGAGGTCGTAGAGCTGGAAGCGGTCAGCGTGCGCGGCTTCGGAAACGAGGAAGCGACGGTCGAGCCGGGAACGTTCCATCCGCCGACGATCCTGGATGATTCACGCATGGCGCTCTGGCTCGGCCGGGTGGACGGTAAGCCCGTCGGCGCAGCGATGGGTTACCGCACCGAGAGCGCCGTTGGCATCTTCGGGGTGACCACGATCGCGTCCGCTCGACGCCGTGGCTACGGCGGCGCGCTGACGCGGGCGGCCGCGCTGCCGGAGACCGGCCTGCCCTCCGTCCTGGCATCCAGTGCGGAAGGCAGAAGCCTGTACGCGTCGCTCGGTTTCGAGGAAGTCGGCCAGCTCGCTATCTGGGCCCGGCCGCACGGAGTTACTTAGAGACGGAGACGAGCCGCTCTTCTTCGGATCCGCCCTTGACCATGACGGTTCTCACGTTGCCGAGGCCTCGCACGTAGTACTTGTGCTCGACGACGCCTTTCTCCAGCGGCGTCCACTCACTCGTGATGAGCGCATGAGCGAACGTTCCGTACGGCACGGCGACTGACGCATCGGTTGCGATCACCTTCGCCATGTCTTCGGCGTGACCGGCGTAGTACTCCTGCCGGTAGGCCTTCCCCACGGCCGGAGCGGCTTTCATGACGAAACCGGCCTTTGCGCCGTCGACTCCGGTTTGCCAGGAGCCGTCGCTGCGGACCCACTTGCCCTTCACGTAGTCGAAGGAGTCCTCGCCGAGGTACCAGACGTTGCCGCGCCTGTCCTGGGCGTACCAGTCGAATGTCTTCTCTTCGGGCTTGCCTGCGACGAACACCTGGTCGAGGACGACCGTCGCACGGATGCCGACGATCATCTTCGTCTTGTGTGTGACGAACACCGTGACGACCCTGGCCTTGCCGTCTTGCTGTCCGCGGTAGCGAAAGGTCGTACCGGGCTTTAGCGGGAAGAACTTGTTGTCGACGCGACCGGCGAAAGCCGCCGGCGGCGGAAGAGTCGGAATCGGGGGCGCCACTTTGGCGCTCGGCGCCGACGAGCGGTTGGAGGCCCCTGCCGCGAGCGTGCCGACAAGAGCGAGGGCTGCCAGGAGCCCGGCTATGAGTGCTGTGCGTTTGGTCATGCTCGGGACCCTAGGAACCGCAGGTGAGACAGCGATGAGAGCGTTGCTCAGGGGATGCCAGGGCCTGTCACGCGGCGGTCACCGCTCGGCGTCTTGACGAAGACCTGCCAGTTGTAGAGCCCGAAGAAGCGCGTGCGGTCGGCGCCGATCCTTCGCGCATACCGGAGCACCGCGTCGACGTAGGAGCTCGACGGGTTGTAGTGGTGGAGCGCGCGTCGCAGATCTCGTGGCACGCCGGATTCCTGCAGATAGTTGGCGGCGCCGAGGATCGCGTCGTGCGCGTCGTGCACGTTGCCCCCGAGCCCGTAGCGCCGCCACGTCGCAGGCATGAACTGCATCGGTCCCTGCGCGCCGGCCGCGCTCGAGCTGCGTAGCTTCCCGAACTTCGTCTCGACGAAGTTCACCGCTGCGAGGACGTTCCAGGGCACGCCGAACCTGCGCTGCGCCTCGCGGTAGTCGTCCAGCAGCTCGGCCGCCGGCCGCGGGAAACCAACTCTGATCGCGCTTACGCGAATCGGCGGCGTCAGGCGGTACAGCTCACGGTGCGCCGTCAGGAAATCGGTGGCGACCCGCCTCAGATCGTTCGGTAGTCGGCTCAGCGTCGCGCGCGACAATCGGCTGTCTCGTTCGAGCAGCCGGTAGATCCGCTGCTCGTACAGACCAAGCAGCACGACGTCCATCGGTGCGTCGCTCGACTTCGGACGCCAGTGGCCGATTGCCTTGGTCAGGTCGCTCGTCGTCGTCTCGAGCGCGCGCGCGAGAGCGGTGGGCTCGCGCGGAATCGGCGCGTCCGGGGGAGGTACAGCGGCGGCGGCCCCGACGGCGAAGATGAGTGCGGCGGCAAGTAGAGAAGCCCGCGCGATGCGCGGGCTTCTCGTTAGCAGGCCCGTAAGCCGGATTCTGTTTGCGGTGACCATCCCTCTGTGCAGCAACCCGGTCCCTCGGCGGGCCGCCTGATGGCGGGACCTGTTTGCCTTGCACCGGACGGGGTTTGGCTAGCCGCCGTGTCGCCACGACGCTGGTGGGCTCTTACCCCACCTTTTCACCCTTACCTTCAGCGTCTCCGGAGAATCGCTGCAGGCGGTCTCCTTTCTGTGCCACTTTCCGTCGGCTTTCGCCGCCTAGGTCGCCCCAGCGTCCTGCCCTTCGGTGTCCGGACTTTCCTCGAGCCGTGAAGCCCGCGGTCACCCGGCCTGCGTGTCGAATTGTAGCTGCGTTTTCTCGCCCTCGATGCCGGCGCGCAGGCATGCGTTGCACTCGGGGCACGTGACCATGCCGCCCGCGTGCAGCACGAACTCGCCGCAGACGAGGCACTCGAGGCTAGCGCCCCTGAGCAGCGCCTGCAGCTCCTGTTCGAGCGTCCGGTGGAGAGGCGCGACGGAGCTCATAGGGCGGCCGTAATCACAGCGAGCGGAACACCCCCGTGACGCGACCGAGGATCTGCACGTGTGCCGAGTAGATCGGCTCGAGGGCGTCGTTCTCCGGCTGCAATCGGACCCGGCCGGACTCGCGGTAGAAGCGCTTGACGGTCGCCTCGTCGGCCGACTCGTCGTCGCCTGCCAGCGCGACGACGATCTCGCCGTTGCGGGCTTCCTGCGCGCGCTCCACGACGACGATGTCCCCGTCGAGGATGCCGGCGTTGATCATCGAGTCGCCCTTGACGCGCAGGAGGAAGTCTCCGCGCAACGTCTCGGGGACCGCGAGGTGGTCTTCGATGTCCTGCTCTGCGAGGAGCGGCCCGCCGGCCGCGATCTGACCGAGCAAGGGCAGCTTCTCGAGCGTTGCGGGTGGCACCTCGCGGCGCTCGCGGCCGACGAGCTCGACAGCCCGCGGCTTCGTCGGATCCCGTTTGAGGAGCCCGGCGCGCTCGAGGTTGGCCAGGTGGGCGTGCACCGTCGAAGGCGAGGCCAGTCCGACCGCCTCGCCGATCTCCCGCACGGTGGGCGGGTAGCCATGCGCGTCGACGTAGTCGACGAGGAAGTCCCAGATCTCCTGCTGTCGTCCCGTCAGCATCTCCGCCTCCAAAGGGTGGGGGTCTCAGTCGAACGTGTGTTCGCCAGCAGATTAGAGACTCCTGCGGACGCCGTCAAGACATCCGCCGCGGATGCGGGCTGTGCCCGCGTCCGTCGCAACGGCAACGGATTCGAAACCCGAACCGACCGAGGTCGGGAGTGCGCTGGAGAGGACTTGAACCTCCACGGCCTTTTAAGGCCACTAGGCCCTCAACCTAGCGCGTCTACCAATTCCGCCACCAGCGCCCGAGGGACAGCCAGTGTAGCGGCAGCTTTCGGGACAATTCGCCGCAGGGACGGGCTTTGCCCGGCCCTGCCGAGAGTCCGCTCTCCGATAGCCCGCGGCGCGGAATCATCATGGGAGCGAAGCGAGCGGATTCCGCGCCGTCTCCTAGCGCGTCTACCAATTCCGCCACCAGCGCCCGAGGGACAGCCAGTGTAGCGGCAGCTTTCGGGACAATTCGCCGCAGGGACGGGCTTTTCCCGGCCCTGCCGAGAGTCCGCTCTCCGATAGCCCGCGGCGCGGAATCATCATGGGAGCGAAGCGAGCGGATTCCGCGCCGTCTCCTAGCGCGTCTACCAATTCCGCCACCAGCGCCCGAGGGATGCGTAGTGTAGCGGCGATGATTGCGGGGTTTCGGCGCAGGGACGGGCTTCGCCCGGCCCTGCACACTGCGGCCGGAATCGGACCCTCGGCGCAAAGTCATCATGCAAGCGAAGCGAGCGGACTTTGCGCCGCTGATGCGTGATCTGTGCTCAGCCGCAGTCGATGCGGCGACCGGAACCGGGGCGGAGTACGCCGACGCGCGCGTGGTCGCCAAGCGCAACCAGTTCGTCGCGACGAAGAACGGACGCGTCGAGCGGCTCACCGACTCGGACAGCGAGGGGATCGGCGTCCGCGTCCTCGTCAACGGCGCGTGGGGCTTCGCATGTGACCGGCGGCTCTCCATTGAAGGCGCGCGCGAGGCGGCGCTGCGTGCCTGCACCTTCGCGCGAGCTGCATCCGGTCCGCATTCGAGACAGCTCGCACCGGTTGCGCCCGCGAGCGCAACACATCGCACCTCCGTCGAGCGCGACCCGTTCGAGGTCTCGCTCGACGAGAAGGTCGCGCAATGTCTCGCGGCGGACGAAGGGCTGGCCGGGCCGGACATCGTCGTTCGCCAGGCGATGGTGCGAGCTCAGCGAGAGCACAAGCTCCTGCTCACCTCCGAGGGCACCGAGGTCGAACAGGAGCTGATCGAGTGCGGCGCCGGGATCGAGTGCGCGGCTGCACGCGACGGTGTCTTCCAGATGCGCAGCTATCCGAGCGCGCACGTTGGCTCGAGCTGCCAGAGCGGCTGGGAGTACGTCGACGGGCTTGACTTGAGCGGCGAGGCCCCGCGTGTCGCCGAACAGGCCGCGGCGCTCGTGCGGGCAGACGAGTGCCCGAGCGGCGTGATGACGGTCGTCCTCGACGGGGATCAGGTCGCGTTGCAGGTGCACGAGTCGGTCGGCCACCCGACGGAGCTCGACCGCGTGTACGGCACTGAGGCATCGTACGCCGGCACCAGCTTCCTGAAGGCCGACGACCTCGGGTCGCTGCGCTACGGCTCCGAGCTGATGAACATCACCGCCGATCCGACCACGGCGGGCGGGCTCGGCAGCTTCGCTTTCGACGACGAGGGTGTTCCGGCGGAGCGAACGGAGGTGGTCGAGGCCGGCATGCTCACCGGCTTCCTCACCTCCCGGGAGACCGCGGCAAAAATTGGCGCCGGAAACGGCGGCTCGATGCGCGCGGACGGTTGGAACCGCATGCCGCTCGTTCGCATGACGAACCTGCACCTGGAGCCCGGGACCGGGACGCTCGACGACCTGCTCGCAGACGTGAGCGACGGCGTGTACATGGAGACGAACCGCAGCTGGTCGATCGACGACAAGCGGCTCAACTTCCAGTTCGGAACGCAGATCGCCTGGGAGATCAAGGCCGGCAAGCTCGGGCGCATGCTGCGGGACGCGACGTACACGGGGATCACGCCGCAGTTCTGGGGCTCGCTCGACGCGGTCGCCGGACGTGACTCGTGGCGCCTCTACGGCTTGACGAACTGCGGGAAGGGCCAGCCCGGCCAGAGCGCGCACGTCTCACACGGCGCGGCGCCGGCGAGATTCCGCAACGTGCAGGTCGGGGTCCGCTCGTGAACGCGATCGACGTCGCGCAAGCGGCGCTGGAGGCAGCCGGCGGTGAGGCGGAAGCCGTTGCTCACGTCGAGCACTCCGGGCTCGCGCGCTTCGCCGGCTCGGAGGTACACCAGCCGACGCTGATCGAGAACAC
>JACDEU010000113.1 GCA_013816245.1 Actinomycetota bacterium | reverse complement strand
CGAGCTCGGCCTCCAGTTTGAGGTCGATCCCCTTCGGGCCGTTCTCGACGGCGAGCAACGGCTTCGTCGTCAGCGGCTCCAACCCGGCCGGCAGCTCGCCCGACCGATCCGCGAGCGTGCCGCCTGCGTCGACGTGAGTGAGTACGCGTTCCAGCTCCTCGACTTCCTTCCGCAGTTGCAGGTCGCCTGACTTCGCCTGCTTCGTGACGCGCTCGAGCCGACGCTCGACGTGATCGCGGTCGGCCACGAGCAACTCCAGGTGGAGCGTCTCGAGGTCGTCGGCAGGAATGCGCGTGCCGGAGAAACCGTCGAGCACGACGAGCAGCGCATCTACCTGCCGGAGGTTCCCGAGCAGCTCCGGACCGGTGCCCCTGACTTCGACCACACGAATCGCAGCGGGGGTGACCTTGCGCGGGTTGATTACACCGGCGATCTTCGTCAGCCGGGGATCCGGAACGCCGGCCATGCCCACGTCGCCGGTCGCGTGCGCACCGGTGAGCGCGTGGAACAGCGTCGACTTGCCGGAGCTCGGCAGCCCGACGATCCCGACCTCGAGGGCCAAGCTACCGCTCCGAGGTTCCGAGGATCTGCTTCTGCAGCGACACTAGTGCCCGGTGCTGCAACGACTTGATCGCGCCCTCGGTCTTGTCGAGGATCGTCGCGACTTCGGCGTTCGGCAGGTTGAAGACGAACTTCAGCGTGAGCACCTGTTGTTGTTCCGTCGAGAGGTTTTCGATCAGTTGAAGCATGCTCTGGCCGCCGATCACCTGCATCGCCGCGGCTTCGGCAGACGGCTCGCTCTCACCCTCTGGTTCGGGCACTTCTTCTTCCGGCTGCCACCGACGGTTGGCGCGGAAGTGATCCATCGCAAGGTTGTGCGCGATACGGAAGAGCCACGCGGAGAACGGCGCGGACTGCCATTTGAAGCGCTTGATCGACTCGAGCATCTTCATGAACGTCTGCGTCGTCAGATCCTCCGCGTCGTGTCGATTCCCGACGCTCATGTGCAGATAGCTGTAGATCCGGTCGAAGTGGAGGAGGTAGAGCTCCTCGAGAGCCTGGCGATCGCCCTGCTGACCGCGCTCGACCAGCTTCCGCACGTGGGCGGTCGAGTCAGGACGTGCGGCGGCCTGGGTGGCTTCCTCGGCCATTCAGTGGGGAGGATGCCCCTGGCGCGCCGACCTCAATCCTGTGCAGCCGAGCCGAACCCGACGCGACTTTCCCGGGCGAACCGCTTCACGTAGACGACGCGCTGGAGGGCGATCGTGTAGCGCCCGTCCTCCGCGTCGAGCGACAGCGCAGCATCGCCCGTGCCGGCGCGCAGCTCAGCTGACCCCAGAGCCTGCTCGAGCGCGTCTGCGCTCGACGGCGTAACGAGAGCGCCCATGATCTGCCCACCGTCGAACGCGACCTCGATCCGAACTCGCTCTGCCTCAGCCAACTGACACCACCTCCGAAAGTACGCCGTGGACGGAATCCGGATGCACGAAGGCCACCTCGAGCCCGAACAGGCCCGCACGCGGCCGTTCGTCGACCAGCTCGGCGCCCGCGCTCGTAAGCTCGGCCAGCGTGGCCTGGAGATCGCTCACCTCGTACGCAACGTGATGCATGCCCGGGCCGCGCTTCGCGAGGAAGCGGCCGACCGGTGTGTCTTCTCCGAGTGCTTGGAGCAGCTCGACCCGGCCGTCGCCGATTCGCAGCGACGCGGCGCGCACACCCTGATCGTCAACTGTCGCCTGGTGCTCGACCTCGGCGCCGAAGAGGCGTTCGTAGGTCTCGAGGGCGGAATCGAGATCTTCGACCGCCACTCCGAGATGATGAATGCCGCGCGCCTCCACGCGGGCGATGCTACCCAGTCGCGCCGCTTCGGAGCTGTCTAGGCCTCGCCGGAGAGCGGGACGACGACCCGCGGCGTGCCGACCGTCTCCGATGCGCGAGACTCGGGCTCGACATCCGCTAGCAGGAGCAAGACCTCTTCCCGCATGAGCGTCTCCTTTTCGAGAAGTGCCTGACTCAAACGGTCGAGTGAGCCGCGATGCTTTTCGATCAGCCGCACCGCCTCGGCATAGGCGTCGTCGGTGAGCCGTGACTGCTCGTTGTCGCGCACGCGTTTCGTCTCCTCGGACAGCGCGTAATTGTCCGCGCGAAGCGTGCGCGAGGTGACGACGTCGGACATGCCCCATTCGAAGACCATTGCGCGCGCGATCTCGGTGACCCGCTCGAGATCGCTTGCCGCGCCGTTCGTGACGCGTCCGAACACGACCTGCTCCGCGGCTCGCCCGGCCAGCGCGATTCTCA
This sequence comes from Actinomycetota bacterium, assembly GCA_013816245.1. Classification (GTDB taxonomy): domain Bacteria; phylum Actinomycetota; class Thermoleophilia; order Gaiellales; family Gaiellaceae; genus 3-1-20CM-4-69-9. The sequence continues at coordinate 1,024 of JACDEU010000113.1, read as the reverse complement.
GCATGTCGATCAGCTCTTCCTTCGACTCCAGGTAGCGATCCTCGTCCGGGAGGTGGAGCGTGTAGCCGAGCGCGTTGCCACGGGAGACGATCGTGACCTTCTGCAGGTGCCCGACTTCCCCCATCAGGTAGGACATGAGCGCGTGCCCCGCCTCGTGGTAGGCGAGAATCCGGCGCTCCTTGTCGGTCAGCATCTTCTTCTGTTGCAACCCCGCCACGATGCGCTCGAGCGCGTTGTCGAAGTCGGCCGCACTCACGTACTTGGCCTCGCGCCGCCCAGCGAGGATCGCAGCCTCGTTCGCGACGTTCGCCAGGTCGGCACCGGTCAGCCCGGAGGTCTGGCGTGCGATCAGGTCGAGCTGCACGTCCGAGGAGAGCGGCTTCGTGCGCGTATGGACGTGAAGGATCGCCTCGCGGCCCGCACGGTCCGGCGGAGCGACGAGCAGCTGCCGGTCGAAGCGGCCCGGCCGCAGCAGCGCTGGATCGAGGTCTTGCAAACGGTTCGAGGCGCCCATGACGACGACCTGGTCACCCGTAGCGAAACCGTCCAGCTCGACGAGCAGCTGGTTCAAAGTCTGGTCCTGCTCACGGTTGAAGCTGCTGCCAGTTCGCGCCGTGCCGACTGCGTCGAGCTCGTCGATGAAGATGATCGACGGCGCGTTCTTACGAGCCTCAGCGAAAAGCTTGCGAATCCTGGCCGCACCGAGGCCCGCAAACATCTCGACGAACGCGGACGCGCTCTGCGCATAGAACTTCGCGCCGGACTCGGTGGCGGTCGCGCGCGCGAGCAGCGTCTTGCCGGTGCCCGGCGGCCCATAGAGCAGAACGCCCTTGGGCACGACCGCGCCCAGTTGCTCGAAGCGCTTCGGATCGCGCAGGAACTCGACGATCTCGGCCAGCTCCATCTTCGCCTCGTCGGCTCCGGCGATGTCATTCCAGTCGATCGCAGTCTTTGGGTCGACGATCACCGTGGCCGGCTTCACGCGCGGCATCAGCTGCAGCATGCGCCAGAAGATGTAGAGGAG
>JACDEU010000073.1 GCA_013816245.1 Actinomycetota bacterium | reverse complement strand
GCTCGAGGTAGCGCCGGCGCCGGCGCCTGCGCAGGTTCGTCACCGGTTGCCAAAGTGGAGCAGACGCAGGCTTGTGGCCCTTGGGTTGGTGGCTGCCGCTTTGGCTGCAAGCGCCGGGATCGGGATCGCGCTGGGCACGGGCGGGATAGGCGCCTCGAGTGGCAGGGCCGGGCCTAACCAGGTCGTGGCGTTGAACCTCGTGTCGGGAGCTCCGTCACGTGGCGTGCCATTCTCCGGTGCTCCGGCGGCGCTGGCTGCAGGGAGCGGGTCACTGTGGCTCGCCGATCCCGACACAGGGACCGTGTCGCGCCTCGATCTCGCCGCGCGAGCGGTCATCGACCGAATACCGGTCGGCGGTAGCACCGGGGCTCTCGCTGCGGGAGGGGGCTCCGTCTGGGCCGCGGGCGTGCCCGGAGACAGCGTGACCCGGATCGATCCCGAAACCGGGACGGTCACGCAGACCGTGCCTTTGGGAAGTGCGCGTGCCGGTGCGCTGGCCTACGGCGACGGCAGGCTCTGGATCGCCGACATCACCGACAACTCCCTGATCGGGCTCGACCCGGCCTCGGGATTGGTCCAACGGACGCTGGCGCTCCACCTGCGGCCGACGGCGCTCGCGATCGTCCACAGCGCGATCTGGGTCGCCGACTACAACGCAGGCTCGGTCGCACAGGTCGATCTGCGCACTGGCCAGACCGTCGTTACCGCGCACGTCGGCAATGGGCCGACCGCGCTCGCCGGCGGTCGTGGGGCGCTCTGGGTCGCCAACGCACTCGACTCGACCGTCTCCAGGGTCGATCTCGGCAGCGGTTCGGTCGTGGCCACGATCCCGGTCGGAAGTCGACCCGTCGCCATCGCCGTGGCGGGCGGATCGGTGTGGGTCGCGAACCAGTACTCGGCGACGGTCTCACGCATCGACCCAAATCGCAACGTGGTCGCGCGGACAACGCCTGTCGGCGGTCTGCCGACGGCACTCGCCGCGGCCGACCGAAGGATCTGGGTCGGTGTCCGGCCGCTCGCCCAGCACCGCGGCGGCGCGCTCGTCCTCCTCCACACGCGCCCGATCTCCATCGACCCGGCGCTGCATTTCGACCTGCTTCCGCTGGTGTCGGAAGGCCTGACCAGGGACGGCCTCGTCACCTACAACCACGTTCCCGGAGCTGCCGGGATCCAGCTCGTCCCCGACCTCGCCGTCAGCCTTCCCCTTCCGACCGATGGCGGCACGACCTACACGTTCCGTCTGCGGCCGCGCATCCGGTACTCGGATGGGCGCACGGTACGCGCCGCTGACTTCCGGCGCGCCATCGAGCGCCTCTTCCGCCTGCCGTCGCAGGGGCGAAGCTCTTTTGCGAACGTGCTCGGCGCGGATGCCTGCGCGCGGCCCGGCGCTTCCATCTGCGATCTGTCCCGAGGCATCGTCACCGACGACACCGCGCGAACGGTCACCTTTCACCTGCGAACCCCCGACCCTGATTTTCTGACCACCCTCACGTTCAACATCCTTGCGACCCCCCTCCCTCCGGGCACTCCCTTTCACGACATCGCCTTCGACCCATTGCCGGGTACCGGGCCGTACAAGATCGCGAGCGCGAACGGGCGCGAGATCCGCTACGTCCGCAACCCCTTCTTTCACGAGTGGTCGCACGCCGCTCAGCCCGAAGGCAACCCGGACGAGATCGTCATGCGCTTCGGGCTCACCCCGGAACAGGAGGTGCGCGAGATCGAGGCGGGTCGCGCCGACTGGATGGCCGACAACGTCCCCGCCCGACTGCTGCCCGTCCTCCGGCGGACCTTCGCAAGTCGACAGCACGGCTGGACGATCCCCACCACCGATTTCTTCCACTTCAACACGACCAGGCCGCCGTTCGACGACGTTCGCGTCCGCCAGGCCCTGAACCTCACGATCGACCGGCGTGCGATCGTGCGGCTCTACGGGGGTCGCGACCTCGCAACCCCAACGTGCCAGGTCCTGCCCCCAGGTGTTCCTGGCTACCGCCGCTACTGCCCGTACACACGCAACCCCGGGCCCGCCGGTGCCTGGAGCGGCGCCGACTTTGCCCGTGCCCAGCGCCTGGTCGCAGCCTCCGGCACGCGAGGCACTCCCGTCACCGTCTGGGGCTGGACGGACGACTCAACGATCAGCCCGCGCGTTATCCGGTACACCGCAGCGGTGCTACGCCGTCTCGGCTACCCGGCGCACGTTCGCCTCGTGTCGCACGGCTTCTTCGCCCATCCGCCGGCAAACGCCTTCAGAAACGTCCAGGTGATCGCATCGGCGTGGGGTGATACCCCCTACGGCTTTTTCGTGACCTGGTTCTCCTGTGTGGGAGCGAACGACCACGGTTGGTTCTGTGATCCGCGCATCGACCGCGAGGTCCTCCGAGCCCTGGCGCTGATGGCGACAAGGCCACGGGCTGCCGCCTCCCTCTGGGCGAAGATCGACCACGAGCTGGTCGATCGAGCGGTGTGGGCTCCGCTCATCAACGAACACGGGATCGACTTCGTATCGGCCCGCGTTCGCAACTATCAGTTCCACTCGTACTGGGGCCTCATCGCCGACCAGCTCTGGATCCGCTGAGCCGGGTCGCTGGGCGTTCCGTCTTCAACGCCACTGTCCGGTCGAACGCCACGCTCTTCGAGACTTCCAGTCAGCTTCGCGAACTACCTGTCCCAGGCGGCCGACACGACGATCTCGCAAAGAGCCGAATGGTCGCCGCGCTTTGGGGGGCAGCTCAAGAACTCGAAGACGTAAGACGGTAAGACCCGCCGCTTTTATCGCGGAAGCTTCGCGCCGCCGAAGTCGAAGCAGGGAAGACGAACAGTTCCTCTGACTACAAGCACGACTCAGAGATTGTGGGCGCATCGCGGTGCGAAGCCCGAAGACGCTCTTGTCTTCGAGAGCGAACAGGCACGATCTTGATCGCTGGAAACATCCTTGCTCGCCTGCTGAAGCCTGCCGCTAAGCGCGCAGGCGTGTCGTGGGCGAACCTGCACACGTCGCGGCATACGCGCATCACCCGACTACTTGAGAGCGGTTGGAATCCTAAGCAGGTGCAGGTGTTCGCTGGACACCACTCGCCTGCGTTCACGCTTGAAAGGTACTGTCACCTGATGCCGGATGATTTGCCTGAACCTCCAGCGCTGCCAACGATTGCGGCGACTGACGGGGTAACAACCGGGGTAACACTTGGTCAACCAGAAGCATCCAAAGACCCCGAAGCTCAGGCTGTGGAATCCAGCGCGTGAGCAGGGATTTCTCAGACAGCCCGAAGCTGCCCGATGCTGACCCTACGAACGTAGACTTCGCGCATCGCTGACGAACTCCGCATCGTCGATCGGCCGAGCCTGCGCGAGCCGGTTCTGATTGTGGCATTCCGCGGCTGGAACGATGGGGGCCAGGGTGCGTCGCTCGCGGGCGGCTACCTCGCGAAGATCTGGGACGCGGACCGCTTCGCGGAGATCGAGCCGGAGAACTTCTACGACTTCCAGGCGACCCGCCCGCATGTTTCGCTCCTCGACGGGCAGACCCGCCATATCGACTGGCCGGAGAACGCGTTCTACCACGCTCCGATTCCCGGCCTCGACCGCGACGCGGTCCTTCTGCTCGGCATCGAGCCGAACCTGCGCTGGAAGACGTTCACGGGAATGATCGTCGACCTCGCGCAGGATCTCGGCGTCGAGTTGATGATCACCCTCGGTTCGCTGCTCGCCGACGTGCCGCACACACGTCCGTCGCCGGTGACGGGCGGTGCGACCGATCCGGACCTGATCGAGCGGCTCGGCCTGCAGCGTTCACGCTACGAAGGCCCGACGGGAATCGTCGGGATTCTGCACGACGCTTGCAATCACGCGAGCATCTCGTCCGTCAGCCTCTGGGCAGCGGTGCCGCACTACGTCTCGCTCGCACCGAGCCCGCGCGCGGCACTCGCGCTCACGCAACGACTGAGTGACGTCCTGGGCACGGACATCGACACCGCCGAGCTCGACGAAGCGTCCGAGCGCTACAGCGAGCAAGTGAGCGAAGCCGTCGCGTCCGACGACGAAACGGCCGCGTACGTCGAAGAGCTGGAGGAGCGTGCGGAGCTGCTGGACGACGAGCAGCAACTTCCCTCCGGCGATTCTCTCGCGGCGGAGCTGACCCGCTTCCTGCGGGATCGTGAGCGCGGCAACGGTGGGCCCGAGCGCGAGGGCCCCTCCGAGCAGCCCTAGCCGAACGTAAAGGCGTAGGCCGAGAGGCCCGGTGTGAACTGCAGCTCGAGCAGCCCGTCCTGCGCTTGCCGTTGCGTCACGAGCGTGTAGAGCCGGTCGCCTTCGATCCGCACGGTTCTCTGCAGCTTTCCGTTCAGCCTGACCACGACGTGCCCTTTGCCGCCGAGCACGAGGTGCACCGTGCGCGCCTGGAAATGCAGTCGCAGGCGTGCATCGGCAGCCGCCACGATTCGTTCGCCTTCGACCCGCCACAGGCCCGCATACGCGAACGAGTCCTGCGTCAGCGGTGACACCGGGAAGGTGTACGCGGCCGTCCGGTCGGTGTGGAGCGGCGAGCCGGTGTAACTCCCGATGCGCAGGTAGCCGAGGTAGGACTCCGGCGTCCGCAGTTCCTTGGGCGTGCGGTCCGTGTTCCGCCCGGCCTTCGGCAATGGCCCGCTCTTGCCCGCAGCGAGCAGGAGCCGGATGTCGTTCTCCGTCCGCGCGTAGTCGCCCTCCCCGTAGTGCACGTTGCGCACCCGTCCTGCTTGGTCGACGAGGTAATCGGCCGGCCAGTAGTTGTTGCCGTATGCATTCCACGTGCCGTAGTCGTTGTCGAGCGCGACCGGGTAGCGTACGCCGAGCCGCTTCACGGCTGAGCGCACGTTGCCGAGGTCGTGCTCGAACGCGAACTCGGGCGTGTGCACGCCGAGGATGACCAGGCCTTTGAAGCGATAGCGCGTGTCCCAGGCCTTCAGATACGGGAGCGTCCGGAGGCAGTTGATGCACGAGTAGGTCCAGAAGTCGACGAGCACGACCTTGCCATGCAGGTCCGGAAGGCTCAGCGGCTTCGTGTTGAGCCACGCGGAGATGTCCTGGACGTCCGGTGCGGAGCCGTAGTCCTTCAGTGGCACCTTTGCGACACGCGTCGCGAGCTGTTGTCCGCGGGCGACGAAGACCGGCTCGCTCTTTCCTCCCAGGCGGTCCAGGTGGTTCTGCGCCGCGGAATTCCCCTCGATCGCGTCCTGCACCCACTGTGCGTAGCCGGGGACCTTCGTCTGGAGGCTCTCTGCCCACCCTTCGTAGATCACGAGTGCCGCCGCCGCCATCAGCACGCCGCCGGCCACCCGAACCGTCTGGGCGTGCTGACGAAACCGCGAGGTGAGGCCGCGACTTCCGCGCGCGATCGCGAGCATCGGCAGCGCGGCGCCCAGAGCGTAGGCGATCGCGATCACGACGATCCATCCACCGACGCGGCTCGTGGCGGCGTTCGCCGTCAGGGTCGCGAGAACAGGACCGCCGCACGGAATGAACACGAGGCCGAGGCTTGCTCCGAGGAGAAAACCTCCGCCGAGATCGCCCGCGCGCCTCCGCGTGAGGAAGGCGAACGGCCGCTCGGCGAGCTCGCCCACTTTCGGCACGACGAGGATCACGGCGAGCACGAGGAGGAGAGCTGCGCCGATTTGGATCTGGTGCTTCGGGCTGACTCCGATCAGGCCCCACAGCCAGGCGCCGGCAAGCAGGAAGGCCGTGAAGGTCGTGACGAGCCCGGCCGCGATCGCATACGGGCGCCGCTTCGTTTCCGCTCCGGCGCCGCTCGCGAGAATGATCGGGAGGACCGGGAGGATGCAGGGCGTGAACGCCGTGATGACACCCGCCGCGAACGCAATCGGGACAAGGACGAGCACCCTGTGTAGTCGGTCCTAGGCCGCCGGCGTTTCAGTCGGTGCCGGATCAGTGGCTTTGGGGGCAGGCTTCTTCCTGGACCGCGGTCTCGGCTTCTTCGCCTCCGCGGGCGGCTCTTGCTGCTGCCCCTCCTGTGCCTGCTGAGCCTGCTGCTGCGGCTGCGTGCCGCTCTTCTTACGCTTGCGGCGCTTCCGGCGTCGTGAGCGTCCGGACGTGAGCTTCGGCTGCGGGAGATTCTCTGCCAGGGCCCCGGCGACTTCCTGCACCGTCCCGAGCCGCTCGCGGGCCGCCTCGATCAACTGCGTCGCGCGGGGCGTATAGCCCTCGGCGGAGGCGAGCAGCGCGGCCCCCACCGCGATCGGTAGCTCGAGCGAGGCATTCACAAGCTTGGCGGCGTTCTCCTCGTGGCGGTGTCCTCGCGAGTTCGCGAGCGCTCCGAGCAGCCGCTTCGCCTCTGGGAACTCCGCACTCGCACGCCGGTCCTGCAACTTCCGGGAGGCCCGCGCCAGACGCCAGGTCCAGCGAGCCAGGATCTGGTCCGGTGCATTGGCCTTTCCTTCCGCGATCGCACGCAGCAGGACGCGCACCCCGCCTATCCGGTCCTTCTCCCACGTGGGCGCCTGGGTCACAAGCGTCACGAGATCGTCGAAGTCGGCGCGCTCGACTGTCATCGAGACTCGGTCGGACAGCGCGATCATGCGCAGCCGCCGATTCGGATTCTCGGCCGCGCACGTTGCGAGGAACTGTTCGAGGCAGGATTTCGAGGCGCCGCGCGCGGTCAGCTTCTCGACGAACGCGGCTCGTTCGTCGAAGCGAATCTGGCGTCCTGCAATCGACGCCCAGTAGCGCTGCTCGTCCTCGTCCAGGTACTTCGGGTCGACGCGCTGCCACTCGCGCGTGATCACGGCGAGCCGCCGCCTGACGTCAGGCGTGACCGGGACGAGCCACGGCGCCGGCGTCAGCTTGCGTCGTGCGCGGCGTTGGACGCGCCGCCGTGGAGCGGGAGTGACTCGCGCGCCTTCGCGGTAGAAGTCCGCGTCCAGCAGAGAGTGCAGAGAGACGACCCGTTCGTTGTGTGTCGCCGCTTTCGGCACGAAGTCGACCACGATGCCCGCCTCTTTGCGCGGATGCGTGCGCATGATGCGACCGATCCGCTGCTGATACACCCTTCGTGAAGCCGTTGGCGCGAGGTGCATGCAGATCGTCGCGCGTGGAGAGTTCCAGCCTTCTGCGAGCAGCATGGCGTTGATGAGGACGTTGATCTCTCCGCGCTCGTAGGCGGCGAGCGTCTCCGCCAGTCGCACGGGCGGCGTGCGTCCGGAAACCGCTTCGGCCTTGAGCCCGACAGCGCGGAACTCCTTCGCGAGGTTGTACGCATGGTCGACGCCGGCCGCGTACACGATGCCCGGGGTATTGTCGAAGCGTTCGCGGTAGAGAGACGCGGCTGCCTGGTTGAGCGCCTGATGGTCGAGTGTCTTCGCGAGGATCTCCTGGTCGAAGTCGCCGCCGACGATCGGCACCTGGTTGATCGCGGCGACCGGCGGGACGCGCAAGTCGCGCAACGGTGCAATCAAGCCGCGACGCGCTGCGTCCTGCAGGGGCAGGTCGTCGACCGAAGCGGGGAAGACATCCGAGACCTGCTTCGCGATCAGTTGCTCGGTGGCGGTCATGCCGATGTAGAGCGGCTCCGGGAACGCGCGGATCGCCGCACTCGTCTTCTCGCCGAGCGCAGTGTGCGCCTCGTCGCAGATGACGAGCTGGTACGTCTCGCGCGAAATCGTGTCCTGGTGACGTGCAAACCACGCGTACGTCTGGATCGTCAGCGGGCTCGAGTTGGTCACCGGCTCCTTGCCGCGCTCGACCGCAGGCGCGAAGCGGTCGCCGTAGCCCTCGTCGGTCAGGTCGCGCTGGAACTGCGAGACGAGAAGGCGACGATGCGTGAGGATCAGCACGCCCAGCGAGCGTGCGGCCTCGACGAAGCCCGCTGCGGCGATCGTCTTGCCTGACGCGGTCGGGTGCCGGAACCGGTAACGCCGGGCAGCGCCGGGATCCGGGCCCGTATAGGTCTCGTCCTCCTCCACCTCTTCGTCGAGAACGTCCTCGCTCGACTCCTCCACCGGCTCGTCCTCTTCTTCCGCGTCCGGCTCCCCTTCGATCTCCGCCACGGCGCCGTTGCCGTTCCCGTTCGGTTCGGCTTCCCGCTCGTGCGCGGCGATCAGCTCGGTGAGCATTCCGGCGAGCGCGTCGACCTGGTGACGCCGCAATTCCGTTCCGGACGCGAGGTGCGGCTTCGCCTCGGCTAGCACGCGCTCGAGGCCGAGCATGAGCCCGTACTCGACCTTCCAGTTGGACGAGGGCGTGCGGCGCCCACCTTCGATCTCTTTGAGCGCGTCGTCGAGCGCGCGCCTGCGCGACGTGCCGGGCGCGAGCACCTTGGCGGCGTCTTCGCCTTCCCGGAGGAAGGGCTCGCCGGCCCAGGCTTCGGCTCGGAGGGCGGCGGCCGTCAGGCCGTCCGTCGCCTCCGACGTTGGTGTCGGCTGCTCTTTGATCTCCTGCATGAACGCAGCGTCTTGACGCGCTGCACTTGTAAGAAAGGGCGACCCCGCGAATCCCCAGGGCGGGCGTCGTCAGATGAGTATATCCGTCGGACGGCCGGGCTAGGGTTCCCCCGCTGGTGTGACCCAGCGAAACGCCTGGTCGGGCGAAGCCCGATCAGGCTTTAGGTGGCACGCTCGAGTCCGTGCCATTGACCAGACGGCTAGCCGCCGAGACCCCCGAAGACGGCAAACGGGTTCTGGGGCTGCACCTCGTACACCAGCTCGCCGCCCGGTTCGACCTCGCCGTGGACACGCCTAGCCAGCTCGGCGGCCTCCTCGCGGCTCCCAGCGCCTGCGATGATGTACGTGAAGGTGCGGGAGACGTCGTAGCCCTCGCTTCGGAGCTGCTCGGCTAGGTCGTGAGCCTCGCGGAGGCTTTTGGCCTCGACCCGGACTTCCCAGGGTGCGTAGCCGCGTTCCAGCAGCTCCTCCTCCACGTCCGGCTGGTCGGGCTCGTCGTCCCAGCGCTCGTCCTCGCGGACCCACCGCTCCGTGACGAACCGGGAAGGGGTCAGCCCCTGGTCGTTCAGCTCGCTCTCGACGATGCGCCACGCCTGCTCTGCCTGCATCCCGGTGGCGGCGTACACGAAGACCGTGTCCCCGTCTTGCGAGACGGCGAGCCGGTGTTCGCGCAGCTCGTTGGCGAGCTCGTCCGCGCCTCTCTGTCTCAGGCCCAGCCGGCCGAGGAAGTCCTGCGCGCCTGCCTCGTCGAGCAGCTCGATTCGAACTCGCCAGTCGTCGTGCGCCATGCGGGAAGCGTATGCGGTCTCAGCCCGCGTCGGCCTGAACCGCGTACAGGCGCCATTCTCCGGGGACGCCCTTCAACGCCGCGGCGCCTCGGTCCTCGAAGCGGATGTCGGAGCCGGCGACGAGATCCTTCACCGTGTTCGACACGAGGACCTCACTCGGCTGCGCGTGCGCGGCGACTCGCGCGCCGGTGTGGACGGCGATCCCGCCGAGCTTGTCGCCCATGAGCTCGCACTCTCCCGTGTGCAGGCCGGCGCGGATCTCCAGCCCGAGCTCGCGCACGGCGGCAGCCACCGCCGTCGCACACCGGATCGCTCTCGCCGGCCCGTCGAAGGAGGCGAGAAAGCCGTCGCCAGCGGTGTCGATCTCGCGCCCGCGAAAGCGGGCGAGGTTGGCGCGGACGATCGAGTGATGCGCGTCGAGGAGTTTTCGCCACTCGCGGTCGCCGAGGGCCGCTGCACGTTCGGTTGCGCCGACGAGGTCGGTGAAGAGGACTGTTGTGAGGACGCGATCGAACGCCGCTTCCTCCGCGAGGTCCCTGGCGAAGCGTTCGATCTCCTTGACCACGGAGTCCACGTCGCCGAACCACGGGTAGTGGTCGGAGCCCGGTAGCCCGACGTATTTGGC
>JACDEU010000112.1 GCA_013816245.1 Actinomycetota bacterium | reverse complement strand
CGGTCGGCCGTCTCGGCCCTGTCTCCCTCCATCGCCCGGTCGAAGACGGCGCGTTCTTCAGGGTTTGCCGCGAGCCACGACCAGATGTCGGTCCCGTAGGCCCGCGTGAAGCCGACTTCGGTGCCGTGAGGATCGAGCGCGCCCGCGGCCGCGTAGAATGACTCGCCCCAGAGGTGCGCGAATTCATGCCAGCGGCCGGGCTGGTCCCGGCGAAGCAGTTCGGAGGCCGCGGTGTTCCGGAAGACGCCGGGGTCCTCCTCTACGAAGACTCCGTCACTCGCGAGCGCTCGCAGGATGCGATGGAGCGTGTCGGTGTCGGCGCCGCGCTCTGCCGCGAGCTCGGCGACCGGGCGCGGTCCGGTCGCGAGTGCGTCGGCCACTCCGAGATCCGCGGCGATGCCCAGTGCCTTTGTCCCCAGGGCGCCGCGGATGAGATTCCAGAGCTGCGTCTCCGGTGAGATGTCGTTCATGTTCGGGCCGCTCGAACGGCGGCGGCGGTTTCGTCTACCTCTGCATCTGTCAGCGTCCGGCAATCGAGCAGAGTCCGTCCGTCGCGCACGAGCGCGATCACCGGTCGATCGCCAGTCCGCAGCTTCGCGGCAAGCTCTTCCTCCACCGCGCACGCGAAGCTCGGCAGCTCGGTCAGCGGCAGCGCGCCGCCGCCGGCGCGGGCGACGGTCTCCTCGACCTCTCCGCCGACGAGCTCGGCGAGCCGGGTTGCCCGCGCGCGCACGGTCTCCGGCGACTCGCGCAGCATTCGTACGACCGGGATCTGTTCCGGCGCGTCGATCGCAAGAGTCAGCGTCGCCTCGAGTGCAGCAAGCGTGAGCTTGTCCGCGCGCAGGGCACGCTGCAGTGGATGGCGGCGCAGCTTCTCGACGAGATCTGCGCGTCCGACGACGATCCCCGCCTGAGGGCCTCCGAGCAGCTTGTCGCCGGAGAAGCAGACGAGGTCGGCCCCGGCCGCCAAGCTCGACCGCGCCGTCGGCTCGTCACCGACGTCGACGAGTGCGCCGGAGCCGAGATCGTCGACGAGCACGAGCTCGTGGCTACGGGCCACCTGCGCCAGCTCTTCGAGCCGCGGTTGCTCCGTGAAGCCGACGATGCGGAAGTTCGACTGGTGGACGCGCAGGAGCACCGCCGTCTCGGGACCGACCGCCACTTCGTAGTCCGCCGCGCGCGTGCGATTGGTCGTGCCGACCTCCCGGAGCCGCGCGCCAGATCTATCGAGCACTTCAGGAATGCGAAAACCATCACCGATCTCGATCAGCTCGCCGCGCGACACGAGCACGTCACGCCCTTCGGCGAGCGCAGCGAGCGCGAGCATCACGGCTGCCGCGTTGTTGTTGACGACGATCCCAGCCTCGGCGCCGGTCAGCCGCTGCAGCATCTTCGTGACGTGATCCTGCCGCGAGCCACGGCCGCCGGCGGCGATGTCGTACTCGAGGTTCGAATACCCGCGCGCGATGTCACGGATTCGATCGAGCGCCGCCTCGGCCAGTGGCGCGCGGCCGAGGTTCGTGTGGACGATCACCCCGGTGGCGTTGACGACGCGGCGCAGGTGCGGAGCGCGCGCCGAGTCGAGCTCCTCGCGCAGACGCTCGGCGAGGTCTCCCGGCCTGCCTCCGGCCTTGATCTCTTCGCGCGCGCGCGCGAGCACCCTTCGTGCGGCCTCGACGGCGAGCGGATCGTCGCTTCGCCGTGCCAGTTCGTCCACCGACGGCAGGTCACGCAACTGCATGACGAGAAGGCTACTGCGCGTCGGCTTTGACCGGCGCGGCCGGGCTCTCGGCGCACCGCCGCTCGTAGCAGTCGAGCACCAGGGAGACGACTTCGTCGAGGTCGTCGGTGACGTGCAGGAGCTCCAGGTCGTCGGGCGAGATCATCCCGTCGTCGAGCAATTCGCCCTTGATCCACCCGAGCAGCTCGCCGAAGTAGTCCGTGCCGTACAGGATGACCGGGAAGTGGAACACCTTGCCGGTCTGGATCAGCGTGAGCGCTTCGAACAGCTCGTCGACCGTGCCGAAGCCGCCCGGGAAGACGACGAACCCTTCCGCCGCCTTCACGAACATCGTCTTGCGCGCGTAGAAGTGCTTGAAGGTCAGCGAGATGTCGAGGTAGGGGTTGGGCGCCTGTTCGTACGGCAGCTGGATGTTGAAGCCGACGGATAGGCCGCCGCCGTCCTTTGCGCCGCGGTTCGCCGCCTCCATCACTCCGGGCCCGCCGCCGGTGACGACCGCCCAACCGAGCTCGGCGAAGCGCTGACCCGCCAGGCGCGCGTCCCTATAGACCGGAGTGTCCTCGCCGACGCGGGCCGAACCGAAGACCGTGACCGCCGGACGGTCGATCTGGTCGACCGCCTGGAAGCCTTCGCGGAACTCCTGCGCGATCAGCGCGATGTCGCTCTCGAGATCCTCGGTCTTCTCCTCCGCGCGGAGGATCCGCCTGTCTTCCATCAAAAGTCGCGCGGCACGTGTGTCTCGGCCATGCCGAGCACGAGCAAGGCGGCGAGACCGAAGTACAGGACGCCGATGATCAGGCGCTGGTGCGGATCGACCCGGTAGTAGTCCTGCATCTCGGGGTGGCGTCGCATCTTCCAGCGCCGCCACAGCTCGGACGCGGAGAAGAGCAGGATGATGATCAGGATCGGGTTCGGCCGCCAGATGCAGAGCCCGAGCAGGGCGACAAACCCAACGAGCCAGAGCACGGGATGCAGCGCCGCGACGATGCGGCCGCCGTCGAGTGGCACGACGGGGAGCAGGTTGAAGAGGTTGATGAAGAACCCGAGGAATGCGAGCGCCTTCAGCGCACGCGAGTCGAACGCAACTCCCGCGACGTAAAGCGCCAGCGCGCCGGCCGACCCGACGATCGGCCCGGCGATCGCGAGCTTCGCCTCGTTCCAGGCGTTGTGCGGCATCTGCTTCAGCGTGATCAGTGCGCCCATGAAGGGAATGAAGACGGGTGCGGACACCGGCAGCCTCTGTCGCTTCGCCTCGAGCACATGTCCCATCTCGTGGACGAAGAGCAGTACGACGAGCCCGATCCCGAACCACCAGCCGCCGAGCCAGACGTAGAACGCGGCCGACACGAACATCGAGAAGAGGAACTTGAACTTGAGCAGGACGACGCCAAACTTGGCGAGGAAGGCCCCGATCGCCGCGATCGGCGCCCAGAGCTTCCTGAAGATCCCGCGCCAATCCGTCCCGCGCGGCTGGATCGGGTCGTACTGACGCCACTCCTGGGGGTACTGCTCCATGTCAGCCATTGTGCCTAGACCTATCGGCTGCAAACCGGAACGTCAAAAGCCTTGCCGCATAGCCGAAGATTTCATCGGCTTCAAGACGGCGACCTGCACGAGCT
>JACDEU010000072.1 GCA_013816245.1 Actinomycetota bacterium | reverse complement strand
TTCCGGAGAAGCTCGGCGAGCGAGAGATGGTGCGGCAGTCGGACCTCGGACGCCTCGTTCGGCTGGCCGTGGAGTTCGACGACGGCGAGCGGACGACCCGCGACTACATCGCCGATCTCGAAGCCCGGTTCAGCTCGAGGGGCGTCGACCGGCTCGGCGTGCACCTGCTCACGCTGCACGGGGCGAAGGGTCTCGAGTTCGACGCGGTCTTCATCCCGCGGCTCGAGGAGAAGGAGCTTCCGATCAGGCAGGCCAAGAAGCCCGGTGAGATCGCGGAGGAGCGGCGACTGTTCTACGTGGGCCTGACGCGCGCGAGACGCCATCTGGCGCTGAGCTGGGGCGGCAAGCCGAGCCGGTTCCTCGCCGAGCTCGACATCGCGGCAACGCGGGCGCGGAAGCTGCGAGAGGCCGAGCCCGACGACCCGCTGTATGCGGCGCTCAAACGCTGGCGGCTGGAGCGCGCAACCGCCGACGATCTTCCCGCGTACGTCGTCTTCCACAACTCCACGCTCGCGGAGATCGCCGGACGCCGCCCGCGTGACCTGTCGGAGCTCGGCGCCATTCAGGGCGTCGGGCCGACGAAGCTCGATCGCTACGGCGGAGACGTCCTACGTGTCGTCGCCGCGAGCGGTGAGCAGGAGGTCGAGCAGGACCGCCGGGTCGCGGCGGATGCGGCTGCCTGAGCGTTTGTCACGTTTGCGCAGCTCGAGCGCGCGTGGATCGGTGAGCGGCTTCAGGCGTCCTTCGCGGATCAGCTCCTCGTCGACACCGCCGAGGCGTCCGCCGTACGTCGTGTAGACCGGAACGTCGAGCGCGGCGGCCTCACGGTTCATCGTCCCACCCGCGGAGACCACGACGTCGGCGAGCGCGATCAGGCTCTGCGCGTCGACGGCACGGTCGGGGAGGATCACGGACGGTAGATCGAGCGCGCGCACATACTCCCGCTGCTCGTCGGTGCGCGGAAGCACGACGGAGTGGACGTTCTCGAGTCTGCCGAGGTAGTCGAGCGTCTGCGGAAAGAGCGGGTTCGAGTGCCGGTGATAGAGCGAGACGTCGGGTGGGGGACGCAGGACGACGAGCACACGGTGGCGGTCGACGCCCAGGCGGTCGAGCACCGCAGGGTCGGGCTCGATATCGGAGAGGTAGTACTCCTCCTTCAGTCCGGGGTAACGCAGCAGCTTGGGAGGTCTGACTCCGAGTCGTGCAAGCCTGTCCTCCGGGATCGACTCCGGCACCACCACCTTCGTGGCGGCGCGCATCCCGAGCTGGTGCTGCAGGGTCGCGAACTCGTAGTCGTGCGTCGTTGCACTTGGAATACCGAGCCGGCGAGCCGTCATGGTCAGCTCGTGTGACCCGTGTGCGAGCGCGACGTCGAACTCGCGCGGACGAGCCCATTTGCGCAGAGCGCGTAGGCGCGAGGCGAGCGAGCGTGCCTTGCCGAGGCGCGACCGTCCGCCGTGCCGGCCGATGACGGTCGCATCGAGCGCGTGCAGCTCGAGCAGCTGTAGCGTCTGAGCGTAGTCTCGGGCAGTGATCTCAACCTCGTCGCCTCGCTCGCGCAACAGACGAATCAGCGGCCGAAAGACCAGTACGTGTGCCGACGCCGTCATGTCCACCCAGACCTTCAGGCGGTAACCTCTGCGCGCAAAAGCAATCGCTCGACGGCGTCAGCCGCCCGCTCGCCGGCGCGACCGTCCCACAACTCCGGAATTTCGCCGCGCTTCGGATTCGCCAGCCGGGACGGAACAGTCCTCAGCTCGTCGGGATCCTGTCCGAGAACGGTGTTCGTCCCGACCTCCACGGTCACCGGACGCTCGGTCTCGTCCCTCAGAGTGAAACACGGCACTCCGAGGGCGGTGGTTTCTTCGGGCACGCCGCCGGAGTCGGTGATGACGGCCGCCGCACCAATCTCGAGCGAGAGGAACTGGCGGTACGGGATCGACGGTGTCAGCGTGATCGTCGTGTGGTCGGCCAGGCCACCTTCCTCGATCGCCTTTTGCGTGCGGGGGTGGGCCGGGAAGATCACGGGCAGCGATTTGCTCACCTCGTCCAGGGCGGCGACGGTCCTGCGGAGGAGGTCGGCCTCCTCGAAGAGCCGTTGCCTGTGCAGCGTGACAAGGATGTAGCCCTTTGGTTCGACGCCGAACGTCTTCCAGGCTGCCAGTGCCCGCGCCGCTTTTTCGTTCGCGCGCAGCGTGTCGATCATCGTGTTGCCGACGAACTCGATCAGATCCTCGTCGACGCCTTCTGCAGCAAGGTTTGCATCGGCTTCCCTGCTGTGGGTGAGCAGCAGTTGCGAGAGGTGATCGGTGATGACGCGGTTCCGCTCCTCGGGCATCCGCCAGTTGTTGCTCCGAAGTCCCGACTCGATATGGCAGAGCATCAGGTTGCGCTTGGCGGCAGCGACTGCGCCGGCAAGTGTCGAAGTGACGTCTCCCGCGACGACTACGAGATCGGGCTCGAGCTCGCCGAAGGCGCGTTCGAGCCCGATCAAGGCGTCGTCCGTCGTCTGAGCATCGAGCTCCACGTGCGGCCTTGGCAAAGGAAGCTCCGCAAAGAAGACATCCTTCATGAGCGCGTCGTAGTGCTGGCCGGTGTGGATGAGGCGCTGCTCGACGTTGCCGCGCTTTTCCAGCGCCCCGTAGACTGGCGCAACCTTCATGTAGTTCGGCCGCGCGCCGACGACGTGGACGACGAGAGGTTGGTTGGCCATTCGAAGGAGTCTAGGTCAGCGCTCGACGAGCACTTCGGGTCGTGACGCCCCCTGCGGCGCCCGCTCCACGTGCCGCTCGTGCCACAGGGTGAACGCGAGCAGTCCCCAGAGCTGGCGGCTGCGATCCTCGCGCCCCGCGATGTGTTCGTCGAGCAGCCGCGCCACCACCTCGGGTCGGAAGAAGCCCTGGCGCCGCAGCACGTCTGCGGAGAGCGTCTCCCTTGCGAACGGCTCGAGGTCGCCGCGGAGCCACGCGGCGGCCGGAATCGAGAAACCGCGCTTCTTGCCCTGCACGATCTCCCGCGGCAGGAGCGGCGCGGCGGCTTTCCGCAGCAGGACCTTCTTCGAGAAGCCACGGATCTTGTGCTTCGTCGGCAGCGCGAGCGCGAGATTCGTCACCACGGTGTCGAGATACGGCACGCGGGCCTCGAGCGAATGCGCCATCGACGCGCGGTCCGTCTTCACGAGTAGGTCGTCGACGAGGTAGACCCCGAGATCGACGTCCTGCAGGCGCGCGATCTCCTCGGCGCCCTCCGTCTCCTCGTAGCGCGCGCGCAATAGATCGACGGGATCGAACGAGGACTGCCGCCCGGTCAGCTCCCGACGTAGGTCGGGCGAGAAGATCTCCTTCCAACCGTGATGTCGCTCGAGCGGCGGCAGGTGGGCCGCGCGCACGAAGCGCTTCGCCTTGTAGTCGAAGCTCGCCTTCGACGTCGAGGTCGGCAGCCGCTCGACGATCGGAGCGGCGATTCGCGCAAGTCCGCCGACGCGTGCGGCCAGCAGGTCGGCCGAGTAGGTGTAGTAGCCGCCGAAGAGCTCGTCGCCGCCCTCACCGGAGAGAGCGACCTTGACGTCGCCCGCCGCGAGCTGCGAGACGAGATACGTCGGCAGCGCCGACGAGTCGGCGAACGGCTCGTCGAACGCCTCGGCGAGCGCGGGCAGGAGCAGCGCGGCGTCGGGTCGCAGCACCAGCTCGCGGTGCTGCGTGCCGTAGCGTTCCGCGACGAGGCGCGCGTCGGCCAACTCGTCGAACGAGCGCTCCTCGAAACCGATCGAGAACGTGCGGAGCGGCTCCGAGCTCTCCTCCGCAGCGAGAGCGGCGAGGAACGCCGAATCCACACCGCCGGAGAGCAACACGCCGACGGGCACGTCACTGACCAGGTGGGCGCGGACCGAGTCGCGGAGACGAGAGCGCAGCTCTTCGACGAGCTCGGCCTCTTCGTCGTCGCGTACCTCCGGGTTAGGCGCCGGCCGGGCGAAGCGCCGAATGTCGACCCGGCCGTTCTTCCACTCGAGCAGGTGTCCGGCGGGAAGCTTGCGCACCTCCCGGAAGATCGTCAGCGGCGCGGGAATCGCGTTGAATGCGAGGAACGCCTCGAGTGCGTCCAGGTCGATCTCCCCGCGGGGAAGGGCGCGCAGCTCGGATGCGAACGCCAGCTCGCTGTCGACGGCGCGGTAATACAGAGGCTTGATCCCGAAGCGGTCGCGTGCCAGCACCAGCCTGCGTCGGCGCGCGTCCCAGATCGCGACCGCGAACATCCCTCGGAGCCGCTCCGCGAAGCCGTCACCGTGCTCCTCGTAGAGATGAATCAGCACCTCGGTGTCGCCGTGCGTCCGGAAGTGGTGCCCTGCGCGTTCCAGTTCGCGACGCAGCTCGCGGTAGTTGTAGATCTCGCCGTTCTGCACGACGTGAACCGTCCCGTCCTCGTTGGCAATCGGCTGGTCGCCCGTCTCGAGGTCGATGATCGAGAGGCGCCGGGCCGCAAGAGCGACGTCGCCGTCGCTGAATTCCCCGAAGCTGTCCGGCCCGCGATGAACCAGCGTCCCGCTCATCTCCGCGACCCGATCCGTCACGGCGGAGCCGTTCGTCGAAGCGATTCCGCAGATCCCGCACACGGTGGGTCAGTGTAGAGAGCCCCCTCGAACGAGGGATTGCGCAATCACCCTTCCGGGTGACATTGTGCGTTTGGGAGGGGTGAGGTTGGATCCAACGGCACACGCATTCGTTCTTGCCACCGCGGCGATCACCTCGGTCGTCTTCACCATCTCGGTCCTGAACGTGCTCGCAGTCGTTCTCTCGCACGTCCTCTAGGCTCTCGCGTACCCACCCGTAGGCCGCGTAGGCTCGCGGGATGGACTTCGGGGTCCATGACCAGCTGATCCTGATGGGCCTCTTGCTGGCCGTCGCGGCCCTGCTGGTCGCGGCTCCGGCGCTGCACGTCCCGTACCCAATCCTGCTCGTCGTCGGCGGGCTGGCGCTCGGATTCGTGCCTGGTGTGCCGTCGCTGCAATTGCCGCCGGACCTCGTGCTCATCGCGGTCCTGCCGCCGCTCCTCTATTCGTCGGCGTTCTTCACGTCACTGCGAGAGTTCAGGGAGAACGTCCGTCCAATCGGCATGCTCGCGATCGGGCTCGTGATCGCGACGATGACCGCGGTCGCCGTCGTGGCGCACGCGATGGTCGACAACATGTCCTGGAGTGCGGCCTTCGTTCTCGGAGCGGTGGTGGCTCCGACAGACCCGCTCGCTGCGTCGGCGATCATGCGCCGGCTCGGGGTGCCGCGCCGCATCGTCACAGTGGTCGAGGGCGAGAGCCTCGTGAACGACGGAACCGCACTCGTTTTGTACCGCGTCGCGGTAACAGCTGCGGTCGCTGGAACGTTCTCGATCTGGGATGCGTCGTGGCGCCTCGTGTGGAGCGTTGTCGGAGGGGTCGCGATCGGCCTGCTAGTCGGCTTCTTCGTCGCGGCGGTCCGGCGCCGAATCGACAACCCGCCGGTCGAGGTGACAATTGCTCTGATCACCGGCTACCTCGCCTTCATCCCGGCGAACGCCGCCGAGGCTTCGGGTGTTCTCGCCGTCGTTACCGCCGGGATCTACCTCGGCTGGCGGACCCCGGAGCCCACATCGTTTCAGACGCGGCTTTCGGGGTCAGCCGTGTGGGAGATCTTCACGTTCGTCATCAACGCGTTGCTGTTCGCCCTGATCGGGCTTCAGCTCCCCGGGATCCTCGACGCGCTCACCGGGTTCTCGGCTGGGAAGCTCATCTGGTGGGCGGCCATCATCACCGGCACGGTCGTGATCACGCGGCTCGTCTTCGTGCCCGTGTTCACGTACTTGCCGAAGCGGTTCCTGGGAACCTTCGGTCCGAACGATCCAGCACCGCCGGTCGCTCGCGCGGCGGTGGTCGCCTGGGCGGGCATGCGCGGCGCCGTGTCCCTCGCCGCAGCTCTGGCGGTTCCCCTGACGACGGATGCCGGCAGCGCATTCCCGGAGCGGGACCTGATCGTGTTCCTGACGTTCTGCGTCATCCTCGGAACGCTCGTCGTCCAGGGGCTCACGCTGCCGATGGTGATCCGTCTGCTCCGCGTCGAGGCCGACCACCTCGACGAAAAGGAGGAGGCGAAGGCGCGCATCAAGGCTGCGGACGCGGCGGTCGCGAGGCTGGCGGAGCTGGAGGTCGAGGACTGGGTGCGCGACGACACGGCCGAACGGCTTCGCGGCCTCTACCGGTTCCGCCGCAACCGGTTTGCGTCTCGATTCGACCAAGACGACGACGGCGCCCTCGAGGAGCAGTCTCTCAGCTATCAGCGTCTGCGCCGCGAACTGATCGACGCCGAGCGGGGCGAGCTCGTCAATCTCCGGCGCTACGGAGTGATCAGCTCCGACGTCGAGCGCAGGTTGCACCGCGACCTCGATCTCGAGGACGCGCGCCTCGACGTCTAGCGCGAGCGGCCGGAGAGGCCGCGCGCGAACTGGCCGAGCACACGCCACGCGGTGCTTGCAAGCGTGCGCAGGTACAGACGCACAGAGCGGTCGGCAATCCATTCGAGGTCGTGTGCGAGCTTCTCGGCCATCGAGGTCTCGTACCCGCGGCGCACCTGGGCGAGCCCGGTGAGCCCGGGTCGAACGACCAGCCGTTGCCAGTAGGCCGGCAGCTCCTCGACGAGCGAGGCGAAGAAGCGAGGCCGGATCGGGCGCGGCCCGACGAGGCTCATGTCGCCGCGAACGACGTTCCAGAGCTGGGGGATCTCGTCCAGCTGCGTCGCGCGGAGCCAGCCGCCGATCGCGGTCGTCTCAACACGTGTGCGCCGCACGAGCTCGTCGCCGAGGAAAGGGCCGAGGCGGTCCTCCGCGCTCGGATTCAGGGTCCTGAACTTCAGCATCTCGAAGACACGACCGCCGCGTCCGACACGCTCCCCGCGGTAGAACACCGGCCGCCCGCTGGTCAGTAGGACTACGAGTGCGATCGGAATCGTGATGGGCGAGGTGACCAGCAGAAAGAACGCGGACAGGAACACGTCGAGCGCGCGCAACACAGCATCTCGCGGACGCGTCGGGCTTGCCTGCGTCAGCTCGCCGAACCGCAAGATGAACGAGTCGCTCGAGTGCGGCTCTGTCGCCACGTTCGGATCGTAGAGCCTCCCTCACTCGGATCCTTTTGCATAATGAACCCTCGGGATTAGATACTTGACACAACCACTGGGCGAGTGTACTCTTTGGGTGTGCCAAGTACCACTTCCTCAAAAGACCTCACCTTTAGTGTCCTAGACGACCGCTTCACAAGCGTCGAGGCGGCTGCCGAGTACCTGGAGTCGATCCGCTGGCCGGACGGCCCTGTCTGCCCTCACTGTGGCGAGGCGGAGAAGCAGGCGTACCGGATCAAGCACAAGACCCGCAGGCTCTGGAAATGCCGTGTCTGCCGCAAGCAGTTCACGGTCACGGTCGGCACGATCTTCGAGTCAAGCCATATCCCGCTCAACAAGTGGCTGCTCGCCTTCTACTTGCTCTGTAGCTCGAAGAAGGGCATGAGCGCCCATCAGCTTCACCGGATGCTTGGAGTGACCTACAAGAGCGCCTGGTTCATGGCCCACCGCATCCGAGAGGCGATGACTCAGCCTCCCTTTCAGACGCGCCTTACAGGGACGGTAGAGGTCGACGAGACCTACATCGGCGGCAAGCCGCGCCGAGCGAACCAACGGCAGTACAAGCCCCTCGATCCTAAGAAGCCCGATCCCCGCTTGAGCAAGACCGGACGCGGCACCGAAAAGACTCCGGTTGTCGCACTCGTCCAGCGCGACGGCAGGGTCTACTCACAGCGCGTGGCGAACGTGACCGGCGCGACTCTCAAGGGTGTCATCCGAAAGCACGTCGATCCTTCAGCGCGGATCATGACCGACGCCTTCAAGTCCTACAGCGGCCTCGCCAACGAGTACGCGGGACATTTCACCGTGAACCACTTGGACGAATACGTCCGTGGCGAAGTCCATACGAACACCGCTGAGAACTACTTCTCGATCTTGAAGCGCGGCATCGACGGCGTCTACCACCACGTCAGCGAAGCGCACCTTCCCCGCTACCTCGCAGAGTTCGACTTTCGCTACAACAATCGAACCGCCAATGGCGTGAGCGATGCAGAGCGCACCGTCAAGGCGCTACAGGGCGCAGAGGGGAAGCGGCTGCGATTCGCGGATTGAAAGCAAGCCACGCGCGCAGACTTCGAGGCTTACCGCCGTGAGCGCGAAGAAGCCCGAGCGCGAGCCGCGAAACGAGAAGCTAAAGATCGAGCTCCCGTTCGAGGAAGCGGTAAAAGCTGCCCTCGAAGCGAAACCCCCAAGCAGGGGCAAAGAAACTAAGAAACGTGGAGACCCCCGCGAACGTCCGCCGCCGTGACGACACGGCGTAGAGAAATCAGACCGTCAGGCGGAGCGCGGAGGATTTCAAATGCAACGTACATCTGGGGCATTTCGTCCTCGGAGAAGTACGAAAGTGTTCCGATCACTCGGAGGCGTCCAGAGCTGTCGACTGGAATCGAATAGCGGAAGTCTCCCCTTTCAAGAACTTCACGCACACCGTGGAACATCTTGTCGAACGCTTGTTGTTCCGGATGAATGAGCGCGCAGTCTTGAAAGAACGAGACTTCTTCGCGAATCGCATACAGAGTCACGCGGAAGGTCCTACCAGCGCGGTAGGGCAGTTCCTCCTAGCCTGCGACTCCTTCTAGCCGCCGGAAGTATTCGACGACGTTTGCGTCAGGCAGTTCCGCGGAGACCACGACCGTTTCGTAGGGGATCGTTTCTCCGTAGTCGACCACGTTCCATCCCACTGACTGGTGGTGCGAGAGGTCACTACTACCGGTGGCGTCATACGGTCTCAGCTCCTGAATGATGGCGTTGATCACTTGGAGTTCATCGGGGGAAAAGGCGCTTGTGTCTGCCCCAGAAGACACAGTTACCTTCCGCCAGAAGCGTCCTCTCGGACGGGCTTCTACGCGCGCCCGTTGATCGCTGAGAAGTTCCTCATGGAGCGGCAGGAACTCTCTGGCAGCCGGACCCCATTCGAGCTTTTGGTAGGTCGCACCAGTGATCGACCGCCCGAGTCGGCGGTAAGCCTCGAAATCGGAGAAGTACAGGAGTTTGTTGAGCTTGGTCATGCCAAAGCCCAAATCGTCCCCTGACTTGTCAGCCAGGTAGAGGATCAACTCCTTGAACTTCTGACGGTTGAACTCCGTGCCCCCGGCCATTGCGTCACTTCCTCCCCAAGCCGAAGCCTAGTAGGGTCATGCCTTCCTTCGCGTGCTAGCACCGCACTCCTACGGAGCGAGCACGGTACTAGTACAGGAAGGACAGGACGGCCCCTATGGCGCGAACGGATCGCGGCGTGCATTTCAAGCCCCCTCAGTTCGTCTGGGATGAGCTGGAGGATCTTGTGGTCCGACTTGGCGGGGAAGCAAGCAAAACGCGGCTTCTCGCGGCCCTGGTGCATGACACCACGATTGATAGCGCCCGGAAGGCGCTGCGGAAATACAGCGGCGAACTCGCCAAGCGCAGCCCTGCGGGCTAACCGAGCGTCAGCTGATCCGGGTGTACTTCCTCGGGCGTCGGCGGGAGCGCCACCGCCATTCCCTGCGGGCCACCGCTGTTCGGCATCTGAACCGTTTTGCCGTCGAGCAGTTCCGCCACCGTCAAGAGTTGCAGCCTTGCGAAGTCTCCGAACATTCCTGACGTGTAGAACCCCGCGCTCGCTGCTTCGCTCCGCATTGGGGCGGTCGGTTCGTTGAACGAGATAAGTACGCCGATCTGTGCCTTCTCACGGTCAAGGACGCCAACCAGGTCGCGGACCTGCGGAACGCTTACCTTGCCTGCCTTGACGGAAACGATCACCTGCTTCGGCGTGGCGTCATCGTCGAAGAAGAACAGCCGGCC
>JACDEU010000028.1:24879-38148 GCA_013816245.1 Actinomycetota bacterium | reverse complement strand
CTCCTCGCCGCGGCGGCCTCACTGCTGGCGGCGTTCGCCCTCGTCCTGCGCGGCCACGCGCGCGACGAGGCGCGGCTCCAGAAGGCCCGGCAGCTCGCCGCCTCGGCAGAGGCGAACCTCGACCGCGATCCGGAGCTGAGCATCCTGCTCGCACTCGAGTCGGCGGAGACGACGCGACGCCACGACGGCACCGTATTGCGGGAGACCCAGCAGGCCCTGCACGACGCGCTCGGCGCCTCGCGCGTGCTCGCCGCCGTGCCGGATGTTGGCCGGGCGACCGGACTCGCACACATCGCCGAGTTCGCGCCCGACGGTGCGCGCTTCGTTGCCGCCGACAACAACGGTCACACGGCGAGCATCCGCGACGCCGGCACCGGCGAGCGGCTCGTGACCCTCACCGGACACTCCGGTCCGGTGCTCACCGTCGCCTACAGCCCGAAGGGCGACATCGTCGCGACGGGAGCCGCGGACGGGACCGCACGCCTGTGGAGCGCCAAAACGGGCAAGCTCCTGCACACGCTGCGGGCACACGGCACCGTGCTGACGACGAAGTTCGATGCCGCCGGCGGCCGCCTCGCCACGCTAGCCACCGATCGGGCGGTGCGGATCTGGGACGTACGGAGCGGGCGCGAGCTGCGGGCGTTCGCCGGCGTGCACCAGCGAACAGATCCGGCGTCGGCATGGTCGGACGGGGTCGCGTTCGTCGGCGACGACCGGATCGCGATCGCCCCTTGGTCCCCCGGCATCCCTCTGTCCCCGGTGGTCGCACGGATCTTCGACCTGTCCTCCGGAGCGGAGTTCGCCGTTGTCAAGCTCCCGGGCGGGAACGCCGGGACGAGAGAGATTGCCGTCAGCCCCGACGGCACGCTGCTGGCAGCCAATCACGGCGGGCAAAATCCAACAGAGCTCGACCTCTACCGCCTGCCGGGCGGCGAGCTGCTCGACACCGTCGAGGCGCATTCGGGGGGCGTCATGGACATCGAGTTCAGCCGCGACGGCAGCCGCCTCGCAACCGCAGGTGTCGACGGAGCGGCGAGGGTATGGGAGATCCGGAACGGCAAGCTCCGCGAGCTCCTCGCGCTGCGGAGCAAGCCGAACCCGGTGATGAGCGTGTCCCTCTCCCCCGACGCGGCGAGGCTCGTGACGGTCGGCCAGCTCTTTGGGGCGCGGGTTTGGGACGTCTCGGCGGCAGGGCGTGGAGAGGTCTTGACGCTGCCCGGGCCGGAGTCGGGGCCGGTCCCTCCTGCCGTCGCGTTCACGCCCGACGGTCGCCGGCTCGTCGCGAGCTCGGGCCCGGCGGGAACAGTCCGCGTCTGGAACGTCAAGACCGGAGCTCAGCTCCTCGTGATCCACGGGGCCGGCGGGGACGCGTCCGCGAGCGGCGTCATCGGCATAAACGTGAGCCCCGACGGCTCCCGCCTCGCCACCGCAGGTGCCGACGGAAGCGCACGGGTCTACGACGCGAAGAGCGGCGAGGAGCTACTCGCCGTGCGCGGACGACACTGCGTCGGCAAGGGAAGCTGCGCCGTCAACCGCGCAGTCTTCAGCCCGGACGGCACGAAGATCGCCACCACCGGGGCCGACGCGACCGTGCGGATCATGGCGGCCGACACCGGTCGCGAGCTCAAGGTGCTGCGCGGTGGTGGCCCCGTCGGCTCGGGCACGTACTCCCTCGAGTGGAGCAAGGACGGGAGGCGCCTGCTCTCGTTCGGCAAGAGCGGCGCGCGCGTCTGGGATGTCGCAAGCGGGCGATCGCTCGTGCGCACGGAGGAGGCGCCAGGCCCGGGCGTCTCGGCCGCGTGGAGCCCCGACGAGACGCAGATCCTGACGGAAGGAGGCGCCGGGCCGCTGGTTTGGGACGCCGCGACGGGGCGGATGGTGCGCACGGTCGCGGCCGGCGCGCCCATCGAGGACATCGCGTTCAGCCGCGCCGGCACTCGCCTGGCGCTCACGACCGTCGACCCGAGCATGAGCACGCGAGTCTGGGACTGGCCCGGCGACGTCGAGCTGCTGAAGCTCGCCGACGGCGCAAAGCGGGCCGCCTTCAGCCCTGACGGGAAGCTCCTCGCCGGCGTGCGCAGCACGCCGACGCCGTATGTGCACGTCTGGGCCCTCGACATCGACCGCCTGCTCGAGATCGCGCGCGGGCGCGTCACCCGCTCGCTTACGGCCGCGGAGTGCCGGCAGTACCTACAGGGCCCGTGCCCGTGAACAGGCGTGGCGTGTGGCGACCGCTCACTGTGTCGCTCCGGCACGTACGTCGCAAGAGCCAGTGCAAATTGCGCGCGTGACGCGTTTCGTGAAGTCACGCCGGACACCAACGTCCCGGCGTGTGCTACGCGGCCGAGGCGAAAACGGCCCCTTTCGTGCCGGGTTCTAGATCTGGAGGCTCCATAAAAGGCTCCATACCCATCGCACACTACACAGGGTGCAAGTTGTCCCGATCGTAAAAGGCCCGATTTACGGGCCTTTTGCAGAGCCCTCTGACGGACTCGAACCGTCGACCCCCTCCTTACCATGGAGGTGCTCTACCAACTGAGCTAAGAGGGCGAAGCCGCCAGTTTAGGCGGTTTGTAGCGCACCTACGGTAGCTCGATTCGGCGGATGGTGAGAGAAATGGTGAGTACTCCCGCTTCGGCCCGCATACAGCCGGGCGATGCGTGCTTCGGCAACCCCGGCGACGTTGCCGACACGGCCGCGAGTCCGCCAGCGTCGCGCCCCCGGGGCCTCGTTGCGGCCGGGTGATGCCTCAGAACCGGGACGAGGCGCGACAGCGCCTCGTCCGGATCGGCCGGGAAGGCTTACCCCCCGCAGCAGGGGCAGTCCCGGTCGCGGCCGGTAGCCAGGTACAGCGCCGTCGTGTCGAGCGCATCTGCGAACTCGATGACGGCCGATAGCGACGGCGTCCGCGCGCCCGCCTCGATGCGGGATACGTACGCATAGCTGTACGAGGTGCCCTCGTCCAGATCGCGCTGGCTCAGGCCAAGCTCCTCGCGCCGCTCGCGGATGCGCTTGCCGGTGTCCTGGTCTGCCCTCATCGCTTCGTGGAGGCCTTCCGTTGGGCGCGAGCCTTCATCATCCCGCGTTCGACCAGGATCACCGCGCCGTCCGTGAAGGGTGTCAAAACCTAGGTTCAGCCCCGAATCCGAGTTTTGGCACCCTTCACGCTCGAGGTCGCTCGAGGTCGCTCGAGATCGCATGGGCTTCCGGCGACAGCTCTGCGCTGTGCGCCAGTGTTGCCGAATGCACGCTGAGGACGAGGCCGTCGCGGTGATCGTCTTGGCTCGCCCGGGCAGCGTCCGGGAACCTCATGCGACCGCGTGCGTCTCAAGCAGTTGCCGGGGCCTCGGTGAGGATCACCAGAGTTTCGGGCCGCACGCCGTCATACTCCATCGCGTCGGCCATCGCCGGCGTCTGCATCGCACCCATCACGGCGTCCATATCGGCGACGTCCATCAGCACCGCCACGCGCGTCGGGTTCTCCTGGTCGACGAACGTCCTGATGTTGGTGACACCGAGCGGGCCAAACACTTCTTCGCGCTTCGGTGAAGCGAGCCAGTGCTGCGTGTCCTTGACCTCGTGGTAGCCGATTACCGTTGGCATGTTCGCTCCCTTCGCGGTTGAGCTGACCCCGAGGGCGACTATGTCAGAGAGGACTGTCAGTCATCGCGCGCTTACACCGACACGCCTGCTTCCTCACGAGAGACGCGGTATGCGGCCTCTCTCTCACAGACGGGCATCCGACAATCCCTCTGTATGACCAGCGCCATCGCGTAGGCCGCGTGGGCATCGGGATGCGCCCGCAGGCCCTGCGGCTGAAGCGCCGGACGTGCGCGAGCGCACGTAGGCCGCACGCTAGGTAGGAGGGGGTCGACCGGCCGACTTCCCGCTCAACCAGGCCGTTCATGGCGCAGGCCGGGCCGCGATGGTGAGGCAGCTTGGTGAAAGGGCCGCTGTTCGGCCGAGGCGACACGTGCCCTCGTCCCAGCGCCAAGGCCCTCCTGGGCCTACCCCCGCCACCCTCGGACGCATCCCTCCGTACGGCGCACGTGTGCCCGCTGTGGGGCCGAATCAACCGGGTGCTCGGCGCGTGGAAGCGGGTGGCCGACACGCCGCCACGACCCGCTTGCGACGGCATACTCACACGGGTATGGCTGCCGCCCGCACCGCTCTGCCCGTGTCCGACGCCGTCGTGCTCGAACGCCTGACGGCTCGGGGATCCGCTGCCACCGGCGTGACCGCCCTGGCGCGGGAACTGGGCGTGCCGATCTCCGCCATCCAGCGCGGGCGCGATCGTGCCCTAGCGGCCAAGCCTTCGCAGGAGCAGCAGGACGCCAGGCGCAAGATGGAGCGCCGGGACGCCAACCGCCGCCGTGGCTCGGGCCACCAGGCCACCGTCCCTGAGCCCGTCACGCCCGAGCAACGAGACCGCGCGCTCGCAGCCCGCCTCACGGCCCGCCCCGCGCCTGAGCCCGTGACGATCTTCCGCCCCACGACCTGGGACTTCCCGAGCGGCCTCGCGCTCCAGGGGATGGCCGTGAACATGGCCGCGATATGCCACGCGCTGAAGATGCGCAACCTGCCGCGCTGGGACTCGATAGGCCAGGATGCCAACGGCCAGCTGATCTACGATCCCGCCGCTGTCCTCTTCGGCCGTCACCTGTACGCGCTCGCGCGCTACGGAGAGATTGCAACGCTCCAGCACGAAGGTCGCACCGAGCCGATGACCCGCGACGGCTGCTACCTCATCCTTGGCCCTTGGGATTCCCCCGACATGGGAACGCTCCGCCGTCTGCTGAACGCCAACCGCTACGACGCCCAGGCCGACCGCTCTTGGACGAGCGCATCCTGCGACCCGATCCCGCGCCCCGCTGTACGCACCGGCTACTGCAGCGGCAGTGTCACGATCGGCGACGGGTACGGCCTATGACCTTCGCTGACGCCAAGTCCGCCATCCTCGCCGGGGGCCGAGTACACGGCGATCGAGGTCGAAGCCTTCACCGACGCCGAGCGCATCCAGCTGCACAATCTCTACGCAACGGCCTACGAAACCCGCCACGCCGAAGCGAAGCGCGGCGGGGATCCCGGCTAGGCCACCGTCGCCGCGCTGGAGCGGATCGCCGCAGCGCTGGAGCGCGTGCAGGCGTAAACGGAGACAGCCCGTTGCCGCGGCCGTCTAGCGGGGTTCCATTGCTGCCGGTTATTCGCTCTCGTAACGCGGCGCGGGCCGATCGTCGGCCGCAAAGTCGTGCGGCCTGACGCGCTCCGGCTCGGCCCGACCGTACACGCGACCGGGCACATGCTCTGCCGCGATCTCCTCTTGCTCTCGGCGAACTTGATCGAGCAGGTACAGCGCTTGCCTCAGGCCCGACTGGCGACCGGCTTCGTGCGCGCGATCCTCGCGCGACTTCCACGAGTCGAACTTCATGATCTCGCGCAGCCTCTCTTCGAGAACGTCGAGCGGGCTCGGAAGTGCGCCGCCTACCATGCCATCGCCTCCCTCACCGCATCGTCGGTGCGCTGCCGGTCGAAGAGGTGGATGTACCGCCGCTCGGTGATCGTGCTCGACTCGTGTCCCAGGATCTTCGCGAGCACCGTCGAGGAGATTCCGCGGTCGATCATCCGGGAGGCGAAGGCGTGCCTCATATCGTGGAACGAGACGCCCTCGATCTCGGCGTGCTCTGCGGCCTTCTCGAAGCCCCGGCGCGAAGCGTTCCGGTGCGTAAGAGGCCGACCGAGCTTCGATGCGAACAGCGGGTCGCCGTCGTTCGACTGCGTCGAGCGCAGCTTGAACTCGGCGAGGTACTTCACGACGTCCGCCGACAGCGGGACGCGCCGGAGCGCCGCCTTCGTCTTCGGCTCCGCGTACTCCCCGAGCCGTGTCCACTGCCGCCGGACATGGAGCTCGCCAGCGGGCAGGTCGACGTCGCCCCACTGCAGGCCGAGCAGCTCACCGAGCCGAAGACCGGTTGCGAGCGCCACCCGCAGGAGCGGCGTGTAGTCGGCCCGTGCCTCGGGACGACGGGCGAGGTACTCAGCAGCCGCGATCAACGCCGCCATCTCCTCGTCGCTCCAGACGTGATCGGCTTTCCTGCTCTGCGCGCGAGGGCGATCGTCCCGGCTCAGACGCGAGCATGGGTTGGCCGTGATCAGGCCCTCCTCGACCGCGTACTTCAACGTGCCGCAGAGCGGCTTCATGTAGTCGGTGATCGTCGTGGCGGCCAAGCCCTGCTTCTCCAGGTCGTAGATCAGTCCGACGATGTCGGCCTTCGTGATCGCCGCGATTTTCTTCGCGCCGAACCGCGGGATAAGAATGCGGTCGAGCGTGGCCCGGTAGTTGATGCGCGTGTACGGGCGCAGGCGATGCTTCGACGCGAACCAGTGCTCGGCTACGACTGCGAACGTCACCTTGGCCGGTGCGACCGGAGTCTCGCCGCGGGACGCTCCGTCGCGGAGTTGGCCCTGCTTGACGAGCGCTTCCTGCTCGCCGCCTGCGACCAGCAGATAGCGGCCTCCGTGGTAGACCGAGTACCTGCGCGAGCCGTCCTTGCGCTGGCGATAGCTGACGCCGGGGTAGCGCGTCTTGCGCCGTCTCGTATCGTTCGACATTGGCATGGAGCTAACCCTCCGTGTCCGGGGCCAGGGCGTACCAGCGCCGCTGGCCCATTTCGTTGGTCAGTGTGAGCTTCGGCAGAACCGGCGAAATGTCAAGTTCTAGGAGGAGGTCGATCATCGCCCGCCCTCCACCCACGTCCGAAGCTCGGCCCGGTCGAAGAGGAGCCGCCCAGCCGGGCGGTAGTAGGGGAGCTTGCGCCGCTCGACTAGGGCGTAGATCGCCTTCCGCGACGAGCCGAGATAGGCGGCTGCGCCTTTGGCGTCGAGGAAGCCGTCGTCACGGCCTTCTGCGAGAACGGCGGCAACGCGCTGTGCGAGTGCTTCGAATTGGTCAGGCAGAAGTACGACCGTCAGGCCGATCCCTGCCTCGATAGGTGATGCCATGCCACGCCTCCAACAGGAGATCCCTATGGGATCGAAGGAGGCGTGAGGCTCTGGACTACGGCCTTCGCACCTAGCACTGCCCGCTTAGTCGGCCATCAGGCAAGCGTGGTCATATCGCGCCGTTGCGCAGAGTACCGGAGGTTCGGCGCGGCAGCGCACCGACGATGCGGTACGGCGCGCAATGAGCAGTTAGCGGATGCGCCTATCTCAGTGGTGCCAGCCCGGTGCGGAATAGCAGTTCCGCCATGAGTTGCTGGCCCTTCGCGCTTGGGTAGCAGCATTCGGACTTGTTCATTAAGCCCTTCGTGTAGGCGTTCTGCGTTCCCTGCGGCCCGTTGAACGCGCCTAGTACGTCGATGCACCGTCCACCGTGCGTCCTCATGGCACCGCAGATCTTCTGACGCAGCGTTTTCGCCTGGTAGAGGCCAATGTCGATGGTGGCGGATGAGGGGATCACGTCCTGAGCGCCGGGGACTACATTCGGCATGGTTATCGCGCGAAGGGCGGTCTTCTTCGATCCTCGCAGCTTCAGTACGAGCGCGACAGTCGCGTTGAAGTTGCGCCCGAACGCGGCTAGGACTGGCGCATAGCAATGTTCGGCCTTGCACTTTCCCGCCTGCAGTTCCGCGTCTCCGGCGTTGAGGTCAGCGCCCCCGATGCCGAACAGGATGATCTGCGCACTCTTCACAGCCGCGCGAGTTTGTGCATCTGAGCGCACTTCTGAGAGAAACTCAGCGCTCGTTTTGCCGTCGTGAGCGAGGTTCATCACGGGCACGTGCAGCCCGAGTCTCTGCCGCAGAAGCTTGGCATAGCGACCGACCCAGCCGACGCGCGTTGGATCGCCATTGCCGGTTGTGTCGGAATCACCGAGCGCCACGATCTTCCATGTCTTTACATGTGCCGATGAGACGCTTTGCGAGGCAGCGAAGACAGTTGGCGCACCGCCAACGAGCATCGTGGTAGCAACGATGAGCCCGGCGAGTGGCGAGAAACCTCTCGTTCCGACCCTCGCCCGTGCGTCTCGGAGGCGTCGATGCATCCTCGCAACAGAATCTGCCCCACCTTGGTCTATGTCAAGAGCTATAGGTGTCGGTCGTGCGCCGGGCGCAGTGAGGCTAATCACTTTGGTGAGTCATTGGTTAGTAGAGCCGGGGGAGGCCGGGGAAACCCCGCCTTCTTTGCGCACCGGAAACGGCTCAACCGTCCCCTCCGTTCCGCATGAGTCCCCATCCGCTCACGCTTACCATGGAGGTGCTCTACCAACTGAGCTAAGAGGGCACGCGGCGCGTACTCTAGCCCGGATGAACGCGGCTGTCTCAGAGGGTTACGTCGACTTTCGGGGCTACCGGACGTGGTACCAAGTGGCCGGCGAGCTCGGCTCTGGAGCGATCCCGCTGCTCGCGCTGCACGGCGGGCCTGGGTCGACGCACAACTACTTCGGACCGCTCAACCGGCTCGCTGACGAGCGTCCGGTCGTCCTCTACGACCAGATCGGCTGCGGCAGCTCCGACCGCCCACAGGACATCGAGTGGTCCGTCGGCGTCTTTCGCGAAGAGGTCGACGCCGTTCGGTCCCAACTCGGTCTCGACCACATCCATTTGCTCGGCACCTCGTGGGGCGGAATGCTCGCGCTCGAGCACGTCCTTTCCGGCGCGGAAGGGATCGTCGGGCTGATCCTCAGCTCGACGCTCGCGAATGTCGACCAGTGGGCAGCCGAGCAGATGAAGCTGCGCAATGCGCTTCCCCCGGACGTGGTCGAGGTCCTCGACCGCCACGATCGCGCGGGCAGCTACGACGATCCGGAGTACGAGCGCGCAATGGAGACCTACATGGACCGCCACTTCTACCGCGGCCCGCAGCCACGCGAAGAGCTCGAGCGCATGGACGAGGGAAGAGCGCCCGACGTCTATCGCGCGATGCAAGGCCCGAACGAATGGACGGTCACGGGAGCGATCAAAGGCTGGGACGTGGGCGACCGCTTGAAAGAGATCGACATCCCGACGCTCGTGATCAGAGGCCGCTACGACATGTGCACCGACCCGATAGCCGAGACGCTGGTGAAAGGGATCCCCAACAGCCGAGAAGTCGTCCTCGAGGAAAGTTCCCACACCCTCTGCCTGGAGCAAACGGACGAGTACCTAGCCGCGATCAGCAAGTTCATGAAAGAGGCGGAAAGGACCTAGCCGCCGACGCGGCCGGCTCTGCCTGACCCGTCCACCACGGCCACGAATCGAAACCGATCGCTGGGAAATCATCATGGCCGCGAAGCGGCCGGATTTCCCAGCGGAGATGGGGGCGGGAGGATTCGAACCTCCGTAGGCTGAGCCGACGGGTTTACAGCCCGTTCCCTTTGGCCGCTCGGGCACACCCCCCTGGGGAAAGCGATTGTAGCCGTGCTCATCTAAGGGTTTCCGCCGCCGCTCCGGGTTTCGCCCGGTGCGGCCGCTTCCGCTCGGCGTAGTTGTAGCCTTGCACTTGTGGAGCGCTTCGACGTCGCAGTCGTCGGCGCGGGCCCGGCGGGATCGACGGCCGCTTATCGCCTCGCGCGCGCGCACGCGCGCGTGTTGCTAGTAGACAAAGTGGTCTTCCCGCGCGACAAGCCCTGCGGCGGAGGGCTGACGATGCGGGCCGTGCGACAGTTGCCGTTCCCGGTGGAGCCCGTGGTCGAGGACCGGATCACGCGTGCCCGTTGCCGGCTGCGCTACGGCTCGACGGTCGAGCACGTCTCGGCTCGCGTCCTCTGCCTGATGACGCAGCGGCGCCGGCTCGACGCATTTCTCGTCGAGCAGGCTGCTGCCGCCGGCGTCGAGTTCCGGGACGGCGTTCATGTTGACGTCGAGGCGGATACCGCGCTCCGGGTCGACGGCGCGAGGATCGAGGTCGAGGCCGTCATTGGCGCCGACGGGGCGAACGGAACGACAGCCCGCTCCCTCGGCCTCGGCGGCGCGGTCGTGAACGGGGTCGCGCTCGAGGGCAATCTCCCGTACGAGCGCTTGCCCGGCGGCCAGTGGAAAGGCACGCTCGTCCTCGAGCTTGGCACCGTGCCTGGTGGTTACGGCTGGATCTTCCCGAAGGGAGATCACGTGAACGTCGGTGTCGGCGGGTGGGGTTCCGAAGGACCGCACCTTCGCCGCCACCTGCGCATCCTCTGTGAGCACTACGGGATCGAGCTCCGCGAGCTCTCGAACGTCCGCGGGCACCGCCTGCCGATGCGGCGCCCGGGCAATGTCCTCGCGCGGGGCCGCGGACTCGTGGTGGGTGACGCGGCGGGTGCACTCGACCCCGTCTCGGGCGACGGCATCTACGAGGCACTCGTGACGGCGCGCCTCGCCGCCGAGCACACACTCGCGCTGCTCGCCGGTGAGATCGTGACCCTCGAGGCCTACCAGGCCGCGGTCCAGCAGGAGCTCGACCCGCTCGCCTCCGCCGGTTGGGCTGCGAAGATCGCACTCGATCGCTTCCCGTGGGCGGTCTTCACGGTCATGCGCCTCCCGGTCACGTGGCACGTGATCGAGAAGCTCATGCTGGGTGAGGTCGCCCACCCCGGTGAGGCCCGTGGCGCGGGTCGGCGGGCACTGCAGGTGGTCGAAGGGCTGGCCCGCCTGACCCGCAATCCTCGCACCGCAGCGGCCTAAAGCGCCCCAACAGGCTGTCGATGCAGGTGGTGGCCGCCATGGAACTCAACCCCCTGCTCCGATCGCCTCGGCCTCTCCCATCCCTCAACTCAGGGACTGAGGCTGCCGATAAGAAGCGTGTGAATGCCGCTTTCGCAGCCGTCGCTTTTGCCCCCGGGCTGGCGCTCGGAAGCTTCCTGAATGTCGTCGCCGCGCGTGTCCCGTTGCGCCGGTCCATCGTTCGACCACCATCGGCTTGCATGGCCTGCGAACGGGAGATCAAGTGGTACGACAACGTGCCGCTTCTCTCCTATGCCGTGCTGCGTGGCCGCTGCCGGCACTGCCAGGCACGGATCCCACTCGTCTATCCAGCCGTCGAACTCGTCACCGCGCTACTGCTGGCCGGCTGTGTCCTCGCATTCGGCCTCAGCGTGGAGGCCGCCGTCGCTGCGTTCTTCTGCGCCGCCCTCGTCGCCGTCTCCGCGATCGACCTCGAGCACAGGATCATCCCGAACCGGATCGTTCTGCCTGCGACGGTGGTTGTCCTCGTCGCGAACACCGCTCGGGATTTGAGCCCGGAATGGGCGCTTGCAGCACTCGTTGGTTCCGGCTTTCTCCTCGCAGCAGCCCTTGTGTATCCGGCGGGGATGGGCATGGGTGACGTGAAGCTCGCGCTCCTCATGGGTGCTGCGCTCGGACGCACGGTGTCCGTCGCGCTGATGGTCGGCATGCTCGCCGCGATGATCCCGGGCATCGTCCTGCTCGCGCGACACGGCTCCAAGGCGCGCAAGATGGGCATCCCCTTCGGACCGTTTCTCGCGATCGGATCAGTCGTCGCTCTGTTCTGGGGCCACGACATTCTCCACGCGTACCTCGCAACGCTGCGGAACTAAATCCGGCCCGCTTCGCGGGCGATGATGATTTAGTTCCGGTCGGATCTCCGAGAGCGGTTGTTAGCGGACGCGGGCAAAGCCCGCATCCGCCGCGGAATGTTCGCGCCGCGGTTCGTACGGAGATTCGGTCAGAGCCGTTCGTACTTCAGTTCGCAGATGAAGCAGCGCTCTGCGAGCTCTTCGGATCCCTTCGAAATCGACGTCGCGTCGAGCCATGCGTGCAGATTACGAAGGTTCGAGAGCACCAGTCCAGCGCCGACTAGCACGAGCGCCTCGGGCGCGAGGAAGTACCAGCCGAAGGCGAGTGGATCAAGAACGAGGCGGACGATCACCAGGCCGAGCGGTGCGAGCGAGAGGGCGTGCACGCTCCGGCGAAGCTCCCTCGCGATTGCGGCGCCTGCTGCGAGCGCGAGCGCCGACTGCAGCAGCCGTAACGGCCAGCCGAAATCGAGCGTGCGGCGATCGGCGAAGGCATGGGAACCCTGTGGGACGACGGCCTGGCAAAGGTCGCCGCCGGCCTCACCTCGATCGAAGAGCTGGCCCGAGTCTCCATTTAAGCCGCAAGATCCGGCCCGCTTCGCGGGCCACGCTGATCTTGCGGCTGAAGGGGTAGCGGAGAGCGGCCGTGGCGAGGACGGGCAAAGCCCGCCCCCGCGGCGGATGGGGGAAGATCGAGCTCACGTCTCGCGTCCTGCGGGAGATGGCGGGAATGCGGGGGCGTATCTCTTTCAAGCCATATGGCGTTGAAGCCATATGAAGCGGGGTCTCTTCTTGGTACCCGCCTGTCTGGCGCTCGTCCTGGCCATGGCAGCCAGCTCGGCTCCGGCGAAGCAGGCAACACAACCGGCGCAGCCAGATGCATGCACCTGGGGCGCCTCCTCAGTCGTGGTTGAGGAGGTCGACGGCAAGCTGGTTCAGAGCGAGCCGTCCACGACCGGCTGCATCCCGTAGCGCCGGATTTCCGCCGTTCCTGTGAGCCGGCCACAAGCGGCTGCATTTCCTCACCTGAGACATCCGCCGCGAAGACGGGCTCTGTCCGGCTTCGCCGCTTCGGTCCTGCGTTATTTCACTGCGCATGTACATCGCAACCGAGGACCCTCAAGCCTCGATTGCTTCGGTCATGAAAGCCGTCGCCTGGTGGACGTCGGCGAACGTGTATGGCCCGGGCCTCGTTGGCTCGGCGCTTCGTCCGCCGGCCGGGTAGACCTCGGCCTCGATGACGCAGGAATCGCCGTAGTCCACAGCCCTGAGGATTGCGACGGATCTTCCGTCGCGACGTGCGTGCCGGACGAAGAGCTCTTCGCCGGGCCCCGCGGGAGCTACTTCGGTCACGTGCCGCGGGCGGCGTTCTGGGCAGCCTGCGCGACGGTCTCCTTGTCGGGTGTGGACATCATCAAGGCGCTCGAGATCCCCGGCCAGACCTCCGGCAACTGGGTTGTCGAGGAAGCGCTCGGCGACGTCCGCGCGAAGGTGAGCGAGGGCGTGCCGATCGCGCAGCCACTCGTCGACAACCCGATCTTCCCGCCGATGGTCAGCCAGATGGTGAAGATCGGTGAGGAGACCGGAGAGCTCGAGAAGATGCTCGAGAAGATCGCCGACTTCTACGAAGACGAGGTCGACGCGGCGATCCAGTCGCTTACCTCGATCGTCGAGCCGTTGATGATGATCCTGGTCGGCTTGATGGTCGGCGTCATCGTGATCGCCATGTACCTGCCGATGTTCAAGATGCTGAGCCTCGTCAAATAGGCAGTCCAGTCGCCGCC
>JACDEU010000028.1:0-24866 GCA_013816245.1 Actinomycetota bacterium | reverse complement strand
GAGCCGGCCGGATCTTGCGGCGTGAATAGCGGCGGCAGGACTCGAACCTGCGACACGCGGATTATGATTCCGCTGCTCTAACCAGCTGAGCTACGCCGCCCTGTGGCCCCTATTTTAGCTGTCTGCGGCCCTAGCTCCTCCTCGCTACACTTATGTACTCGCGCGGGCCCGGGTCTTGTCTCGGCGTGCGCTTTCCTTCTAATTCGAGACTGAAATGGCCACTGGAGTACGAGACAAAATCACGCTCGCCTGCAACGAGTGCAAGCGGCGGAACTACATGAGCACCAAGTCGAAGCGGAACACGCCCGACCGGCTCGAGGTCCGCAAGTACTGCCGCTGGTGTGGAACTCACACCGCTCACCGGGAGACGCGCTAAATGGCACGCCAGACGCGTGCGCAGCGGCGTGCCCGCAGGGCGCAGATGAACCCCGGCAGCGAAGCCGCCCTTCCGGGCGGGCCTCCTGCCCCGCCCCCCAGGCCGACCGCTCGAGCCGCCTCTCGTCCGGAGCCGGCGCGCGAGCCGAGGGCAGCGCGCGGCGGAGGAGTCCGAGGCTTCATCGCCGAGTCGTGGGCCGAGCTCAAGAAGGTCGAATGGCCGACCCAGGCCCAGTTGATCCAGGGGGTCGTGGTCGTCCTGATCGCCTGCGTGATCGTCGGCATCTTCTTGTACGCGTGTGACCTAGTTTTTAAGCGGCTGGTCCAGGACGTCTTCGTCTGATGTTCAAGTGGTACGTCATCAACACGTACTCGGGACACGAGAACAAGGTGAAGACCAATCTCGAGCACCGGATCATGTCCATGAACCAGGCGCCGAAGTTCCGCCGGGTCGTCGTCCCCACCGAGCAGGTGATCGAGACGAAGGAGGGGCAGAAGGTCCAGACCGAGAAGCGGGTGCTGCCCGGCTACGTCCTCGTCAACATGGACATGACCGACGAGGCCTGGACGGTCGTGAAGAACACTCCTGGCGTGACCGGCTTCGTCGGCGCCGGCGCGAAGCCTGTGCCGCTCGCCCAGCCGGAAGTCGACCGGATCTTGCACACCGGGCGCGGAGACGGCGAGCGCCCGCGCGCCCAGGTCGAGTTCTCGCTCGGCGAGTCGGTCAAGGTAACCTCCGGGCCGCTCTCCGACTTCGACGGCGAGGTCGTCGACGTCAACGCCGACCAGCAGAAGCTCAAGGTGCTCGTCGACATCTTCGAGCGCCAGGTTCCGGTGGAGCTGACCTTCGACCAGGTGAAGAAACTTGACTGACGTCCCGTGCCAGACTTCAGTCTGCCTTGGGCGTAGATAGGAAATCATGGCCAAGAAAGTTCTGACACTCATCAAGCTGCAGATCCCCGGGGGGCAGGCCAATCCGGCGCCGCCTGTCGGTCCTGCGCTCGGTCAGCACGGCGTCAACATCATGGAATTCTGCAAGGCGTTCAACGCCCAGACCCAACAGGAGAACGGGCGCATCACCCCGGTCGAGATCACGGTCTACGAAGACCGGTCGTTCTCCTTCATCACGAAGACGCCGCCGGCCGCCGTCCTGATCAAGGAGGCGCTGCGGGTCGAGAAGGGCTCAGGCGAGCCGAACCGCGAGAAGATCGGGCGGCTCACGAACGCCCAGGTACGCCAGATCGCGGAGACGAAGATGCCGGACCTGAACGCGCGTGACGTCGACCAGGCGATGCGGATCATCGCCGGCACGGCACAATCGATGGGTGTAGAGACGGACGTGCTCTAGATGGCGCACGGCAAGAACTACAGGAATGCGAAGTCGCTCTTCGACCGCGAGCGCGAGTACTCGCCCGCGGAGGCCGTCCGGATCATCAAGCAGATGCCGACGGCGAAGTTCGACGAAACGGTCGAGGTCCATTTCCGGCTCGGGCTGAACGTCCGCCATGCGGACGAACAGCTCCGCGGGACGCTCATGCTCCCGCACGGAACCGGCAAGGACGCGAAGGTCGCCGTCTTCGCCGAGGGCGACAAGGCGAAGGAGGCCCAGGAAGCCGGCGCCGACGTCGTCGGCTCCGCCGATCTCGCGAAGCGAGTCGAGGAAGGCTTCACCGACTTCGACGTCGCCATCGCAACGCCCGACCAGATGGGGAACGTCGGCAAGCTCGGGCGGATCCTCGGCCCGCGAGGCCTGATGCCGAACCCGAAGACCGGCACCGTCACGATGGACGTGGGCAAGGCAGTCCGCGATGCGAAGGCCGGCAAGCTCGAGTACCGCACCGACCGCGGCGCCAACGTCCACGTGTCGATCGGCAAGAAGAGCTTCGACGAGCGCCAGCTCGTCGAGAACTACGCCGCCCTCGTGGACGAGATCGTCCGCGCCAAGCCGGCCGTGGCGAAGGGCCGGTACATCCGGCAGATCACGCTCGCCACTACCATGGGCCCCGGGATTCACGTGGACGCAGCCAAGGTCCGCGGCATCGTCGAAGAGCTCGAGGAGACGCAAGAAGCGGTTTCTGCCTAGTCAAGTAACGCCCGTCGCCGTAGACAGGAAGCAGGCGCGCCAAGCGCCAGAGGCCTTCCCGAGGTGGATCGGTGGAAGAGGTTTTTCGCCTCCTTCAGCGAGCCCGCCTGTGTGCGGGCTCGATTTCGTAAGAGGAGGTGAGCAAGTGAAGAAAGAGGACAAGGAGCGAGTGGTCGCCGAGCTCACGGAGCGTCTGCGCACCACCGAGACGCTTCTGGTCGCCGATTACCGCGGCCTGACCATGCCGCAGATCGACGAGCTGCGTTCGAAGCTGATCGAGCACGGCGCCCGCTTCTCGGTGGTCAAGAACACGCTCACGAGGCGTGCGGCCGAGGCCGCCGGTTCCGACGCGCTGCTCGCGATGCTCGAGGGCCCCACGGCAATCGCGTTCCTCGAGTCCGACGGCGACCCCGTCGCGGTCGCTAAGGCGCTCGTGGATGCCGCCCGGGACACGCGCGTGCTCGAGGTTCGCGGCGGGTTGCTCGAAGGCCGGCCGATCGAGGCCGGCGAGATCGAGTCGCTGGCAAAGCTGCCACCGTTCGACGTGCTGCGAAGCCAGGTCCTGGGCGCGATCACGTCGCCGCTGACCGCGATCGTGGGGCTCTTCACCGCGCCGGTACAGGACCTGTACGGCCTGCTCGACGCTCGCATCGAGCAGCTCCGCGAGCAGGGCGACACGTCCGAAGCGGGCGCAAGTGGCTCTGAGCCACAAGCTCAGGAAACCGTGGAGGAACCTGCAGCGGAAGCCGAAGCGCCCGCTGCTGAAGAGGCAAGTGGCTCAGAGCCACAAGCTGAAGCAACTGACACTCAAACCGAGACTGAAACTCAAGAGGAGGAGCAGTAATGGCCGCTAGCGCGACCGACAAGGTGTTCGAAGAGCTCGGCAAGATGAGCGTTCTCGAGCTCGTCGAGCTGAAGAAGAAGATCGAGGACGAGTGGGGCATCACGGCCGCCGCGCCGGTCGCCATCGCTGCACCCGGCGGCGGAGGCGGGGACGGGGCCGCGGTCGAGGAGCAGAGCGCGTTCGACGTTGTCCTGACGGGTGCGGGCCAACAGAAGATCCAGGTGATCAAGGTCGTCCGCGCGATCACGGGTCTTGGCCTCAAGGAGGCCAAGGACGTCGTCGACTCGGCGCCCAAGGCCGTCAAGGAAGGCGTGCCCCGCGAAGAGGCGGACTCGATCAAGGGCCAGCTCG
Organism: Actinomycetota bacterium; assembly: GCA_013816245.1. Classification (GTDB taxonomy): domain Bacteria; phylum Actinomycetota; class Thermoleophilia; order Gaiellales; family Gaiellaceae; genus 3-1-20CM-4-69-9. The sequence continues at coordinate 21,213 of JACDEU010000028.1, read as the reverse complement.
AAGAAGTGGGAGCGACCGTCGAGGTCAAGTAGGGAAGACCGGTAAGAGCTGTACTGAAAGGGCCGCGCGAGCGGCCCTTTCACCTTTTCGAGGGTTCTTCGGAGGCAAGCGCAGGCTCCGCGGTGCCGATGCACCTGCTGCACGACCCCCGATTCCCTCAGGAGGCACCTCCGAAATGAAACGCTTCGTACCGCTGCTCGCGCTCTGCTCCCTAGGTCTCGTGACCGCGTCACTTGCCGTCGCCAAGGCTCCGCCCGGCAAGGGCAAGCACGGCACGACAACGAGCTCGACCGATCCGGCGAACTGCCATCCGAAGATCTCCGTGATCCTCAAAGGCACCTTCGTGTCCGGCGCAGGGACCTCGTTCACGATGGACGTGACGAAGGCGAACTCCCACGGCCGCGACCTCGCCGGCGCCCCGTTGACGCTCCTCGTCGACGACAAGACGAAGTTCGTCAGGCAGGGCCCTGCCAAGCTGACCGACTTCGAGGCCGGTGACCGGCTGAACGTCCAGGCCCGCGCCTGCAAGAAGCAGAAGGGCGGGTCGAGCCAGGCTCCGTCCGCGCAGCCGGCGGCCATGCTCGCCAAGCGACTCGTCGGACGGCCCGCGAACCCTGCGGAATCCGAGCACGAGACGACCACCACTACCTCGACGCCGTAGAAACCCCTCACTCGGGTCTGACTAGAGGCGCCTCCGGCGCCTCTGGCCTTTTCTCGGGGCCTGCGCTACCATGCCCGAAGCGTTCGGCGGATTCCGCAGGGGTACCCTTGCGCAGAAGCGCAGGTCTCGGGTACCCTAACGGGTTGCGCCGAAGTTCCGTCTGTCCACGCCCGTCTGCCCGCCGTTCCAGTTCTCGCACCGTATTTCTAAGGGAGGCTTCATCTCTTGACCACCAAGGTCGCTGCGCCTAGCGCGCGCACCAGCTTCTCGCGTCTCAAGCACGTCCTCGACCTTCCGAACCTGATCGATATCCAGAAGGCCTCGTTTCAGTGGTTCCTGGACGAAGGTCTACGCGAGACGATCGACGACATTTCGCCGATCGAGGACTACACCGGCACCCTCGCCGTCGAGTTCGGGGCCTACAAGTTCGGAGAGCCCCAGTTCTCGATCAAGGAGTGCCGCGAAAAGGACCTGACCTACCAGGCTCCGCTCTCGATGACTGTCCGCTTCGTGAACAAGGAGACGGGCGAGATCCGCGAGCAGACGGTCTTCATGGGGGACTTCCCGATGATGACCGAGTGGGGCACGTTCATCATCAACGGAACCGAGCGGGTCATCGTGACCCAGCTCGTCCGCAGCCCGGGCGCCTACCTGATGGAGCCGAAGGACGCGACGAAGCAGGTCTTCACCGCGAACCTGATGCCCTCGCGCGGCTCGTGGCTCGAGCTCGAGATCGACAAGAAGGGCATCGCCTACGCTCGTATCGACCGGAAGCGCAAGCTCCCGATCACGACCCTGCTCCGGGCGCTCCCCGAAGAGGATCCGTCAACCGGCTTCAAGCTCGACACCTCCTCGAACGAGGCGATCCTGAAGCTGTTCAACAACTCGATCTTCATCGTCAACACGCTCGAGAAGGACCCGTCCACGCGCGAGGAAGAGGCGCTGATCGAGGTCTTCAAGAAGCAGCGCCCCGGTGAGCCTCCGACGCTCGACAACGCGCGGAACCTGCTCAAGGCGCTCTTCTTCGATCCCAAGCGCTACGACCTGACGAAGGTCGGCCGCTACAAGCTGAACCAGCGGCTCGGCGTCAACGTCCCCGAGGACACGAGGGTTCTGACGACCGAGGACATCCTCGCGCTCATCCAGAAGCTCATCGAGCTGCCCCACCGCCTCGGCGTCCCAGAGGACTCGAAGGACTTCGCCGCCGACGCGATCGTGCTCTCACGCGACCCGATCCGCACGGAGCTCGACGAGTACGAGCACTTCGGCAACCGGCGCCTGCGCACGGTCGGCGAGCTGATCCAGGAGGCGTTCCGCGTCGGGCTCTACCGCATGGAGCGTGTCGTCCGCGAGCGGATGACGACGGAGGACGTCGACACGATCACGCCGCAGACCATCATCAACATCCGGCCCGTCGTGGCCGCGCTGAAGGAGTTTTTCGGCTCCTCGCAGCTCTCGCAGTTCATGGACCAGACGAACTCGCTCTCGGGCCTCACCCACCGCCGCCGCCTCTCGGCGCTCGGCGCGGGCGGTCTGACGCGTGAGCGCGCACCGATCGAGGTGCGCGACGTCCACCCGACCCATTACGGGCGCATGTGCCCGATCGAGACGCCAGAAGGTCCGAACATCGGCCTGATCGGCTCGCTCGCTTCGATGGCAACCGTCTCCGAGTTCGGGTTCATCCAGACGCCGTACCGAAAGGTCGTCGGCGGCAAGGTGACCGACGCGATCATCTATTTGGACGCGGCCGAGGAGGCGCAGTTCACGATCGCCCAGGCGAGTGCGGTCGTCGACGAGAAGACCGGCCGCTTCCACGACAAGCAGGTGCTCTGCCGCTCGAAGGAGGGCGAGGCAGTCACGGCCGAGCCGAAGGACATCCAGTACATGGACGTCGCTCCAGCGCAGATCGTCTCGGTCGCGACCGCACTGATCCCGTTCCTGGAGCACAACGACGCGAACCGCGCGCTGATGGGCGCGAACATGCAGAAGCAGGCAGTGCCGCTGATGATCGCTCAGGCGCCGATCGTCGGGACGGGCCTCGAATATCGCGCTGCGATCGACACCGGTGACGTCGTCCTCTCGCATCGCGCCGGCACGGTCGTCGACGTCGACGCCGGGCACGTCACGGTGGAGACGAAGGACGGCAAGGACGAGTACCCGCTGACGAAGTTCATGCGCTCGAACCAAGGAACGCTGATCCATCACAAACCGATCGTCGCGCTCGGCGACAAGGTCAAGGCCGAGCAGGTGCTGGCCGACGGCAGCTCGACCGACATGGGCGAGCTGGCGCTCGGCGCGAACCTGCTCGTCGCGTTCATGCCGTTCGAGGGCTACAACTTCGAGGACGCAATCGTCATCTCGGAGCGGCTGGTCAAGGAGGACGTTCTCTCCTCGATCCACATCCACGAGTACGAGATCGACGCGCGCTCGACAAAGCTCGGCGACGAGGAGATCACGCGCGACATCCCGAACCGCTCGGAGGAGTCGCTCAAGGACCTCGACGACCGCGGCGTCGTCCGCATCGGAGCAGAGGTCAGCTCTGGCGATCTGCTCGTCGGCAAGGTCACGCCGAAGGGCGAGACCGAGCTCACGGCCGAGGAGAAGCTGATCCGCGCGATCTTCAAGGAGAAGGCGCGCGAGGTTCGCGACACCTCGCTGAAGGTTCCGCACGGCGAGGGCGGCAAGGTCATCGACGTGAAGACGTTCTCGCGCGAGGCGGGAGACGACCTCTCGCCGGGCGTGAACGAGCTCGTGCGCGTCTACGTTGCGAAGAAGCGCAAGATCGCGGAAGGCGACAAGCTCGCCGGCCGCCACGGCAACAAGGGCGTCATCTCGAAGATCGTTCCCGAAGAGGACATGCCGTTCCTCGAGGACGGCCGTCCCGTGGACGTCGTGCTCAACCCGCTCGGCGTGCCGAGCCGGATGAACATCGGCCAGATCCTCGAGACACATCTCGGCTGGGCTGCGGCGCACGGCGTCTTTGCCGAGAACGGCGCGGGCCCGAACGGGATGTCGTCCAAGCCGATCGCGGCCGACAATCCGCACCCGGTGGCGACGCCGGTGTTCGATGGTGCAACCGAGGAGGACGTCGACGAGGCACTCGTCTCATGGGCGAATGCCAACCCCGACTCCCCGATCAAGTTCGTCGTCGACCAGAGCAGGCCCGCCGGCCGGAAGGTCTCCGGCAAGGTGCGCCTCTTCAACGGTAAGAGCGGTGAGCCCTACGAGTCGAAGGTGACGATCGGCTTCATGTACATCCTGAAGCTGCTCCACCTCGTAGACGACAAGATCCACGCGCGCTCGACCGGCCCCTACTCGCTCGTCACGCAGCAGCCTCTCGGCGGCAAGGCCCAGTTCGGTGGCCAGCGCTTCGGCGAGATGGAGGTGTGGGCGCTCGAGGCCTACGGCGCCGCGTACACGCTGCAGGAGATGCTCACGATCAAGTCCGACGACACGGTCGGGCGCGTGAAGGCGTACGAGGCGATCGTTAAGGGCGAGAACATCGCCGAGCCCTCCATTCCCGAGAGCTTCAAGGTGCTGCTCAAGGAGATGCAGTCGCTCGCGCTCGACGTCAACGTCCTCTCGGACGAGGGCACGACGGTCGAGGTGCGCGAGGAAGACGACGAGCTGCTCCGCGCCGCGGAGGAGCTCGGAATCGACCTGTCGCCCGGATCGCTCCGCGCGGTTGGACGCCCGCCCACGGCCGAGGAGACCGAGGAAGGGCAGGAGCGTGTCGACCAGGACGGCGAGATCGCGCTGCCGAACGACGAAACGCTCGGAGACCTGAGCGACGTCGAGGTTGCGGACGAAGGCACGGAAGAGACCGAACCCGAAGAAGCGGCCCCGGCGCTTGCCGAGGGTGAACTGGAACTAGAGGACTAAGGGAGAGTTAGGAGCGCTTTGATCGACATCAATGAATTCGACGCCATTCGCATCGGGCTTGCCTCCAGCAAGCAGATTCGCGACTGGTCCTCCGGCGAAGTCACGAAGCCGGAGACGATCAACTACCGCACGCTCAAGCCGGAGCGCGACGGTCTCTTCTGCGAACGCATTTTCGGTCCCACCAAGGACTGGGAGTGCTACTGCGGCAAGTACAAGCGCGTCCGCTACAAGGGGATCATCTGCGAGCGCTGCGGCGTCGAGGTGACGCGGCAGAAGGTGCGCCGCGAGCGCATGGGTCACATCGACCTCGCCGCGCCGGTTTCGCACATCTGGTTCTTCAAGGGCGTGCCGAGCCGCATCGGGTACCTGCTCGACATCGCTCCGCGCGAGCTCGAGAAGGTTCTCTACTTCGCTGCTTCGATCGTCACCGCGGTCGACGTGGCTGCGCGGAAGAAGGATCTGAACGACCTCGAGGACAAGGTCAAGGCCGAGGCCGCGCGGATCGAAGTCGACCGTGAGGAGGCACTCGCCGCGCTCGAGGACCGCCTCAAGCGGCGCCGCGACTACTTCGCGAAGGGCAGAGACAAGGGCTTCGACGAGGACGACGACTTCTGGGCCCGCGGTCTCTCGAACTGGGCCGAGGAGCAGGCGATGCCGACGCTCGAGGAAGCACGCGAGCTCGCCGGCAAGATGTTCCCCGACCTCGTCGGGAAGATCACGACCGAGGATTCGAAGAAGATCCGCGAGCTCGTCCGCAACGCGGCGATCCGCGGCGACCGCAAGCTCACTCCGCGTGAGCTCGAGAACGTCGCCTCGGCCGCCGAGCAGATCCTGAAGGGGCTCGACCCGCTCTTCAAGCAGCAGGCCAAGGCCACCGGCGCCAAGAAGGGCGCCATCTCGAAGCACATCAACCGCATCCTCGATGCGCTGCTCGACGGCGACGAGATTCCCGAGGAGGACGCGAAGCTCGTCGAGGGCATCGACATGAAGAACCTCGACCGCTCGCGCGACCTCGGCAACGGTCTCCTCGCCGATGTGGTCGACACGTGGGACGGCGAACAGGACATCCGCGAGCTCACGAACGACCTCTGCCTCCGGACCGACGGCAAGATCCGCAAGGAGGACCTCGACGCGATCATCCAGTGGGCGCTGAAGGTCCGCGAGATGTACCTCGACATCGAGTCCCGCCGCGGCGACGCGCGCGAGGCCTCGGTCGATTCGGTCAACCGCCTCGAGCAGACCTGGCTCCTGTTCAAGGACCTGGAGCCGAAGCTGATCGTCAACGACGAGCAGCTCTTCCGTGAGCTGAAGGACCGCTTCGGCTCGCCCTATGGGTTCGGCGTCTACTTCCGCGGCGGCATGGGCGCGGAGGCAATCCGTGACCTGCTCAAAGACCTCGACCTCAAGGCGGAGGCCGCCCTTCTCCGGGAGACCGTCGCCAGCTCGAAGGGTCAGAAGCAGCAACGCGCGATCAAGCGGCTCAAGGTCGTGAGCGCGTTCATCACCTCGGAAAACAAGCCCGAGTGGATGGTCCTCGAGGCCGTGCCGGTGATCCCGCCGGAGCTCCGCCCGATGGTGCAGCTCGACGGTGGCCGGTTCGCCACGAGCGACCTCAATGACCTCTACCGGCGTGTCATCAACCGGAACAACCGCCTCAAGCGGCTGCTCGACCTCGGCGCACCCGAGATCATCGTCAACAACGAGAAGCGGATGCTCCAGGAAGCCGTCGACGCACTGTTCGACAACGGCCGCCGTGGTCGTGCGGTGACGGGGCCCGGCAACAGGCCGCTGAAGTCGCTCTCCGACATGCTCAAGGGCAAGCAGGGGCGGTTCCGCCAGAACCTGCTCGGCAAGCGCGTCGACTACTCCGGCCGCTCGGTGATCGTCTCGGGCCCGAGCCTGAAGCTGCACCAGTGCGGGCTGCCGAAGATCATGGCGCTCGAGCTCTTCAAGCCGTTCATCATGAGCCGGCTGGTCGAGCGGAAGTCCGTCCAGAACATCAAGGCGGCGAAGAAGTACGTCGACTCGATGACCGAGGAAGTCTGGGACGTGCTCGAGGAAGTCATCGCCGAGCATCCCGTGCTGCTGAACCGGGCGCCGACGCTCCACCGCCTCGGCATCCAGGCGTTCGAGCCCGTGCTTGTCGAGGGCAAGGCGATCCAGGTGCACCCGCTCGTCTGTCACGCGTTCAACGCGGACTTCGACGGCGACCAGATGGCCGTGCACCTTCCGCTTTCGGCGGAGGCGCAGGCCGAGGCGCGCATCCTGATGCTCTCCTCGAACAACATCCTCTCGCCGGCGAGCGGCCGTCCTCTGGCCACGCCGACGAAGGACATGGTGCTCGGCACCTACTACCTCACGTACTGCGGTACCGATCTCGACTCGACGAAGGCCGAGGATCTCGATCCGCGGCCGATGCGGTTCGGGACCGAGGAGGAGGTCGAGCACGCGATCGACGCTGAGCAGATCAAGCTGCAGCAGCCGATCGAGTTCCGCTGGAACGGCGATCTGCTCCTGACGACTGCAGGCCGGGTCATCTTCAACGCCGAGATCGAGCGTGCGCTCATCGAGGCCGTCGAGGAGTACGACCCCGAGGATCCGCTCCACGACTACATCAACCGGACGCTTCCGAAGCGTGAGCTCGATGCGTTCATCGCGACGCTCGTGGAGGAGTACGGCGCGCATTCGATCGCGACCGTTCTCGACATGATCAAGACGCTCGGCTTCAAGTATGCGACGCTCGCGGGCGTCACGATCTCGAAGAACGACATCGTGATCCCGCCGGACAAGGAAGAGATCCTCGCCGAGTACGAGGAGCGCGTCGCGAAGGTCGCGGCGCAGTACCAGCGCGGTCTCATCACGGACGAGGAGCGTCACGAGTCGATCGTCAGCATCTGGACGGAGGCCACAGACACCGTCGCCGCGGCGATGGAGCGGACCTTCGACGAGCTGAACCCGATCTACATGATGGCCAACTCCGGAGCCCGTGGATCTTCGAAGCAGATCCGGCAGCTCGCCGGAATGCGCGGCCTGATGGCCAATCCGAAGGGCGAGATCATCGAGCGCCCGATCAAGGCCAACTTCATGGAAGGCCTCTCAGTGCTCGAGTACTTCATCTCGACACACGGTGCCCGCAAGGGTCTCGCCGACACGGCTCTCCGCACGGCCGACTCGGGTTACCTGACGCGACGTCTCGTCGACGTCTCGCAGGACGTGATCATCCGCGAGGAGGACTGCAAGACGAAGGACTTCGTCGAGCTGCCGATCAACGTCCCGGAGGGGGTCAACAAGAGCCTCTTCGGCCGTACCCTCGCCGACGACGTGCACAAGCCGCTCTCCAGCGGCAAGCCGGGCAAGACGGTGCTCGCCGAAAAGGGGGAGGAGCTGACTGCACTCCTGGTCGACGAGATCATCGAGGCGCTCGGCGACATGGTCGACACGGTCAAGATCCCTGTTCGCTCGGTGCTCAAGTGCAAGAGCGAGTTCGGTGTGTGCCGCAGGTGTTACGGCACGTTCCTCGCCACGGGCGAGATGGCCGAGATCGGTGACGCGGTCGGCATCATCGCCGCGCAGTCGATCGGCGAGCCGGGCACGCAGCTGACGATGCGCACGTTCCACACCGGCGGTGTCGCCGGCGCGGACATCACGCACGGTCTGCCGCGTGTCGTCGAGATCTTCGAGGCGCGGAACCCGAAGGGTGCCGCGACGCTCGCAGAGGTCGGCGGCAAGGTCGAGATCGAGGACACCGACCGCGGCGCGAAGATCACGATCATCCCGCACGACCTGAAGAAGGACGAGGAGCCGAAGGCACTTCAGATGCCTCGGCGCACGCGCCTGCTGGTCACGAAGGGCCAGATGGTCGAGCCGGGCGATCCGCTCCACGAGGGTTCACTCAACCCCGCAGACCTGTTGCGGCTGAAGGGCTACACGGAGACGGAGCTGTATCTCATCGGCGAAGTCCAGAAGGTCTACAAGTCGCAGGGCGTCGAGATCCACGACAAGCACATCGAGCTCATCGTTCGGCAGATGCTGAAGAAGGTGCGCGTCGAGAACGCGGGCCAGACCGATCTGCTGCCTGGTCAGCTCGTCGACAAGACGGTGCTCGACCGCGAGAACGCACGCATCAAGAAGGTGAAGAAGGATCAGGCGACGTTCGAGCCGCTGATCCTCGGGATCACGAAGGCGTCGCTCGCCACCGAGTCGTTCCTCTCCGCTGCGTCCTTCCAGGAGACGACGAAGGTGCTGACGGATGCGTCGATCGAGGGCAAGGTCGACCGCCTGCTCGGGCTGAAGGAGAACGTGATCATCGGGAAGCTGATCCCGGCGGCCACCGGCCTGAAGCAGTACCGCGGCATCGAGATCGGCCCGTCCGACAAGGTCCCGCCCTCCGCGTACATGCGGCCACAGACCGAGGAGCAGTTGCTCGCCGCGCTGGAGGAGATCGGCTCCGACGGCGGCAACGGCATCAACCTCGAGTCCCTGGGTCTCGACTTCGGCGGTCAGCCGGGAGTCGAGGACGGCGGCGCCAACTCGGGCAAGAGCGACATCGAGGCGGAAGAGACCCCCGAAGTGGACTCTCCGCTCGACAAGGAACCGTGAGAATCCGGCGCCTTCGGCGCCATGATGATTCTCACGGTACGTAAAGCGTTTGTGAGCGAGGCCGGGCAAAGCCCGGTCTCGCGGCTAATGTAAGCCAGCGTGAAGAGGCTAGGGGTTCTCGTCGCTGCCGCTCTCGCGCTCGCACTCATGGGCGGGAAGGGCGCACCGGCGCAACAGTTGCAGGCGAACTGCTCGCTGTTCACGAAGGCGCCGCTCTGGCTCGACTTCGCGGACGGGTCGGTCCCGTTCTGGGACATGTTCGCGAAGCCGGGCGTCACGGCGCTCGCCTCAAATCTCATCTTCCCGCCGAAGCTGCGGGAGGGCGGCGCGCAGACCGCCTACTTCGATCTCTACCTGAACCGCCGGGTGGGAACGACGAGCAAGCCCGCCGATCCGGAGACGATCGTCGACAAGGCGAACAAGTTCTACGAATACGCGGCGCAGGCGATGGACTGCTCGAACCCGGTGATCGCCGAGAACGAGCTGTTCGGCTCGTGGCTCGCGATGCCGTGGTCGCCGACGAATGCCCGATACCGCTCGAACGTGCTGCTCTTTCTGCAGACGCTTCGCAAGCGTGGCGCGCAACCGTGGCTACTCGTCAACGCGAAGCCCTACACCGACGGCGTCGCGGGGGATTGGTGGCGCCAGGTGGCCGACGTTGCGGGGATCGTCCGAGAGGTGTACTTTCCGGCGCCGCTGATCTACAAGCAGGGGCCGATACGCGGTAGCCGAACTCTTCGCCAGGCGTTCCGTAACGGCATTCTCGATTTCACGAAGGCGGGAATCCCGGTGTCGAAGCTCGGGATCTTCCTCGGCTTCCAGACGTCAAAGGGCAGCGGCGGCCGCGAGGATCTCGAGGCGAAGGCCTGGTTCCGCACCGTGAAGTGGCAGGCACTCGCGGCCCGCTACGTCGCCGACGAGATGAAGTTCAGCTCGATCTGGTCGTGGGGCTGGGCCGAGTGGAAGACGACGCCGGGCGAGCAGGACCCCGCGAAGCCGCGCGCCGCGTGCGTCTATCTCTGGGCCCGCAGCCCGAGCCTCTGCAACGGGCCTCGTGCGGCCGGGAAGGGATTCGTGCGCTCACGGACCGAGGGGCAGCTGATGCTGTCGCCGGGCCTGCGCTGCCAGCTCGGGCGCACCGCGGTGCGCTGGTCGCAGATCAATCCGATCCTGAAGCTGACCGGGGATCCCGAGCTCGCATTCTCGAATGCGTTCGCGCGCGCGGTCGCGCAACGCTCGGCGCAGGTGAGCTACGCGGACATCCTCGCCGCGGAGCGTTCTATCATCAGTGACGCCTTCGGTGGTTCGCGCAGCGCCTACCTCGCGGCGATCTCCGGCGCGCGTAGCAATCTCTCTGTCGCCCGGAGCGTGATCGGCGACGAGTTGCGTCGCGCGCGCATCGAGAGCAAGTTCAAGGTGCCTCCCCCGAGCGCTCGCGCGATCGCGGACTTCCACGAGACCTACGGCGACCTCCAGGCCCGGCTCGTCCAGGCGAAAGCGGGAACCCCGTGGCTCGGCGGGCGTCGTGCCGGCTATGCGGTCGAGTCGGCCGCGCCGCCGAAGCTGATGACACTGTCGTCGGGCCGCTGGTCGGCACTGTGGTCGCCGCTCGGAACGGTTCAGGTTCGTCCGCTCGGCCCGCCGCTCCCGCTCGGCACGCTCCCGCTCGAAAATGTCCGCCAGGCAATCCGTGCGGCGCTCATCGCGCAGGCGCGTGAAGACCGCTATCCAACCTGGCTCGCCGCAGCACAGCAGGCGGCGTTCCCCGAAGCGATCTGCTGGCGCGACCAGATGCCGGAGAAGGGCGAGGTCGACCTGACGAACTACTTGCCCTTCCTCGCCCTGACCTCTTAGTCCCGGTCTCAGGGACAATCCCTCGGACCGGGCGGTTCGGGACGCGTGCCGGGGACTGTCCCTGGCACGTGGCTTTTTAGGCGGGTCCGAGGCGCGGGGCGTTCGCGGACACGACGCGGCCCTTGCCGGCTTCCTTCGCGCGGTAGAGGGCGTCGTCGGCTCGCTGGAAGAACGCGACCGGGTCGTCTTCTGCACGCAGCTCTGCCACGCCGGCTGACAGATAGAGCTTTCCGGCCTGCCCGAGTGGACGCGAGGAGACGGCGTTCTGGATCCGGCGGTAGAGCTGGTCGGCGTCGTTCAACGACGACTCGGGGAGGATCACCGCGAACTCGTCCCCGCCGACACGGCAGGCGATGTCCGCCGTCCGCACGACGTCGCGCACCCTTTCCGCCGCCTCGGCGAGAACCGTGTCGCCGGCGAGATGGCCGATGCGGTCGTTGATCTCCTTGAAGTCGTCGAGATCGAACACGATCAGAGCGAGCTTTCGTTCGTAGCGGTGGGCCCGGGAGCATTCCCGCGCAAGCGTCTCGTGGAAGTAGCGCCGGTTGTGCAGGCCGGTCAGCGCGTCGAGGTCGGCGAGCTGGCGCGCCTCCCGGAAGCGCCGCGCGTTCTCGATCGCCGGGCCTGCCCGAAGCGCGAGTGTCTCGAGCTGGCGCACGTCGTCGTCGGAGTACTCGTGGCCCTTCCGCCGCGTGAACACCGTCAGGTAGCCGAGGGTGGAGTTGTCGCCCGGGAGCGGGACCGCGAGGCCGGCGTTGATCACGCCCTCTTCGCTCGAGGACTCCCGCTCGAGCTCGGGATAGGTGTACGACATCGTGATCGAGCGCGCGAGGCGGCCGTCCGGCGGGCCGGTGATGGCGTGCCGCTCAGCTTCCTCGACGGAGAGGCCGAGGGTCGCGACCAGCGGCTTCGCGCCGTTCGGGTCGGGGAGCATGACGAGCGCCGCATCCGCATGCTCCAGTGCGCCCGCCGCCTCGAGCGTCCGCGACAGGACCTCATCCAGGTCGATCGACCCGGCCAGTTCGCCGAAGATGCGGCTGCGCCGGCCCTCCTCTTCGGCGCGCTCGAGAGCGCCGGCGAGCTCGCGGCCGAGCTCGTCCATCCGCGCGTTCAGGCTGGCCACGACCTCCGCCACCCGCTCATCGGTCGAGTTGTCCGACCGCCGCCGGACAACGAGCAGAGCAAGGAGTAGCACCACGAGGGCGCCCAGACCCACACTGATCCCGATCAGAACGATGGCCATTTCTTCGCCGCAGGAAGGCAAAAACCCGCCGCCTCACTGTAGTGGCGCTCAGGCGGTCTCACTAGCGTTTCAAAGTAGGAAAATGCATCGCCGCAGTCCATGGGGAAACGCGCCAGAAGCCAGTCTGGTTTCGCTCCAGGAGCGGGATTCCGGGTTTGCAGCCCCTCGCGGGTTTCGCTACCATGCCTCGTCCGGTTGGCAGGGTCATCGGCCCCGCCGACCGTTGCTGTGTGAGAAGGCACTTTCCAGGAGGTTCATGCCCACCGTCAATCAACTCGTCCGCAAGGGTCGCGCCCTCCAAAAAGGGAAGACGAAGACCCCTGCTCTCGGCGGGGCGCCGCAGAAGCGCGGCGTCTGTACGCGCGTGTTCACGCATACCCCGAAAAAGCCGAATTCGGCTCTCCGGAAGGTGGCGCGCGTCCGTCTGACGAATCAGATGGAGGTCACGACCTACATCCCGGGCGAGGGCCACAATCTCCAGGAGCACTCCGTCGTCCTCGTCCGAGGCGGCCGAGTCAAGGACCTCCCGGGCGTCCGGTACAAGGTCATCCGCGCCGCGCTCGACGCGTCGGGGGTCAGCGACCGCAAGCAGGGCCGTTCCAAGTACGGCGCCAAAAAGGGCAGCTAGTGCCGCGCCGTGGTGAAGTCCAGACCCGGCCGGTCGAGCCGGACTCGATCTACAACTCCGCGCTGGTCACGCAGGTGATCAACAAGGTGATGACCGCCGGCAAGAAGTCGACGGCCGAGCAGATCGTCTACGGCGCTCTCGAGCGCATCGGCGAGAAGACCGGCAAGCCGCCGGTCGAGGTGCTGGAGCAGGCCGTCAAGATCGTCACGCCCGTGCTCGAGGTCAAGAGCCGGCGCGTCGGAGGAGCCAACTACCAGGTGCCCGTCGAGGTGCCGCAGCGCCGCGCGCGCACGCTCGCCGTGCGCTGGCTGGTCGACTTCGCGCGCGCCCGCCGTGAGAAGGGCATGATCGACAAGCTCTCCGCCGAGCTCCTCGACGCCTTGAACCAGCAGGGCGGGGCCTTTAAGCGCAAGGACGACGTCTACCGCATGGCGCAGGCCAACAAGGCCTTCGCCCACTACAGGTGGTAGCAGCGATGGCTATCGACACCAAGAGCGGCATCGCGCTCGACCGCGTGCGGAACATCGGGATCATGGCCCACATCGACGCGGGGAAGACGACGACGACCGAGCGGATCCTCTACTACACCGGCCGCACCCACAAGATGGGCGAGGTCCACGAGGGCGCGGCGACGATGGACTGGATGGCGCAGGAGCAGGAGCGCGGCATCACGATCACGTCTGCGGCGACGACAGCGTCGTGGCGCGACTATCGAATCAACATTATTGATACGCCCGGCCACGTGGACTTTACGGTCGAGGTGGAGCGTAGTCTGCGCGTCCTCGACGGCGCGATCGCGGTCTTCGACGCGGTCGCCGGTGTCCAGCCGCAGTCCGAGACCGTCTGGCGGCAGGCCGAGCGCTACGGCGTCCCCCGCATCGCCTTCATCAACAAGATGGACCGCACCGGCGCGGACTTCTTCGCAGCCCTGCAGTCGATGATCGACCGGCTCGGCGCACATCCCGTCCCGGTCCAGCTTCCCATCGGCCTCGAAGAGCATCACCGCGGCATCGTCGACCTCGTCGACATGCGTGCCATCACGTGGTCGGACGACCTCGGGACGAAGATGGAGACGGGCGAGATTCCGGCCGAGCTCGCCGAACAGGCCCAGGAGTACCACCATCAGCTGATCGACTCGGTCGCCGAGTTCGACGACGAGCTGACCGAGACGTACCTGATGGACGAGGAGTCCGTCACGCCCGAGATGATCCGCCGCGCGCTCCGCAAGGGCACGCTCGCGAACAAGATCAGCCCCGTGCTGCTCGGCTCCGCTTTCAAGAACAAGGGCGTCCAGCCGCTGCTCGACGGTGTCATCGACTATCTGCCCAGCCCGATCGACGTGCCACCCGTGCACGGGGTCGATCCCCGCACCGAGCACGAGCTCTCGCGCCGTCCCGCGATCGACGAGCCGTTCTCCGCGCTTGCCTTCAAGGTCATGTCCGACCCGTACGTCGGAAAGCTGACGTACTTCCGGGTGTACTCCGGCCAGCTCAAGGCCGGCGACCGCGTCCTCAACACGAACAGTGGCAAGACCGAGCGGATCAGCCGCATCCTCCAGATGCACGCGAACCACCGCGAAGAGCGCGACGAAATCGGCGCGGGCGAGATCGCGGCGGCCGTCGGCCTCAAGGCGACGACGACCGGCGACACGCTCGCGACGGACACCGCACCGATCAAGCTCGAGTCGATGATGTTCCCGGACCCGGTGATCTACGTCGCCGTGGAGCCGAAGTCGAAGGCGGACCAGGACAAGCTCGGGGTCGGCCTACAGCGCCTGGCGGAAGAGGACCCGACCTTCCGTGTGCGCACCGACGACGAGACCGGCCAGACCCTGATCGGCGGTATGGGTGAGCTTCACCTCGAGATCATCGTCGACCGCCTCAAGCGCGAGTTCAGTGTCGACGCGAACGTGGGCCGTCCGCAGGTCGCCTACCGCGAGACGATGGGCCAGGCAGTCGAGAAGATTCAGGGCAAGTTCGTCCGTCAGACCGGCGGCCGCGGCCAGTACGGCCACGCGGTCATCAACGCCGCGCCGATGAGCTCCGGCGACGGCTACGAATTCGTCGACAAGATCATCGGCGGGAAGATCCCGAAGGAGTACATCCCGGCAGTCGACCTCGGCATCCAGGAGGCGATGGAGTCCGGGGTGCTCGCGGGGTATCCCGTTGTCGACATCCGCGTCGAGCTCGTAGACGGCTCGTACCACGACGTCGACTCGAGCGAGATCGCCTTCAAGGTCGCCGGCTCCATGGCCTTCAAAGAGGCGATGAAGCGGGGCAAGCCGAAGCTCCTCGAGCCGGTGATGGCCGTCGAAGTGATCACTCCCGAGGACTACCTGGGCGACGTGATGGGGAACCTGAACTCCCGGCGTGGACGCGTCGAGAGCCTGGAGCCCCTCGGCAACGCACAGGTGATCAAGGCCGTCGTCCCGCTCGCGGAGATGTTCGGCTACGCGACCGACGTGCGTTCGATGACGCAGGGTCGCGCTGAATTCACGATGCAATTCGAACGTTATGAGGAAGTTCCGCAGTCGATTCTGGCCGAGCTGGCCGCGAGCGACGCGTAAGAGATAGGAAGGAGAAGCATGGCCAAGCAGAAGTTCGAGCGCACCAAGCCGCATCTCAACGTTGGCACCATCGGTCACATCGACCATGGGAAGACGACGCTGACCGCGGCGATCACAAAGGTGCTGTCGGAGCAGGGGACGTCGACCACCGGCGTCAAGAGCTTCGAGGAGATCGACAACGCACCCGAGGAGAAGGCGCGCGGCATCACGATCAACACGTCGCACGTCGAGTACGAGACCGAGAACCGCCACTACGCACACGTCGACTGCCCTGGGCACGCCGACTACATCAAGAACATGATCACGGGGGCCGCCCAGATGGACGGTGCGATCCTCGTCGTTTCCGCAGCAGACGGCCCGATGCCTCAGACGCGTGAGCACATCCTGCTCGCCCGTCAGGTCGAGGTGCCGTCGATCGTCGTCGCGCTGAACAAGGCCGACATGGTCGACGACCCGGAGCTGCTCGAGCTGGTCGAGATGGAAGTGCGTGAGCTTCTCTCGAAGTACGACTTCCCGGGCGACGACATTCCCGTCATCCAGGTTTCCGCGCTGAAGGCCCTCGAGGGCGACGGCGAGTGGACGCCCAAGATCCTCGAGCTGATGGAGGCCGTCGATTCGTTCATTCCGGAGCCGGAGCGCGACGTCGACAAGCCTTTCCTGATGCCGATCGAAGATGTCTTCACGATCACCGGACGCGGCACTGTCGTGACCGGCCGCATCGAGCAGGGCAAGATCGAGTCGGGCAACGAGGTCGAGATCGTCGGTATTCACGAGAAGGTCGAAAAGACCGTCGTGACCGGCCTCGAGATGTTCCAGAAGACGCTCGACTACGCGCAGGCAGGCGACAACGCAGGCGCGCTGCTCCGCGGCATCAAGCGTGAGGAGATCGAGCGTGGGCAGGTGCTCGCGAAGCCGGGCTCCATCACACCGCACACGCACTTCAAGGCAGAGGTGTACGTCCTCTCGAAGGACGAGGGCGGCCGCCACACGCCGTTCTTCAACAACTACCGCCCGCAGTTCTACTTCCGCACGACGGACGTGACGGGCGCGATCAAGCTCCCCGAAGGCCAGGAGATGGTCATGCCGGGCGACAACACCAACATGGACGTCGAGCTGATCCAGCCGATCGCCATGGATCAAGGTCTGCGCTTTGCCGTCCGCGAGGGTGGCCGCACCGTCGGCGCAGGCGTCGTCACGGAAGTCATCAAGTAGAAAGGCGCCGGTTCGTTGGCTCAAAAAATCCGTATCCGTCTGAAGGGCTACGACCACCAGCAGCTCGACAAGTCCGCGAAGGACATCGTCGACACTGCTCAGCGAACCGGCGCCACCATCACCGGTCCCGTTCCGCTGCCCACCGAGAAGAACGTCTACTGCGTGATCCGGTCTCCGTTCAAGGACAAGGACTCGCGGGAACACTTCGAGGTGCGGACGCACAAGCGGCTGATCGACATCCACTCGCCGACCCCGAAGACCGTCGACTCGTTGATGCGGCTCGACCTTCCGGCCGGCGTCGATATCGAAATCAAATTGTGACCTTCGGTCACATGAAATTTGATTTCGACACGGAGCTAATGCATTGAAAGGCATCGTAGGAAAAAAACTGGGCATGACGCAGGTCTTCGACCCGGAATCCGGCGTCGTCACGCCGGTGACGGTGATCGAGGCCGCGCCATGTCCCGTCGTGCAGGTCAAGACCGTCGACGAGCATGGCTACGACGCAGTCCAGATCGCCTACGACGAGGTGGCCGAACGCAAGCTCACGAAGCCCAAGCTGGGGCATCTGAAGAAGAACAGCGTCAGCGGTGCCTACAGGCACTTGCTCGAGCTCCGGGGACAGACTGAAGCGGTCGTCGGCGAGAACGTCACCGTCGAGGTGTTCGAGCCGGGCGAGAAGATCAAGGTCAGCGGCGTCGCGCACGGGAAGGGCTTCGCCGGGACGATCAAGCGACACCGGTTCCACCGCGGTCCCACCTCGCACGGTTCGCACAACGTCCGCAAGCCTGGATCGATCGGGGCGTCGGCAACGCCCTCGCGCGTGTTCAAGGGTCAGAAGATGGCCGGTCGCCTCGGTGGCAAGCGCGTGACCCAGAGCGGGCTGGTTGTGCACGAGGTGCGCCCGGAAGAGAACCTCCTGCTGGTCAAGGGCGCGGTGCCCGGGCCGAAGAACAGCTTCGTCGAAGTGCGGGAGGCCAGTCACTGATGGCTGCGCCGAATGCACCTCTCTTCGACTCCGCCGGCAAGAAGGCCAAGGACCTGACGCTCGAGGAAACAGTCTTCGGTGCCGAGTTGAAGCCGCACATCGTCCACGAGACTGTTCGCGCGGAGATGAACGCCGACCGCAGAGGCACGCGCGCCGCGAAGAGTCGCGGGCTCGTTTCGGGTGGACGGTCGAAGCCGTGGCGCCAGAAGGGAACCGGCCGCGCGCGAGCCGGCACGACCCGAGCTCCGCACTGGACCGGCGGCGGCGTCGCGTTTCCGCCGAGCCCTCGCGACTTCGAGGTCAAGGTGAACCGCAAGACGCGCCGCTCGGCACTGCGTGGAGTTCTCTCGGAGCATGCCGCGAACGGCACGCTCGCCGTGCTCGACGGGTCGACTTTCAGCGCTCCGTCGACGCGTGACGCGGTCGCGCTTCTTGCCAAGTGGGGCAAGGAGCTCCCGGCCGTCGTCGTGACGAGCGACGAGGAGAACGTGGCCAAGTCTTTCCGCAACATCGACCGCGTCGTCGTGACGACTCCGGGACAGCTCGAGGTCGCAGCGCTCGTGTGGGCGCGCTCGGTGCTCCTGACCCAGGAGGCGCTCGAGCTGGTCGAGGCGAAGGCCGCAAAGGACGACTCGAAGACGAAGGCGGAAAGCTCATGAGCCTCCACCCGAACGAAGTCCTGCTCGCCCCGGTCGTGTCGGAGAAGAGCTATGCACAGATCGAGGCCAGCAACACCTACTCCTTTCGGATCCATCCGGATGCGCACAAGACCCAGGTCAGGCAGGCGGTCGAAGAGCTTTTCAACGTCAAGGTGCTCAGGGTGAACGTCTCCATGGTGCAGTCGAAGCCGAAGCGCCGCGGTCTCTATCGCGGGCGCAGGCCGGGCTGGAAGAAGGCGATCGTGCAGCTCAAGCCCGGTGACTCGATCGAGATCTTCGAAGGAGTCCACGCATGACGCGAAAAATGCTGCGCATTTTCCGCGTGACTGTTTTGACCCTTCGCTTCGCTCGGGTGAATGGGGAGGTCGAAGATGCCCGTTCGTAGGTACAAGCCGACTTCGCCGGGCCGTCGCTTCATGACCGTCTCGACGTTCGAGGAGGTCACGAAGTCGAAGCCCGAGAAGAAGCTGACCGAAAAGCTGACGAAGAAGGGCGGTCGCAACAACAACGGCCGGATCACGACGCGTCACCAGGGCGGCGGCCACAAGCGCCGCTACCGCGTGATCGACTTCAAGCGCCGCAAGGACGGGGTTCCCGCCAAGGTCGCCGCGATCGAGTACGACCCCAACCGCTCCGCCCGGATCGCGCTGCTGCACTACGCCGACGGCGCGAAGAGCTACATCCTCGCCCCGGCGAGACTGCGGGTCGGCGCGGTGGTCGAGTCAGGGCCCGCAGCCGACATCAAGCCGGGCAACGCACTCCCGCTCGAGAACATCCCGACGGGCACCCTCGTGCACAACGTCGAGCTCAAGCCGGGCCGCGGCGGGCAGATGGCTCGGAGCGCCGGTTCCGGCGTTCAGCTTGTCGCGAAGGACGAGGGCTACGGCGTTCTTCGGCTTCCCTCAGGGGAGATGCGCCGTGTCGCGCTCACATGTCGCGCGACGATCGGCCAGGTCGGTAACGTGGACCACGAGAACATCACCGGCGGCAAGGCAGGACGGAGCCGGTGGAGGGGCAAGCGCCCGACGGTGCGCGGCTCGGCGATGAACCCGGTCGACCACCCGCACGGCGGCGGCGAGGGCAAGTCCAAGGGCGGCCGCCATCCGGTGACGCCGTGGGGTGTGCCCACGCTCGGCAAGCGCACGCGCCGCAAGCACAAGGAATCCGACCGTCTGATCGTCCGCAGCCGCAGGCGCGGAAAGGAAAAACGATGAAAATGCTGCGCATTTTTCCGTGGCCGGTGTTAGGACTTCGCTTCGCTCGTCGGAAATGAGGGGGAACGTTGAGTAGATCAAGCAAGAAGGGGCCTTTCGTCGAGGCGCGGCTGATGGGCCGCATCGAGGCGATGAACGAGAAGAACGAGAAGCGGATGATCCGCACCTGGTCACGCACCTCGACCGTCTTCCCGGACATGGTCGGGCACACGATCGCGGTCCACGACGGCCGTAAGCACGTGCCCGTCTTCATCTCCGAGCAGATGGTCGGCCACAAGCTCGGCGAGTTCGCGCCGACCCGGACCTTCCGCGGCCACTCGGGCGACCGCAAGACCGAAGTGAAGAAGCGCGTTTGATGAGCACCGTCGAGACACCCAGAGAAGTCCGGGCGCAGGCGAAGTACGTGCGGATGTCACCTCGCAAGGCGCGGCTCGTCGCGGAGCACATCCGCGGCCGCAGCGTGCCCGAGGCGCGGGCCGTCCTCGCCTTCACCTCGCGTGAGGCTGCCGGCGTGCTGCAGAAGGTGCTGCAGTCGGCCGTCTCGAACGCCGAGGCCAACCACGGCATCGCCGAAGACCGGCTGTACGTCAAGGCGACGTACGTCGACGGCGGTCCGGTGATGAAGCGCTGGCGTGCACGCGCACGCGGACGGGTCGCCCGGATTCGCAAGCGCACATGCCACATCACCGTCACGCTCGTCGAGGCCCCGCTGGCTGCAGCACCGGCGACGTCGGTGCCCGCGCAGGCCGAAGCCTCGGAGGCACCGAAGCCGAAGCGCGCCGCTGCGAAGAAGACGACCGCTTCTCACTCCAAGAAGAAGACCGCGTCCAAGCGTCCCGCTAAGAAGAAGGAGGCCGCAAAGTAATGGGCCAAAAAGTTCATCCCGGCGGGATGCGCGTCGGCGTCATCCACGACTGGAAGTCCAACTGGTACACGGGCAAGAAGGATTTCCCCGCGTACCTGATCGAGGACATCAAGATCCGGGAACACATCACCAACAAGCTTTCGCACGCAGGGTTGTCCGACATCCTGATCCGCAAGGACAAGCAGCGGATCACCGTCGACATCTACACGGCGCGGCCGGGAATCGTGATCGGCAAGTCGGGCGTCGAGGTGGACGCGCTGCGCAAAGACCTGCACGCGTTGACCAAGAAGAACGTCCACATCAACATCAACGAGATCAAGCGTCCCGAGCTCGACGCCAAGCTCGTGGCTCAGTCGATTGCCGAGCAGCTGCAGAACCGAGTCAGCTTCCGGCGCGCGATGAAGCGCGCGCTCGCCTCGGGCATTCGCTCGGGCGCCAAGGGCGTGCGCATTCAGTGCGGCGGCCGTCTAGGCGGAACCGAGATGAGCCGCTCCGAGGCGTACTCCGAAGGACGTGTCCCGCTGCACACCATTCGCGCGGACATCGACTACGGCTTCGTCGAGGCGAAGACGACCTTCGGGCGCATCGGCGTGAAGGTCTGGATCAACAAGGGCGAGATCATGCCGGAGGGTTACGGCGGTCTCGATACCGAGAAGGACGTGCGCCTCGGCGAGCAGGATCAGGCTCGCAGGCGACGCGCAAATGTCGAGGGCCTCGGTGCTTCTCGCGAGGGCGGCCGCGACCGCCAGCGCGACCGCGAGGGTCTCGGTCCCGTACGCCCGTCGCGCAAGCGCGGCGGGGCAGGCCGCGGTGGCGCCGGCGGTGGCCGGGGCGGCCAGGCC
>JACDEU010000111.1 GCA_013816245.1 Actinomycetota bacterium | reverse complement strand
CGTCACGGGCTCAAGCCGATTACGGAGGGCGTGCCGTGGATCGAACAGGCGACCTTCAGCTAGAGATTCTGAATCTGCCCGGCCGTCGTGCGTCGCGGTCAACCAGGAAGGATTGATCAAGCCCTTGTCGCTTATGGAAGAGTCTCGAACGGTCGTAACTGGCCGGACACTTGCAATCGCGCGGCTGCGCTGCGACGCTCCGATCGTGCCCGTTCAGGTCGCCGGAATCGTCACCGCCAACGACACGATCGTCGTGCACGGCGACGGCGCACTCGACAAACACGGGACGAAGACATGCACGTCGCGCACGATCGGTGGCAGAACCGGATCCTTCACCGCCACCTTCGTCTTTCACGGCTCGGGCGGGTAGTTCACATGACCGAGCAGCACGGCGACGGCTTCGCCCAGGAGCGCGCGGCGGTCGCCGCGCTGTTCAGCGAGGAGGGGCGACTGGACCCGCACGACGTCGTGGCGGCGCTTGATCTGCCGACGGCGCGCTACGCCGTCGTCGAGCGTGCGCTGCGCGACCCGGCATTCCTGCGTGCGGGGTCGCGGGGTGAGGCGCCGCTATGGCGGATGCTGGGTCGCTGGCTCATCTCGCTGGACGGCGACCGCCATCGGCGGCTGCGCCAGCGCTTCGTCGGGCTGTTCGGGCCGCGGACCGTCGAGCGCTTCCGGGAAGAGATCACGCAGCGCGCGGGCGCCCTGCTCGACGCGGTGGCCGACGCGGGGCACATGGACGTCGTGAGCGACTTCGCCCGTCCGCTGCCGTTCGCGGTCATCACCGGCGTGATGGGCGTGCCGCGGGAAGACCAACCGGTGATCGGCGACCACCTCCTGACCGTCAACCGCGCCTTCGCCCACCAGACCGACCCGGACGCCGTGGCACGCGGCAGCGAGGCCGCCGAGGCGCTGCAGCGCCGCTTCGCCGAGCTGCTCGACGCGCGCGCACGAGAGCCCGAGGACGACCTTCTGTCAGCCCTGGCCGCGGACGCGCCGGCCGGCGGCGACGACCGGGCGGACCTGATCGCCAACTGCATCTTCTTCGTCGAGGCTGGCCACGCGACGACGACTTCACTCATCGCCGCCGGCACGGATCTCCTGCTCGCGCACCCCGCCGAGCGTGACCGCCTCCGCGCCGAGCCGCGCCGCATCAACCGCGTCGTCGAGGAGGTGCTGCGACTAACCTCGCCGGTCAGCACTGTCGTGTCTGCGCCCGCCGAGGACGTGGTGGTCGAGGGTTGCCGCTTCGCTGCCCGCGAGCCCCGCCACGCGTTCCTCATGCTCGCCAACCGCGACCCCGCGTTGTTCAACGAGCCGCACCGCTTCGATCCCGACCGCGACCCCAACCCACACCTTTCTTTCGCAGCCGGCCGCCACTTCTGCCTCGGCGCACCGCTCGCGCGCCTCCACGGCGAGATAGCCCTCACCGCGCTACTCGATCGCTTCCCAGACCTGCGCCGCAACGGCGAGCCGATATGGCGCGGCACGCTGCCGCTGCGCGAGATGGAGCACCTCCCCGTGGCCTGGGACGACCCGAACAAACGCCTGTAGGGGGTCGGAAATCGTGATGCGTCGTGTTAGCGGGCTCGGAGCCAGCGTTCGAGGTCGCTGCGGTGGACGATGCCGAGGACGAGGAGGACGCGGTCGTCGGGGATGAGGTCGTACATGACGCGGTAGTCGCCGACGCGCAGTCGGTGGAAGGTGTCCGCGTGGCCGCGGATCGTCTTTACCTTCTTGCCGCGGATGCGGCCGGTTTCTGCTGCGGCTTGGGCGAGTTGTTCGAGGCTAGTGCGGATCCGCTCCCGCAGCGGCGCCGGCAGCTTCTTGAAGTCGCGCGCGGCGGTGGGCGCGAGCCGGACCTCGTAGGGGCCGCTCAGGCGATGTCCCGGAGCGGTTTGGAGCGGCCGCGGCGGTAGGCCTCGCGGGCGCGGCGGCGCACGCTGATGAACTCCTCCGCGTTCGCGAGCACGAGATCCTCAGCCTCCTCGACGGGCATCAGCACCGCGGTCGGCTGCCCCCGCTTGGTGATGACGTAGCTGCGCCCGGCGGCGACCTCGTCGACGACGCGGGACGCGCCGCTCTTCAGCTCCTTGATCCCGATCTCCGCCATTTCTCTCCTCGCTCCCAGGTGGTCTCTACGGTGGTCACTTTACCACGACGTCGGTTGCGGGCAATCCCTAGGATCGGGCGTGGTGATTTCCTTCATTGTGCATCTGCTTGTTCGACTCATCCCGGGCCGCTCGGCCGTCGCCGCGCTGGAGCTGGAGAACGCAGTGCTGCGGCACCAGCTCCGTGTACTTCGGCGGAGCGTGAAGCGGCCGGAGCTGCGACAGCGCGACCGGGTCGTGTTGGCCGCGGCGTGCCGGTTTCTTCCGCGCGAGCGCTGGTCGGCGTTCGTGGTTTCCCCGCAGACGCTTTTGCAGGGGATCTCCGGTTCGAGTCCGGAAGAGGGCTCTGCAAACTTCCCGCACGTCGGGGCTTTTTGGATGTCTTCGGTCGGTGCGGGCGCTCTGGGTTCCGGATATGGAGCCGCTTATGGAGCTTTCACGTCGAGAAGGCTCAGAATCTCTCGTCTGTGGAGGCAACCGCGGCCCTCGCGGCTGTCGGTGATGTCCCTGTTTCTCAGGCCAGCGCGGGGATCGGTCGCCGCGCGCTTTGGCGGGTGAGGGCGTCGCTGAGGTAGGCGTAGAGCGAGCGGCGCTGAAGCCGGCAGGTCTGGTCGACCGAGAGCAGCCGTTCGATCGTGCGTTCACCGCCTTGGGAGCGGCTGCCGAGTGAGTGCTTGCGCCGCGACGATGGCAGGCCCGTGAGGGCGAGTGTCGGCGAGGACGACGCCGGCGGAGATCCGCCTACGCAACCCAGTGCCAGCTCGTCCAGGCAGCGAGCGCGAGCACGAGTCCGCAGAAGCCTCCTGCGACAATTGCCGCGTTGAAGGAGCGTCGTCGCCCGAGGCTGGCGAGCGCAAGGAAGAACGGGAAGACGACAAGCCCGAAGCGCGGCAGCGAGAGGAGCGGCGAGGGGCCGCTCGGGAAGCTCAGCGGCAGCGCCAGCGAGAGCGCCGCAAAGAGACCGTACGGAGCGCCCAGCACCCGCCAGGCGATGACCGTGAGGCCGATGAAGAGCACGAGGAAGAGCACGTTCACGAGCTCGCTGGGCCAGGGCAGGTAGAGCTCGTGCGACGAGCCGAGCGAGAGGGCCGTCCGCCAGCCCTGGTCCACTCCAGCGGCGATGCCTCCGAACGGCCCCGCAGGTGAAAGGTGGCGCTGCCAGAGGCCCTGGGCGCGAAACAGGTCGAGCGGCGAGCGCCCCGCGACGACCAGGACGAGGGGCCACACCGCGGCCACCGGCAGCCCCCACGCGAGACTCCCAAGCTTCCTCCGCGGCGACTCGCCGCGGAGGGCGAGCAGGGCG